>NZ_JAKJSS010000016.1:0-149024 GCF_050337205.1 Vibrio nomapromontoriensis
GTTTTTGTTAGCTCAAGAGCTGATTGGGATGAGGGTTTCTTAAGTGACAATATCCCTAAATTCGAGAAGATGCCCCTGTGAGCGATCAACGAGGTACGTTTCGTGGAGACGTATGCATAACAAATTGTTCAAGCAGACAGCTAACAGTTGGCGATTTTGGTTTGGTTGAGTTTAGTGATTACGGTGGTCTTGTCTGAGTGTGGTGGTAGTTAGCTGCTACTTAACAAGGCGTTATATTTTTTATTGAGTAAATCAGATGTATTTGAATTTAGAAGAACAAGATTTAGAGAAATATATTTACCGTACAATACCCTTGGAACGCTTGTTTCAATTGTTTGAAGAAAAACAAAACACCTTAGTGAAGCCAAGTTTGTGGGAAGACACTTTTGAAAATTTTGTTCTACAAACAAAATTGGTCAACGAGTCAGGTGAAACAGTTGAGTATAATATCCATGACAGGATGTATGGTCAGTGCTGGACACAAGAGAAAGCTTCCGATGCAATGTGGCGCATTTATTCTCAAGATAAGCGTGGCGTAAGAATAAGAACTAAGATTGGCGACCTTCTAGATAGTATTTGCATGGCAACAAACGACCAAGCTAACTGCGATCATTGTGTAGGTAAGGTTGATTACGTTAGAGAGGCAGAACTTGTCACTAGAGCTCGAGAAACCTTTTCTGAGACTGGAGGGATCACCTTTGGTGGTCTTTTTCGTTCATTATTAATTAAACGACGTGCATTTAAGCACGAAAATGAAGTTCGATTAATGTTTTGTGATTGGTCTGATGGTGCGGGGGCTGAAAATATATTTAAGTACAGCATTAACCCACATGAACTTATTACTCAAATGATGTTAGACCCAAGGCTTGAACGACATGAAGCTGAAGATCTTAAAACAGAGATCCGCGCCCGAACTGGCTTTAAAGGGGACATCAAACGTTCACTACTCTATAGGCTGCCAGAAAACCTAACGATAGATGTGAAAACAAAAATATAACAAACTGCTTAAGAGGGATTTGCAACGCGTGGCATTTTCACTATGCGTTGAATTTAGTGATTAAGGTGGTATGCAGCGGCTTCGGTATTGCGTTGCTCACCCCTTAGCAGGGCGTTATGTTTCCATTCAATCACGGAGGATAGATGAACATAGAAAGAAGATTAGCAGAACTTGGCTTGGAGTTACCTCAAGCCAGTGATCCGCAAGGTAGTTATTGTAATTGCGTTCGAACAGGCAATTTACTTTATGTCTCAGGAAAAGGTCCAGTAGCTGGTTTAAGTGTCGTACCCAGAGGTAAGCTTGGCCGGGAATATACCACAGAAGAAGGGTATGCTTTAGCTAAAGCAACTGGCTTAGATATATTAGCTGCATTAAAGCTAGAGTTAGGTTCATTGGATAAAGTTAACCAAGTCGTCAAGCTTCAAGGTTTCGTAAACGCCACAGCTGACTTTGAACAACACCCTAAGGTGCTGGATGGTTGCTCAGATCTAATGGCAGAAGTTTTTGGTGAAAAAGGTGTGCATGCCCGCTCAGTTTTCGGTGCAACATCCGTGAGAGGTAATTTGCCAATTATTATTGACTCAATATTTGAAATTAAGGACTAGAAACATAACAAATTGCACAAGCAGACAGCTAACGCTCGGCGATTCTGGTTTGGTTGAGTTCATTGATTACGTGGCTTTGCTTGGGTGTTGTGTTCGTTAGCTGCAACTTAGCAAGGCGTTATACAAATACAGGGATGAAAATGGAAATTACAGTTAAGAAAATATCGAAAAGGTCTCTTTTCAAAATGCTCTTTATCGGCTTTAGCCTAAGTTTCTTTGTTTTCTTTTTAATGTGCGGCATCGCATCTATATTTGGTGCGGAGACTGTAAAGTGGGAAGAAAAACCAGTAACAGGTTTGTCAGGTCTGTTACTAGCACTAGCGATGTGGCCAATATTTAGTTTTTTCCTAGCATTGTTTATGTGGTGCTTTGTAGCATTTGGTTTGTGGATTTACTCTTTGGTTAAACCTCTTAATCTAGTCTTTAAAGAGACAGTAGAATCCAATTAACCATTTGTATAACAAAGCATTTAAGAGTGATTCGCAACGCTTGGCAGTTTCGCTTCGCTCAAGTATAGCCAAGCGCTGCTCACACCTTAATGCGGCGTTAGCTTTCACGGTTTAGTTTATTGGTGTATGGGTTCATCGTTCTAGCTTTACATCTGTTCTTTAGTGGTAACCTCACATTTCTCGTGTGCTTTTTCTTTGCTACTGAGTTAGTTACGCTTAATTGAAAATTGGCGCATGTGGTTGTTGGCTTAGTGGCAAACTTTGAGTTGCCTCTGAGTTTCGTCAACTCAGGCTACGAATTTTTGGACAGTTCAATTCTGCCCCGTCATGTTGGTCATTGGTTTTGAGGGGAGAGCGTTACTTCAACATCTTGGTGAGCAACGCAGGCATTATCGCACGAAAAAGCTAACAAACTGCTCAAGTGGACGCCATAAGCTTGGCGGTTTTGGTTTGAAATTAAGTGCGCTGGGCAAGTTAATCGTTCGCGCCACTTAGCAGGGCGTTATGTTGCTCCAAAGCTCACATTCAATTTCATAATTAGGAACACACATTAAATGATTCGAAATTTCTATACTTGCGATAAGGAAGTAGATAAAAACAGCCATGGCGGCGATGGTTCAATAGATATCTATCGAGCATTTAGGCGTAAAGATTTTGACGGTGCTTGGGATTTCGCTATTCGAGTTGTAATGCCAGCCGGAAGCTCAATGGGCGAACATCGCCATGAAGATGATGAGGAAATGTACATCATCTTAAAAGGTGAAGGCACGATGATAATTGAAGGTGAAGAACACAAAGTTTCCTCAGGCGATATGATAGTAAATAAACGGTTTGGCACTCATGGTTTAGTTAATACGTCAGACCAAGAAATCGAGCTGCTAATTATCCAAGCTAGTCAGAAGTAAAGCATCATAACAATTTGTTCAAGCAGACAGCTAACAGTCGGCGATTTTGGTTTGATTTGGGTTTAGTGATTACGGTGGCTTTGTTTAGGTGCAGTGGCAGTTAGCTGCTACTTAACAAGGCGTTATGTGCCTGAAAATATTTAGACTTCAGTATTTTGGACATTTACTTTTTGATCGCAGATTGAATTATTCGTTTGATGCCGACGTTATATACACAGTAGAAAGCGAAATAAGCAGAAAAATAAGAAATTATTTCTACAGCGTAAACTGAAATAAATGAAGTCAAATCTTCCCAGACCGAGTCATGATATCGAGAGTACTTGGGTAGAGAGAATAACCCCCAGTTCCATAAAATTACGACAACGCCGCCCAAAGCACCATATTTTGCAAATAGAGCACAAAGGATAGCAACAGTGTTACGAAATACGCTTCCAACACGGTTTAGTTCAACGTCTAGAAACGCATCTTTTAGTTCACGAATTTTCATATAGTGTCTCATGCATTAAATGGTACGACATTCTATATTTATGGTTTGCCATTTACAACCTTTAGAACATTACTTTGCGGCAACGGCACATAACAAACGAGTATGGCGTCAATAGCTAAATATTGGCGCTGTTTTCATCCCACATGGTTCCATCTCTCAGCATTGAATTTAGAGTTACAACCATCTTCCTAACACAAGCAATGATAGCGACTTTCTTGGGCTTTCCTGCATCCAATAAACGTTTATATGTTGCTTTAAAAACAGGGTTACATTGCATAGCGGACATCATTGCCATGTACAATACAGTGCGTACTTGAGCACGACCACCTTGAATAACTCTTTTGCCTCTATGGCGGCCACTTTCCTTGGTGATGGGTGCGACACCGACTAGAGCAGCAGCTTGTTTATTCGTGATATAACCAAGCTCTGGAACGTTACTAATAATAGAGGCTGCTGCGATATTTCCTATTCCTGGAACACTTTGAAGTAGGGTGTTCTTGGCATGATATTCAGGGCAAGTATCGATTAATTTAATGAGTTTCTTTTCTATCTTATCAATCTGGTTTTTCATTGCAGTTAAGATAGGTTTGATGGTGGAATGCATCTCTTTAGGTAGGATTTGGATACGATTTTTTTCCATCGTTTGCATTGAGAGAAGTTGGTTTCTTCTGATGACTAAGTCACTCATAAGCCGGATGTTTTCGGCTTTTAGCTCGGTTAGTTTTGGTTGTATAGCTTCGGCATAATGAGCGATTAGCTCTGAGTCCAGTCTGTCATTTTTAGCGCGCCTGCCAATCGCACCAGCAAAGCGTTTTATGTGTAAAGGATTAGCTATAACGAAAGGAAGATTCGCCTCAGAGCATGCCATGATAAATGGCATTTCAAGGCGACCTGTTGCTTCAACAACGATGCGTTTTGGCTGGTGCTTCGCAATAGTTTTAATTGCCTGTTTTATTCCTTTATCATTGTTTTCGACAGTAAAAAATAGGTCTAATGGGCGGATGTGAATGTCTAATTGTGACTTACCAACATCAACGCCGATATTTATGTTTTGAAGTGCAATAGGATTCATAATAAGCTAACTCATGCTTGCGTAATACGGGCTCAAGTCCCAGTCGAGTATTCGAGGTTAGTGCTTGGAGCTTTATACAGCGATCATGTTTGTTATCGGTCTCTCAATGGAGGAGCCAGCGTTTAAACGATCTACTGTATAAAGAGCTTTAGTTGCGGCTAAAGCTAGGGTCTCACGTTACCCGATTTCATGAGTTATTATCCATACAAGGCGTTTAAGACGGATTCACAACGCTTGGCATTTTCGGTTTTCTTTGAATTTAGTGTTTACAGCACAATGGTTTAGGTTTGGTGGTCGCGTTGTTCACCACTTAACGCGGCGTTAGTTGCACGAGGAGGTTTCGTGGAAGAATTATCAGGTGGAAGAGAATCAGCCATATATCGAGATGGCGAAGTTGTCTATCGACCTCTTCAGCCGTGGAGTCCTACAATTCACCTCATTTTGAAGCATCTTGAGCGAAAAAATGTGGCTGAATGTCCAAGATTTCTTGGTGTTAACCAAGAGCAGGAAGTCCTAAGTTTTGTCGTTGGTAATACTTATAACTACCCTCTAGTTGGTGCAATCGCAACTGTGGATGTACTCACGTCTGCGGGTAAATTATTGCGTAAAATACATGACTCAACTGTGCCACTTTTGGAGCAAGTAGATGTCAATACGCACAAGTGGATGCTAGAGCCAAGAGAGCCTTTTGAGGTTATTTGTCATGGTGACTTTACCCCATACAATGTTGCTCTATCCGAGAATACAGTTGTAGGTGTGTTTGACTTTGATACAGCGCACCCAGCGCCAAGGATATGGGATTTAGCATACTCAGTTTATTGCTGGTCACCTTTCAAAACTGACAGTAATGATAAGTTAGGCACAATCTCTGAGCAGGTCGCTAGAGCTAAGTTGTTCTGTGATAGTTACGGCGCTACTGAATCTGAAAGGAATCAACTAGCGGACGCAATGATTCAGCGATTACAGGCCTTAGTTTTGTTCATGCGCAGTGAAGCTGAAAATGGTAATAAATCCTTTGCTGAAAACATAGAACAAGGTCATCTTCAAGCCTATCTAAGTGACATAGAATATATCACTGAAAATAAACAAAAAATTCAGTGCGCATTGTGCAACTAACAATTTGCACAAGCAGGCAGCTAACGCTCGGCGATTCTGGTTTGGTTGAGTTCATTGATTACGTGGCTTTGCTTGGGTGTTGTGTTCGTTAGCTGCAACTTAGCAAGGCGTTATATTTTTCTTTAAGTACGGGTGAATAATGGCTCAGGGAAATAATAAGAAAGCACTTAGTAAGAGAGTACGCAAAGGGAATAAAGGTTTTCCCATAGCTACCGTTGCTTTCTATGGTGCTGACAATAAAACGGCAACAAAGCTTGTCTGCGCAATTATTCCTTATGACGGTGCAGAGCCGGAGCCAATGAAAAAATGGTTCAAGGCGACAGATATTCGTAAAGATGAGCTGATTTTAAAAGAAGTACTGATATTTATTGATGACAACGGCGCACAAACGGTAAGTATGGTCGAGGATATTATTGGCTGCCCTCACGAGGAAGGTATCGATTATCCCGAAGGTGGACATTGTCCGCAATGTTCGTACTGGAAAGGTAAGGATCGCTTTTCAGGTACTATGTCGCACTGAAAAATATAACAAGTGCTTTAAGCCGACTACCAACGCGTGGCATTTTTACTAGGCGTTTTGCTTCTGTTTCTAAAGTGATTGGTTGGCTTTGGAGTAGGAATGTACCACCAAATACTAACATATACATCCATCTTACTCCTGACGAGCGCCAAGGGTTAAAAGAATTAACCAATTTAGTGAATGAAATTGAAGAGTATTATGCAGAATTTAGCTAAAAAATCACTTAAGAGTGACGGTTAGCTGCACCTAAGTCGGCGTTATGCGAATTTCCTAAACTCACATCCATTGTAAGCGAGTGTAAGCATCTTAAGGTGTCTGTAGGTAACAAATATACTTCATTTTTTGCAAGTGTTAGGCTCCACTTGAATTGATATCAAGCTAAGGAGACGTGACATGAAAAAAACATCATTCGGATTCAAAGATGTGTTATTCAGCCTCAATGAAAAGCCAAAAATTGAAATTCTAACATTTGAAAATGACGGCAATGAACATCAACATAAAGAACATGAGTCGTTCGTTGTTATGGAAGGGGAAGGCACTATATACTCAGGGGATAATGTAGTTTCAGTTGGCCCTGGAGATGTTGTTACGATTCCACCGCAGACAAAACACTGGATGGAACCAAAAAATGGAAAGGAATTAAAAGGCTTCCTTTGGTACCACACAGAAGAGCTGAATGTAGTTAACGGTTAGTACATATGGTTCATGGTTTAGACTGTTAGGTAAGCTACTGAGTTTTATTCGCATAACAAGATATTATGGCGTCAATAGTTGATTATTGGCGCCGTTCCCGCCCCACAAGATCGTCTCTTAGCATAGAATTGAGTATCATAACTGTCTTTCTTATTCTGGTCACTATCGCTATTTTTTAGTTTAATGGTTTGGGGTAGCTGTTACTCAAGTAAGTTAGGGTGTTGGTTCGCGCGTTTACCGTGGTCAAACCAAGTTTGGCAGGGTACCACTCGCCATATAAGTTGATTAGATCTATGGAGGGACTGATGACTATAACAGCAATGATTACTTTATTTATTGCAATGATTTTATCTGCGGCAATACCTGGCCCCAGTGTATTCGCAGTGGCCTCTCGCTCAGCGTCATACGGTTGGAAGCAAGGGTTTTTGGTTGTTCTTGGTGTGCTCTTAGCCGATTATGTGTTTATTTTTCTTGCGCTTACGGGGTTATCTGTCGTGTCTAGCTTGCTTGGCGAATTTGCGATAGTACTGAAATATGTCGGTGCTATGTACCTTTTTTGGCTCGCATACGTAACATGGTCGGACACCAGTAGCTCGGATGTTAAAGCAACTTCTAACAGTGGCTCAAGCATTTTAGTTGGCTTATTAATGACGCTTTCTAACCCAAAAGCAATCTTGTTTTATATGGGGTTCTTCCCGGCATTTATCGATTTAAAATCTATCGATGTACTTGATGCTTTTCTAATTATTGCGATATCGACGCTATCTGTTGGAGGCGTTCTATGTAGCTATGCAATAATGGCGTCTAAGGCTGGTAGGCTGCTTGAGGGAAAACAATCAAAACGGTGGCTACATAGACTTTCCGGTAGTATTTTGGCTTCGTGTGGTACTGCTCTGATAGTTAAGACTTAATATATGTAAGTGTAGTGACTGATCCGCAAATAACAGCACCACATATGTTGCGGTGATAAAGAAGTTAAATTTCATGGTTGCAAGCTCTGTGCTTGTGGTTGTGGTCTAAAGTTGAAGTTGTTAGCGTTTGGCTGAATTGGTCGTCAGTGTCATTTGGTAAAGCGTAACAAGTTGTCGAGAGAAATGTAGTTGAATAATTATTTTGAAAGTCCTTTTATAGGTAAGTCTCTTAAAGAACAAGTGACGAATCCAAATATTATAGTGGGTGAGCATAGTTACTATTCTGGTTATTATCATAATCATAGTTTTGACGATTGTGCTCGTTATTTGCTTGCAGATAGGTCTGATGTTGATAAGTTAATTATTGGTAGTTACTGCTCAATTGGTTCTGGTGCAGTGTTTATGATGGCTGGAAATCAAGGACATCAAAATAACTGGGTGAGTACGTTTCCGTTTTTTTATCAAGACAATGAACTCTTCGTCGATGCCAAAGATGGATTTGAGCGTTCGGGTGATACGGTTATTGGCAATGATGTTTGGATAGGGACTGAAGCCATGATTATGAGTGGTGTTTCTGTCGGAGACGGGGCAATTATAGCAAGTCGTGCCGTTGTGACGAAAGATGTTGCACCATATTCAATAGTCGGTTCAAACCCTGCAAAGCATATACGTTATAGGTTCACCGAAACTGAGATATCACAGTTGCTAGAGATGAAGTGGTGGGAATGGAATGACGAGCAAATTAAGGGGGCAATGAGTTTAATGTGTTCTTCTAATATTGATGGTCTCTATGATTATTGGAAAGCGTTGGTACGCTCACAGTAGTGTATTAATAGTCATGCGAAATATGACGTATTTCGACAGTGCTGAGCGTTCTGGTGAATGTCATAGATGAACGAGACAGGAGTCGGTAGTGCATGAAATACAAGGAACAGTTGGTATCTGACGAAGACTTTGAGTTTTTATATGCCTTAAAGAAAGCCGCAGAGTACGACGCTGTTTGTCGAGTGTTTGGGTGGAATGAAAAAACACAGCGGAGATTTCACCAACAAGAGTGGAATGAGGCTAAACCGGTCGTCGTCTTGTGTAATGACCAAAAGGTCGGGAGCTATTTATTTATGCCTGATGAGGACGGTTACTACTTTGGACGCTTCTTTCTATTGCCACACGTTCAAGGATACGGGATTGGTAGCACTATTTTGAAGCGTTGCCTTGCTAAAGCTGCCGGAAAAACAGTATCACTGCGCTACCTAAAAGGTAATCGAGTTCATAGGCTATATGATCGTCATGGCTTTCAAGTCACAAAATCAGATAAACATTTTGTGCACATGCAGTATAAGAGCTCATTGTTAACCCGTTAAGTTGCGTGCAGGTGAATATCTAACTGGCGAGGTTGATATGAATATTATTATAAGGACATTGCAGTGTTTATTAGCGAAGCATCGAGGCTATCAGGCGCCACTCAAAGAGCAATTAGACTCTACGAGTCTCTCGGGTTATTGAGCGTTTCAAGAGCTGGGAAGTATCGAGTGTATAGTCGACAGAACATAAGTCTGATTAAGATAATTAAAGAGGCTCAATCTCTCGGCCTGTTACTTTCTGACTTGGTAGCGTTGAAAACTGAACAAGAGGACTTTGATTGGCAGTCAGTAAGCGATTTCTTAATAAAAAAGCAGGAAATGGTAGAGAAAGAAATCGCAGAATTGAAAATTAAAAAGCAGCGTATTGAAAATTATCGAATGTCCATCGATAGATGTCTACAAGGGCTTGACTCTGACCTTTAGGTTAGAGTTTACACTGCACTTTCTAAATAATTTCTATAGGAAAGTGTATGAAAAATGTTCTAGTTATCAACGCTAATCCAAAGCGCACGAGCTTATGTAAGTCTCTGGCAGAAGAGTATGTGACGGCAGTAGCTGTTCGGCATGAAGTGAAGCAAATCGATATTGGAGATTTGAACTTTGACCTGAATTTAAGTGATGGTTATGATCGTGTCGTTGCTTTAGAGCCAGATTTGGTGGAGTTTCAGAGCAAGATCAAGTGGGCGGAGCATATTGTGATCGTTAGTCCTGTTTGGTGGGGAACGGTACCAGCAAAATTGAAAGGCGCGATTGATCGAGCATTTTTGCCAGGTTTTGCATTCCAATATGTCGAAGGTCAGTCAATGCCAAAGAAACTATTAGGTGGGCGTACTTCTGAACTCATTATTACTCTTGATAGTCCTCCAATTTGGTACAAATACGTTAAGGGCAACGTAATTTACAAACACCTTAAACATTCAATTTTGGATTTCTCTGGAATTAAAAACATTTCTTCAATTTACCTTGGTCCAGTGATTCACTCAACTAGCACTAGTAAAAGAGCTTGGTTTAATAAGGTGGCTAAGTCAGCGAATAAACTAAAATAAGTGAGCCCATTTGAATGAGAAGCACAGAAACAACGGCAAAAAGAAAAGCGAGCAGTGCTTCGCAAAGAATAAACTTAGCCACTTATACCTGATACGTTCCAGATAAGATGAAAAATCTGTCTGTATAGTTGGTTAGAAAAGGGAACGCTAAAGGGAATATGGACGTTGTAGTACAAATTAGTAAGCACATAAATGAAGCCGAAGTTGTTGAACTATATCGTGCCAATGGCTGGTCATCCGCAGATGTACCAGAGCGGTTGATGCCGGCTTTATTAAATTCAGACACGTTAGTGACTGCGCGTTTAGATGAGCAACTTATTGGCATCGGTAATGCCATCTCTGATGGCTATTTAGTTGTCTATTATCCTCATATGCTTGTTTCTCCAAGCTTTCAAGGCTTAGGGGTAGGAAGAAGGATGATGGAGTTGATGCAAAGTAAGTACAAAGATTTCCATCAACAAATGTTGACAGCGGATGGAGAGGCGGTCGACTTCTATACCGCGTTAGGTTTTGAAAGAGCAGGGAAAACAGAGCCTATGTGGGTATACGCAGGAAGCGAGCATTAGTCATCGAGTATGGCTCTGATTTATTTGAAGAGTCGTTAGTTCGGTTAGATGAAAGTATGAAAAATGCCGTTCAGGATTTACCTGCTGCGAGTATTAGTGCCGTGATTGTTTAACATGGCCAAGTCTATTGGGAAAATAACTATTGCTATCAGGGTATCTCTTCGAGAGCGGTGATGAGTCAGGATAGTGCATGGCAATCGATTGGACCGATTTCGAAGTCAGCCATGGTATATGAGTACGTGTTTACGAATCAAAAATGAAGGTAGTATGACATTGGGTAGAGTGGAAACGGCTAGACGTATCGCTAGTTTATTTTTGCTGATCATAATTGTGGCGGTCGTTGTTAATTATGCTAGCGAACCTGATGAAAGCAATTTTAACTGGACGCAGGAATCTAAGCAAAATGATTGGGAAATAGCGCTTCCGAAGAGGGAAGGGTTTATGCCAATTAAACTCATTGAGCTGCATGAGAATGTAAAGAGTAATTCTGCTAAAAAAGTTCAATCATTACTCATTGTTCGAAATGGTAAACTGATTTTTGAGCATTACTACTTAAATCGAAGTACCCCGGATGGTACTCCGATGCCAGATCCGTATCCACCTAGCCCAGATACGTTCCACCATATGAAGTCTGTGACAAAAACAGTGACTGCAACACTAATCGCTAACCTTTTGCTAAAAAATGAAATAGAAAGTATCGATACATCAATATTTAGTTATTATAGCGCTGAAGACATACCTGATTTGGATTCGAAAAAACCTATTACCATAAGACATGCTCTAGATTTTAATAGTGGTATTAGTTGGTCTGAATGGGGGGTAGACAATAGTGATGCTATGAATATGTGGCTAGCAGAAGACCCTTACGAATATATTTTCAATAAAAATATAGCTTATCAGCCAGACGAGAAGTTTGTCTATCAAGGGGCGATGAGTGTATTACTAGGCGGGTTAATTGAAAATGTCACCGGTTCTGATTTACAGTCAAATGCCCACAAAATACTTTTTGAACCACTCAATATTGTTAATTATTATTGGTTTCCACATGAGAGAACAGGCGATTACCTTGGCTCTTCAGGATTATATTTAAGGTCTAGGGACCTCGCTAAGTTGGGGTTGCTCTATTTAAATAAGGGCATTTGGGGTGGGAAGCGTATCTTTTCTGAACAGTGGGCAGGTGAAAGCCTAGTACCGAAGGGAAAGTTTTGGAATGAACGTGCTATTCAGTATGGGCATAATTGGTGGTTTCCCTATGTGAGTATCAGTGGCAACAGAATAGATATTGCAGGTATGAGAGGAAGTGGTGGACAAGATATGTTTATCATCCCAGATTATAAACTGATCGTGCTGACTACAGCTGGTGCGTATGGACATCAAGACGAAGACTATCCGCTTGAATTAATAGTGAACTATATCTTGCCTTCACTGGGTGTGGAAAACGCAAGTTATAAGCCATAAAATAGTGATTCCCTTATTTGAACAATGAGTAACTGGGTGTTCACATGAACTTTATGGAAATGCAAGAACAAGAAATATTGGCTGTTGCGACCCCTATTATGGATAATTTGATGCAAGCGTCGACAGAGATCGACCATGCGAAACATGTTCAAGATTTTACCGCAAGAGCGAAAGCGATTGTCACCGAGCAACATTTAAAAATGGTATGTGAAAAGTATCAGGCAGAGAAGGGGACGTGGGAAAACCGGGAGTTGGTTGCCGTCTTTAAGCGACCGGACTCAGCGGCAATTGTTTGGAAACAGTATTGCTCGAAGGTCGAAGGAGAGTATGTCGCAGAGATTGTATTGGTGTATCAAGATGGCCGATTCTTGGTGGATCATGCCATGGTGTTTTGATGTTGAAAACAATCCACCTACACTCGGGTTGCTTAAGCAAGTGTCAGTCTGATGTTAATTCGTGGTGGTAAGTGAGCTACCTCAAGGTGTGTAGATACAAATTCGCTATATTGAAGTGTCGATAGCAGATGCGGTAGTAATAATATGAATGAATTTGAAAAAATGTGCCTTGGTATTGAGTATGACGCATATAGTCCAGAGTTTGACATCCTCAGAAAACAAGCATTTGACCTACTACAAAATATCAATCAACGACAGTTTGAGGCGGCGAGGCCATATGTCACTCAGTTATTAAAGCAACTTGGTGAGAATAGTGTTGTTTGCCCACCATTTTCCTGTGAATACGGCAAAACTATTTCAATCGGAAAAGATACGTACATAAATATGGGCGTGACAATGTTGGACAACGCGCCTATTAGTATTGGTAATAATGTCCTTATTGGTCCAAACACCCAGTTTTACACGCCGACGCATTCTCTTGATTATCGTCATCGTAGAAAATGGGAAGTGCAATGCCTCCCAATTACTGTCGAAGATGATGTTTGGATTGGTGGAAATGTTGTTATTTGCCAAGGTGTCACCATTGGTGCCCGCTCAGTGGTTGCGGCTGGTTCAGTAGTCACTAAAGATGTCACGCCAGACTCTTTGTTTGGTGGAACGCCAGCAAGATTAATCAAAGCGCTCAACACTTCGCTGGAATGAGCGGGTGGTTATAGATGCGCGTTTGAATAATGCTAACTCTACAACGGCAGGCTGATTGCTGTTACGGCGTGACAGGTACGCAAGAAAGAGCTCTAATCGGTGAGCTCTTTTTATTGAATGCTAGACGTGAACGATGATTTGTTCGTCTTCAGAAATGACGAGACTGGCTTTGTTCTGTTCAATTAATTGCGCGGCGTATGATGGTGTCACCGCTTGGATTTTTCCTTTTGTTCTCAGTGTTAACGCTTCCCATGCCTGATCTTTATATTTACCCGGCTGAGTATATTGAATAAGTACCTTCATCATTTTCCACTCTGTGTCATTAACGTACTATTAACAGTAGAGGGTTTGTGTTGGTTGCGCATCTGTTAAATATGAAACATAAGTTTAACCAAATGTAAGGTATCTAATAAAGTCAAAGTGGTCGAGACCGCATATCATTGTCTTGGAAAGTGCCGTTATGTCCAAAAGTGCGAGTTAGCTCAAGTTAGCGCGAAAGTGAAAGAAGCTAAGAGGTGATAGGGTGGAACGCCTAATTCTATTTTTTATTAACTTCATTATTCAGTATGATATTAATTAGCAATCCTGATTTTCAGGATTGAATAGGGAGACTATATGCTAGGAAAGCACCAAGACGCTTATGGGGAATTCTATCGTTCTACTCATAATAATTATCATTTAGATACCAAGACAGAGCTATTGGTAGGCTTATCTGCTGCAATGGCGATGAACTGCTTGCCTTGTACTCGTTACTATTTACTTGAAGCTAAAAAAGCAGGAATAACCAAAGGTGAAATATCAGATGTGACCGCAAAAGTCATGGCTGTTTCTGCGGGGCAGAAGAAGCTACAAATGCAAGAAGTATTGCAGAAATACCAGATTGATCTTGATAAATTTGCCTAATTTCTCACCTTGAAAAAGTTGGTGGCGTTAGATATTTGGTGACAACTTTGCATGTTAAAGAATAGACAAGTGTGTACAGAGGAAGCCTAACAAATCTAGTAGGGGTCAATATGTTCAAAGTTCTCGCTTTTATAGTGTTATCGAATGTTGCTTCATTAACATTTGTCACCTTGTGTCAGCTTATAACGGGTTTAATCAAGCTTAATTATGCTAGTGATTATGCGTTTTATGCTATGTTGGTTTTGTTTGAGCTTGGCGCATTGTTTTCTTTCTCTGGTCATAATGTAGGTTACAGTAACCCCGGCAATGTAGCTGGGGCTTCAGCTAGCAGTCTAATTGAAAATACAGAGCCTAAGTCTTACGTTGTCACTAAATTAGAGCGTTCGACGTTAAGCACAAAGTTCTTTATTGCTGGTGTATTTCCGTTGCTATTTTGTGTTTTATATTAAAATTCTCGCGTTAATAGTGTATCCAGTGCCACAATAAGCTTGATGAAAAAGTAATAATTTTATTTGTTAGAATCGATGGGTACTTGGTATAAGGGGGAGTTAATATGCTAGGGACGGTTAGGATGCTATGTTTCTAAAATTAAAAAAATCCATATTAATGTACTCAGGGTTACCTCACTCTATATATTATGTTGCACTCGCGAGAATGGTCTTGGGGATGGGCAATTTTATTATCCCATTTTTGGTACTGCTGCTTACTGAGAAACTGGGTTACAGCGCAACCGTCGCTGGCTCCTTGGCAATGCTGGTGACCGCAGCTTTTTTGGCTGGTGGATTTGTTGGTGGAAAACTCTCTGATCATTTCGGTCACAAGCGGGTAATGGTTGCCGGTGAATGCGTCGGGTCGTTATTTCTCATGGTATGTGGTTTTTATCCTGAGTCTGCGACCTTGGTTCCCGCGTTGCTGTTTATGGCGTATTTTTGTATTGGTATCGCTCTCCCTGCGAGTAATGCACTAGTAGCGGATCTCTCTTCCCCCACCAATAGAGACGCCGTCATATCACTGAGTTATTTGACTTATAATTTTGGCTCTGCCGTTGGGCCGATAATTGCGGGGTATCTTTTCTGGACACACACGCATTGGATTTATTGGGGTAACGGTATTGCGACTTTTCTCGGTATAGCTGTTGTAGCAGTGCTGGTTAAGGTGCCTCAAGCTGGGCATGAAATTGGCGACAGTGATCTTGAAAAACCAGTACAAGGGAGCGTTTGGGCGGTACTAAAAGATCGTCCGCGCTTGATTGTGTTTACTTTTTTATGTGGGTTGCTGTGGTTTGCGTTAAATCAAATGACGATGACGAGCCCACTTTATTTGAGTGACCTCTACGGTTCTGATGGGCCAGTTTTATTTGGGCAATTAATGACATTGGCTTGTGTGCTAGTCGTCATTTTGACGCCGTGGTTAATAACGCTTACGTCGACAAAAACAGAAACAATGAGTTTGGTCTATGCAGGGATTATGTTCGCATTTGGCTATGCGCTAATTATGGCAACATCTGCTATCCCCATCATTTTTATCGCTTGGTTTTTTCTATCGGCTGGTGAAGTGTTGCTATTGACAAAGGAAGGCGTGTATTTAGCTAATCATTCCCCTGTCAGCCATCGAGGGCGCATTCAAGGCGTATTAATGACGCTACGCAGTGTGTTGTTGATGCCAAGCTTTATTTTGGTCGGCTATTCCATAGATGAGTTTGGTTATGATGTGACTTGGTATGGGGTGATTCTAGTGGCACTGCTAGCCGTGGTAGGTTTTTATGTGATGGGACTAAAGACACGAGCAGTAAACACTTCGACAGCCTAAAGTTGCGGCGGTCTTGGTCTATAAATGACATCGTCTACACTTTCTCTAACCAAGGAGAACGTGATGAACGACTATGAACAAATTGTGGCGACGCTAGATCAGTATGCACACGCGTATTGTGCGAAAGACATTCATGCCTTGATGCAGGTGTTTGATTCGACAAATAGCGTATCCGTAATTGGAACAGGCAATGATGAACTTTGCTGTGGACAAAATGAGGTCAAAGATCTTTTTTTAAGAAATTTCTCTGAAGCAAGCGCGACTCAGTTTGAGTGGGGTTGGTCTGATGTGGTGATATCCAACGATCATGCTGTTGTAGCACAATGTTTAACGCTTCATCTCAGCAAAGGTGAGGTGGAGTTTTCGGTACCAATTCGATGGAGCATTATGCTAAAAAAGACCAGCAGGTGGGTGTGGGTGCACCGTCATGCTTCGACGGCCTCGGCGGTGCAATCTGATGGTTGTGCGTATCCTCGTTCAGCAAAGTAGTCGCATTTAGTAAGCGCAAGGTTTTTATAGGAGAAAATATGTTTTCAATGGACGTTGAGAAAGGGTTGGTACTTGCGTTGGTTCAACCCAAGTTTGCTCAATCGTATTTGGATATTGTCGCGCGAGAGCGTGACTATTTATCTCAATGGTTAGCGTGGCCAATGCTTGGTCATGATGAGGCGTTCTTTTTAGGCTTTATTCAGCGTGCATTGCACGATTACGCCGACGGGAAGTCCATGACCTGCGCGATGGTTTGGCAAGATCGTGTAGTCGGTAATATTAGCTTCAATACTATCAACCCTAGCTTACAAAAGGTCGAAATTGGTTATTGGATCAGTGCTGACTATCAAGGTAAGGGTATTGTCACAAAATCAGTTGCCAAGCTGATCAACGTAGCCTTTGTAGAGCTTGGTATGGAAAAAGTAGAGATTTCGGCAGCTGTAGAAAACCATGCCAGTCGACGCGTAGCCGAGCGTCTTGGTTTCAATCATGAAGGAACAATAACTCGTAGTGAAAATTTAAACGGTCGAGTTATTGATCATGCCGTGTATGGGTTAAGCCGAGCAGTATGGGCAGGTACTAAATAGACCTTGAATCCAGGTTTTCTGCCATCATGTTTTCCGCCATTGTAGCGTGATAATATTGTTGCTTATAGGCTGGAGAGATATCATGAGTTCAAACGAAATACTGATTAAGAATATTCAGCAATGTACCATTTGCGCTGACTCGTTGCCTTTAGGACCCAACCCTATTATTCAAATGAGCGGTAAGTCTCGCATACTTATAGCGGGCCAAGCGCCTGGGAAACGCGTGCATGAATCTGGAATTCCATTTAATGACCCGAGTGGCGAGCGATTAAGGGAGTGGTTAGGCGTTTCGAAACAGACCTTTTACAATCCTGACTGCTTTGCCATTGTCCCCATGGGGTTTTGCTACCCTGGGACAGGAAAAACGGGGGATTTACCGCCTAAACCCGTTTGCGCTGCAACGTGGCGAGAGTTAGTGTTGGCGTCATTATCTAATGTTGAATTGACTCTGGTGATTGGTCAATACTCGATGGCTTATCACCTCCCTCAGCAGCGTAAGAATTTGACGGAAGTCGTCAGTCACTGGCAAGACTATTGGCCAGATGTGCTGCCATTGCCTCATCCAAGTCCAAGGAATAATCGATGGTTGAAGCGTAACCCATGGTTTCAAGAACGGGTCCTACCTTGCCTTCAAGAGAGGGTGGCTGAAGTGCTGGCCTTTACTTAGTTTATGGGTGAATTAGCAACAGGTATTTTTAATCTAGGATCGAAAAATGACATCGTCTATTAAACAAAGTATTGGTAATGTGGCATTGGTGGTGGAAAGCTATGACGATGCAATTGAGTTTTATACCCAAAAATTACAATTTACGTTAGTTGAAGATACGGATTTAGGGGATGGAAAGCGTTGGGTACAAATTTCTCCACCTAACTCCAACGGTACAAATTTGCTACTTGCACAAGCGAGGGGTGAGTTTCAGCGTCAGGCTATAGGGAATCAAAGTGGCGGTCGTGTGTTTTTATTTTTACAAACGAATGACTTTTGGCGAGATTATGAGTTGATGAAACGAAACGGCGTTGTTTTTAATGAAGAGCCGCGTGAAGAAGAGTACGGTGTGGTTGTCGTTTTTGAAGACCTTTATGGCAATAAATGGGATTTATTGCAACTTACTGGGCAGCAATAAAGACCGGTAACCCTTTATCGGTAATAGCGTTTTGATGCTTTCGCTTAAATAACCAGAGATCTAAGAGGTGTTTAAGCGAAAGACAAATCATGGGCTGGGCTCATGATACGAATGGTCAGTCGTTACGCACAACACTTCTTATATTTTTTCCCACTGCCGCACAAACACGGGTCATTACGGTTCGGTGTTTTCTCAAATGTGGTGGTTTTTGGTTTATTAAGCAATGTTTCAAGCTCAACGATGTTTTCTTCAGCAGCTGCATCAAGGGTGATGTTGGCGACAATCTCTGCTTTTGCAAGTTGCAGTTCAATTTCCGCTTGACGCTCTGTGGTATTCACCACGATTGAGATTGGTGCTTCCTCAGTGCCTGCTTTTACGTCACGATTTACGTTGTAGCCAGACATAACATGATTGTGTCTGGTATCTATTCGACCTTTAAAAAACAACTTTGACATTGGAGACTCGCTTACAAATGGGGAGTGATATCACTAGGGCGGCGATTATACCGATATCTAGCCATTGATAAAGTAACAATGCGAGACAAGTGATGCTATTGAGCATGAAAGCGTAGGTGTTTTATGAAATGTACAAGACTCATTGCCAATTGCATTATGATGGCAGCATCAGGAAATAGATAAAGAGGATAACAAGGATAGATATGTCGAAAGTGATACTAAAGGGCTACATCGTAGTACCAACTGAAGCGCGAAAAGAGGTGCTAGAGGCATTAGTGATTCATAAGACATTAACGCTTAAAGAAGAAGGTTGCTTAGTTTTTGAAGTAGAGCCGGATGCGAACGACCAAACTCGCTTTAATGTTTATGAAGAGTTCGTTGATCGATCTGCATTTGAACGCCACCAAGATCGAGTTAAAGCTTCTGAGTGGGGGAAAGTGACCGTCAATGTAGCAAGGCACTATCAAATTATTGAGTAGTACCCTCGGTTTAGTGTCACAGTAAACACGAGTATATAAAGAGGGAATAATGTAGGGAAAAGGAGAATTACATTAGCGTGAAGTAATCGCAAATACCGAAAAGGCAAAGTTTGAGGTATTATGCGCCATCACTATTGATTGCAGAATTATTGATTGCAGAATTTATGACCATTCAAATTCAGAACATCACAGAAGAATCGGAAGTCACTTGTTCAAACTGTCACGCTTGTTGTTGCCGCTTGGAAGTGATGATAATTACTGATACTGGTGTTCCCGAAGAGCATATCGCTTATGACCAATGGGGCGCAGAAACGATGTTACGGTTAGATGACGGTTGGTGTTCAGCGCTGGATCGTGAGACTTACATGTGCACGATCTATGAAAATCGACCGTGGATCTGTCGCGAATTTGAAATGGGATCTTACGAATGCCAGGTTGAGCGTAAAGAGCAGATGCCCTAGCATGTATGGATTCAGACTTTAATCAAGCAGTTTAGATTACAAGTACCCACTTACATAGATTGCTCAGTGTAAGTGGGTTGATAGCCCCAGTTACGATCTCGCCACTAATTTAATTAACTCA
This sequence comes from Vibrio nomapromontoriensis, assembly GCF_050337205.1. Taxonomy (NCBI): domain Bacteria; kingdom Pseudomonadati; phylum Pseudomonadota; class Gammaproteobacteria; order Vibrionales; family Vibrionaceae; genus Vibrio; species Vibrio nomapromontoriensis. The sequence goes on from NZ_JAKJSS010000016.1 coordinate 19,712, forward strand.
AGTATCCATCATTCTAAGTATTTGGTGCACGTTGTATGAAATACACTTGTATCTACTGTCATGCTCTGCGGTAGCTACGTTTTTCTAAATCCTCTACTTTTCTATATCCTCGATTTTTCATGTCCCAACAGAGCTTCTATTTAGATCAAATCGACCCTAGCTGACTAAATGTTATCGTTATAACGGCTGTACAGTTCTGATAGTGTTTTGGGCTTTCGCGATGATTGACTGTGATGACCTTGATATTCTGAGAGGATGGCTTGTCTATGCGCTTCAGCGGACTGAACAAAACTAGGGTCAGCCATTGCTTGTTTACGCAGTTCATTGATTCGATCTAGTCTTTCTTGCAACATAACAACACCTCGCTAAATACTGTATGTACAATCAGTATATAGTGGTGCTGTATAAATATCCAGTAATTGACATCGTTGAGTGAAAACACGTCCCGAGTAGGGCTTATTTATTAGCTTGATGTATGAACGCAATGAAAGTGATAAAGCGAAAGGAGGATGACGAGGAATGGGGGAGAGTGTAGTGAACGCTGCAGGCCGCACTTTGATAGGAATAGTATATGGGACTGGTGGTTGCTGGATTGATTCAGTAGGGGGGGCGAAAGAAGAAAAAACAGCCACTAATTTGAGAAGGTCGCTTTAAGCTCGTCAACTCAGGGTCAAAAACGTGCTTAGTTTGCGTTGAATTGTTGGTTGAACCACTACTTTTTAGGTTTTTCTGTCAATTTTTGTACGTAAATACTTATATTTATGTGATGGGCGTCAAATTAATGTCATCAAAAAAGCGGTCGATAATTAATCACCTTGAGCTGTTTTTATGCCAATAGTACTCAATGCTTACATTTGCATTAAAAGCAAATTTTACGAATATTAATGCAATTGTATTTGTTATTCCATTCAGTTAACGTACTGATTATCTGTCGTTTTATGTTAGAGTTATTCACTATCGAAAGCTCGAGTAGGTAACGAGAAGCAATGTATATACTTATTTGTTGCTGTTATGTAGTCTCTGGCAAGCATTTTTTTTGACGCCATTTGTTACAATTTGTAGCACATTCGCCTTGCATGTATAGTCTCCGGCCAGTTGATAAACGATGTTCGCAAGAACATAACAGATGGAGATCCATAACAATGGTCACAAATGATGCAGTAATAATGGGTATGCTTGCCTTAATCTTGGGTGGGGTATTCATTACAGAAAGCAGCCAGAATCCGTTTTGGAAAAAATTCTATACTTTTGTTCCTGGCTTATTGCTTTGCTACTTCGTCCCATCATTGTTGAACACGACAGGTGTCATCGACGGTTCAAGTTCAAACTTATATTTTGTCGCGAGTCGCTACCTTCTTCCTGGCGCACTGGTATTACTGATTGTCTCCGCGGACTTAAGAAAAATCTTCGGCTTGGGTTCAAAAGCCATCATTATGTTTTTAACCGGTACACTCGGTATCATCATTGGTGGCCCAATTGCGTTGCTGATCATTAATGCTGTGAACCCAGATTTAGTTGCGGGTGATGTATGGCGTGGTCTGACGACGGTTGCGGGTTCTTGGATTGGCGGCGGTGCAAACCAAGCTGCGATGAAAGAGGTATTCGAGGTTGACGACAAGCTGTTTTCAGCGATGATTACGGTTGATGTTATCTGCGCTAATATTTGGATGGCAATCTTACTGATAATGGCAGGCCGCCAAAAGAAAGTAGACGCTTGGTTAAAAGCGGACACTTCTTCAATTGATGAGCTTAAAGAAACTGTCGCGCATTATGAAAAAGAGAATGCGAGACCGATTACGACCACTGACATGATGAAAGTTGTGGCGATTGCCTTTGGTCTTACGGGGCTAGCACACTTCTTTTCTGACTTAATTGCACCATGGATTGAGACCAATGCACCAGAGTTGGCGAAATACAGCTTAACGTCAGGTTTCTTCTGGTTAATTGTATTAGTGACTACGTTTGCACTAATTGCGTCAACCTTCAAAAGCGCGCGTACTTTAGAGCATGCAGGTGCGTCAAAAATTGGTTCGGCTTTCATTTACATTCTAGTGGCAACCATTGGTATGCAAATGGATGTCACCGCAATACTGGATAATCCAGGTTACTTCTTTATTGGTATTACTTGGTTAACTATTCATGCGGTACTGATGATCGTTGTGGCTAAATTAATTCGAGCTCCGCTGTTCTTTATGGCAGTGGGCAGCCAAGCTAACGTTGGAGGTGCGGCTTCTGCGCCAGTTGTTGCTGCAGCGTTCCACCCAGCTCTAGCGCCAGTCGGCATTTTGATGGCAGTACTCGGTTACGCGCTTGGCACGTACGGAGCGTATATCTGTGGCATTATTATGCAGGCAGCCGTGAGCGTTGTTGGTTAAGTTTAATATTGGTTAGAGTCGGAGCAAACTAAGATTGATTAAGGGTAATACCGTTTGGTGTTACCCTTTTTTGTCTGAGTCGCTGTTTCATGGTTGATTAATTATTCAATTGAGAGAAAATGCTAACCTAATTTATGTGTTCACAAGCAGGGAGGCTTATGAAACCTCAAGTGTTACCCAACAACCCTAATTTCTCTTCTGGACCATGCGCGAAACGTCCAGGTTACGATATTAACAACCTCAACCTCTCAACATTAGGCCGTTCTCATCGCTCTTCAGTAGGAAAGGCTGCGCTTTCAGAGGCAATTCAACAAACCAAATCTATCCTTGGTATTCCAGATGACTACCGTGTGGGTATTGTTCCAGCATCGGATACGGGTGCTATGGAAATGGTCATGTGGTCGATGTTGGGGCAACGCGCTGTCGATGTCTTTCATTGGGAGTCGTTTGGCGCAGGTTGGTATAATGATATCGTGAAACAGCTCAAACTTAGCGACGTGAATTCCTATTCGGCAGACTATGGTCAGCTGCCAGATTTATCGCAAGCTAATCCAGATAATGATGTGCTCTTTACTTGGAATGGTACGACATCGGGCGTAAAAGTCCCTGATGGAGAATGGATCAGTGAGTCGAGAGCAGGGTTGACGATTTGTGATGCGACATCTGCCGTTTTTGCTATGTCTATGCCGTGGAACAAGTTGGATGTGACAACGTTTAGCTGGCAAAAGGTGTTAGGTGGTGAGGGCGCGCATGGTGTGATTGTCTTGAGTCCAAGTGCGGTAAAGCGGCTTGAGTCCTATCAGCCAACTTGGCCGTTACCTAAAATTTTTAGAATGACCCAATCTGGTAAAGTCATAGAAGGCCTATTTAGTGGTGCCACTATTAATACCCCATCTATGTTATGTGTTGCGGATTATCTTGATGCACTAGGTTGGGTGTCTGATCTTGGTGGCGTTGACGCCGCGATTGAAAAATCGCAAGCAAACTTAGCGCTATTAACGAACTTTGTTGCCTCTAGGTCTTGGATCCACTTTTTGGCGCAAGAAGAAACTCAGCGTTCTAATACAAGCGTCTGCTTTACATTGGATGCGAGTGAAGCCCAAATCAAAGCTTTAGTCGCATTATTAGATAAGGAAGGAGCGGGATACGATATTGGTGCATACAAAGATGCGCCATCTGGGTTGCGAATTTGGGCGGGTGCCACGGTGGAGAGTCGAGATTTAGAAGCGTTGCTGCCTTGGCTTGATTGGGCGTATCAGCAAGTGACTCAATAACGATTTCACCAAATCCATCATTAAAACGTTCGGCGGCACAGCGCAGCATGAATGAGGGCGAAAAGGGCAGCTAAGTAGGCTGCCCTTTTTTGAATCGATAAACCGACTACTTATAATCGAGAACGGAAGATTTCTTTTGAACGTAGTTAGTCTTCATTTTTAGTGCAACGTTCACTAAGTAGATTAGAACTGGCACTTCAATCAGTGGACCAATGACGCCCGCAAACGCTTGGTCTGAGTGAATGCCGAAGACAGCGATCGAAACGGCGATGGCCAGCTCAAAGTTATTACCTGTTGCGGTAAAGGCGATAGAGGCATTTTTGTCATAGGGGATGCCCAGTCTTTTGCCAATGAAGAAGCTAATGAAAAACATAGAGACAAAATAGATGGCGAGTGGAATGGCAATTCGCACCACATCCATTGGCAGTTCGACGATCATTTCTCCTTTCAGGCTGAACATCAATACAATAGTTGCCAGTAACGCGATGAGTGTCAGAGGAGAAATCTTCGGAATAAATACCGTGTTGTACCAATGTTCACCTTTCATCGACACCAGAATTTTACGACTTAAAAAACCAGCAACAAATGGAATGCCTAAATAAATAAGCACGCTGTGGGCGATATCAATCATCGAGATGTCAACGACCATACCCTCGTAGCCAAAAACGGGAGGAAGGACACTGATGAACAACCACGCCATAAAGCTGTAGCTGGCAATCTGGAAGGCGCTGTTTAGTGCAACCAATGCGGCGCCATACTCTTTATTACCGCCACCAATATCGTTCCAAACCAGCACCATAGCGACACAACGGGCGAGGCCGATTAATATAATGCCCACCATATAGCCAGGGTGATCGCCTAAGAAGACTAAAGCGAGTGCGAACATCAAGATCGGTCCGACTATCCAGTTCATAATAAGTGACAGTGTAATGGCACGCTTGTCTTTGACGGTTGCTCCAAGTAAGCGGTAGTCGACTTTAGCAAGCGGTGGATACATCATCACAATGAGTCCAATTGCCAACGGAATATTGGTACTTCCTACGGATACTGCTTCGTTCCATTGTTCAATTTGAGGAAACTGAATCCCCAGAAAAACACCAATGGCCATGGCAGAAAAAATCCATACGGTTAAGTACTTATCTAAAAAACTCATTGTTGGTTTCATTGCTTGCTCCGTTATCGTTTATCGTCGAATAACGATTGTTGTGGTTGAGTTATTGTGGTTGAGTTATTGTAATTGAGCTGTGTAGAAGGCGACATGCCGGTACGCATTGCAATGTCGTCGTGGTTTATGGCTTATAGCCGTGCATTAGGGTTAATTTAGGATGTTCTTACTCATTGCATCATAGTTTGCAAAGGCATCTCTATTTATGCGGTAGCACATTTTAGGTGGTATGGCTTCTGCACTGATAAAGCCCGCGAGTCGCAATATCCGCAAATGCTCGGAGACCGTTGATTGGGCAAGACCTAGTTGAGACACTAAGTCACTGTTCAAGCATCCACCGGATTTCTCCAATATGGACAGAATACTGATGATTCGAATTCTTGCAGGGTGTGAGAGTGCTTTGCACATCGCGGCAAACTGCTGCTCATCCTGTTCTCTTTCCGCCGTTGGAGTAAAATCGGTTTGCAACGTTGTTTGGCAAGTCGAGGTCATCAAAAATCCCAATCGTTAAAAGACGATTAATGGTAGATGTAATTAAACCTTAGGTCAACAGTATCTTTAAAGTAAACACTATCGTTTCAGTTAGGCTCTGTGCGTACAAAAATTACGCTATTAGGTGTTTTGAGTCTGCTTTTATGGGGCGGGACCATTAAATATGCGCCTAGCATTGAATTTTTTTATCAAGGAGCGAATTAACATCGTATACTACGCTTGATATCACTATTGTACTGTAGGACTCCCATGTCATTAGAAGAACAACAAAATAACCCTCTCCATGGTCTTAAGCTTGAGGAGATGGTGACCGAACTTGTTGACTATTATGGGTGGGACATTTTGGACGCAGCGATGCGTATGAACTGTTTTCACACCAACCCATCTATCGCGAGCAGCGTGAAGTATTTGAAAAAAACAGAATGGGCAAGAGAGAAAGTAGAGATCTTTTATTTGTCTCGCTTTAAGCGTATGCCTAAGCCAAGAGAGGATGAATATGATATTCCTCCGCGTAAGCGAACTTTCGCGAACGGCATTGAACCTAAAGAGCCGATGCAGTTGACGGTTGAATCTATTCACGCGTCACAAGCTAAAGCCGCATCAACATATAAAGCTCGTACAGCCCGTGGCCGTCATAAAGGGCGTTAATCTGGGCGTCTAAAGTGAAGACGATCGAGGTTTATGGTGTTTTTTATAATCCGCCAAGTTGGTTAGAAGAAATGTCTGTTTAGGTGCAAGGATGGCGCCTAATGAACGATTCACTATAGAAGTTAAATGAATGATGGAAACAGAACGACTTATTCTTCGTCAGTGGCAAGCGTCTGATCTTCACCCTTATGCGATCATGACAGCTGATCCTCTAGTGATGCGATTCTTTCCGGCATTGTTGTCTACAGAAGAAAGCCATGCTCAGGCTAATCGTGCACGTGCTCTGATTGAAAATAACGGCTGGGGTTTTTGGGCTGTAGAACTTAAGGGGTCTGGGCAATTTATCGGATTTGTGGGGTTACATTCTCAAAATGCCGAGAGTGGCTTCCCCTTTGCCCCAATGGTGGAAATAGGCTGGCGGCTGCGTGCAGATGCTTGGGGAAAAGGTTACGCCCCAGAAGCTGCTATGGCGGCGTTAACTTATGCGTTTGAAACGCTTAAATTGCCGTGCGTTTATTCATTTACGACACTTGCTAATGAGCCGTCTAAGCGAGTGATGCAAAAAATTGGAATGCGAAATACGGGACATACTTTTAGCCATCCTCACTTATCCACTGACCATGCACTTTCACCTCACTGTTTATATCAAATCACACGAGCGGAATTTTTGAAACTCACAAATGGTTAGTTTTGTATTTCTATGTAGTGACCGTTTATTTATCAATGGCGTACGTTAAGTATGAAAGCATACCTTATCATAGCGATTGCAACCCAGGCTTTGTGCTATGATCTGCGCTTCGTTTACTCTGTGGTTTTTTAACAAAATACGGTTTTAGCACAGTACGGTTTATTAGTGAGAATATATTACAATGATTCGATTTGCGGCAGATGCAATACCTTTCACACCATTTTTAACGGATATTAGTGAAATTACGCCTCCAGAACGCTTTACGTTTCCCTATTATTATTCGCCACACCCTCTAGCATTAAAGGCTATAAGTGAACTGCAACATCATCTTGAATTTCACAGCCAATGGCAGCATGATTTTACCGCTTGTGGGAAAATGTTTGCGGTTTTGGTTGTATCGAACCTAGACGGAGAAATTGGCTATTTGTCATCGGTACGTGATGAGGGCGAGGAAAAGGAAGTAGCTCACGACTATCCAACATTTTTGGTCGATTCTATTTATCAATCGCATCACTATTCTGTCGAAGTCATTACATTAACCGAAAAGATTCAAGCACTAAAGCACGAAATTGAAGCTAGAGCTAGCGCGCCAGAATGGCTGGAAATTCAACAAGATCTGTACGCGAAAACAATGCAATCGGAACAAGAAATATCGACATTGGGACGTGATATTCATTATGCGAAAGTTGCGAGAAAACAACAGAGAGCAGAGTTAGAAGAGTGTTTAGGCGTATCGGTTGATGAAGATGAGCTTCAACGTGTGGTTAACGAACTTGGTGCGCAAAGTAGCCGTGAAAAAAGAGCGCTTAAATCTTTGAAAAAGCACTGGGAAACCATTCTTTTTGATCATCAAGCATTGCTGAATAAATTTCAGTTGCCTATCGAGAGTGCTCAAAATCAGCTTGATGAACTTAGCCAATTACTGCTTGTTGAAAAACAAAAGTGTTGCCAGTTTTTAAACCAATCGGGTAAGAGTAAAAGTTACTTTGAACTGTTCAATCAGCCACGGTTGCAGAGTGGCAAAGCCTTGGAGGCTGACACACATTCTATTTCTGATGTTAGTGGGCAAAACTTGCCGAAACTATTGCAAGCCGCATTTCAGCGAGGCTTGACACCATTGGCATTGGGAGAGTTTTGGTGGGGCGCTGCACCTTATGATCAGATTCGCCAGCACAAAAATTTATACCCCGTTTGTCAAAGTAAATGCTTTGAAGTGTTACAGCATATGTTGGAGGGGTTAATGATTGATCCTAGTCCTCTTGAGCAGACTCCATCATACGATAAATCATTAGAGATTGTTTATGAAGACGATGTGCTGGTGGTCGTGAATAAGCCTGCAGAATTCTTATCCGTTTCTGGGAAGTATATAAGTGATTCGGTGCAAGCTCGAATGCAAGCAAGATACCCTCATGCTACAGGACCTATGATTGTTCATCGCCTAGATATGTCGACATCCGGATTGCTTGTGCTCACACTTTCTGCCGAAGCAAATAAGCATGTACAGAAGCAATTTATTGAGCGCAGGGTAGAAAAGCGTTATACCGCGTTACTTGAAGGTAAGATCCAGCAGGACGCTGGGGTTATCACGTTACCACTTCGAGGTGATTTGGCTGATAGGCCAAGACAAATGGTGTGCCATGATCATGGCAGGGTAGCGGAAACTGCCTTTAGGGTCGTAGAAGTAAAAGACAACCGAACTAAAATTCACTTATTTCCTAAGACAGGACGAACTCATCAATTACGTGTGCATTGTGCTCATCAAGCGGGTCTCAATACGCCAATTGTCGGTGATGATTTGTATGGATTTAAGGGTACGCGTTTGCATCTCCATGCCGGCTATTTGAAATTTCAACACCCAAGTACGGGAAATACGATGGAGTTCGAAGTCACAGCCGATTTCTAATATCAAACCGAAGCTAAAAGGTCGTGCTATTTATACAAATAGTACGGCTTAATCCGTCTTAGAACTTCCTCATATTTCACATCTCAATATACTGATTTAATTAAATTTTGTTCTCTTTGCTAATTCTATTTCTCTGTTGATTGAGTGACAACAAGACTAGAAAAGCAATCGTTTTTGTTATGTTTTAACCTTATTTATCACTTGAACTTATCAATACCTAAGCTATAACAGTATAAGCATATAGTTTATATGATAGTGCTCTCAATTCAACTATATGCTTACTTGTAGGTTGTCAATAGTGAGGGTGTGCAGTTATCGTCTTGTTTGCAAAGTTACCAATAAGATTTAACTCATTGCAGGTAGATGCTGAGTGTAAGCAGTTCAATAATGGTGATTGGGTCAGCCATGTCAATCAAGCCGCTTACGTGGGAGGTTGGGATGTATTGCCTCTGCGTGTATTGGAGAAATATATGTCAGCGCATCCCATTCTACAGAGCTTTTCTATTGAGGCTGACGGTCGGTGGAAAAATCGTAGCTTTATGGACAACTGCCCGAATATTTGTGCTTTGCTTGCGCGACTCGACGCCCCCATTCAATCCGTTCGATTAATGCGTCTTCATTCTCATTCCGTCGTGTTACCTCACCGTGATAAGGGGCTTTCTCTAGAGAATGGTGAGGTGCGTTTGCATATTCCAATCACTGGAGCTGAAGAGGTTGATTTCTTAGTTGGCGATCAAAGAGTCCCAATGGCAAGAGGAGAGGTTTGGTATATCAATACCGACCAAGAACACCAAGTCATTAATCAAAGTGAGCATTCAAGAGTGAATCTTGTCATTGACTGTAAAGTATCACCGTGGTTGAGAAAACAGATTGATGAAAGTCATGAAGTGACTCAGGTAGCGGGATGTACCTGATTTGAATATTGGATTGCACAATAGAATACGGTCTAGCAATTGAAAAACAAGTGTTTTGCCTTCCTACTTTTTTAAAGTGAAATCGAGAGATAAGGACATCATCGGTGAAGAAATTGGACATATCATCGCAGAAAACGACGTTTGAAAATCAGCGAGATTTAACGGTGAACTTCGCAGAGCCAAAAGTGGATCCACTACTGCAGTACTCCATTCGCGAGCAGCTAAAAGCGTTAACGACAGAAAAACTGACGGATTGTCAGCGACGTGCCAATCTATGCGAAAGCATCAACGTTGTCGTTGCCACATTGCTACAGCAAGAAACAGCTGAGCATGAAGTACTGACTAAAATTTTCCAAGATATGTATGACCATGTGCTGCAATCGATGGCAAAGGCGGAGATTTCACAGCAGAGCCTAACCCATGAGTACCTTAGTCCTACAGGGTATGTGATGTCGCCTTTAAACTGTCGCACAACCATTAAAGATATCTATCGTCTGCATCGTTTTATTAGAGGAATAGACAAGGCAATCCAGGCTCGTTTAAAAAACGATACTGTTATCCGTGTTCTTTATCCAGCGTGCGGTCCGTTTGCTCCGTTGGTTTTACCATTGATTCAGTATTATCAGAATCATAATTTAGCTACCGAACAGCAGATCCAAATTACTCTTGTAGACGTCCAGCCCGGTGCCATTCAAGCGGTGACTCAGTTAGCCTCTGATCTTTCTATTCAAGGTTTTATTGAAAATATTGTTGAAGCTGATGCCACACTTTATGAGCCGGAGCAGACCTTCGATCTTTTAATTTTGGAAGCGATGCAGCATGGCTTTACTAAAGAGGGGCAATTGAGCATAGCCAAGCACTTAATTCAGTTCTTAAGCATTGATGGTGTGTTAATTCCCCAGCAAATATCAGTGCAAGCCATGATGGTGCATGGAGAGAATGAGTTTAACCAGCAGTGGAAGGATTCTGCATTTTCTCATTCGACAAACCTTGATAGAGAAGTGGTTCAAGACCGTGTTGAGCTAGGCGAAATTTTCCGAATTAGTAAATCGAGCTTGCTGGCGTTGGAAGAGGTGATGCTTCCTTCGCAAATCAAAATGGTTAGAGCAAATCGTATCTCGTTGCCGATGGGCATTGAAGATATGAAAGATAGGATTTTGGCGATTTATGCGACGTTGAAAGTATATTCAGATGAGTTCATCAGTGAGTATGATTCCGGAATTACTCACCCTAAGCCCGATATGACATTCTACGTCGATGCTCCCCCTAGAGCAGCGCAACCTGAACATTTTCTGACGTTTAGTGGCCATGACGTTCAGTTTTATTATCAACTGACGGGTTTGCCGGGATTTGTTGCATTACAAGCGGATTAGGAGGTGTGGTTATGGAGCTAAAATTTGCGATATTTACTGGCAGTAGTATGGCGATGTCGATGATTGCGGCTTTGCAACAAAGACAACAACTTGCTTGTGTGGTGTTGCCTGACGGTGAGAACAACCCAGATTTATCGCAACTCACTCAAGTGCTTGCTCAGAGTGGTATACCGGTAATTCAATATCAAAACGGTAACGAAGCCGACTTGGTTGCGCAGCTCGACGGTGTGCGCGCCAACGCTGGGCTGGCTTTCTTTTTCAGGCATAAATTTACTGATACTGCTATTCACTATTTTGGCGACAAGTTTTTCAACTTACACCCAGGCAACTTACCCAGCTACAGAGGCCCATCACCGATCTATTGGCAAATACGAAATGGTGAGCAAGAACTGCTTCTGACCCTACATCGAATAGATCACGACTTCGATACCGGCGATATTGGTGCGCAATTAATTGTCAATATTCATCCCTTTGACACCCTACTTAGCGTGAGCCAAAAAGTCGCGCAATCTGCCCCTTATTTACTGTGTGATTTTATTGATGCTTGGCGAGAGGGGAGGATTGAGTGGTGTGCTCAAAGCCATCAAGAGGTATCGAGTTCATGGCAGGGTAAACGGGTAGAGAGTGACGACTTGGTTATTGATTGGCTCCAGCATAGTAGCAAGATGGTGGTAGATATGGCACGGGCGGGCAACCCTCTTTATGGGGGAGCGTTGACTGAGTCTGCTTACGGGCAATTTCAATTGCTGCAGGCAACCGCGGTTGACGGTGTTTTTGTTGGGATTAAAGCCGGAACGGTGGTTGAGGTGAGTTTAACGGCAGGGCTGGTTGTACAGACTATTGATGGGCAAGTACGGATAGATATTGTGTCTACGCCTCAGGGAGTAATGAGTGGGTATCGGTTTGCGCAGCTTTGGCAGATTAATGCGGGTAGTGAACTGGGTGCTTCGGCTTGCCGATAATGAGATTAGCAGAAAATTTAATGGTCTTGCGGATTGAATTTGCGATGAGTGATTCAAACACAGTGATAAGGATAAAACGATGGCAACGGAACCATTTTTAGGAACAATGATGCCTTTTGGCGGCGACTTTACCATTCGTGGTTGGGCGATGTGTAGAGGCGCATTACTGGATATAAATCAAAACCAAGCACTTTATGCCGTTCTCGGAACGTACTACGGCGGAGATGGTCGAGTCAATATGGGGCTGCCAGATTTGCAAGGTCGTAGCCCAGTTGGTTTTGGTGTCCGTCCAGGAGGGTATCGCTACTTACTGGGTACTGCTCAAGGAAGAGAAGAAATAACGTTAGCGGAGCGTGATTTACCTCGGCATACCCACGAAGCGACATTTAGTTCAAGCGGTAATATCCCGATAACTGCCAGTTTTAATGTGGCAACGAATGTTGCAGGTACGGCTGAAGCAACGTCCAGTAGTTACTTAGGTGCTAACTCGAATGCAGCAATGTATTTTACACCTAGTTTGACAAGACCGACTCTCACGGAAATTAAGGGACTAGAAGTTACTGGGGGTGGAACGGCTGGAGGTGATGTTGTAATAGCTGATGCTGGATCGAGCACGCCGAGAATTAATATCTTAAACCCACAGCTTTCAGTGAATTGGCTAATGGCGGTCAGTGGGGCATTTCCAACACGGAACTAGATAGTTTGAGCTGTAACACAGCTGACAACGTAATAAGCAAATGGATAGGCGAATAAAAACGTGGACGTTATAAAAACAGTACAACTAGCATCAGTGATAGGGTTGGGGTTAATTAGTAGTTTTTCCAGTGGGGTGCGGGCTGCGCAAGCCACGCTGGACTACTCTCAGTTACCACCCGCGGGAGTGGTCGCTGATAATACGACGCAAGTTAGTTTAACCACTAACATCGATCTTACGATTGACTGGGGGACGGGAACTGAGGCCAATAGCCTGTTTACCGATCACTCGGTAGAGATTGCTAGCGGTTTGGTTATCGCACCTGTAGATAATGGCGGACTGTTGTTTAATAATACGACGGGTGGATTTCAGCTGCTTGGGAGCAGTTCGTTTTCTATTGACGCTATGAAGCTTTGGCGAAGAGGCGCGACGGGTAGTAATGACCAATCGTTTACTGTTATAGGTTTTAAAGACAGCAGTCAGGTGATTAGTGATACTTTGTCATGGACACAACTAGGTGCAAATGATCAAGAAGTTTTTACTCGTGGCTCGGGGACCTGGGGGGATGATGCCGCGTGGGATAATATAGACAGACTGGTTGTTAGTTGGGCAACGACTGCAGATGGTAACGGCGGCGTAATAGGTAGTAGCGCATTCCAGGAAATTGCCGTGGCATCATTTACGGTGTCAGATGCAACAGTAAGCGATAGTTCAGCGCCGGTATTTGAAAATAGTACTCCCGGCCTTAGTGGAACAACGGCATCAAGTTCAACACTCACTGTCGATCTTGATGAAGATGGTACCGCGTACTACGTTGTCGTCGCTGATGCTTCCTCTGCGCCTACAAGCAGTCAAGTAAAAGCGGGGCAGGATGCAACGGGAAGCAACGCACTCACGTCTGGCTCAATGACCACAACGAGTACCGTAGGCTCGGCGACGATTAATGGCTTGAATGATGGTGATAATTACGATGTGTACGTTGTTGCCCAAGATAATGCGAATAACCTACAAGCAGCACCTACTAAACTTGACCTGGCAACACTTGACACTGCCCCTGATGTTTCCTCCATTACGGTTTCAGGGTCGCCTGCATCAAATGCGACGAGCATAGACTTTATCGTCAATTTTTCCGACTCTGTGGCGAATATTTCGACAGATGATTTCACAGCGAAACTAGGCGGTGCAGTCAGTGCAGGGCTGTCGGTCTCTGCTGTGTCTGCAAGTTCCGGTAGTAGTGTGACGGTGACGGTCGCAGTGAGTAATGTTGCAGGAGACGTTCGACTTGATTTAAACGGCAATACCAACATAGCTGATGAGAGCAGCAATACACCTGCGGCTTATAGCGCAGGAGCGACTCATACCACTGATGCTACAGTCCCTACTGTAACCTCTATTGCTCGTAAAACGCCCAACTCTGAGTCAACGAATGCCGATAGCTTACTGTGGACCATCAGTTTTTCTGAAACGGTGAGTAACATTGATACGAGTGACTTTGTTGTTTCTGGTACTACAGCAACGATAAGTAACGTGTCAGAAAACTCTGGTTCCAGTGTTGATGTTACCGTGTCGGGTGGCAATTTATCCGTCGTGAACGGAACCGTCGTGCTAGCACTTTCTGACAGTAATAATTTGAGTGACGGTGGCGGAAATGCTATTTCAGTACGTACTCCGACAGGCGCTAATGAAAGTTATAGCCTGGATAATTCTGCGCCGAGTTTTAGCTCTGTATCTGACAGTAATAACGGGAAATACAAGGCAGGTGACGCTGTCACTATTAGCGCTAGCTTGGGCGAAGCAGGCTTAACGGTCACCGCGAATTTATCAGTCCTTGATAGTGACTTTGCTACTGATGTCGCGCTTAGTAATCTTGGCAATAATACGTACTCGGTCACCACGCCAGCGCTAAACCTTCAAAGTAATATGCAAGAAGGCAGCAGTCTCACGGTGACCATTACCGCCAGCGACGCGCTAGGCAATCAATCTACGGACAGTTCTTTATCCTTATTGCTCGATAAGACAGCCCCAACCTTTAATGCTTCGGGCTCTACTCCGTTAGATAATGCAAAGGGAATCGCGGTTGCCAATAATCTCGAGCTAGACTTTAGTGAAGCGGTGGCGCTTGTTGCGACTAAAACCATCCAACTTTATGACGTGACCAATTCCGCGATTTTCGAAACCTACACCATTGATGATACCGCTTCTGCGACAGGATCATTAGGGGGGACGCTAACACGCTCCGGTGACACGTTGACCATCAACCCTAGCAGTGATTTTTTGGTTGGTACTGAGTATGCGCTGGTGGTGGATTCAGAGGCCATTATTGATGGTGTCGGTAATGCTTTTGCTGGGATCTCGGATTACGCCGTCTACAATTTTGTTACGCTTCCAGAGCTTTCCATTAGCGTTGCTCAAAGTAATATTATTGAAAATGCTGGCGCAACGACCTATACGGTTGCATTGCTGGATGGCAAAGGTAATCCATTTACCGCCACTGAAGCGTTGATCATTGATATTCTGTTTACCGGTGTCGCGACGCTGGTGGACGATTATACCGTTACTGGCTTGAATGGCTCTAACCAAATTACGGTTGATCAAGGTAATTCATCGGCCACCTTTAGCGTTACCGCTGTGTATGATGATGCGGTGGATGACAATGGCGAAACGATTATTGCAAGCCTTGATTCAGTATCGTCAGGCGTTGCAAACATAGGCAGTGGCAGTAGTGCCACGGTCACGATTAATCAAAACTCTGTGCCTGTATTTGCAGGGCTCGATTCGACACCTGCGTATACCGAAGATGGCTCGGCGGTGGTGATTGACAGTGATGTAACGATCTCGGACGCAGAGTTAGATGCACTTAATGCAGGTAGCGGCAATTATGATGGCGCTTCTCTTACCATTTCACGCAGTAGTGGTGCTAGTAGTAACGATGTGTTTGGTCATTCGGGCTTATTGGGGACGTTAACTGAGGGAGGAGACCTCACCTATAATAGCGTCGTTGTGGGTACGGTAACAGCCAATAGCAATGGCTCGCTAACGTTGACCTTTAATAGTAGTGCGAGTACGGCCGTTGTGAATAATGTGCTGCAGAACATTACTTATGAGAACAGCGCCAATGATCCCGCCAGTTCGGTTTCTCTGAAATTTGTATTTAATGATGGGTTAGAAACCACTTCGGGATCGAATCTCGTTGTTGCATCAATCACTGAAATCAACGATGCCCCCACACTTACTGCGCTTGGTCTTAATCCCGTGTTTATAGAAGGAAGCAGTGCCGCGCAAGTATTTAGTGGTAGTAGTGTCAGCACCGTTGAGGCGAATCAAAACATTAATGGGTTGACGATGACCGTCAGCAATGTGTCCGATAGTGGCGCAGAAAAGTTGACGGTCGATGGGGTCAGTATCATTCTTGATTCGGGACAGTCCGGCACGACATCAAGTGGCTTAAGCTATACGGTATCGGTTGAGTCGCAAATTGCGACGTTAACGTTAACTAGTGGGTCACTGACCGAAGCTGAATCTCAATCGCTCGTCGATTCAATTACTTATCAGAATGACAGTCATGATCCGAATGCAAGTAGTAATCGTACTGTATCCCTCACTAATATTTCGGAATCGGGGAGTGAGAACACTAAGTCTAACTTAGCTATTACTTCATCGGTAACGATAACCGCCGTTGATGATGAGCCGACAATTACCGCTAACGTGCGAAATCCTACCTATAACGAAGGGGCATCTGCGAGTTTACTCTATTCTTCGTCAGTCATTGATACGATCGAGAGCGATCAGTCACTGACAGGTGCGACGCTTACGGTTTCAGGAGTCGTTGATGCTGGCAGCGAAGCGATTGTCATCGATGCTACGGAAGTACTATTAAGTGATGGACGAACAGGAAAAACTTCGACCAACAACATCGATTATTCCGTGTCACTATCGGGAAATGTAGCAACCATCACGCTATCAAACGTTAATGGAACTGTTTCTCAAGCACAGCTATTGCTCGATAATTTGGCATACATCAATACATCGGATGATCCAACGGAAGGTGACCGCGTTATTACACTTACCCAGATTACGGATAGCGGCTCTCTAACAGGTGATAATGATAATGTGAACGACACCTTGACTCTGGCTTCAACAGCAGCAGTGAAAGCGGTTAATGACGAACCAACATTAGTGTTAACACCACAAAATCCAACGTTCACAGAAAATGGTACATCGGTTTCACTGTATGCATCTTCTACGTTGAGCACTGTAGAAATGGGGCAATCGGTTAAAGCGCTGGCATTGAGTGTTGCTAATGTAGTGAACGGAAGCAGTGAATACCTAATTGTTGATGGTGAGGATATTGCACTGGTAGATGGTACGGTAGGCATTACTCAAAGCAATAGCTTCCAATATTTAGTGCTACAAGTGGGAGAGTTACTGCTTGTAACGGTTCAAAAAGAAGACTCTGAGGCCGCCTATCAAACCCTCCTTGATTCTGTGCAATATAAATACGAGGCAGAGGACATGACGTCGGGTTCTCGAACGGTCGCGGTATACGGATTAACGGATAACGGGCAAAAATTAAATGGAGGAGATGATAGCAATACGGAATTGAATTTATCGGCAACCATTACCGTGATTGGCGTGAATGATGATCCAACTATTTCCATTAGTTCCACGCTTAGCACTGACGAAGACAACAACCAAACCTTGAGCTTTAGCTTTAGCGATGTGGATGGTGACACGGTGACGGCAAGCGAGAAAACCACGCCAAATCACGGGGCGATTGCTATCAGTGGCGAGGACATTGTCTATACGCCAGACGATAACTTCAACGGTAGTGACAGTTTCACGATTACGCTGACCGATGGTAATGGATTCACCACCGACAAAACGGTGAATGTCACCGTTGATAGCGTCAATGATGAGCCAACGATCACCATCAGTTCCACGCTTACCACCGACGAAGACAATAACCAAACCTTGAGCTTTAGCTTTAGCGATGTGGATGGCGACACGGTGACCGCGAGCGAGAAAACCGCTCCAAGTCACGGCGCAATCGCCATCACAGGTGAAGACATTGTCTACACGCCAGAGGCTAACTTCAACGGCAGTGATAGCTTCACGATTACGCTGACCGATGGCAATGGGTTCACCACTGATAAAACGGTGAATGTGACGGTTGATAGCGTCAATGATGAGCCCACGATCTCTATTAGTTCCACGCTCACCACTGACGAAGACAACAATCAAACTTTGAGCTTTAGCTTTAGCGATGTGGATGGCGATACGGTGACGGCGAGTGAGAAAACCGCGCCAAGTCACGGGGCGATTGCTATCAGTGGCGAGGACATTGTTTATACGCCAGACGATAACTTCAACGGTAGTGACAGTTTCACTATTACGCTGACCGATGGTAATGGCTTCACCACCGATAAAACGGTGAATGTGACGGTTGATAGTGTCAATGATGAGCCCACGATCACCATTAGTTCCACGCTTACCACTGACGAAGACAACAACCAAACCTTAAGCTTTAGCTTTAGTGATGTGGATGGCGACACGGTGACGGCGAGCGAGAAATCCGCTCCAAGTCACGGCGCGATAGCCATCACAGGCGAAGACATTGTTTACACGCCAGAGGCTGACTTTAACGGCAGTGACAGTTTCACTATTACGCTGACCGATGGTCATGGCTTCACCACCGATAAAACGGTGAATGTGACGGTTGATAGTGTCAATGATGAGCCAACGATCTCTATTAGTTCTACGCTCACCACTGACGAAGACAATAACCAAACCTTGAGCTTTAGCTTTAGCGATGTGGATGGTGACACGGTGACAGCGAGTGAGAAAACCGCGCCAAGTCATGGCGCAATCACCATCACAGGTGAGGACATTGTCTACACGCCAGAGGCTAACTTCAACGGCAGTGATAGCTTCACGATTACGCTGACCGATGGTAGTGGGTTCACCACGGATAAAACGGTGAATGTCACCGTTGATAGCGTCAATGATGAGCCAACGATCTCCATCAGTTCTACGTTAGTAACAAATGAAGATATCGATGGAACGTTAACTTATACGTTTGACGATATTGATGGCGATGTAGTCAGTGCTAGTGAGAAGCTAGCGCCGGAATATGGTTCGATATCTATTAATGGCACAAGTATTGTCTATACCCCGACTAATAACTATAACGGCAACGATAGCTTTACGATCACATTGACTGACGATAGTGGTTATCAGTATGACCATATCGTTGAAGTGACCGTCAATACGGTAAATGATGAGCCTATCGTTGAAAATGAAGTACTGAGCATGGGTCAAACCTCTGAAGGTATTTATCAGTTCAGTGTTCTTGACAACGATGTAGACCCAGATGCGGATAGCTTGTCTATCGCTTGGGTAATATCGGATGAAGGGCTAGTCAGCATCAATAATAATCAAATTGTATTAGAGCTCGATCATAATGGACTGGTGGAGATTAAATATGGCGTGACCGATGGAAATGGGGCGCAAGTTATTGGTCAGGTTCAGCTCGAAATTATCGCCAATGGTGGACCTGAAATCACGGCTCCGAATGATGTGGAGGTCAATGCGACGGGTCTCTTTACTAAAGTCGACTTAGGGGTGGCGATGGCCGAAAACGCAAGTGGTGAGCGACTTGCCGTCACACTTGTCAATAGCGATACGTTTTTTGAGCCAGGCGTGCATAAAGTGTTCTGGAAAGCCAGCGACGCATATGGCGAACAAGCGCAAGATCATCAGATAGTTACCGTTCATCCATTAGTATCGATAGGGAAGGATGATGGCGTCGCGGAAGGCAGCAGTCAAACGATCAAAATATACTTGAACGGAATCGCTGCACACTATCCCGTCACCGTTCCGTTTACGGTTGGAGGGTCTGCAAATCAAGAAGACCACGATCTGGTTGCGAGTGAATTTATCATTTATGAAGGGACCGAAGGCGAGGTCACGTTCAATATCTTTGATGATGGACAAACGGAAGGTGATGAGACGGTGACAGTAACGTTGGATGATTCACTTAACCTGGGGAGTAAATCGTCCTATACATTGACCGTGTATGAGTCGAATGTCCCACCAGAAGTGACGTTATCTATCAAGCAAGATAATCAACTTCGTTCAGTACAATCTAAGTCTGGTGGCAATATTATTATTGCCGCGACAGTCTCAGATCCCAATTCGGAAGATACTCATAGCTATCACTGGATTAATGATAGAGCAGAGATTGCGAATGTTAGCGTGCTAGACAGCCAGTTCGAGTTTGACCCTAGTGAAATGGCGGCAGGGATTTACCAAATTAGTTTGCAAGTGACGGATAGTGCAAGTGGTAGTGTAACGATCCCTGCTTATGTCGAAGTGGTTGAGGTGCTGACGTCACTAGGTATGGCAGATAGTGATGGTGATTTAATTCCAGATGTTCAAGAAGGGTATTCAGATTTAGACAATGACGGCATTCCGGATTTCCAAGATGCTATCAGTGAGTGCAATGTTATCCAACAATATGCTTTAGAATCAGAAAACTATTTAGTGGAAGGTGATTCAGGAGTGTGCTTACGCAAAGGATCAACCATTGCAGAAAGTCAATCCGGAGGCGCACTACTAATGGGTTCGGAGCTACCTGAAGATAGTGGAGCGAATAACGTTGGCGGAGTATTTGATTATATCGCTTATGGATTACCAGAAGCAGGTCAGAGCTATCAAATCGTGATCCCTCAGCGCTTACCTGTCCCTAGTGATGCCGTTTATCGGAAATACAATGACGTGGATGGCTGGAAGGATTTTTATCTTGATGAATACAACGTTGTCTCTTCTACGCATGGTTTCGAAGGTTATTGTCCACCACCTGGGGATGAAGCTTGGCAGGTAGGATTAACGGAAGGGCATTGGTGCGTCCAGCTGACGATTCAAGATGGGGGACCAAACGATGACGACGCAACCGCCAACGGAACGATTGTTGATCCGGGAGGCGTTGCGACACTGTCACAAAACAATCTACCTGTCGCCAGTAATGATGAAGCGAGTGTTGTCATGGGCAGTAGCGTGCGAGTGGATGTCCTTAGAAATGACAGCGATGTTGATCAAGATAACTTAATACTCACTGGAGTGAGCGCTAATTTTGGCGAGGTTTCTATTGTGAACAATGCAATCTCGTACCAAGCACCTGAAAACTTTTATGGTAAGGATGAAATTGAATATAGCGTGAGTGATGGTAACGGTGGTACAGCGTATGCGAAAGTGGCCGTAAGCGTGAATCTTTCAGCAACCGGAAAGGCTTATAACTCAGCAAGTGGCGGTTCATTTGGGGGGTTATGGCTGGGTCTTGTGGCATTCGTGGCTTTAGTACGAAGAAAGCAAGCTGGGTTGTTAGTGCTCTCGTTGTACATGGTATGTTCACCGCAGGCGGTGGCAAATTGGTATGTAACAGGTGAACTAGGACAAAGCCGGGCAGAAAATCGTTTATCTGAGGATATTCAAGTGGTGAGCGTAGACGATACGGATGTCGCTTGGTCGCTTGGGGTAGGGTATCGATTTGAATCTGACTGGGCATTGCAAATGAGCTACGTTAATTTGGGGCAGTCCAGTGCGACATTAAGCGCTGATGCTAATACAACGCCTGAAGAGTATCATTCAAAAGTGTCTCAAGCGACACCTGCGCTGGGGAATGGAGTAAGCTTCGGTGTGGACTATGCGTTTTGGTCTAATGAGTGGCTAAGTGTCAATGGTGCTGCTGGTGCTTATGCGTGGAAAACCGATTTTACCAGTGACTATCAGAATAAGACAATTACATCTAGCGAATCAGGCATTGACCCTTATCTAGGCGTTTCATTTAACGGCAAGATAACGAGTCAGTTTTCGGTTGGCATTCAGGCAACGCGATATTTTATTCGTCTTAATGATGTGACTTTCTATGGTGCAGTGATGGAATATAACTTTAACCAGTAATTATAATTTATTTACTATAAGCGCCCGAGTAGAAAGCTGGTCGCGGAGCTATAAACATCAACAGCATAAAAAAGAGGGAGCAGATCGCTATTGGTCAGCTCCCTTTTCTATGGATCAAAAATGCTTCCGGCTCATACCTACGGATTGAATGTTCTCATTGATTAGGGATATAGCGTTTTTACAGACACGAAAATAGCGTGCAAGCGTGCGAATGAATCAATTTTTTAAACAAAGCACTCAATTAAATAAACATAATTATTTCATGGTTTTATGAGTTCCTAGGTGCGGTTTCTTGTCATGTTATTGATTGGGATTTTCGAGGTTTCTTTGACTTTTTATGTGTTAAGTGTAAATTTATTTTTAATTGAACGTTCAATTAAAAAACATTCGGGTAACATTTATGCCAAAAGTAGGAATGCCAGAGATCCGTCGCCCACAACTTGTAGAGGCAACAATGGCCGTGATTGATGAGGTAGGGTTGTCCGGTGCGAGTGTTGCCTTAATTAGCCGCAAAGCAGGCGTCTCAGCTGGCATTATTAATCATTATTTTGGCGGTAAGCATGGGTTGTTAGAAGAAACCATGCGGTCGGTTTTACGTCAGCTCTCTGCTACGTCAATTAAGCATTTAAGCGCGGTTGATGGTCAAGATGTCAGTGCCAGAGTGAAAGCCATAGTGGCGGCGAACTTTGATGGCTATCAAGTTGAAAGTAAGGTGACAAAGACTTGGCTCGCTTTTTGGGCTCAGTCAATGCATGACAAGGAGCTTTATCGACTTCAACGTGTCAATGAACGTCGTTTATTGTCACACTTGCGTCGAGAGTTAAAACAAGCGTTGCCTGATCAACAGGCAAAGTTTGTCGCGCAAGGTATTGCTGCATTGATCGATGGTATTTGGTTGCGCGGTGCGCTCAATCCGCAAGGTATTTGTGCTCAAAACGCACAGTTGATTATTTCAGACTATCTCGAAAAGCAACTACCCCCGGCGCCACAGTCTCAATCGTAATTAGATGTATCACGTTAAATTAGATGAATTATCAAGGAACATGGATATCAATGAAGTCTCTCTATATTCACGGCAAGACCGTGCAAGCCTCTTCAAATGAAACCTTTCTAACGCGTAACCCAGCGACTGGCGAAACATTAGCAGAACTCGAACAAGCGAGCGTTCAAGACGTGGACCGCGCGGTGGAATCCGCTAAACAAGGCTTTAAAGTATGGTCGGCAATGAGTGGCGTGGAACGAGGGCGTATTTTGATGCGCGCGGTTGCGCTACTTCGCGAACGCAATAACCAACTCGCTGAGTTAGAAATGCAAGATACAGGCAAACCTATTCAAGAAGCGATGGAAGTAGATATCGCGACGGGCGCAGACGTTATTGAATACTACGCTGGGCTAGCATCGAGTATTCAGGGCCAACAACAAGATTTAGGTCATGGTCAGTTTTTCTACACTCGCCGAGAGCCGTTGGGTGTTTGCGCGGGTATAGGCGCATGGAATTATCCTATTCAAATCGCCATGTGGAAATCGGCCCCAGCTCTAGTTGCGGGTAACGCAATGGTCTTCAAGCCATCAGAAGAAACACCTTTATCGGTCCTGAAGCTGGCTGAGATTTATACCGAAGCGGGTGTTCCTGATGGCGTATTCAATGTGGTTCAAGGGGACTATCGCGTTGGGCAGTGCCTCTCGCGTCATCCTGATATTGCCAAAGTATCTTTTACAGGCGAGTCAGGGACCGGGAAAAAAGTGATGGCAGATGCGGCCGGTACGTTGAAAGACGTCACTATGGAACTAGGTGGTAAATCACCTCTTATTATATTTGATGATGCTAAGCTCGATAACGCGGTCTCGGCCGCCATGCTTGCCAATTTTTATACCCAAGGTGAAGTTTGTACCAATGGCACACGCGTGTTTGTTCATGATGCGATCTATGACGAATTTTTAGAGCAATTGACTCACAGAACACGCAAGTTAGTCATTGGTAATCC
The DNA here is from genome assembly GCF_050337205.1 of Vibrio nomapromontoriensis. Classification (NCBI taxonomy): domain Bacteria; kingdom Pseudomonadati; phylum Pseudomonadota; class Gammaproteobacteria; order Vibrionales; family Vibrionaceae; genus Vibrio; species Vibrio nomapromontoriensis. The sequence goes on from NZ_JAKJSS010000016.1 coordinate 43,143, forward strand.
AGCGGATATGACCACTCAAATTGGTGCGTTAATTTCGGCTGAGCATTTAGAAAAGGTGCTGGGGTTTATTGAAGCGGGCAAAGCGTCAGGTGCGAGACTGGTTTGTGGTGGCGCGCGTGAAACAAAACATGGTCTTGATAAAGGCTATTTTGTTCAACCCACAATTTTTGCCGATTGCACGGATGATATGCCTCAAGTCAAAGAGGAAATTTTTGGCCCTGTGATGTCGGTGCTGCGTTTTTCTGAAGAAGACGACGTGATTCGCCGTGCCAATGATACTCAATATGGTTTGGCCGCGGGATTGTTTACGCAAAACCTTTCTCGTGCACATCGCGTGATTGCTCAAATAGAAGCCGGGATTTGTTGGGTCAATACGTGGGGTGGCTCACCGGCAGAGATGCCAGTAGGAGGGTATAAACAATCAGGAGTCGGCCGTGAAAATGGCATTGAAACGCTCAATCACTATACCCAAAACAAGAGCGTACTGATCGAGCTCGGCGATCTGGAATGCCCTTACGAATAGAAAATCAGCGTCTTCACTAAGAAGGTTAGCTGAGTCGTAATGCGCATTCTCACAATTGAATTCAAAGGGAAGGGAAATGAACACCAAGTATGACTACATCATTGCCGGAGCAGGCTCAGCTGGTTGTGTATTAGCCGATAGACTCAGTGCGTCGGGAGAGCACCGCGTGCTGTTACTTGAGGCTGGAGGCAGTGATAAGAGTATTTTTATTCAAATGCCTACGGCACTGTCTTATCCAATGAACAGCGCAAAATATGCGTGGCAATTTGAAACGCAGCCAGAAGCTGGCTTAGAGGCTCGCCGTTTGCATTGTCCTCGCGGGCGAGTGTTAGGAGGAAGCTCATCTATCAACGGAATGGTGTATGTGCGAGGTCATGCTTGTGACTTTGATGAGTGGCACGATCAAGGTGCGGCAGGTTGGAGTTATCAAGATTGTTTACCTTATTTTCGTCGTGCAGAGTCATGGATGGGGGGCGAAGATGACTATCGTGGTGTGGATGGCCCTGTTGGAACCTGTAATGGCAATAACATGACACTGAATCCGTTGTATGATGCATTTATTGATGCAGGGCAGCAAGCGGGTTATCCAAAGACCGCCGACTACAATGGTTATCAGCAAGAGGGTTTCGGCCCAATGCATATGACGGTGGATAAAGGTGTGCGTGCATCCACATCCAATGCGTACTTGCGACGGGCAATGAAACGTCCAAATGTTACGGTCAAGACCGGTGTTGTTACTAGGCGGGTTCTATTGCAAGACAAGCAAGCCGTTGGCGTGGAAATTGAAAACAACGGCAGCGTCGAATCATTTTTTATTAATAAGGAAGTTTTGCTTTGCGCAGGCTCTGTTGGTTCGGTGCAACTGCTGCAATTATCGGGAATTGGACCTAAACAGGTGCTAGAGCGTGCGGGTATTGACGTTGAGGTTGATTTACCTGGCGTGGGTGAAAATCTACAAGATCATTTAGAGATCTATTTTCAATATGCGTGTCATCAGCCTATTACATTAAACAGTAAACTTGGTTTAATCAGCAAAGGCTTGATAGGCACGCGCTGGGTATTGCGAAGGGATGGGTTAGGTGCGACGAATCACTTCGAGTCGTGCGCGTTTATTCGTTCACGTGCGGGGTTAAAGTGGCCAAATCTGCAATACCACTTTTTGCCTGCAGCGATGCGATATGATGGGCAGGCCGCATTTTCAGGACACGGTTTTCAGGTACATGTTGGTCCTAATAAGCCACAAAGTCGTGGTCGGATTTTTGTCACCTCGAACGATCCACATCAAAAACCACACATTGAATTTAACTATATCAGTACAGAACAAGATAAACAGGACTGGCGAGACTGCATTCGTCTCACCCGAGAAATCTTGGCTCAACCAGCGATGGATGCATACCGTGGTGAAGAGATTCAACCCGGTAGCGATGTGACGAGTGATGAAGCGATTGATGCTTGGGTTCGTCAAAATGTCGAAAGTGCCTATCATCCATCATGCACATGTAAAATGGGCGCGGATGATGATGCGATGGCGGTACTCAATCCAAACTGCCAAGTCAGACATGTTAGTGGTTTACGTGTCGTCGACTCATCCGTATTTCCCACTATCCCGAACGGTAATTTAAATGCGCCGACGATCATGGTGGCAGAAAAAATCGCCGACGTTATCTTAAATCAATCGCCACTTACTAAGTCTGAAGCACCAACATGGATTGCACCCAATTGGCAAACGACGCAGCGTCTTGGTGTTGCCAAGCGTCCATTGTTGCCCTAACAAAGTACTTGTCTGTTCTAGCTCTATGTTAGCCCAAGTATTTTAATCGGATTGGTAATGAAAGCACTTCACAGTATAGGTCTGGATGGTAGAATGCGTGTCTACTTGATTTAATAGACTCAATGAGGCTGTAACATGAACCCGATTCTAGCTATTCTAAAAGAAAATAATATCAGTGATGAGCAGGTAAGCGAGCTATTCCAAACTCTCACTCAAAACCCACTAGCAGCAATGGCAACCATTGGCCAGTTAGGTCTTCCACAAGAGCAACTTCAGCAATTGATGACTCAAGTGATGCAGAACCCAGCATTGATCAAAGAAGCTGTCGAAGAACTAGGTTTGGATTTTGCGAAAGTTGAAGCAGCCAAAGCCCAATTGAACCAACAGTGATTTAATGGTCAGAATATTTGGATAAAGGGTCGCGGTAACGTCGAGTTAATCGATGTTACCGCGACTTTTTCTAGGTAATAAAGTAAAGATGGCAACACAAATAGTTTTGTCGATTATGAACCCACATTTTCATGTATATTAAAATCAACTCTATCAATAAAGTAATAACTCTACTTTGTATCAATTGAAACCGACTCTCTTTTATACTAAATACTCATTGATGCTTAGCCTGTAGCGCTATTTTTCATGCTGAAAATGATAATTTTTAAGTGGGTTAATGGGTAGCCGTACCATTTGCGTCACAATTTTGACGAAATTGGGATCTTCTTTCAATAAAGCACTATTTTATGTTCAACGAATTTTTTTCATTAAGTTATGAGCGACTTCTCGTTATCATCGAAATTCGTTAGGAGTTACTTCTCCAATATCAATGGAAATTTAAGGAAATAGTGGTATGTCAGTCGCCATTCAACAAGCAGGTTCTAGTAGTCGATTTTTGGCATATTCAACGGTTGATTGTGCAGTATTTGCCGAGTTTGAGTTTAAGGTCCAGCCAATAGTACATCCAGTCAGTGCTACAGTATATGCTTATGAGGTTCTCACACAAGTTACGGACTGTAGTGGTGAACAAATTAGTGGTGAGGACTTTTTTGCTCAAATTAATGACCAGTTTCTTCAGAAACTTATGTTTGCTCAGCTCGATTACTATCGTCAATATATAAAGAAATACGATATGTTGATGTCATTTAACTTACCGCTGTCGTGCTTGAATAACGATCATTTCGTCAATAATCTTCTTGCTATTTTAGACTTTTCAATTGCGATTGAAATTACGTGTACGCAGCTATCATTAGACCATCATGGATTAGCGAAGAACATTAAGAAACTTAGAAGCCATGGTGTAGAGTTTTGGTTAGATGACTACTGTCACAAGGACAGAAGTAAGACCCACGCTTTGCAGTATTTTACTTGGGATGTAATTAAGCTCGATAAATCTTATCTGCTATATCATGATAACGATGAAATAATTAAAATGTTGGCTGAACTATTAAGCTTGTATGCGCCTAGGCTTATTATTGAAGGGGTGGAAACTGCAAGTCAAAGGAAGATGCACTTAACGGAGCATGTGTATATGCAAGGTTATTACTATTATTACCCAACGAATATTGATAATTTGATCCCACTGTTAGAAGATAAAAGTCATCGTCCTTCTCTGGCTAATAGTGGGGTAAAAAAGCAGCGTCAACCTATGTCATTGGCTGTGAGTTTAGCCATTGAATAACTTCAAGGGGTTATTTCGTACAATTCGGTTTCAGAGCGAAACATTAACCTCATCTAACTTGGTGACTAAGCATAATTTGGTCATGGTTGAGAATGCGAAAGGCTTTATATGTATTAATGGCAGGATGCATGAAAGCAGTGGGTCAAAAGTGTTTTTTATTCCAGCATATACGAATGTTGGCATTTCGTTGAGTGCTGTTGAGAAGGAATGCACGATCAATATTAATCGGTTCTCTATTGAGGAGAGCCAGTTTAGACCACTTATTAATGGCTTTGACATTGCTGGCATTAGAGATGATAAATCGAATGATAACTTAAATATTATCGATAGTTTCAAATCCGCTCAATTGATTTCCTCAAAGATCGGTGATATCTCTTCACTGTACGCACTGTTTTCTTTAGCTATGGTTCAATATATTCGCAATGCATCAAACAATGAAATTATTAATGTTATCTCTTTTCCCCATGAAATAGACCGAATTGCCAATGCTATGCGTATGGATATTACCAAGAAGTGGTCTGCAGAGGAGTTGAGCCAATCAGCCAATATGACTTTTACACAACTGCATCGTGTTCTTTATAAAGAGAATATCACTTTCAATCAGCTGCTTAATATTATAAGGCTAAAGCACTCGATAAGGTTACTCTATGGAGGGAAGTCAATCAAAACAAGTGCCTATAATAGCGGTTTTGATTGTCCTAATTATTACAGCAGAGTGTTTAAAAAGTACTATGGATTTAGCCCCAGTGAAATCAGGAAAAGCAAAGAAATGTCAATGATGGTCCCAGAGTTAACATTGTAATATGTTCGTTAGGTAGGGGCTCTCCCTGATACGGTGATACCCAGCACCTTATGGCTCAACGCGAACGACACTAATTGAGTTGATAGTTATTGTGATCCCTAGGTAGTGATTGAATGCCACCCATCTTCATTATAAATAGGTTAGAACTATAGCCTCTTATGGAACAACGCGACGCGGCGTTGTATATTGATATCCAGCGTTTAAGGCGAACACCGTCTTTCATTATTTGGATTAAATGAGACTACATTGGAACTATTAAACATCGATTGCTTGGGTAAATCACTTCGCTTGGAAGGATCTATGGCGGGTTGGCAGCAGCTCTTTTGGGGAGGGGAGGTTGTTTCGGTCATTCCTGCTTCCACGGATTATGAGGGTGTTAAAGAGCACCAATTTGAACTTTCTGTGCAACCTATGCAAGGTGTGTCGGCTTCAGATACTGCAGTGGATGTCGCTGCTGCACAGTGCATAACAGTTCGGCTTATTACGGATCTAACTTGGCAGCCTTTTACTATTCGCTATCAATTGTTTGTTAATGATGAACAAGTGACCGAAGGGGATAGAAACACAAAGGATATTGAACAGCAGACGCCTGTTACGCCCATTGAAAAACAGAACAAACTGAGTGTAATTGGCTTGGCTTCGCTAGGCTTCAAGCTGCTTAAAAGTGCCAAAGTGATCAAAGTGGTGCTAATGGGGGCAAGTGTTGCGGCGTACTCTTGGCTGTTTTCTTTACAATTTGCTTTGGCGCTGATTGCCTGTCTGGTGTTTCATGAGTATGGGCACATTCGAGCGATGAAGTATTTTGGTATGAAAACCAAAGGGATCTATTTGATTCCGTTTATGGGCGGGCTCGCGCTTAGTGACGAAAGAATTAATACTCGCTGGCAAGACGTAGTGATATCCATCATGGGGCCTACCTTTGGTTTGTTTATGTCGCTGTTATCTTTGGTCGCATACTGGATTACCGGGGCCGACATTTTTGCAGGGCTTGCTGCGTTTAATGCGCTGCTAAATTTGTTTAATTTGCTGCCTATCTTGCCACTCGACGGCGGACATATCTTAAAAAGTATCAGCTTTTCCATGAACTCTTTAGTTGGATTGGTGATGTGTATTGCGGGAGCGGCATTTGGGGTTTATTTGAGCTATACATTGAACCTGACTCTTTTGGGTTTGATGTTACTGATTGGTAGTATAGAGATAGGTTTTGAATGGCGTGCTCGTCACTTTAGCCATCTATTGCCACTTGATCGCTCTGGTCAGATTGTTTCTGCAATTTGGTATGTGGTCACCGTGGCAAGTTTAGTGGGGATCATTTGGTATCTTGCTAGCTCAGGTGACGCTATGCTTGGGCTGCCGTTATTGATTCTACAAAGCTAATCTACGGGCGCTGCATTTTCTAAACTAGCGCCGAAATCAATTCTGCTTTCTTATCGTGGCTGTATTTGTTGTATTTCACAGATAGAGCCACAAGAGCATTATTCTTCTAATGCGTCACGGGTCATACATATCGATTTACACGCTATTCATTGAGTACGATCACACAGAACCACCTGATTAGTCCATGCTTATATTAGGGCTATTAACATGGTTTTAAATTAGTTTTTACATCGCGGGTATCGCGAGTGGTAATAATAGTGTGATCTAGGTAGAATACGCCCTCAAAAAAATACAAGTCTAGCAAGTGAGCACTTTCTAATGAGCAGAAAAATTGAGTTATTGGCACCGGGCGGCGATGTAGAAGCCATCAAAGCAGCAATTGTTGCAGGCGCGAATGCCGTCTATTGTGGGTTGGACACCTTTAACGCTCGTAACCGAGCGTCGAATTTATCTCTTGATGAGTTAAATGGTGTCATTCGCCTTGCTCATGAATATGGCTGTGAGGTGTTCCTTACTCTTAACGTGGTGCTGCTTGAGTATGAAATTAAGAGCATTGTTAAACTGCTTAATCAATTAGTGAACACGAAAGTTGATGGCATTATCGTTCAAGATTTAGGTCTGTTTGACTTAGTGAAGAAATACTTCCCAACGTTAGATGTCCATGCATCGACTCAGTTGACTACGCACAATGAAGGTCAAATCAAGTTCCTTTCTAAGATTGGAGCAACGCGCGTCAACCTGTCTCGGGAGTTAAATCTGCCTGAAATCAAAATGCTGACGCAAGTTGCTCATGATCATGATGTATTAACCGAAGTGTTTGTACACGGTGCGTTGTGTATTGCTTTCTCTGGGCAGTGCTATTCAAGTTCCGTGAGTGTGGGTAACTCAGGCAACCGTGGTCGTTGTAGCCAAGCGTGTCGCGATGAGTATGAAATTACCAATGCAGGTAACAAGTTCCCGCTTAACTTGAAAGACAACTCGGCATACTATGATTTACCAGAATTGGTTGATGCAAAAGTCGATTCGTTGAAAGTTGAAGGTCGTATTAAAGGCGCGCACTACGTTTACACGGTTATTGATACATGGCGCAAGCAGATTGATAGTTTTGTGGAGAAAGGGCTATTGCTTGAAGATGACTCTAACTTGCACAAGGTATTCAATCGTGACTTCACTAACTCTTTCTTAAAAGGCAATTTAACGAAAGACATGTTTATCGATAACCCTCGTGATAACAGCGCTAACTACGCAGCTGAGAAGAAAGGGGCGATATCGGTTGTTCAGATCCAAGAAGTAAACAGTGAACTTCATGCGGATAAGAACGCACTTGGCCAAGAAATGCGAGAAAAAATCGAGTTCTTAGACATTCGTAAAACACCGGTTACGTTGATTTTTACCGCTAAAATGGGTCAACCATTAACAGTGACGGTGACTTCGGATACAGACACGTTTACGGTTACATCAACATCGATTTTATCCGCTGCCGATGAGAAGTCTATTACCCAAGAATTCTTGCAAAAACGTTTTAAATCTCTAAAAAGTGCCGTTCATACTATTGAATCTTATGATTTCTCTGCGGTTGATGCGAACCTTTCCATTCCGTTTAGAGAAGTGTCGGTTGTGAAAGATGAGATTGACTTTATTTTGAATGGCTCGGTAGCCGTCGTTAAGCATGTTGATGTGCCAGCATTGGAAAAGTTCGCCAAAGTGAACGATAAGCCGACGTTGTCTATGTTGATTGCAGATGAAAAAGACCTGCATTTATGTGATGTGACAGAGGCTGATATTTACTTCAAATTGCCGGAAAGCTTTAAAAAGCGCTGCAACAAATACATTGATATTCTTGCTGCTAACCCAAGATTAATCCCTTGGTTCCCTGCAGTACTCATTGGTAAAGATTACGATGAAGCGGTACGTGTGTTAGAAGAAGTAAAACCAGCGCGTATTGTGACTAACAACACGGGTATCGCGTATAAAGCCTATGAGATGGGTATTGAATGGGTGGCAGGTCCATTTATGAACACCACTAACTCTCACGCGCTTATTACATTAAAAGAAGAGTTGAACTGTGCGGGTGCGTTTATCTCTAACGAAATCAATCATGGCCAGATTCGTCATATTTCTCGCCCTGAAAACTTTAAGCTTTTCTACAGCATTTATCATCCAATTCTGATGATGACGAGCCGTCAGTGTTTCTTCCAACGCACTGTGGGTTGTAACAAAGCCGCGATAGAAGCGGGTTGTATGCTTAAATGTGAGAAAGCAACGACGATTACCAATGTTAAAGGTATCTCGTTCGCTGTTGATAAGCAGAAGGGCGGTTATCCAAGTATCTACAATCACGAGCAATTCTTAAACTACGACATTGTGAATGATTTGTCTGGATTGTTTGACGAATTCTTTATCGATCTGACTAACATTGGCGCGGGTTCAAAAGAGCAACAAGATAAAGTTGAATTGATCAAACACTTTGAAGGATTATTAGCGGGTGTTGAGGGCTCTCAACAACAGTTAGATCGTTTAGTTGAAGTGCGTACCAATGCCCAATATGTTCAAGGGTTATAAGTGTAGTTCTAGGAAGAGGACGGGTACTATTTCTAGCTTCTAGCTTCTAGCTTCTAGCTTCTAGCTTCTAGCTTCTAGCTTCTAGCTTCGGCGTTGATTTGCGTTGTAAGCGTTTTAAAACCACCGTTTAAGCTCTCTTGAACGGTGGTTTTTTTGTGCCCAATTTGCGTGGTAATTACTGCTCTAAATGTTTGATTTATTGCTCTAAATGTTTGAATTGTAGCTCGACGAGCCGTTGATATAGTTCGCAACTTTTTAGCAAAGATTGATGATTACCGACATCAATTAACTGTCCGCGATCGAGTACCGCAATGTTGTCTGCATGCTGTATCGTCGACAATCGATGGGCGATGATAATGGTCGTTCTTCCACGCATCAAGGCTTCTAAGGCTTTCTGTACATGGTACTCGCTTTCACTATCTAATGCGCTGGTCGCTTCATCGAGTAGCAGTATAGTTGGATCCTTTAAAATCGCGCGAGCGATGGCAATACGTTGTCGTTGCCCTCCAGACAGCCTTACTCCTCGTTCTCCAAGAAAACTATGATATCCCTCAGGTAGGCTCATAATAAACTCGTGCGCATGGGCTTTTTTTGCGGCTTCAATCACTTGCTCGTCAGTAGCGTCTGGGTTGCCATAACGTATATTGTGGAAAACATCGTGACTAAATAGCGCGGGTTGCTGAGGAACCAGCGCCATTTGTTTACGTAGTTCGATAGGATCAAAGTCACGAACATCCACGCCACCCAACATGACTGAGCCCGATTGAGGGTCGTAAAAGCGTTGCAATAGTTCAAATAAGGTCGTTTTCCCAGCGCCAGAAGGACCGACTAATGCGAGTACTTTGCCTTCTTGTGCATGCAGCGTTAAATGGCGCGTGGCAGCTTCGTCGGGCCTAGAAGGGTAGTGGAACGTCACGTCATCAAAATGGACATCAGAAGACAGAACCTGACTCGTTAGAACGTGGTTTACTGGCGCTATGATGTGGCTTTCCACTTGTAAAATCTCAATTAGCCTTTCAGTGGCACCCGCGGCGCGTTGCAGTTCTCCTAATACTTCGGAGATGGTCGCAAGTGAAGAGGCCACCATGATGGCATAGAAAACAAATGCGCCCAGATCACCCGCCGACATCGTCCCATAAATGACGTCACTTCCGCCCACCCAAAGCATTCCAGCAATAGCACTAAAGACAATGACTATTACACCAGAAATTAAAATTGCCCGTTGTTTGACTCGTTGGCGACCAATCTCGTAGGCCTTTTCCACCTCTTTTGCAAAAGCAGCACGTTCTTGCGTTTCATGACTATAACTTTGCACCGTCTTTATGTGCTCAATGGCTTCACCTGCATAGCTACCCACATCCGCCATAGAGTCTTGGCTCTGACGCGATAAAGCCCTAACTCGTCGACCATATAACAAAATCGGGATCAGAATAAACGGGACTGAGGCTAAGACAATAAGCGTCAATTTAATGTTGGTGGCAAAGAGCATAACAATAGCACCGACACACATGAGTGCACTGCGCATCGCCATCGAAAATGATGAACCGATGATACTTTGTAGTAAGGTGGTATCGGTTGTGATTCGTGACATGATGTCACCACTGCTGTTGGTTTCGAAGTAACTGGGATGCAGGGTAATAACATGATTGAAGACCGCCAACCGAATATCAGCACTGACTCGTTCTCCAACAGACGAAACCAAATAAAACCGGAAAAATGTGCCGATAGAAATGAGCAGGGTTACGATGAGAATAAATTGAATTGCACGTCCAAGGTCTTGTATCGATTGTTGAGAGAACCCTTCGTCAATCAAGATGCGGACGCCATGACCGACAGAAAGTGTTAAGGAGGCGGTAAAGATTAATGCTATTAGTGCCGCGATGACCTTCCATTTATAGGGACGGATAAATGCCATCAACTCAAATAATATACCCAGATTTTGGCTCTTCGTCTGAGTATAATCTTTGGCAAGATTAGCGATGTTGCTGGATGCCTCAGGAGATTGCATAGCGCGCCTTTATTTTATCTCTGTTAGATAAGTTATTGGGGTTAAGGCGTTAAATAGCAAGCGCTAATTAAGTGATGACACGGTACTGTGGATTTTGAACCCTACCATGTATTGTGTAACACTCATGTGATTTAATATAAATATGGGATGCGAGATATGATCAGGCTGGATGTAAAAAGTGATGGACTGCCTATATTGTATTCGCTGCAGCATTGCCCTTATGCGATGCGAGCCCGAATTGCGATATATAGAGCTCAGCAACGAGTGTTAATTCGAGCGATTAAACTCAATAATAAGCCTCGCGATATGCTGGAGGCTTCGCCAAAAGGCAGTGTACCTGTTTTAGTATTAGGGCCAACTGTCTTAGAAGAAAGTTTAGAGATCATGCTATGGGCGTTAGCACAGAGCGATGCTGATGATTTACTGGACTCAACGCAACCTCAATCTTTACCAGAAATGGTCGATCTTATTAGCAATTTTGAAGCGGAATTTGTGCCAGCCTTGGAAGCTTACAGCTGCGCAAAACGATACCATGATGATAATTTAGACGCTTGTCGTAAGGCTTGCGAAGCGGTGTTATCAACACTAGAAGAACGACTATCGAAACAGTCGTTCTTATTTTCAGAGTCTGAAAGCGTATTGGACATTGCCATTATGCCATTTATTCGAAAATTTGCTCGTATCGAGCGACAGTGGTATTTGCAAAGCCCTTACCCTAACTTACGTCGCTGGCTCGACAATTACTTGCAAAGCCGGATGTTTTCAAAAGTGATGGAAAAACATGAGTTGTGGTTGGAGAATCAGAATGATGTTTATTTCGGCAATGAGACTAAATCCTCTTATTAACACTGGTTGGCTATTTCTTTTGTCGCTTCAGCTTCAATCCATCACGAATGTTGAGTGTCATCAGTGTTAAGTTGGTGAACCCGGCAAGTAATTCGACCGCTTGTACACAATAAAAGATCACATCAAACTGCCCTAACTGTGCAAGGTGCTGAAGATATACCGCACAAGGCAGTAAGACGAATAGACCATTCATAGCAATAAATGGCATGCGTCTTTTTTTATTTCCAATCGGTCCAGAAGTGACATTTGGTGCCATTTTATTGCCCGCGATACCAGTGATAGCCATAACAGGAATGAGTAGCCAAACCGCGTATAATATAAACGTTTTAACCGCTAGGATCTCGGCGGTTGAAGCAAATAATTCGACGAATAGCGTACTAAGAAAAAACGTTAGAATAATGCTAAAGCCAGTCATAGCAGCTATACGGTGGATAATGGATACGGAGAATGTCATAACGTTTCCTTAGTGATTAGTGAGGAATAGTGGATTTACGTAGACTATACACATCAATTGTTGCGCACGCAACAGTTGATGTTGCATTGATGTGGGAGTTAATTTATTTAAATGGGCCGATAATCAGCAGAAAGTAGGGGGACTCTGACAAAAATTATGTTTCATTTTAGTAAGCAAAGATTGCGAATTAGTGCTGTTATTGTGCGCTGATCGGATGTATTTCAAAAATTAATTCATTAAATCAATACCTTCTGGAAATGTGGTTTATACTAATTTAGATAGTTAGCATGCAGTGAATGTAATTTTATAGAGGCTTGGTTTTAGGTTGGGTGGCTAGTGCGTTAGGCTCATGAGCTGAATCACCTCAAAGAAACCACACGGTGCGGCCAAGTATTAAACTTTACTCTATAGAATCATTTAGTTACGAATCCTACGAGTGTACAGCGGGGAAACCCCTTATACTTCGCCGACAGCATATGCAACAAGAGAGCTTTTTTCGCCTATGAACATAAAACAAGCCCTGAAAATTGCAGAAGATGGTTATGCGCCACTATTTAAAGCTACGGACTTTTTATTAATAAACTTATCTTTAGCGATTATTATCAATACGGCGTTTGTTGATGAAACCGCGATCGATGTGGCTGCGGCTTTTTTTGTCGCAACATTCTTTTTGCTGTTTGGTGAGTATTGTCATTTATACCGAGTTCACATACGCCGCCGTCTTGGGTCTTCTATCGTTCGCATTGTCGCGACAGCCTTACTCACATTGGTAGCAATGGAAATCGTTAAGTATAACGTCGAGGATCTGGCGGGCAGCCGAATCAACCACTTTCGTGATGGTCTGTATTACATCTGGTTTGTCTGCGCTATTTTATCAACCATGTTATTTAGAGTGATTGCTTTTGCGATCTATCGACAGTGCTTTAAAAAATACAAAAAGGTAAAGCGAATCGCGATTGTTGGATTATCGCCAGCGGCGATCGCGCTTGAAAAACAATTACTGACTTTTTATAGGCGTCAGGATATTGAGATTGAGCTGTATGACGACCGAAAGGAAGAGCGGTTTGGGTATATGATTAAATCTCGCTACGTAGGCAAAGTCGACATGCTGGTTGAAAAGGCACAAAACAACCAAGTTGATGAAGTTTATATCGCCCTCCCTATGGTTGCAAAAGAGCGGATAATTGATTGTTTAACGCTTTTGTCTGACACAACCGTCGATACTTTTATGGTGCCTGATTTATACAGCTATAACCTTTCCGCCTCCCAATTTAAGTCTATTGGTAATGTACAAACATTAAGCATTTTCGGTACACCATTTGATGGAATGGGTGGGGCGATTAAGCGTATTGAAGACATTGTCTTAGCTACCCTCATTTTGCTACTCATCGCTCCCATTCTTGCTGCCGTGGCGATTGGAGTAAAGCTAAGCTCCAAAGGCCCAATCTTGTTTAAGCAAGATCGCTACGGGTTGGGGGGCAAAAAAATCAAGGTTTGGAAATTTCGCTCGATGAATGTGATGGAGAATGGAGAAGACTTCAAGCAGGCCACACAATCGGATCCAAGGGTGACCAAGTTTGGTGCTTTTATTCGTCGTACATCGTTAGATGAGCTTCCGCAATTTTTCAATGTACTGCAAGGTTCCATGTCGATTGTCGGCCCTAGACCTCATGCAGTGGCACATAATGAACAGTATCGTAAAATTGTATCGAACTACATGATCAGACATAAAATTAAGCCGGGTATCACTGGTTGGGCTCAGATTAATGGTTATCGGGGAGAAACAGAAACCGTCGATAAAATGAGTAAACGTGTTCAATATGACATTGTTTATTTACAAAATTGGTCGCTCTGGCTGGATGTAAAAATTGTATTTCTGACGGTGTTTAAAGGGTTTGTAAGTGAAAAGGCGTACTAGCCTATTAAGTATTGGTGCTGCCGCTTTTCTGGGGTTGACCAGCAACGCTTGTTACGCTGAGCTAACGCCTAAGTCACATATTGGCGTTGCGGGTATTGATGTTCAGTCTCAGGTTGGCGTGGAATACGGTCACGATTCTAATGTGACCTATCAAGTTAACCCGACGAACGCGATTGATTCAGATTATGCCAAGGTGACGCCTTATGTGCGAGCGGTTGGTGAACGTGGTGAAGATCGTTACGTATTCGTCTACTCCGGCGATTACGCTCGCTACCAAAATGCAACGGACGAAGACTACAGCGATCATTTTTTAATGCTTCAATCTTCTTGGCGATTTGGCCTTAAGCATGGATTGGAATGGTTTATTCAACAAGACTGGGGGCATCAAGAGAGGGGCACTGAGTTAACCGAAGGTCTCAGCCCGACCCAATTGAGTGTTTTTGGCGTGACCACACCGCTACAAAACCAGTTTTTAAATAGTGAAATACGTTATAGCTATGGGGCGCCAGAGGGGCGAGGTAAGCTAGATTTAGCTTGGCAGATTAAAGACCTAACTTTCGATAAGTTAGAGGATATTCGAGCGACAGACAGTGACTTCTATCGTTATGTGAAAGAGCAAGAGTGGCAAGAAAATACCATAACGGCAGAGTTATTTGACCAATATTCGTCGCGTACACGATTTCGATATAGCTTGATAAGTAATTTACGAAAATACGATGTGAACCCAGCTAAAAACTCAAATGAGCATTATGCCCTTATTGGTCTGAAGTCACATCGAACGGGAAAGTTGACGGTAGAAGCTGATGTAGCCTGGTTGTACAAGCGTTTTCCTAATAACAGTCAGGCGCAATCATTTAGTGGTTTAAACTGGGATGCCAACATAAATTGGAAACCAGTAAAACATTCGGAATGGTCACTGTATGGCTGGAGAAGAGTGAAAGACCCAACGGAAGAAGGAGGGTATATCCTTCATACTAAAATGGGTGTGTCGTGGAAACATCATTGGTGGGCCGAGCGGTTTAGTACTACGTTTGACTATGGAAGGGAAGCGGATAATTATCAGATTCAACAGAACGATAGAAAAGATGACTTGGACATTGCATCGGTCACTTTGGGTTATGATTTCCGGCCATCGATAAGGCTTGAATTGAATTATCAATTTGCTCATAAACGTTCGAATTACGATGAAGTCGTATTTTTTATTGGAGACGGCTCTCAACGTCCTGTGATACGCCAACTTGGCTATGACAAAAACACAATTGGATTGACGCTGAAGGTACAAATTTAGAAATGAAGAAGATAAAGCGATGCCTCGCAGGCTGCTGTGTGTTGATAAGTAGCATAGCTTTCTCGGCAATGGCAGCAGAGAGCACGACAGCCAATAACATTGAAGCTTCAAGTGACGCCGTAACGACCGTCAGTCATAGCGAGCAGGTCAACACGACACCAGCTAATGCTGAGGTTAGAGAATACCTTTTAGGGCCCGGAGACATGATTCGAATTTGGGTCTACGGGGAGAAGGAGATGTCCATGTCTTTGAAAATAGGCAAACGTGGCGCGATTAACTTCCCCTATATTGGTCGTGTGCAACTCTCAGGGCGAACGACAGACTCAATTGAGCACGATATTGAAACTCGATTAAAAGCTGGATTTGTACGATCGCCAATGGTGACGGTCACGATGGAACAATTTCGCAAGTTTTTCCTTCTCGGAGAAGTGGAAAACCCGAATGGCTATGAATACGAACCACAACTCACAGTCGAACAAGCGATTGCCATGGCTGGTGGC
Organism: Vibrio nomapromontoriensis; assembly: GCF_050337205.1. Lineage (NCBI taxonomy): Bacteria > Pseudomonadati > Pseudomonadota > Gammaproteobacteria > Vibrionales > Vibrionaceae > Vibrio > Vibrio nomapromontoriensis. Next base: position 58,864 of record NZ_JAKJSS010000016.1, read on the forward strand.
TTCACCGACAGAGCGGATAGGGGGGATATCAATATTCGCCCGTCGGGACAAAAAGACCTGATAAAGAAAGTCGACATGACAGACTCAGTGTATCCGGGTGATGTTGTCATTGTAGAGCAAAGCTTTTTCTAAGATGAGAGAATCAATGGTAGAACGTGGTAAGAGCCTAGAAAGTAATGTCAACTTTGCGCCGTTTTTGACAGCGCTGAAAACTCATGGATTAAAGTCAGTACTGTTAACGGCCATAGTGACAGGGCTGAGTCTGCCTTTGATTTGGTCAATGACGTCGAAATATGTTTCTACCGCCACGGTATTAATCAAAGCGCAATCTGATAATGCTTCGCCTATCGAGCCAATTGAAGACTACGATTCTGCGCGTTCCCAATATTATGAAACTCAATTTAACCTCATGCAATCTAGAGTCGTGTTGGCAAAAGCCGTCGGCGATTTGGCGTTAGCACAAAATGAGACGTTTAATGGCGCAACACAGGGTGACTATGGAGACTGGTCGTTACCAAAAGAGCAGCGTATTAATAATGCGATAAAAGAACTTCGACGCCATTTAACCTTCACCTCGGTTCGTTTAACCCAGTTGGTGTACGTATCATATGAATCAGCGAACGCCCAGCAAGCGTCAGAAATTGCCAATGGTGTAGCGCAAGCATTTATTGACTATACGGTTGATCAAAAGATAGCAAAAACTCAGCAGGCGAAAATTTGGAATCAGCAACAGCTTGATCTACTCAAAGGACAAATTGGCGAGCAAAAGAAAGAAATCGATGCTTTCTTACAGCGTGAAGGTTTATTAACTTTTCGTGGTGTCGATGGGTTTGAAACAGAAGAGCTGGGGATTATTACTAATAAGCTTGCTGATGCAAAAGAGCGACGGTTAGCGTCCCAAGCCAACTACGAGCTCGTGAATAAATATATGAAGGGGAATACGGCAGATCTTACATCATTGCCCGATATATCGTCCCATCCTCAGCTTCAAGACTTAAGAATTGCCTTAATACAAGCGAAAAGAAAGCTGTCTGATTTAAACCGCCGCTATGGACCAAAGTACATTAAAGTGCTTGAAGCAAACGCTGAAATTGAGGTTATCCAGAAGCAAACGTTGCAGCTACTTGATGAACTAAAGCTAGGTTTGCAGCAAAAATATCAAGCGGACCTAATCAAAGAGAATCACTATAAAGCGCTGTTGGCACTGCATAAAAAAGATTTTTTTGAGTTGGCTGATAAGAAAGAGCAGTATGACGGTCTGATGGCCGATCTTAATCAAAAACAGTCACTCTATGAGCAGCTCTACTTACGTACGATAGAGCATACGCTTAATACCAGTTATCGTGAACAAGATGCCGAGCTATACGATCCGGCGGTGGAGAGTGAGCGCCCTGCGAAACCGAACAAGCCTTTACTGGTCGTGATGGTGGCAATCATGACTTTGATTATTGGCGCATTGGTGGTGATTGTCCGTGCCGCCACCAAACAAACCATTACCACACTTGCTCAACTAGAATCAAAGCTTGGCTTGAAGCCGTTAATCGACCTCCCAAAATTTACCAATGAAGCTATGCCGACCTGGGCGTTAGGTCAGCAAGTTATTTCTCACCAATATGCTCGTGAAATCGCCAACGGAGCGAGTACGGCACTGTCTTTGTCACACCCTAATAGCCAATGTGTCGGCGTGGTTTCATCATATAATGGCGAAGGTGCGACCCTGATGGCCTTTTTGCTCGCCTCAGCGACCAGTGAAGTGAAGTCAACCCTGTTGCTAGATTTGGATTATCGTGGTCAAGCAGAGTTTAGCCACGATCTTATCGCTGAAATGTGTGATCAAAATGAGCAAGACAAATCGATTGGTTTTGGTGAGCTTGTGCGTAGCCAGTTAGATGTCACTTCGCCTGCTAGCCCATCTAAACTTCCCAACCCGTTGGAGGTTCAGGATGTCATCATTCCGCTGTCAGCGGGGTTATCCTACCTTCCTCCCGGTGCACTTGAAGAGTCCCCATTGAGTTTCTTTGCTCGCCCTGAATGCGAAGCATCACTGTCGCAACTTTGTCAGCAGTTTGAGATGGTTATTGTTAACTTGCCGCCATTAAATGACAGTAAGGATGCTCAGTTGTTACTTCGCCATCTTGATAGTCTTATTGTAGTGGTAAAAGCAGAGCAACACTCCGCGAGCGAATTACGCTTGCAACTCGATAAAGTAACCTCGAATACGAAGAGTTCAGTTTTTGGTGTCCTTAATCAGACTCTCGATGAGTTGGTCGCTGGGGAGGAGTCTAGACGTTATATAGAGCAAGGAAGTACCGAGCTACTCAAGGTTGAGGAGGCCTAGTGAGCCTGCTAAAAAGCATCTCAACGATTGCTAGTTCATCAATTCTGTCTCAACTTATTGGTGCAGGATCGATATGGCTTATATCGCACTGGTACGGAATGTCGGATGTTGGTTCATACGCATTGACCTACAGTATAGCCTTGATTGGTGCGCAAGTTTGTACACTCGCGACGCAGTTGTTGTTGCCAAAGCAACAACTGAGTGCGTTGGGGCAAAATGCGTCGTTTTGCTTGTTATTCAGTTTTGTTCTTTCTTTGCCGTATTCTTTTGGCGTAGCGTGGTTTTTTGACCGCCCAGTCATTCAAATGCTGATGCTAACGCTTGCGCATGCCTGGGTACTGATCTCCGAAAATCTATTGCTTAGAGATGAAAAAATGACTTCTCTGGCGTTGCAGCGTACCGCGATCTCGACGTTAGTTCTGTTACTTATTTATATGACTAATGACTTGAATACCTTTTACTGGTGTTGGGGGGCAAGCCTATTATTGTCGATGGCGTTATTTATTGGCTACTCACTCCCGAAAGGGACTCTCACTTGTCGTCAATTTTCGCCCGCTTCGTTGAGCGCTTTTTACAAACTACATAGGCATCATATTACCAAAGTAGGCAGTGCCGAAGTCCTTGCTATGGTCAACAATAATTTGCCCGTTATCTTAATTAATGTCTGGTTCAGCCCAATAGTGGCAGGCTACTACGCGGTAGTGAGTCGCTTTTGTTTAGCGCCTATTGTCATTGTCGGTAACGCGGTTAGAAACTCAATCTTTTCCAGTTGGTCAGTCGATTTTCGTCAAAATCATTTCAATTATGCGGAGTTCATTAAGGTACGGCGATTGCTGTTTGGGTTTGGAGTGATTGCAGCACTAGGGGTATTTGTTTTTTATCCGTTAGTCATGCAGCTTGGTTTTAGTGAAGAGTGGGTCGCATCAGTACCAACTTCTCGTTATATGCTTCCTTATCTATTTACGGCACTAGCAGTGTGTCCATTGACGGTACTTGAGCTTGTTTATGGCTCACCAAAGTACTTTCTTCGAATTCAGATCGAGCAACTGATAGTGGTTTTACTGGCGTTTGCTGCTCTGCCGTTTGTTGTCAGTGATTACGCGTACTCAGTGATGGCGTTTGCCGTGTTATCTACGATTCGTTATGGCTTTATTTATCTTAAGGTGAATAAAACGGCAACCCGAATGCGAGAAACAACGGAGGCGGTGTGAGAGTAAATAATGGAATGTTCTTGCAGGCCTATACGTTACTCACCCTTGTTGTGTGTGGGCTCGTTCAATATTTAACGGGTGTTGGTGCGGTACTGTGGTTACCGTTTATCGCCGCTTTTGCAATGGTGCTGCTTTTACTGATGCAGACCACTTACGAAGGCCGTCGCTTGGATAACATGGAAAAGATCTTAGCGGTGTTATTACTTGGCATGTATGCGCTAATTTTAGTATCGACATTCCTACAAAATGGCCTGACGGTCACGATTGTGGGCTGGAAAAATGAGTTGGCTCTGTCACTGGTTTTTTTATGCTTACTGTTTGGTTTTATAAGGGAATCTCAGCTTTATCGGTCCGTCCATTTCTTGTATTGGATTTTTTATCTGCAATTCCCCGTTATCCTGTATCAAATCTTAATCGTTGTGCCGCAACGCGTCGCATTCAAAGGGGAGTTTGAAAAATGGGACTCCGTGGTGGGTACGTTTGGTGGTGACCCTATGGGAGGCGGTAACACCGCTGCACTCGGTCTGTTTTGCTTGCTGATTATGTTACTTAAGCTTTCTGAATTCCGGCATGGCGTGATTAGCCGCCTTAATATGGTGCTGCATATTATTGCTGCCTTTGTGTTGTGTGTGTTGGGCGAGGTAAAGTTTGTGATTTTACTATCACCGCTATTGATGATTTTTGTTTGGCTCTGTCCTAGTTATGTCTATGGTGTCCGGCAGAATGATATAAAGAAAGTCATACTCATGGTCAGCGCAATGGTGTTGCTGATTCTAGTGGCGATTGCAGTACTCGCCGCATCGTACGCCACCGCATTTGATACCGACCCAGAGCATAGCGCTCTCAAAGTATTTTGGGACTCTTTAGAGTACATTTATGATTCGAGTTATGTCTTGCCCACGGGCGAATTAGGCCGGATGACGACCTTATTCTTTTGGTTGGATAATAGTCAGCTTTATGGTTGGTCTAGTGTGGTATTTGGTTATGGGTTAAATGCAACCAACCATGGCAGCTCGGTTGCTCCGGGGTTTTTGAATCAAGTGTTTAACGTGCTTTTGGATTCTACGTCATTAAGCATGATGCTGTGGGAATTTGGTATCGTGGGGTTAGCTTTGTTTTTAACACTAGTACTGCTGGCGTTGAAGGCCTCAATGCCCAAAGAAATGCTAAGGCGCCAGCAATTATCACCTCAAGACTTACAATTAGCATCATGGCAACCGGCCTTTATCGCGTTTAGCATTGCAGGCTTATTAAGCTTGCCTTATAGCCAAATTTTGATGTTGGTGCCAATGCTACAATTTCTGTTTTATTTTTCACTTGGCGCAAGCCTTGTTATTCGAAAGTCTGTCTATCAATCGGGAGAGCGTCTATGAGTTCTTTACCCAGCATCACCGTCATTATTAAGACCTTTAATGAAGAACAGGGTATTGCGGCGACCATTCAAAGTGTTCAAGAACAGCTCAAAAACTACGACTACGATGTGATTGTCGCAGACAGCTTATCGACCGATAGCACGCAGAAAATAGCGTTAGAACATCACGCCAAAGTCGTGACGTTGATTGACCCAGAAGACCGTTGCTGCGGAGTGGGCCATCAGCTTGGATATTTGCATGCAACGGGTGACTACTTGCTGTTACTTGATGGTGATATGCGCCTACAAGATGGTTTTATCGATGCTGCTATTACATTTTTAGAAAATGAACCTACTTATGCGGCGGTCGCGGGCACAGTGGAAATGGATGAGGCAAATAGTTACGAATTCAAATCTCGGAAACAGAGGCATCACAAGATTTACCCTATCGGTGATTGCGGACATTTAGCTGGAGGGGGCGTTTACCGAGCGAGCGCGATTAATGACATTGGTTATCTAACGCACCGCACCTTGCACGCTTACGAGGAGTCGGAGCTAGGTATGCGCTTACAACAGGCAGGATATAAGTTACAGCGATTAGACACGCCTTTCTTTCATCATACGTCTTACGACATGCCAACGTTGGAATTGCTTCGTTATCGTTGGAAGAGAGGGTACTTGTTTGCCTCTGGGGAATTGCTAAAGAGTGCCTTTGGGCAACCACACTTTCAACAGGCAGTGCGAGTGGTTCGTAATGAGCTTATCTTTGCCTGCTACCTTGCGTGGTTAATCTTAGTATTGTTAGTTGGAAATAGCGGCACGCTTGCTATCAGTCTATTGCCGATGGCGATTTTCTTTGTGATCAAAGTTATTCAAAATCGTTCGGCTAAAGATGCGGCGTTAAGCATTGTCAATTTGACGGTGTTTGCTGCGGGGTTAATTAATGGCTTGTTTTTACCTAATAAAGACCCAAACCAACCTCCAAGGCACAAAGTAATAGAGCGAGAATCATGATGAAAATTTTGGTGGTGAACAAATTTTTCTTCTTGAAAGGCGGGGCGGAAACGGTTTTCTTTCAAGAGCGTGACATGCTAAATGAATGGGGTTTTTCCGTCATAGACTTTTCAATGGCTCATGACAATAACGTCTCATCTTCCTATAGCGATTATTTTGTCAACAATGTGGATTATCACGCTAGTGATAGCAAGTTAGGTGCCCTGAAGACGGCGGTCAGGTTTGTTCATAATCAAGAGGCGTGTAAAAAATTCGCTCAGTTGATTGAAAAGGAGCAACCGGATATTGTTCATTTTCATAATATTTACCATCAACTCACGCCGTCCATCATTAAAGTGGCGAAACGCGCAGGGTGTAAAACGGTATTGACGGCGCACGATACGAAAATTGCTTGTCCGAGCTACACCATGTATCGCAATGGGCATACTTGTGAGGCGTGCTTAGACGGAAGTGTGCTTAATGCGTTGAAGTATCGTTGTCAGCAAGGGTCGCTATTTAAAAGTGGGTTATTGGTTGTTGAAGCCATGTATCAATCATTGGCACAGAATTACCAATCATTGGATGTCATTGTGTCACCCAGTCAGTTTTTAGCCAATATCATTCGTCGTAAACTGCCTGACAATAGAATTGACGTCATTGTGAATGGTATTGATGAAAATGTGGATAGGCATGATGTGGCCGATCATCGTTACTTTTTGTATTTAGGGCGGCTAAGCCACGAGAAAGGCGTCGCGACGATGGTGGAGGCTTTCGAACTTTCAAATCAAGCAATCCCGTTAAAAATTGCCGGGACTGGGCCGCTCGGTGAGACTCTTGCAAACAAGGGTAGTCATATCGAATGGTTAGGTTTTAAAACAGGAGAGGCGTTGCATCAGCTAATCAAACAGGCCAGTGCGGTGATTGTGCCTTCAGAGTGCTATGAAAATTGTTCTATGTCTGTGTTAGAAGCGATGGCTTATGGCAAGCCCATCATTGGATCTAATATTGGTGGAATCCCCGAGCAGGTGCGAGATAGAAAAGAAGGGCGGTTGTTTGAGGCGGGCAATGCACACTCTCTTGCATCGGTTATGGATGAATTTTCGTCGCAACCTGAGCTTACGCAGCAATATGGTTTGCAAGCAAGGCAGCGGTTAGAGTCTCATTACTCTTTGAGTTCACACCATCAAAAATTAGTCGATTTATATCAGAGTCTATTAGGTGAACGAGCATGAAAATAACGGTGTTGGGTACTCGTGGAATCCCAGACGTGTTGGGCGGTGTAGAAACGCATTGTCAGCACCTTTACCCACTTATTGTTGAGCAAGGCTTTGACGTAGAAGTTATCGCGCGTTCCCCTTACGTTTCGTATCAGAATAGCAGTTATAAGGGTGTAAAAACCAAGGCATTATGGGCACCTAAAAAAACGTCACTTGAAGCAATTGTACATTCGACGCGAGCGGCATTTTCAACGTTAATGGATGGCTCCAACGTCGTACATGTGCATGCAATTGGACCTGGGCTGGTGGTACCACTATTGCGTTTGATGGGCAAAAAAGTGGTATTCACCCACCACGGGCCCGATTATCAGCGAGAGAAGTGGGGGAAGCTGGCAAAGACCGTACTCAAGTTAGGAGAACGATTTGCGGTAAAGTACGCAAATGAAGTGATTGTAATATCAGAAGTGATCAATGATTTAATTAAACACGAGTACCAAAGATACGATGCACACCTCATTTATAATGGTGTCAATCCAGCGATTGGTTACTCAAAAGAGACGATATCAACCATTTTAGAGCGTCATCAACTTGTCGAGCGAGGGTATATCGTCGCTGTTGGGCGGTTTGTTGAAGAGAAAGGTTTTCATGATCTTATTGATGCTTACCAAGCATCAGGCCTAGATATGCCGCTCGTCCTTGTCGGCGATACCGATCATGAAAGTGACTATAGCTATTCGCTAAAACAAGCGGCCAAGAAGACTCCTGGTGTGATACTCACAGGCTTTCTCAAGGGTGAAGCGCTGCAAGTCGTTTTTTCTCAGGCAAGATTGTTTGTCATGCCTTCTTATCATGAAGGGTTACCCATTGCGCTATTAGAAGCGATGTCTTATTCCTTACCGGTTGTCGTGAGTGATATCGCACCAAATCGCGTGATCGAACTCAATTCAGACTGTTATTTTCCAGTAAAAGACGTCGCGATGTTAGCGCAGGCATTACAGCAAAGGTGTACGTTGCCACAGCAAGACTATCATCAGTATCTTGCTCGATATGATTGGCACAAAATCGCCAAACAAACGGCGGATGTTTACCGTAAAGCGATGGGAAAGTAATGTGAGTAGCCATCAAATGAAAAGTGACACAATGGAAGAGCCGAAGAAAAGTAGAGCGGTTACCCAGTTTTATCATGTTCTCGATCACGATACACAACAAGACCTAACCGAAGAGCAAAAGTTAGCCATCGAGAAGGCAGTGGATCGTGTAGGGCTTGTTGCGAAACATTCGCTAGATGTTCGCAAAACCTTTCCGTGGTTTGGTAAGCGTTATTATGTGGTGTTGTTAAGTGGCCGCGACCGTCGTGCCACGTCACGACAGGGCGAGTCAAAATGGCTAGTCTACGCAACAACGGCTCTTGTCACGACATTATTGCTGACAGGAGTGTTGCTAGCATTGCTTGCGTTGTATTTGCTAAAGTCTGCTTTGGGTATTGATATTTTTGAAGATTTTTCTCTTGGAATATGGGATTGGTTTCAATCACTGTGAACGTTTAACTGGAGCATAGATGAACAACCGTAGACAGATTAAGCGGTCGATTCCATACCTATTGGTATTACTTTCTGTTGCTGCGTTTTTTGTTCGCGCAGCAGAGGGTGAGGAAGAAGTCACTTACATAGAAGCGTTGAACACTCCCATCACAAACCCAGGAACAGGTATTGAAGCTTTCCATGATGGCTGGAGAACGGTGTTAACGGTAGCGCAATATCCAGCGTCGGGCATGGGCTATTATCGCTACTACTGGACTGAGTTAGAGCCAAATGAGGGAGAATATAACTTTCCTCTTATCGATGCTTTGCTGACAGAGCAAACTGGAATAGCACGTAAGGTGGCGCTGAGGTTTATGGCGCTTGATGAACCGTCTACGGGAAGTAAAATCCCTCAGTGGCTTATTGATAAGGGCATTTCAGGCCAATGGGTCGACAGTAATAAAACGTTCGTGCCGGATCTTGATGATCCAACGTATTTATTTTATGTCGAAAGGTTACTTAACGCATTTGGTCAGCGCTACGATGGTCACCCGCAATTGGCTCAAATGGATATTGGGATGGTGGGTTCTTGGGGTGAATGGCACAACAGCAACTTTACAGAGCTAGAGCCACTATTAAAGAAATACCCAACTCAATTGTTAAATAAATACGTAGACATGCATTTTGATGCCTTTCCAACGACGGCAAAGTTAATGTTGCTAAATGGTGGTAAATCCCTTGCTTACGCCGTTAAAAAAGGCGCAGGTTGGCGAGCAGATTGCTGGGGTGATTGGCATAATTTCTCCACAACATGGAGTCATATGAGAGATGATTATCCTTATCGCATCAAGCAGGCGGAATTGGAAACACCATTGTTTTCCACGGCTTGGCAGCGTGCACCCGTGAGCTTTGAGGTGTGTGGTGATATGCAAGGATGGTTGGCTGATCAAAAATACACGAGAGCACAGGTAAAGGCGTCACTGGATTGGGCGATCAGTCAGCATGTGAGCAGCCTTAATCTAAAATCGAAACCTATTCCGGAGCAATATCGTGATCTGTTGGATGACGCGTTATTAAAAATTGGTTATCGCTTTCGAGTTGATACCTTTCGCCACCCGTCGCGCTTAGAGGCAGGCCATGAGTTTACGTTTGAAACCCAGTTCATCAATGAAGGTGTGACTCCTACTTACCAAGCTTACTATGCCTATTTTCGATTGGTAAATAGTGATAACGATGTTGTTTTTCTTGGTCGTGATGATACGAGCACTCAGACTTGGCTTCCTGGTTCGTATCAATCGAGCTTGACGGCTGTATTACCAGAAGGCTTAACACAAGGTCGCTATTATATTGAGGTTGCCGTCAGCGAAAGTCGTGAAAGTGCGCCGTTAAATTTGGCCAATAAGGGTAAGCAGGCTGATGGATGGTATCGCCTAAGTGACGTTGTTGTTATAGAGTAACTCCAACATGTGTTGCTCTATACACCACCTTATCGCCGAGTTTTAACGATAATGGTGTTTTTTGCTGATTTAACTAACCGAAAAGGGCAGAAATAGACTAAAATATCCGGCTATTATTTTAGCCTGAGCCTTTTAGATTAATGAGCACTATCACCACACCAGCCAACTTTGATGAACTTGGCCTTATACCGCCGTTATTAGCCCGACTTTCAGAGATGGACTATCAACAGCCAACGCCAATTCAGGCGCAAGCCATACCGAGTATTTTGGCTGGACGTGATCTGATTGCTGGAGCAAATACAGGGTCAGGGAAAACGGCTACGTTTGCTTTGCCATTGTTACAGCGGTTACATGAAGAAAAGCCGTTGATGACTAAAAGCGCGAAAGGCAATTACGTCTCTGGGTTGATTCTCGTTCCGACCCGCGAGCTTGCGAAGCAGGTAGCTGACGCGATTCGTTCTTACGCCGTGCATTTTAATGGCGCGATCAAAACCGTTGCTGTATTTGGCGGTGTCTCTGTGAATACGCAAATGTTAGCTCTGCGAGGCGGTACCGACATTTTAGTCGCCACCCCAGGTCGATTACTCGATTTGATTTCCAGTAATGCGATTAAGCTAGACCAGGTAAAATCTCTAGTACTTGATGAAGCCGATCGTATGTTAAGCCTAGGATTCACTGAAGAGCTGACAAAGTTACTAGCATTAGTGCCAAAGAACAAACAAACGTTATTGTTTTCAGCTACGTTTCCAGAGCAAGTACAGGCGTTAACCCAAGATCTGTTGAATAATCCATCAGAAATTCAATTACAAAGCGCTGATGCGAGCACTTTAGTGCAACGCGTGTTTACGGTTAACCGTGGTGCAAAAACGGCTGTACTTGCCCATCTAATCCAACAGCATCAATGGCGACAAGCGCTTATTTTTGTTAATGCAAAGAATGCGTGTAACCACTTGGCTGAGAAACTATCGAAGCGCGGCATTACTGCGCAAGTCTTCCATGGTGATAAAGGGCAGGGCGCACGTAGTCGTGTGTTAGAAGCATTCAAAGCGGGTGAAGTGGAAGTGCTCATTGCTACTGATATTGCCGCTCGTGGCCTCGATATTGAAAAGCTTCCGGTGGTAATCAACTTTGATTTACCAAGAAGCCCGGCTGACTATATGCACCGTATTGGTCGAAGTGGTCGTGCTGGAGAAGTGGGTTTAGCATTGTCACTGATTGATTACGAAGACTACCATCACTTCAAAATTATTGAGAAAAAGAACAAAATTCGTCTTGAGCGGGAAGAAGTCGCTGGCTTTGAAGTAGAGGAAGAATTTAAAGAAGAATACCTTCAACTCAATAAGCCGATGGCAAAGCCTGCGGGAACGGGTAAAAAAAAGAACAAGCGTAGCTAGCTTGGTAGATAGGTGGCTGCTGAATAAACGTCATTTCTCTTAAATTACAAAGCTAATTGTGCCTGTCCCAAGAACTGACCTCCGGTATGTTACTTGGGACATAGACAAAAAGTAGTATTCTCATTGAACATACTTCATAACTTGACGGTATTGCCCAGTGAGAAAACCACCGCTTTGGCACAGTGCACAAGCAACGATGGGAATCGTTGGTTGGATAGGCGTTGCTGCTCTATTAAACCCTATCATTATTGAGAGGACCGGTAGCGGGACTCTTCTTGGTCAAGTCATGGCACTCATTGGTGGCGCTGGAATATTAGCGCCATTGATCGGCACCATCAGTGACCGCTATTCTTGTCATAGTGTGCTACAAAAATTCGGCGTGCTTATTAACCTCATCGCGTTAATTGTGTTGTACTTTGCTGAGACGGCAGCGATTACGTACTGGTTAGTCGGTGCGCTGATAGGTATTGGCTGTGTGTCGTTATTAGTACTCAATCCAACGTTTGTCCTTGCATCGAGCAAAGATCAAAATGAAGAAAGTAAAGGACTGGCGAGTTTATTTCAGTTTCAGTTTCTCGGGGTGGTTTTGGCTGGTGTGCTTATTGCTGTTGCGGGGTATTTTGAAGTATCGAGTAGTAACCAGTTATTTATACTAATGGCGCTGCTTGTGTTGGTGCTCGTTGCGTTGTTTGTCTCCCCGCCACCTAAAATCCACGCTCCTAAAAATGAAGCTAGCCATGACTCCAATGATACCGCTCCTTTGATAGCAAAGAGAGGTAGCCTATTTGTCATGCTGCTGTTTTTGCTGGCGGTATTTTTCTCGATGTTTCTTTCGTCGAATCTTATGGAGTTAGGCCCATTACTCATCAGTGAAGTTTATGATGTTGAAGTAGGTAACTCAGCACTTGGCATGGCGATGTCAGCAATTATTAGTATTTTTTTGTTGGAGTCTGCGGGGCGTTGGATGCAAAAGGTAGGGCCATTCAAAATTTGGTATATTGCTCAAGCCGCTTATTTAGTCATCGGCTCTGTCTTTTGGTATACCGCGGGTAAATCGGTTCCTGCTGCTCTACCTTTAACATTATTAATCTTGTTAATGCAGACGATGTCATGGAACGATATGGTGGTGCCAGCTATAGCCGGTCGTCTTGGCACTAGCTCTCCTGCATTAACACAAGGCTTACTCATGTTTGCTATGGCTGGCGGGTTTGGTGTTGGAACCATGGTGGCAGGGTTGTCGATTGATTACTATGGTTATGCTTCAGTGTTTACTGTATCGCTGGCTGGTATTCTTATGTCGATTTTTTGTATTGGCCTGCTAAAGCTGACAAGCTTGAAAAAGGGTAGGATAGAGGCCTCGTTAGGTTTAAATAACGCTTAATTCTTCGAATACTTTAATGTCGGTTATCGTTGCAGCCATGCTCACTCCCAATAGCACCCTAATATCATGATGAGAAGGGGCTATTGGTTGAGGCTGCATCGATGACAGATTAGCCTCTGCAGTCGTATGTTTTAGGGTTTAGTTGCGAATTATCATCTGCTCACGCTCAGGACCAACAGATACCATACGAACGGGTACACCCATCAGTTCTTCAATACGAGTGACATAGTCTTGAGCACCTTTAGGTAAGCTCTCGAAAGTACGGCAGCCTGTAATGTCTTGTTCCCAACCCTGCATATTTTCATAGACAGGTTTAAGCGCAGCAGTTTGCGGCCAAATAGGGTTCTCCGTATGTTCACCGTCATACGCGACACAAATTTTCAAATCTTTTAGACCAGTCAAGCAGTCGATTTTAGTTAATGCAATTTCCGTTGCAGCTTGCAGTTCAACGCCATTTTTGGTGGCGACAGCGTCAAAGAATCCCATGTCGCGAGGGCGACCAGTGGTGGCACCGTATTCATTCGCGCTTTCGCGGAAGTTGTCTTGTTCTTCCATCGCGGTAACGAGCGTCCCCGTTCCAACTGAAGAGCTAAAGGCTTTGGCTACAGCAATGACACGCTCTGGTCGTAGTGCCGGTAATCCGCTACCAATACCTGCGTATGCTGCTGTGACGTTTGACGAAGTTGTCCAAGGATATTCTCCATAAACTAAATCGCGGCCAGCCCCTAATTGAGCTTCAAAAAGCAAGTTTGCGTCTTTTGCTTGCAGTGCCTTTAGTGGCTCTGTTACGTTGCAGATAAATGGACGCCAAGATTGAGTCACTTCTAACAACCATTCTGTGATTTCTTTTGCGCTTTGAGAGTAGTCACAGTTAGGGTAAAGCGCTTTAAGTTGAGGCATTTTCCAGTCGAGCATAAATTGAAGGCGCTGCTCAAGGACTTCTGGTTGCTTCAACCAACCAACAAGAATACCTTTTTTCATGACTCGGTCACCATAGGCTGGCGCAATACCTTGTCGAGTTGAGCCGTAAGCGGCATCACCTAAGCGTTGTTCCTCTAGCGTATCTTCAAGCGCGTGCAGAGGAAGACAAAGTGTTGCACGGTCTGAAATGCACAAATTAACGTTCACACCTGCCGATTCTACTTCGGCGATTTCTTCGCTAAGAGCGGCTGGGCTAATCACCATGCCAGGGCCGAGTACAGCGGTACAATTAGGATTAAAAATGCCGCTTGGAAGTTGGTGCAATTTGAAAGTACCAAAATCATTGACGACGGTATGACCTGCATTGTTACCGCCTTGAAAGCGAATACTTGCAGACGCATCTGCTGCCAAAAAGTCAACGATACGACCTTTACCTTCATCACCCCAGTTAGCACCCACAACAACAATAGACGACATAATACTTCTCCTAATTGATTAGGAAATTAGATTACCGCTGTGGAGTAAATAAGGAAAATTAATTATAATTATTAACTTAATAAGAAAACCATATCGCGATATTCTATTTTTCTCTACGTGACTACTTATCGGAGGTAACGATGTTAGATATTCACTGGCTGAAAACCTTTGTCATTTTGGCTGAGCATAAACACTTCGGTAAGGCCGCCAATGCACTGCATATGACTCAGCCAAATGTGAGCTTGCATCTCAAACAACTAGAGCAAACAACGGGCGTAAAGCTCATCGATCGTAGCCCGTTTCACTTAACCCAGGCTGGAGAGCGACTGTTAGAAAGTAGCCAAAAGACGCTACAAGAGTTGCAAGTTTGCCAAGCCGATCTTAATGCTCTTAATGATCTAAACAAAGGCACGATTACTATTGCAGCGAGCGATATTATTTCGCGGATGTTGCTGATTAATGCGTTTAAACTGTTTAAAAATGCCTACCCAGGAATGGATATAGTTCTATTAAATACCACGTCTTCTCAGGCGTCTGAGCGAGTAAAAAATGCAGAGGCGGACTTAGGATTTGTTATCTCTCAAAAGCAAACTCAGCCGCTACATTTTGTTGAATTACAGCAAGTTAAATGGGTAGCGTTCGGTAATGACTTTGAAAGATACATAAATGAACAAAGAGAGCTTACGCTTATTCTTCTCGGGCATGATACACGAACGCGAGATCTGATTGATGAAGCGCTGCCAAAATTAAACTTATCAAACTATCGAGTGATGGAAGTGGGTAGTGTTGACGCGCAAATAGATTGGGCTGAAGCGGGCTTTGGTGTTGCGATAGTGCCTGAATTTGCGCTGTCTACGAAGCGTAATGTCAACACAACAGTAACTCCGTTGCCGGCGTTTCCAACAACGAACCTTGGCTATATTGTTAGGCAGAATCAAATTTTGTCTAAAGCGACGAAACAGCTTTTAGAGTGGGTTGGCTTTGATAGGTGAATTTGAGTATAGAGCGTGTCAATCTCACTATGCCTGATTAATAAAACCTGTCGATAGGGTTCGCTATTTATATCAAAATTGATAATAATCTAAGTTAATCTTAAGCGATTGTTTTGCTATCGTAAATCGGCTCTATCTTGGCATTCAATCGTTCGCTGTGACACTTTCTGCCAAATAAAGCTCTCATGACTACAAGACAGTTTATCGCGCACTATGTGCGTATGAATCGCAAATCGTACCTACTTGCGATTATTTTTATTTTTCTCGTCAATTGGCTTCAAGTCGAAATCCCACGCTATATTCAGTTGGCTATCGATCTGATTGATGATGCCTCCAATGTTGGTCATCAGCAGCTGCAATATTATGTTGGTATCGTAGTTGGAATGTCAGTCGCCATGGTGGTGGTTCGCATTCTGTCGCGAATGTATGCGCTTAATCCCGGACGGATCACGGAAGCGGCATTAAAAAATACCCTGTTAGAAAAATTGAACCGACTACCGAACAGTTATCACGAAAAGTTTGCCTCTGGAAGGTTGATATCGATTATGAATAACGATGTCATGGGCATTCGGCTGCTATTCGGTATTGGCTTTCTCCAGTTCTTCAACACCATGTTCGCGTTGTCGCTTACCCCCTTATATATGTGGCGAATTTCACCAGAATTAACCCTCTATTCTGTTATCCCTATCTCTATAGCATTTGTGATTTTTCGTGTTGGATTTACTCGTATGAAAGCACTTCATACAGAACACATGCACCGCCTTCAAAACCTGTCGGCGCAGCTAATGAGCTACCTTTCAGGCATTGATTTAATCAAAAGCCAGCGAATGTCTTCTTGGGTGACGGCAGAAACGGAAAAACTCAACCAACAACTGTTGCGATGTCGCATGCGAATTACGCGTATTCAAGTGTTTTTCATGCCAGTTTTGGATTACGCCAATGATGTGATGAAAATTCTTATTCTGGGTCTTGGTGGTTATATGTTGATGAATCAGGAACTGACTCTAGGTGAGATTACGGCATTTTTGACCTATTCCGTATTACTGGCCATGCCTTTAATGCAGTTAGGGCGCATAGCGACGATTTATCAACGCGGCGTGGTAGGGATTCAAAGTGCTCAAACCATTCTTAATGCTGATATTCCTGATACAGATAAAATGGCGCTTTCGCTTGATGGTGTTGAGCAGTTGAAAGGGCAAACGTTCTCTGTTCGTAACCTCAGCTTCCAATACCAAAAACAGAGTCGTCTCATTCTTGATGACATCAGTTTTGATATTCCTGCTGGTAAAAAGGTCGGTGTACTGGGAGGGATTGGCGCTGGAAAAACGACATTAGTTAATTGTCTCAATCATCATCTTGATATACCGAACAATAGTGTGTTTCTTGGTGGCAAAGATATCACAAGCATTTCTCGATATGACCTGCGACGTTATATCAAAACGGTCACGCAAGACCCTTATCTATTTTCAGCAACGGTTGAGGAGAATATTCGATTTGGTAGTCCACATAGTGACGTAGCTAAAGAGCAGGTCGATGAAGTGCTTGCCTTAAGCCAATTAGCCTCGGATGTAGCGCGATTTGAAAACGGCGACCAAACCTTAGTCGGTGAAAAAGGCGTTATGTTGTCCGGAGGGCAGAAGCAACGGTTAAGTATTGCACGTGCGCTGCTAAAGCCTGCCGATCTCATCATTATGGACAACGTCCTTTCCGCAGTCGATTACGACACCGAGCGCAAAATATTGGATGCTCTTTTTCAGAGATTGAAACATCAGTCTGTTTTGGTGGTTTCTCATCGTGTAAACGCGTTGGAGTATATGGATGAAGTCATCGTTCTTAATGAGGGAAAGATCATCGCCAAAGGTGATCATAAAACCTTATTAAAAACCTGTCCGTATTACTACGAAACATGGCAATTGCAGCAGAATGAAACGGAGGTTACCGCATGTTAAAAGGCGTTGACGTAAAGTACCTTAAGCACTTTTTAAAGTTTGCAAAAAGCTATAAAAAATCCGCGTTCATTGGCATTGCTATGTTGCCACTTTCGGTTATTACTAGTCTGTTGTTTCCTTGGCTTATCATTCAAATTATCGATGTTCAATTTAGCCAAAATGACCTAAGTGGACTATTGCAGTACGTGGTTTACCTAGTTCTAGTGCTCATTGCCAGCTACGTGGTGGATACCACTTACGCCTATAATTTGCGTAAAACAGGGCAGCATACAATCACGGACATGCGGTCGGTGTTATTTGCTCGAGTCCTTAAACTACCACGCAGCTATTTTGATACAGTCCCCGCAGGTGTCACGCTGTCTCGCCTTACCAGTGATTTAGAAACGATAGGCGAGACTTTTGTTCAGTCTGTTGTTGGATTGGTTAAAGACTCCATTAACACCATCGCTTTGCTCGTAATGATGCTGTTCATTGATTGGAAATTGACCCTGATTGTTTTAGTCGTCATGCCGCCTGTGATGTATTTGACTGTGCGGGTTCGAAACAAATTGCGGGCGATGCATAAAATCACTCGTTCAGCGTTGGCAAGAGGCATTGGTTTCTTGCAAGAAGTACTTCTTGGTATGGATACCGTTCAGATGTATCGAGCGGAAACGTACGTAGAACGTAAATATCATGGGCACATCGATGAATTCTTAGTGGCACAAAAGAAAATCAATAAATACGATGCGATTTTGTTTTCCTTCATTTCAGGTATCACCTCAATCACCATTGCATTGATGATTTGGTATGGTTCTGAACAAGTGTTGCAGGGAACCCTCACGCTTGGTGTGTTGATTGCGTTTATTAATACTCTAGAGAAGGTATTTGTCCCTATTCGTGATTTCACGTCGCAAATCGCCTCTATACAAAGCTCGTTTGCGGCGTTTGACCATATTGAGGAGCTTTTCACTGAGCCAACAGAAGATGAGGGACGAGATCTTCTTGCCAGCCATCAGGTAGAAGAATCGCTGAAAAACTTTGAGAGTTTAGAATTTAACAATGTGAGTTTTCGGTACAAACCTGATTCGCCATACGTACTGAAAAATGTATCGTTTGTGTTACAGAAAGGGCACCAAATCGCCTTGGTAGGATCAACGGGATCGGGTAAGTCAACCATCATGCGTTTGATATCAAAAACCTACCAAGATTATGAAGGCAGTATCTTGTTGAATGGGATTGAGTTATCGATGCTTTCTAGTGACGATACTGCGCATCTCTTTTCAATGATGATGCAGGATGTTCATCTGTTTACCGAAAGTGTTCACTTTAATATTGCCTTAGGTAAAGCTGGTATATCACGTGAACAAGTAGAGCAGGCAGCGCAATATGTTTATGCGGACAAGTTCATTGCACAGTTACCAAAGCGTTATGATTTTTTGCTTGATAAAAATGGCTCAAACCTTTCAGTGGGGCAAACGCAGTTAATCTCGTTTGCTCGTGCTATTGCCCAAGGTGGACAAGTGATGATGCTTGATGAAGCAACGAGTTCGGTTGATTCTATTACAGAAGATCTTATTCAAAAGGCAATGACACGCTTATTCGAAGAAAAAACGGTAATTGCCATTGCTCACCGCTTAAGTACGGTTAGGCATTCGGATAAGATTTTAGTGTTAGAGCAGGGGATGGTGGTCGAGCAGGGGAATCACCAGCAACTGGTTGCCATGAATGGTATCTATGCCGGGCTATTGAGCGAATCGATTGTCGCGCCGCATTTGACAGAATAATGATGCGTGTCTAACTGAATGATTAAGCGTATTTAACGGAATAGTCATGCCAACGAGTGACGCTGACGTGGTTGTGGGCTTTGGGTTTTTAATTAATATAAGTGTTAATTATCTGTAACTGACCTGTCATAAATACAGGGCATGATAGCGGCCAGAATATCAATATGGCCATTTGAATGGCCTTTTCTTCAATAGAAAGGAAGTCACTGTGAAGCTATTTAACCAAAACCATGACCAGCGTCCGTTAGATTGTGAACCTGAATTCAATAAATTTGTTGATGCGGCAATGTCTCGTCGACGTTTTTTAAAGGCAACGGGAGCCGCTGGCACGGTTGGTTTTTTTGCAGCCAGTCCCGTGAGCCAAGCTATCGCAAGTACCAAACCAAGCCAGTCAGCACTATTGGGTTTTGACGCGATCGCAATTTCTACCGCGGATACGATAGAGGTGCCAGAGGGCTACCAAGCGGATGTATTGATTTCATGGGGTGATGCTATTAAGAAGGGGGCGCCAGCCTTTAGTCAGTCGAATGACTCAAAAGCGCAAGAAATGCAATTTGGTGACAACAACGACGGCATGACTTTTTTTCTGATTTCAGATGAGCGCGCGGTGCTTGCTGTGAACAACGAGTACACCAATAACGAGTACTTGTATCAACATCAAGGCAAGAACATTTCTGCAGACGATGTACGCAAAGGGCAAGCTGCTCACGGCGTATCCATCGTCGAGCTCAAGAAGAATAATGGTCAGTGGCAAGTCAACAGCGAGGGACGTTTAAATCGCCGAGTGACAGCCTTTACTGAAATGGAAATGACGGGTGTTGCCGCTGGACACGATCTATTAAAAACCAATGCAGATAAGTCAGGTAAGGCAATACTCGGTACTTTTAACAACTGTGCGAACGGGCAAACACCGTGGGGTACGTACCTTACGTGTGAAGAGAACTTTAACGGCTATTTTGCAGATACATCCGATAATCCATTGTCAGAAAGTAATCAGCGTTACGGCCTTGGTAAGAAAGACCGAGGCTACGACTGGTACAAGTACGATACTCGCTTTGATATGGCACAAGAACCTAATGAGCCTCATCGCCATGGTTGGGTGGTTGAAATAGATCCAATGAACCCTAACTCAACGCCTAAGAAGCGCAGTGCACTTGGCCGTTTTAAGCACGAAAATGCCGCGCTTACGGTTAATGATAATGGACACGTTGTGGTTTATCTTGGCGATGATGAGCGTGGTGAACACCTTTATAAATTTGTTTCTAAGAATAAGTATGTAGCGGGTGCGGATTCCAATCGAGATCTACTCGAAGAGGGGACATTATACGTTGCAAAATTTGAAGGTACAGAAGGCGAGCTCAATGGTAAAGGTCAGTGGTTAGAGCTGACTTGGGGTAAAAACGGACTCACGCCTGAGAATGGATTTCCTGATGCCGCATCAGTGATGATTTTTGCGCGCATGGCAGCAACGCAAGTAGGCGCAACAACGATGGACCGCCCAGAGTGGGTCGCGGTTCACCCAAGTAATAAATCGGTCTTCTGTACGTTGACGAACAACAAGCATCGTGGTGTCAAAGAGTCGCAACCGATTAATGCGGTGAATCCACGTGAGAAAAACCCATATGGGCATATTGTCCGTTGGAACCCGATGAATGGCGACCATGCATCAGAGCGTTTTGAGTGGGATATTTATGTCTTGGCAGGCAATCCAGAAGTCCATCAATCGGGGTTAATGGCGGGTAGCAGTAATATAAACAAAGACAATATGTTTAACAGCCCCGACGGTATTGGTTTTGACATGGCAGGGCGATTGTGGATTCAGACCGATGGTAAATACTCCAACAAAGGTGATTTTGCTGGCATGGGGAATAACCAGATGCTTTGTAGTGACCCACAAACGGGTGAGATTCGCCGATTCTTAACCGGGCCAATCGCATGTGAAATTACCGGACTGACTTTTTCACCCGATCATAAAACCATGTTTGTGGGCGTTCAACACCCTGGCGAAGATTTAGCCGCTTCCCATTTCCCCGATGGCGGGGATTCTGTGCCTCGTTCATCGGTCATGATGATTACGCGTAAAGACGGTGGTGTCATTGGTGCTTAAGGGCTGACTAAATGACGCCGAAAACATGGCGTAGCTAAAAGAGAGACACTTCGGTGTCTCTTTTTAATGAGAAAAAATGTAGCCTCTACATGCCAAATGTCGATAGATCCAGCAAAAGGTCAGGGAGGCTCATTGCCTATATCTTCGAGTCCTAAGGATATCGTTAGTGTCGGTTAAACGATAATTACGGGTAAAGTGATCTTCGTTGCGGACATGTGTGTAGTGGTGAACCCATATTGGTGGGCGAACGTTGAGCGGGGCTATTTGGGTGGGGGAGACGTTGGATTAGTGACGGTTAGAATAGCATTAGCTATTTGGTCTATAGGTAATTCACGTGAAACGGCGCCTAGTTTTTTTGCTTCACGTGGCATGCCATAGACGATGCTACTTTTTTCATCTTGCGCGAAGGTTTTTGCGCCGGTTTCCTTCATTTTCAATAGACCTGCTGCACCATCTTTTCCCATGCCTGTCAGGATAACACCGACGCTTAACGCCTTTACGTTTTCTGCAATTGATGCAAATAGCACATCAATAGATGGCTTATGCAGATTTACAGGGGAACCGTCACTTAAAATGGTGTAATACACACCAGCGCGCTTTTGGACCAGAAGATGTTTATTGCCGGGAGCAATATACGCATGACCAGACCGGATTACTTGGTCGTGTTGCGCTTCTTGAACCTTTATGGAGCATAAACCTTGCAGGCGAGCAGCAAATGAACGAGTAAACCCCGCAGGCATATGCTGGGCAATCACGATACCGGGACAGTTGGGGGGAAGCCCTTTTAAGATCTCTGTAATGGCTTCTGTCCCTCCGGTTGATGCGCCGATAGCAATCAGGTGGTTAGTTACATCGCCAATAGGTGGTTTACTGTTTACATGATTGGCGTTTGATGTGGTGTTGGGGGGGGGCATTAATGTGGTGTTTACTTTCGTGGTATTAACCGCTGGAGGTGAGGATACCAACTCGCAACGTTCAAATTGCGCGGCGGCTTGTTTGATCTGTTTGATAACCGACAGTGTAAATGAATCTAAGTTGGTTTTCTGTGACTGTTGCTTGCTGGGTTTGGCAATACAGGACATGGCACCAAGTTTTAGTGCTTGTTGTGCAATCAAAGGTTGGCTGTCAATGAGTTTTGAAATAATCACAACGGGCATTGGCCGTAGTGTCATTATTTTGTCTAAAAACGCTAGACCACTCATGCCGTCAAGTTCAATAGCAAGGGTAATGACATCGGGGTCTATACGTTTTATTAGGGCTCTTGCTTGTTTTGCATCATGGGCGATTGCCGCAACCGTCATATTGGCTTGGCTACTAATGATTTTATTGAGAACTTCACAGGTTTCATGACAAGAGTCGGTGATTATTATTTTTAAAGGCATATTCACACTCGCTTATAAGTCGTTTGCCGTAGCAATATAAACTGACTCTGGTGACCAGAAAAACTTTCCGAGTGACCAAGAAACAACAAAGCGCCTTTTGGAAGATAATGAGCAAACTTATCTAATAGAGAGCGTTGAGTCTTTCTATCAAAATAAATCATCACATTGCGGCAAAAAATTGCGTCAAAGTTCTTCTTCATTGGCCATTCGCCATCCATTAAATTTAAACGCTTAAAGTGTACGAGCGCTTTAATCTCAGGCTTAATCTCATAGATATTGTTGTGCTTATGGGCGATAAAAAATTGATGCTTTTGCCCCTCTGTAACGCGCTCGAGCTGGTCTTGCGTGTAATAGCCTTTCCTGGCAATTGACAGTACGTGGGTATTGAGATCGGTGGCCAATATTTTCACAGGCGGCTGGCTTGTCCCAAATGCTTCAACCATAGCCATTGCAATACTGTAAGCTTCTTCACCAGTTGAACAGGCCGAGCACCAAACTCTCACTGGATCAGTAACGTTTGAATGCGCAAAGTATTCGTGAACATGAGCCTTTAACAATTCAAAGTGATAGTGTTCCCTAAAGAAATAAGTCAAATTAGTGGTAAGAGCGTTTACGAAATACTCCCATTCTATATGGCTCTCATCATCCAAAAGCTGAATATACTTGGCGAAATTCACGAGTCTATTCGCTCTTACACGGGAAATTAAGCGATTATATACAAGGTTCTTTTTATTTTTATGTAGTGAAATACCCACTCGGCTATACGCTAAGGAGGCAATAGCGTTAAAGTCTGCTTCGGTATAGTCAAACTGAGTGTTTATTAACATTAAAACTCAGACCAATCGTTGTCATCATCATGGTTGTGAGCACCAGAAGTTACGTAACTATGCTGGTTGCCAAGGTGCAACTCATTTGCTCCATTTTGAAGGGAAATTTGTTTTTCACCAGTATCAAACGCAGCAACGTAAATCGCCAGATTAGCGACTTGTTCTTCAAGTGAGCTAGCGGCTGCGGAGCCTTCTTCAACCAAGGCTGAGTTCTGTTGTGTGACATCATCAACCTCCAATATCGCTCTGGTCACTTGATCAATCCCAACACTCTGTTCAACAGAGGCTTGGGTAATCTCCTCGATTAATTGTGCGACCTCTTGAATTGACATGACCACGCCGGAGATTGAGTCTCCCGCTTGAGTGGCCAGCTTTGAACCTATCTCAATTTTTCGTACAGAGGAGTTGATCAGACTTTCTACTTCTTTTGCTGCGGCAGCGGAACGTTGCGCTAGGTTACGAACTTCGGTTGCAACAACGGCGAAGCCACGACCTTGTTCCCCAGCGCGTGCGGCCTCGACGGCTGCATTCAGAGCTAGAATATTCGTTTGAAAAGCAATACTGTCAATAACCGAAATAATGTTCATTACCTCTTGTGAACTGGTATGGATATCAGCCATATTCTCTACGACTTGCGTTACGACCTCTCCACCTTTGAGAGCATTAACCGATGTTTCTTTTGCTAAGCGGTTTGCTTGTTTGGAGTGCTCGGAATTTTGTTTTACGGTGATCGTGAGCTCCTCCATACTGGATGAGGTGACCTCAAGACTGCGCGCTTGCTTTTCGGTTCTCTGTGCTAAATCTATATTACCAATGGCTATTTCTTTGGTCGCCGTATTGATGGTGTCCGCTGAGACTTTTATATGCAGGAGCATCTCTTTTAGCTTGGTGACCGTTAAATTAGAACTGGTTTTTAGCTCGCCAAATGCGCCTGAATAATCCGCAGTGATCTGTGAGGTAAGATCGCCTTTTGCTAAAGAGGAGAGGACGGTAACGATATCAGTCAAGCTAACTTCACTGATTTCTAACAGGCGGTTCATATTGCTACAAAGCATGGTGAAGAAGGTATTCTTTCCATCCAAAGCCATACGTTGCGAAAAGTCGCCTTTTACAGCGGATTGAATCACGTGTTCAATCTCTCTCTCTACCGCAATTTCTGATGTACGGTCAGCCCATTCGGTGACATAGCCAATTTGTCGCCCAGCTTCATCGATGACTGGGTTGCTAACGATTCTAAATATGCGACCGTTAATATCGATCTCTTGAGTTTCTTCAATGTTTATCGCTTGGTTGGTTAATTGATGGGCGTTGATGGATTGAGTTTGCTGATTTATCGTAACCAACTTAAGCTCGTTGATGTTAATGCCTAGTAATGCATTGGCATCAAAACCAGGAGAGAAGGCTTCGAGCTCTTCTTCGGCTTGTTTGAACATATCGATGATCGATGGATTGACGTAGATGATGGTATTTTCACTGTCTACAATCATCATGTTCGTGCTTACGTTATCAAGGGCAATTTTGATACGAGTCACTGCGACGGCTTGTTGGCGAAGGCTTTCCATACTATACGCCAACTGTACTTTCATGATTTTTAACGATTGGAGTACGTGACCAATTTCGTCGTCTTTTTCAACGTTGATTTCAAATAAGTAGTCTTGCTTTACAAGCCGCATAAAGTAACGTCGAATGTCGTTTAATCGAGTGTTGATATCACGGCTGAAAATAAAGGCGAAAATGAGGTACGCACAAATAAACAATAGGGTTATAACCGATGCTAGGGCGACTTCAAACCAAAATACTTGCTTACTTTGTTCATAAATTTCAGAAGATTGTAGCCGGTTTTCTAGGATTAGATCATTCATGGACTTCTCATAAGTCGCAATTTCTATTATCGAAGCTTGGATGAGCGAACGGAAATCGGCATAGCTGCGGTTACTTTCTTCGCTAGACGTTAAGGATGAGTATATGTCTGCTAGAGATGTGGTGGCTAATAAATCACTCTGATCGGCGATGATTTGATATCTTTCAATCTTATCGTTATGTTCTAAATCAAATTTATCAAGAAGAGTGGAGGTAGTTTGCTCTAGCGTAAAAGCGTTTTCTTTAAGTGTTTGACTGACAAGCAGGTTATGCTCGAAGTCATTAGTTAGAAGTAAGGATTGTAAGAGCAGCCTGTTTTCTTTCCATAATTCGTTGATTGTACGTAAACGGCTATATGATTCAATGTGACTGAGATAAAGGTTCTCGACCGCTTCTTTTTCGGTGTATGAACTGTGTATGCCAATACCAAGTACTGTAAGAAGAGAGATAGTGGCGACTAATACTAATCCGAATAAACGTTGCTT
This sequence comes from Vibrio nomapromontoriensis, assembly GCF_050337205.1. Taxonomy (NCBI): domain Bacteria; kingdom Pseudomonadati; phylum Pseudomonadota; class Gammaproteobacteria; order Vibrionales; family Vibrionaceae; genus Vibrio; species Vibrio nomapromontoriensis. The sequence goes on from NZ_JAKJSS010000016.1 coordinate 84,492, forward strand.
AATCGTGAGCGATTTAAGTAGATGAGATCTTTGCTTCTTAACGACTTTTCCCCGTTTTATAATGAAATTACCCTGTTCTCCTTCTTTAAATTGTGAATATTGTATTTTCGCTTTTTCAAGATCGACCTTATTGGGTTTTGAGCGAACCGACATGAAGCCCTGCTGAACACCATCTTGGTAATAGGGGGTGACGTCAGATTTGACCCAGTAATATCCGCCGTCTTTTTGTCGATTTTTGATAATCCCGGACCAACAATTACCAGAACTGATTTCTTGCCAGAAGTCTTTGAATAACTCTTTTGGCATATCAGGATGGCGGACGATATTATGTGGACTTCCTAACAGTTCCTCTCGTGAATATCCACTGACACGAACAAAATTATCATCGGCAAAGGTAATGTTGCCCGACATATCAGTGGTTGAAACGAGTATTTCATTTTCTTGAATGAGGTATTCTCTATCTTCATTATTCATGAGTATGGCCTTTCTGAATGTCATGAGCTTGCGAAACGTCATTTTCAATCTGATTAAATAGAGCCATATCTTGGCTGCTCATCAACTTTTGAATGTGAATGAGAATGAGCATGAGCTCGTTTTGAGAGGCGAGACCTTTAATGTACTTAGTGTCTAGTGCACTGGCAAAGTCTGGTGGGGGTTGAACATCGACAGTGTTGAGTAATAACACGTCAGCGACACTGTCCACGACGATACCTACAATTCGGTGGTCAATATTTAAGATAATAACAACGGTCATGTCATGATAGGTAATATCAGACAAGTGAAATTTAATGCGCATATCTACAATCGGTATAACCACACCACGCAAATTCATCACTCCCTTAATAAAAGGAGGCATATTCGCGATAGCGGTGACTTGACCATAGGTTCTGATCTCTTGCACCGTTAGGATATCAATGCCGTAGTATTCTTCACCTAGCCAGAAAGTCAGGTACTCTTTGGCTACTGTTTTTATGTCGCTGTCAGAGTTGCTCTTGATACTTGATGTCATTGGTATGTTCCGTGTCTATTGTGCCAGTCTGTTAGCTATTACCAGTCCGTTGGCTATTACCTGTCCATTGACTATTGCCTATCGTTTTTAACCATGGTCTATCGTGCTTAATCATGGTCTATAGTGCTTCCAAAACTGTATATCGACCGTTTAAATGTAGGTTTTGATAACAGTCTAGGAAATTGTTAGGCAAGTTCTTGTTAGAGTGACGAAATCACTTCAACAGAAGTCACGCCTAGAAAATAATTAACGCTGTCTGACTAAATCCGCGACGTCTAAAATGAGTGAAACACGTCCATCACCCATAATGGTGGCACCGGAAATACAGGGAATCTTACGAAAGTTATTTTCAAGATTTTTAAGCACCACTTGCTGTTGCCCGATTAAGCTGTCTACAAACAATGCAATCATTTTGTTGCCGTGCTCTAGCAGTACGACTATGCCTTCATGCAGTTTTGTCACGTCCGTATCGAGATTGAAAAACTTATGTAGTCGAAGGATAGGGACGTATTCGTCATGAACCCTGATCATGGTTTCGCCGCTGTTGAGCTTTTTAAGATCATCGATATTGGGTTGGATTGACTCCACGATATAGGTGAGAGGAATGATATAGACATGATCTCCCACACAGATAGACATCCCTTCTAATATGGCCAGAGTCAGGGGGAGCTGAATGGACATTTTTGTTCCAACTCCCAGTGTTGAGCTAATCTCCACGGTGCCACCCATACTGGAGATATTGCGCTTCACCACATCCATACCTACACCGCGACCAGATACCGTAGTTACTTGCTCGGCGGTTGAGAAACCGGCAGAAAAAATCAGTTGAAAAATGTCTTGAACATTCATGTTTTGAGGCAAGTTCATGCCATTTTTTTGAGCTTTTTCGACGATTTTCTGCGGATCGATGCCTAAGCCATCATCTTCAACATGTACAATGACGTCGCCTCCACGGTAAACAGCAGAAAGCTTAATTGTGCCTTGTTCCGGTTTATTCGCTTTGGCTCTTTCTTTGGGGGACTCGATACCGTGATCGATACTATTTCGTATTAAATGGGTGAGAGGATCCACCAGCTTTTCCAGTAAACCCTTATCCAGTTGGGTTTGCTCACCTTCTATAACCAGTTTTATATCTTTATTTAGCGAATTCGATAAGTCGCGCACGATGCGGGGAAAGCGACCGAAAACGGTACCTATTGGCATCATTCGTACAGACATGACAGAAGCTTGCAGATCACGGGTATTGCTTTCTAGTTGGTTAAGTCTTGCGGCGAGTAATTCGTTAGCATCTAAACCTAGATCAAAGGTCAGTTTTTGCAGCATTGATTGTGTGATGATGAGTTCGCCGACCTGGTTGATGAGCTGATCCACTTTTTTAGTGCTGACTCGAATCGATGAGGCTTCGTGCTGTTTGTTTCGAAGTCGAGTGTTGGAAGTCCTCTTTCGTTGGGGGGAGGCAATAGGCAGTGTAGTGGTAGGTTGAGCGCTTTGTAACGAATATTGTTGTGGGTGGCTGCTCTGTGAATTGTTGCTCAATGGGTCGCAATTTACGTCCTGTTTATTGTGGTGCCATCGCTTAATTAGGTCGTCAACAAGGTTGGCTTTGATGGGCTTAACCAGATAATCATCCATTCCGGTCTGTAAGCACTTTTGTTTTTCTTCTTCACCGACCATGGCCGTCATCGCAATAATAGTAATATTTTGGTGCACATCACCAGCGAGTCCTTCTCGTATGGCTTGGGTCGCTTGGTAACCATCCATTATGGGCATTTGACAATCAAGCAAAATGAATTGATAAGGCTCACTAAGTGCAGTGTTCAATTTATCTAGTGCTTGTTGTCCGTTTTCAGCGATATCTACCAAGGGATAGCCAAGCTTTTTCAACGTAAAACTTGCGACTTTTTGAATCACTTTACTGTCTTCAACTAATAGGATTTTTAGCGATGACTTTTCAGAATCCGAAAGAGGACATAGAACCGACGCAGAAGGCGCTTTCAAATCCTCGGTTGAGCTAGGTGAGCTTTTATCGCCACGAATCGAGGGCGTATGACGCGAACTTAGTTTGTCTAATGCCTCACAAACTTGTTTGACTCGTTCTTTTGGAACGTCATCTTCATCGTCAAATTGATGGGATATTTTTAATGAATCTAAAATGTCCCCAGCCTGCAAAAAGACATCAATCATTGCTCGTTGTAATGAAATTTGACCGGTACGAAGCTGATCTAAGCGATTCTCAAGGATATGAGTGACGTGGGAAATATCATCAAACCCAAAAATTCCAGCGCCGCCTTTAATGGAGTGTACCGCGCGAAAAATGGCGTCTAATGCATCTGATGACATCATTTCACTACTACCACTATCACCCTCATTCATTTCTAACAACAGCGACTCCATCTCTTCAAGATGTTCTGTCATCTCTTCAAAAAAGATTTTCTCAAACTGTTGAGTCGATTCGGACATAGTGTCCCTCTAGCGATTAGCTGAATGATAATTAACGTTCACTATCAATGAATATTGATAAAAACGTGAGTAGAGTCTGTTAGCAAGCAGTATGGTAAGGAATGGTTGGTTTTCAAATATTTCCGAAGATTGCAGGTTGATATGGTAAGGGCAACCTACAGCGAAAATGATGAGTCTTGGCATCCTTACAGACTTTTGGTTCATCTAGCTGAACCCATGTTTTGATCTCAGGTTTAATTTTATATCCGTTGTGTCGTGTACATGGACGATAAAGAACGGATGTATATGCTCTTTTGTAACACGCACAAGTTCGCTTTCGCACCATCAGATCAAGTGATGATTACCATCAAAACTCTGACCAATCGTTGTCATTATGATGGTTGTGTCCGCTTATCGTTGCGTACGTATTTTTCTCGCTAAGATGTGATAAATTTGCTCCGTTATGGGTGGAGAGTTGTTGTTCACCAGTATCAAATGTGGCAATGTAAATCGCAAGATTCGCGACTTGATCTTCTAGTGAGCTAGCGGCTGCAGAACCTTCTTCAACTAAGGCTGAATTTTGTTGGGTGACATCATCGACATCCAAAATAGCTCGGGTCACTTGATCAATTCCTACACTCTGTTCAACAGAGGCTTGAGTGATTTCTTCGATTAATTGTGCGACTTCTTGAATTGACATGACCACGCCGGATATTGAATCACCTGCTTGGCTGGCCAGTTTTGAACCTGTTTCAATTTTGCGCACAGAGGATTTGATCAGACTTTCCACTTCTTTTGCCGCGGCAGCTGATCGCTGGGCTAAGTTACGAACTTCGGTTGCGACAACAGCAAAACCTCGCCCTTGTTCACCTGCACGTGCGGCTTCGACTGCGGCATTTAGAGCTAGAATATTCGTCTGGAAGGCAATACTGTCGATCACCGAAATAATGTTCATAACTTCTTGTGAGCTGGTATGAATGTCAGCCATGTTCTCGACCACTTGCTTCACGACTTCTCCACCTTTGAGAGCATTCAACGATGTTTCTTTCGCTAGGCGATTCGCTTGTTTGGAGTGTTCAGAATTTTGTTTAACAGTGATGGTAAGCTCTTCCATACTGGATGAGGTGACCTCAAGGCTCCGTGCTTGTTTTTCTGTTCTTTGGGCTAAATCTATATTTCCAATCGCGATTTCTTTAGTGGCGGTATTGATGGTGTCGGCTGAAATTTTGATATGCAAAATCATTTCTTTCAGCTTAGTGACCGTTAAATTGGAACTTGTTTTTAGCTCGCCAAATGCGCCTGAATAATCGGCGGTAATTTGCGAAGTAAGATCGCCTTTTGCTAAAGAAGAGAGGACAGTAACGATATCGGTTAAGCTAACTTCACTGGTATCTAATAGGCGGTTCATATTGCTGCAAAGCATCGTGAAAAAGGCATTTTTTCCGTCCAAGGTCATGCGTTGAGAAAAGTCACCTTCAACTGCCGACTGAATGACATGCTCAATCTCTTTTTCAACGCCTATTTCGGCTGTTCGATCTACCCATTCAGTAACATAGCCAATTTGCTTCCCTGTTTCATCGATAACTGGGTTACTAACTATTTTAAATATTCGGCCATTAATATCGATCTCTTGAGTTTGAACAACCTCAGCAGTTTGCGGGGAATTAAGGTCATTTTGCTGGTTGATTATCACTAGGTTAAGTTCGTTGATATCAACGCCTAATAGATCGTTTGCATCAAAATTAGGTGAGTAGGCTGTGAGTTCTTTTTCGGCTTGTTGGAACATATCGATGATCGATGGGTTAACATAGATGATGGTGTTATCGCTGTCTACAATCATCATGTTAGTGCTTACGTTATCAAGAGCAATCTTGATACGCATTGCCTCTTTGGCTTTTTGACGAACGCTGCCTATTTCGGTTGTTCGATCCGCCCACTCAGTAACATAGCCAATTTTCTTTCCTGTTTCATCGATAACAGGGTTACTGACGATACTAAATATCCGACCATTAATATCGATCTCTTGAGTTTGATCTACCTCAGCAATTTGCTGATTGATAGTCACTAATTTAAGGTCGTTGATGTTAACGCCTAATAGTTCATTTGCGTCGAAATCGGGTGAGTAAGCGGTTAATGCTTCTTCGGCTTGTTTGAACATATCGATGATTGATGGATTAACGTAAATAATGGTGTTGTTGTTGTCTACAATCATCATATTAGTGCTTACGTGATCAAGCGCGATTTTGATACGCGTTGCCGCTATTGCTTTTTGACGAACGCTTTCCATATTATAGGCGAGCTGTACTTTCATGATTTTTAGTGATTGTAAGACTTGTCCTATTTCGTCATTTTTTTCAACGTTAATTTCAAATAAGTAGTCCTGTTTAACAAGACGTGTAAAGTAACGTCGGATGTTACTCAATCGAGAATTTATATCGCGGTTGAAGATAAAGGCGAAGATTAGATATGCGCAAATGAAAAATAGCGTGATAACCGATGAGAGCGCCACTTCAAACCAAAATACATGTTTACTTTGATCATAAATTTCTTTGGATTGTTGTCGATTTTCTTGAATGAGACCAGCAATAGATTGTTCGTAAGTCGCAATTTCTGATATAGACGCCGAGATGAGCGCACGGAAATTGGAATTATTGCGGGTACTTTCGTCACTAGAAGATAAAGTTGAAGAAATGTCTAATAATGATGTCTTTGCCAACTGCTCACTTTGTTTAGCAATAAGTTGGTACTTATCAATTTTAGACATATGCTCTAAATCAAATTTCTCAATAAGTAACGCGGTGAGTTGCTCAAGCGTTAAAGCGTTTTCTTTAAGTTTTTGACTGACGTTAAGGTTTTGTTCGAAGTTGTCAGCCACGAGTAGGGGTTGCAGCATTAGTCGGTTTTCTGCCCACAATTTATCGATGGCAAGCAAACGGCTATACGATTCAACATGGTTGTTGTAAAGGTGCTCGACGGCTTCCTTTTCAGTATATGAACTATGGATACCAATACCGAGCACGGTGAACAGAGACACAGTTGCAACCAATACGAGTCCAAATAGACGCTGTTTGATAGAAAGCGCTTTAAGTGGGTGATCTTTTTGTTTTTTGACTACTTTTCCGCGTCTTATGACGAGATTACCTTGCTCTCCCTCTTTGAATTGTGAATATTGTGCTTTTATTTTTTCAACACAGGCTTTGTTGGGCATAGAGCGTACAGACATAAAGCCGAGTTGAACGCCATCTTTGTATAGGGGAGTGACATCGGATTGTACCCAATAATATCCGCCGTTCTTTTGTCGGTTCTTAATAATACCTGACCAACAGTTACCCGAACTGATTTCTCGCCAAAAGTCTTCGAATAACTCTTTTGGCATATCTGGGTGACGGACGATATTATGTGGGCTTCCCAGTAATTCATCTAGTGGGTATTCACTGACCCGAATAAAATTATCGTCAGCAAAGGTAATTTTTCCCGACATGTCTGTGGTCGATACGAGTATTTCATTTTCTTGAACGAGGTATTCTCTATCTTGATTATTCATGAGCATGGCCTTTCTGAATGTCATGATCTTGTGAAACGTCACTTTCAATTTGACTAAATAGCGCCATATCTTGGCTAGTCATGAGTTTCTCTATATGAATCAATATGAGCATTAATTCATTTTGAGAGGTAAGACCCTTAATGTATTTTGTGTCTAAAGCGCTGGCAAAATCTGGTGGGGGTTGAACATCGACGGTGTCGAGTAATAGCACGTCAGCGACACTGTCCACGACGATACCGACAATGCGTTCATCAATATTTAAGATAATAACAACGGTCATGTCATGGTATGTAATATCAGACAAATTGAACTTAATACGCATATCTACAATGGGTATAACCACACCACGCAAATTCATTATGCCCTTAATATAAGTAGGCATATTCGCGATGGCGGTGACTTGACCATAGGTTCTGATCTCTTGCACCGTTAGGATATCAATGCCGTAGTATTCTTCGCCTAGCCAGAAAGTTAGGTACTCTTTGGTTACCGTTTTTATACTGTTGTCTGAACTGTTCTTGATACTCGATGTCATGATAAGTTCCGTGTTTACTGTCCTTTATAGGTAGTAATCAATGGCAAATGATGTCGACAAAATCCGTATTTTTATAGTTGTAAACTTAGGTATTAATGAATACTGATAAAAACGTGAGTAGAGTCTGTTAGCAAGCAGTATGGTAAGGAATGCTTGGCTTTCAAATATTTCCATAGGTTAACGTTTGATATGGTGAGGGCACTTTGCAATGAAAAATGATAGAGTCCTAGTTGTTTCGATAGGCTTTTAATTCATTCAATTGAACCAATATTTCTATAGAGTTGTGCCATAGTCTTCCTTAATGTTAAGTGCTTACCCTCAAGCGTTTAATGTTAAGGAAGACGACAGCGCTCAACGAGCAAGGAGATTAAATGCTAAATTCTGTAACAGCGAAGGCGGTGATCGATCATGCACTCTTTTTGGGGGCTGATTTCGCCGAGTTATTCGTTGAACATCATCAAACTAACACGGTCCAGATCGCGTCGAGCGAAGTAGATAAAGTCAATTCAGGGATCGATTTTGGTATCGGGGTCCGCCTTTTTTTCGGTCACAAAGTGCTTTACGGTTACACCAATAGCACGGATGAAGCAGAGCTAAAACGCGTTACCTCGCTGCTTGCTGCAAAAGATAAACGCGATCAAATCGCCTCTGCGGGCGCCTTGAACCTAAATCGGTATCCACTTCAACATCCTTGTCGCCTGCCTTTGGGGAAAGACGCGAATTTAGACTCAAAAATTGAATTTCTCCTTAAAGTCGATCAAGCGACACGTTCTGAAAGTGAGTACATCAGCCAATTTATTGGCAGCGTGCTGCAGCGTGAACAACAGGTTTCTATCTTTAATTCTGACGGTCTGCATGTGGATGATACTCGTCATTATATTCGAGTTTCGGGCAATACTGTTGCACAGAGAGGCACTGAACAATCTACTGGTTCGGAAGGCCCAGGTGCGTTAGCGGGCTGGGAGTTTAGCGAGCAAGTGGATGCCAGTGAGCTTGGTCAAGTCATCGCTCAGCAAGCTCTGGTGAAATTAGGGGCGGATGCGTGTCCATCAGGCGAAATGCCAGTGGTGATTGGCAATGGCTTTGGCGGCGTTATCTTCCATGAAGCATGCGGTCACTTGCTTGAAACCACATCGGTTGCGAAAAAGGCGTCGGTATTTCATGACAAGATGGGTGAAATGATTGCTAACACTGCGGTTAATGCTGTCGATGATGGCACGATGACCAACGAGTGGGGATCCATTCATGTTGACGATGAAGGCATGCCAACGCAGCGTACCCAACTTATTAAAGATGGTCAGCTAACCAGTTTTATGGTTGATAGAATGGGCGGAATGAAGACGGGCTATGAGCCCACAGGTTCGGGACGTCGACAAAACTATAAGTTCGCACCCACATCAAGGATGCGTAATACCTTCATTGAAGAAGGCAAACATTCGCTAGACGACATGCTGGCAGGAATAGAGCGCGGTATTTACGCGAAAAAAATGGGTGGCGGCTCTGTTCAACCGGGAACCGGCGAATTTAACTTTGCTGTTCGCGAAGCCTATTTGATCGAAAACGGTAAAATTACCAAGCCTCTAAAAACGGCAACACTGATTAGTACCGGACCAAAAGTACTGCAAGAAATTAGTATGGTCGGCAAAGACATGGCACTTGCCCCAGGTATGTGTGGTTCTGTGAGTGGCGCGGTGCCAACAACGGTCGGTCAGCCTTCGCTGAAAGTAGATAATATCTTGGTAGGAGGCGGTAACTAATGAGTCAAGAACGGATGAGCCAGCAACAAACACTTGTTAACTCGATTGATTACGTGCTGTCGGAAGCGAAACGACAAGGCGCAGAGGCCGATGTAATTGTTAATCGCAATAGCAGCTTTTCTCTTAAAGCGAACCAAGGTCAGCTAGATGAGTATAAAGTGAGCTCTAGCCAAGTATTGGGGGTTCGAGTGGTAAAAGACGCTCGCGTAGCAACCAGTTACTCTGAATCACTAGAGCAGCCAAGCCTAGACTTAATGCTAACGAATGCTTTACAAAGTGCGCGTTTCTCTAAACAAGATGAGCATCAAAGCATTCGCTGCGTAGAGAGCGTAATTACAACGGATATCGCGGAAATTGCTCAACAAGACACCACGTCAGTAGATGAAAAAATCGCGCTGTCCTTAGCGCTAGAGCAAGGTGTCGTTACGCGCCCTTATGCGACCAGTTCACCTTACAACGGCTACAGTGACGGTGAAGCCCAACTGATCATTGCCAATACCCAAGGGACAATGTGCCAGCACTTTGAACGTTCATTTAGCTGTTATGCGTATACGCTGTTTGAAAAAGAGGGTAAGCAATCCATGGCAGGTAAGGTGTCGGTAGGTCGTCGTTTTGACGAGTTAGACGCGGCATTCTGCATTGACGAGGGCTATAACCTTGCTCGGGATTTACTTGAAGGCGCTCCGGTTGCTACGGGCAATTACTCCGCAATTTTTCACATTAACGCGTTAAGTAGCCTATTTGGTGCCTTTGGTAGTGCGTTTTCCGGTGTCAGCGCAATGAAAGGTATTACGCCATTGGCAGGCAAGCTTGGACAACCTGTGGCGAGTGAGTTGATTACCTTGACTGACGCCGCGTATATGCCAAATGGCATGGCCATTTCAGCTTTTGATAGCGAAGGGTTTGCCAGTCAAGATAACGTCCTTATCGCTGCTGGTAGGCTGAATACGTTACTGCATAACAGCCAAACCGCGAGTTACTTAGGCGCAACGTCAACGGCAAGTGCGTCTCGTGGGGCGAAGTCGAGCTTAGATGTATCCGCTAATCATAAACTTATAGCATCAGGTAACAGCAGCGTCTCAGAGGTAAAAGCTGGCGAATATTTGGAGCTTGTTGAATTACAAGGGGTGCATTCGGGGGCGGATGCGGTCAGTGGTGATTTCTCATTTGGCGCGAGTGGCTTCTTATGCAGAGACGGCAAACGGATCCAGCCAGTACGGGGAATTACAGTTGCTGGTAACTTCTACAAAATGCTGCAAGAAGTCGAGGCGGTGGGGGAGATTCAGCTTATCAACGATAGCCGTACCTTCTTTGCGCCAGACATTCGCTTTGCTCGCTTGAGTATTGGCGGTAAATAGCGAGTTATTGCGCGATGTTAGTTACCTACAGGGGCTCGATGGAGTCCCTTTTTTATTGTCGTGATTGGTGTGGTTTGCCAGTTGACTCGCCTTTATCCCACCAGTTTCTATTTTGAATGCGTCTTCAGCTTTTCACGTTCTCGCCATAACTCTCTTCAAAAATCTAAATTGGCAAACTAAGTGTTATGTTATAACATAACACTTAGTTTGGTTGATGTTTGCGCGCTTGGCTGTTAGTCGAGTTTTGCCATCTGTTTGATTATGAGAGAAATATGAATCAGGAAAAAATCTCTGTCACCGTGCTGTCTGGCTTTCTTGGGGCAGGTAAAACAACGGTTCTTAGTCATATCCTTAATAATCGTCAAGGAAAGCGAGTCGCCGTGATTGTTAATGATATGAGTGAAATCAATATTGACTCTGCAACGGTTAGGAATGAAGTTTCACTGGATTACCAACAAGAGAAACTGGTGGAAATGAGCAACGGATGCATCTGTTGCACTTTGCGCGAAGATTTGCTGCTTGAGGTGAGTCGCCTTGCAAAAGAGGGACGCTTTGACAATCTTGTTATTGAATCTACTGGGATTGCAGAGCCGCTTCCTGTTGCTGAAACCTTTACCTTTACAGATGGCGAAGGAGAGTCTCTCTCTGATATCGCGACATTAGATACCATGGTAACGGTTGTGGATGCGGTTAACTTCTTACATGACTATGAAGCGGCGCAGGATCTACAAGAGACCGAGCAGCACCTGGGAGAAGACGATGAACGCAGTGTCACGGATTTACTTATTGAACAGGTTGAATTTGCTGACGTACTTTTAATCAGTAAAGTAGATCTTGTTTCTCAGGACGATGTCGCAAGACTCACTGCTATCCTAACTATGTTGAATACCAGAGCCCGTATCATTCCAATTTGTAATGGCAAGGTAGATATTGGCGAGGTATTGAATACTGGTCGGTTTGATTTTGAGCAGGCACAATCTGCACCGGGTTGGCTAAAAGAGCTAAGGGGTGAGCATATACCTGAAACGGAAGAGTACGGTATTGGTAGTTTTAGTTTCCGAGCTCGCCGTCCATTTCATCCAGAAAAATTTCATGATTTTCTTCATGATACAGAACGATTTGGCAAGTTAATCCGCTCAAAGGGATACTTTTGGTTAGCTTCCCGCCCAGAGTTCGCCGGGCAGTGGAGCCAAGCTGGAGGCATTGGCAACCATGGTTTTGCTGGGTTGTTTTGGAAAGCTACGCCGACAAATCAATGGCCCACAGATCCCGAAATTCTTAAAGACATTCAACAAAGTTGGGTAGAACCCTTTGGTGATATGCGACAGGAATTAGTGTTTATTGGTCAGGGTCTTGATCAAGTCGCAATGACGCAAGCTCTTGATGAATGCTTATTAAATGACCAAGAAATGTCTGCCGGAGAATCCTATTGGTTGATGCTATCGGACCCGTTTCCTCGCTGGGAGGCAGAAGCATGAGTATAAGCCGCTTGAACATAAGTGCTACAGAGATAAATACTTTAGAGCCAGCCAATATCGTTAGTGCAACGTCTTTACTAGCCAAAGCGACACAGCCAACCGTTCTTTCCGATATTTATAAACAAGACCATAATCTCGCGGTATGGCAACGTTCATTACCGGCAACGTTAACTCAATCTATTGATGAAATGCTTAAAAATGGCGTTGCGTTATCTGTGGTGCAAACGGTGACACCAGATACTACCGCTGCTTGGCTTCGAAACAAATTGTCTGACCATTCATGCGCAGATGAACTGAGTCAGGATATTGCGTTAATTGTTGATATGTTTTGTTGTCTGTTCGACGTAAACGAAGCAGGGCTGCGACTCACCACACTTGATAGCCCAATGTGTCCAAAATTTCATGTAGATCATTTACCATGCCGCTTAGTCACAACCTATGCGGGTGCGGCAACCCAGTGGTTACGTAACGAGGACGTTGATCGCAGCAAATTAGGGGCGGGCAGTGTTGGTTTACCCGATCACCAATCAGGTTTGTATCAAAATACCAATGCTATCAACCAGATAGAACGCGGTGACGTTGCCTTACTCAAAGGAAGCGGTTGGGAAGGCAATGAAGATACAGGGCTGGTACATCGATCGCCAGAAGCGACACCAGGTCAACGTCGATTGTTACTAACGTTAGACTTGAGGTAGCGAAATGCGAGAGATTGAAGGCATCATTGTAAAGAGTATTTAGATCAGAGCATTCAGGCGATGTCGGTTTATCGTATTTTGGATTTTCTAGAGAGTGAACATTTAACTCATAAACTAAACGTGTCCAATAAATACATCGTTTGCTCTCATATCCTTTGTGATCACCAGCATGCTTTTCACTTATCCTCAAATTACGAAAAATGACTATGATAAGAAGAAATCCAACCGGACACTTACCCGAGGTGTCAGAATCAGCTTTTATCGATCCGACCGCGATTATTTGCGGAAAAGTGATCATCGAATCGAACGTTTTCATTGGACCTTATGCCGTTATTCGCGCTGATGAGGTTAACGAGCAAGGGGAAATGGACGCGATTGTGATAAAACGAGATACCAATATTCAAGATGGCGTGGTGATTCACTCAAAATCAGGGGCGGCGGTCACCATTGGTGAACGCTCATCCATTGCGCATCGTTCTATTATCCATGGACCCTGTGAAGTTCGTGATGATGTGTTTATTGGTTTTAATTCCGTGGTGTTTAATGCGGTCATTGGTAGTGGCTGCGTGATTCGTCATAACTGTGTGGTGGACGGGTTAGACCTGCCAGCGCGTTTTCATGTCCCCCCTATGACCAATATTGGTACAGGCTTCGATTTAAACAGCATTTCTAAAGTACCACCTGAGTATTCCGCCTTTTCTGAGTCTGTGGTTTCCGCGAACCATACCCTAGTGCAAGGCTATAGGAGAATCGCCAATGAGCTCTGATAAACAAGCTATTTCAGCGGTTCCAACCAATATCATTACTGGTTTTCTGGGTGTAGGTAAAACATCGGCCATTGTAGAATTAATGGAACACAAACCAAAGGATGAACGCTGGGCGATTTTGGTTAATGAGTTCGGTGAAATCGGTGTTGATGGCAGTTTACTGCAGGGCCAGAAAAACGCAGAGCAGCGCGTATTTATTCGTGAAGTTCCCGGTGGGTGCATGTGCTGCACGGCAGGCTTACCGATGCAAATTGCACTGAGTCAATTACTGTCAGAAGCTCGACCTGACCGATTATTAATCGAACCTACGGGACTTGGGCACCCTAAAGAAGTGTTACAAGTTCTCTCGACAGAACACTATCGAAAGATCCTATCATTGCAAAAAAACATTACTTTAGTGGATGCCCGTAAATTATCCGATAGCCGCTATACCAGTAATGAAACGTTCAATCAGCAGATTGCCATTGCCGATACGGTCGTTGGTAATAAAATCGATCTCTATCAACCAGGCGACGCGGAAAAACTGCAAGCGTACGTTGCAGACGTCGGTCGCCCGATGACAAAGGTGATATTTACGCAACATGGCGCTATTCCATTTGCAGACTTTGAGGGCGATACCAGCATTCATGAGCACCCACCACATGATCACCACCACGGGCACAGTAAACCACTTGCCTCTGAATTACCGATGCCTGAAAGTGGCCTTATTAAAGCGACCAACCAAGGGGAGGGGTTTGAAAGTGTTGGCTGGAGATTTTCACCCAACAAACACTTTGACCGTAAGCGATTAATTCACCTTTTGATTGGGCTGGATGTCGAAAGAATGAAAGCGGTATTTATTACGAAAGACGGCATCTTTGGTTATAACATGACTGTAGATGGACTCACCGAAGTGGAATTAAATGAAAGTACTGAGAGCCGAATAGAGGTTATTTCTGACTACGTGGATTCAGCGCTAGAAACTCAGTTAATTCAATGTGTAGTAAATTAATGTTATCAATGAAGCATGTCATCAGCGGCTTCATAACGCTAGCTGGTGACATGCTGGACTGAAGTTAGCTTGTCAGTTATGAGAGCTAACTCAAGAGTTCGTTTCGGACAATATCTGCGCCCGCTTTTAGTGCTTTGAGTTTGGCTGTTGCAATAGAGCGAGATAATGGTGCCATACCACAGTTAGTGCAAGGGTAGAGGTTTTCAGCATCCACAAACTTAAGCGCGTGCCGTAAAGTATCTGCGACTTCTTCTGGCGTTTCAATTGACTCAGTAGCGACATCAATGGCACCGACCATGACCTTTTTACCTCGAATCAGTTCAAGTAGCTCCATTGGGACATGAGAGTTATGACACTCTAGCGAGATAATATCGATGTTTGACTGCTGTAGCTTAGGAAACACGGCTTCATATTGTCGCCACTCAGAACCTAATGTCTTTTTCCAATCGGTATTGGCTTTGATGCCATAGCCATAACAAATGTGCACTGCGGTCTCACATTTCAGCCCTTCAATAGCTCGCTCTAGAGTCGCAATACCCCAATCATTGACCTCGTCAAAAAAAACATTAAAGGCTGGCTCATCAAATTGAATAATATCGACACCGGCGGCTTCTAGTTCTTTGGCTTCTTGATTAAGAATTTTAGCAAATTCCCATGCAAGCTTTTCACGGCTTTTATAATGGTCATCAAATAGCGTGTCTATCATGGTCATTGGACCTGGCAGCGCCCATTTTATCGGTTGCTTGGTTTGTTGACGTAATAGTTTAGCGTCGTCGACAAATACAGGCTTTTGGCGAGAAACTTCACTAACGACCGTAGGGACGCTGGCTTCATAGCGATCACGAATTTTAACGGTTTTACGCTTTTCAAAGTCAACACCATTGAGGTGCTCGATAAATGTCGTGACGAAGTGTTGACGTGTTTGTTCGCCATCACTGACGATATCAATCCCAGCCTGTTGCTGCTCTTGTAAGGACACGCGTAAGGCGTCGTGTTTTCCGTCGGTTAATTCGTGGCCTTGTAACTTCCACGGTGACCAAAGTGTTTCTGGCTGAGCGAGCCAAGACGGTTTAGGCAAACTGCCAGCGGTTGAAGTGGGTAATAGTCTTTTCATAATCAATGCTGCTTATATTTCGGTTAATTAAAGAAAGTACTGAGCAGACCATTGCTCAAGAACAATGTTATAGGGCTTAATAAAGTGTTCTTCCGCAAACTTCCCTTGATCAACCGCTAACTGGCTCCGCTCACCTCTGTCATAAACAATTTGAGTCAGTGAGTGATCGAGGTTTTTCAAGTTTGGTCGATAACACTTACCCGCAGCGGCATTCGCATTATAGATCTCGGGGCGGTAGATTTTTTGAAACGTGCCCATCGTGCTGATTGTGCTGATGAGTTCAAGATTGGTGTAATCATTCAATAAATCACCAAAGAAATAAAAAGCAAAAGGGGCAACACTGTTCGATGGCATGAAATAGCGAACCTGTAATCCCATTTTTTTAAAATATTGCTCCGTTAACGACGTATCATTTGGCTCATATTCAAACCCTAGCACTGGATGTTGATTCTCCGTGCGGTAATAGGTCTTGTTGTCAGAAACACTCAGACATATTACTGGTGGCTTATTAAAGTTTTCTTGATAAGTTGGGGAGTTGACGAAATGCTTAAATAACTTTCCGTGTAACTCACCAAAGTTATCAGGAACACTAAATTGTGGTTGATCTTTATTATGGTTAAGGAGTAAGACGCTAAAGTCATAATCTCGCACATAGGAGGAGAAGTTGTTTCCTACTATTCCTTCACTGCGCTCATTCGTTTTATGGTCGATAATATTTGTTTTTAAAACTTCAATTGAAGGAAATGCTTGGCCCGTACCTTCAATATCTAAATCAACCGAAATGATCTCTAGTTCAATAGAGTAACGCTCCGCGCTAGGGTTGTCCCAGCTAGCTAAGGCATTGAAACTGTTGTTAATCATCTTTAACGCGTTACGTAAGTTTTCTTGTCGGTTACGGCCCCTCGCTAGATTAGCAAAGTTGGTTGTGATACGAGTGTTGTCAGAAGGCTGATAGTTTTCATCGAGACAAGTACTCTTAATCGTAAAATCAAACTGTGTATTTTCTGTGCTTATCATGATTTATTGTCCCAAATTAGTGTCTAAAATTAATGTTTTTTCGTCTCGGATAGTTTTAATGAAAGCGTGCTATGACCGGAATGACATTAATGTGATGCTGTATTGAAATTGTTGCTTAAGTAATTTATACGGATATTAACGGGTGATGAAAAATGCTTTTACTTCACATTCAATATGAATAATTTTCATGATGAATACTGTTTGAAACTATTTTGTTTTGAAATTAGTATTGTTCGTCGGTTATATGTTTTCTTAAATAAAATATACCTCATTTTTGTGTGGTTTATTTTTGCATACTTATTATTACATTAATTAAAGAGATAAACGGATGAGTGAAATGCTGTTGTTAGTAATGTACTGCTTACTTCTAGGAAGTGGTGTTGGCTTTTTAGCTGGGCTGTTAGGCATAGGAGGAGGGCTGATTATAGTGCCAGTGCTGAGTAGTATTTTATTTCACTTCAACATTTTGCCTTCTGAGCAAGTTGTCGTCGCGGCGATTGCCACCTCCTTGGCGTCAATATTGTTTACGTCTACCTCTTCAGCGATCGCTCATCATAAAAACGGCAACGTACCCTGGGAGCTGGCGCCATGGGTTATGGTGGGAGTGGCATTAGGTGCGCTGATCAGTGGCTTTTTAGCCACGCTTTTGCCAGAGCAAGTCGTTCGCTTAGTGTTTGCGGTAAGCGTTGTCCTTATCGCGATAAAGATGTTTTTGAGCAGCAAAAGTCATAAGACGAAACAAAGAAAAATACCTAATAAAGGTGTGCTAACGCTCCTTACCACAATCACGGGTGGTCTATCTGCCATGATTGGAATAGGGGGAGGGGCGTTGTTGGTGCCTCTGTTGACGTTTTTTTCGGTCGACATGAAAAAGGCAATAGGCTGTGCGTCTGCATGTGGAATTGTTATTGCGCTATTCGGGTCTATCGGGTACATCACTACAGGTAGCCGTGACTTAGCATTAGCAGATGGATTTGTAGGGTTTGTGTATTTACCTGCGCTACTGGGCATCGTATGTACATCTTGGTTTACTGCGCCATTAGGCGCCAAAGCAACCCATTACCTACCAGTATCGACAATTAAAAAGATCTTTGCTGGGCTGTTGTTAGTCATTGCTGTGAATATGGCGGCGAGTTAAGTGCGCCGTAATATCCGTGAAGGTGTAGCTTGAATGATATGCCTGTGACAACGCCGTTGTGTTTATGAAAGAACGCGTTAGCAGGTTAATTTTTGCCACACTTGGGTCATGTTATCCTGCTTTTTCCTATCAAAGATGAAACCTTCGATTCTACCTATTGCGCAAGCAAACGTTTACGTGTATTTTCTCGCCACTTAAATTTTTACTAACATTTTGTTGGGTCGCTATTGAACGGCTGAGACCCAATAGAAACGAGGAATAGGCATGACCGAGATTACATCAACTGCAACGGGTAGTTGGCTCAATAATTTCTTTTTGATTTCACAACGTGGAAGTAACGTTCGTCAAGAGGTTGTTGCAGGTCTTACGACATTTTTGGCGATGGTATATTCGGTTATTGTTGTCCCTAGCATGCTGGGTGTGGCGGGTTTTGACCAAGGTTCTGTTTTTATCGCCACGTGTTTGGTGGCGGCGTTTGGTTCAATGTTGATGGGGTTTTGGGCCAACCTACCCATGGCCATTGGTTGTGCCATCTCATTAACGGCGTTTACCGCTTTTAGCTTAGTGTTGGGGCAGGGCGTTTCAATACCGGTTGCATTGGGTGCGGTATTCTTAATGGGGGTTATTTTTACCGCCATTACCGTTACGGGCGTGCGCCAGTGGATTCTAACTAACCTTCCTGAAGGGATTGCTCACGGTACGGGTATTGGTATTGGTTTATTTCTTTTATTGATCGCCGCGAGCGGTGTAGGTCTTGTCATCAAAAACCCGGTAGAAGGATTACCAGTCACGTTAGGTGAGTTCACTTCGTTTCCAGTGATCATGTCCATGCTGGGTCTTGCCGCTATTTTTGGACTTGAAAAGCGTCAGGTTCCTGGTGGCATTCTCTTTGTTATAGTTGCGATTTCTGTCTTTGGTCTGATTTTTGATCCTGCTGTGCAATATCAGGGATTTTTCGCGTTACCTAGCATTGGTGGTGAGGGCTCTCTGATGGGGACGATGGACATCATGGGGGCGCTCAATCCAATCGTTTTACCGAGCGTATTAGCCTTAGTCATGACCGCTATTTTTGATGCCACTGGCACTATTCGAGCAGTAGCGGGTCAAGCCAATCTACTTGATAAAGACGGCAATATTATTGATGGCGGTAAAGCACTAACCTCAGATTCTGTGTCGAGTATCGTTTCTGGTGCGGTGGGTGGTGCACCTGCCGCCGTTTACATTGAATCAGCAGCGGGTACTGCGGCTGGTGGTAAAACCGGTCTTACCGCTGTAGTGGTGGGTGTGCTGTTCCTGTTTCTATTATTCTTAGCGCCAATTAGTTATTTAGTGCCTGCATACGCAACAGCACCAGCGTTAATGTATGTGGGTTTACTGATGCTAGGTAACGTACGTAAGCTGAATTTTGATGATTCGGTTGATGCATTATCGGGTTTGGTTTGTGCGGTATTCATTGTTCTAACTGGTAACATCGTAACAGGCATTATGCTCGGGTTCTTGTGTCTCGTTGTTGGTCGCCTTTTCTCTGGCGAATGGAAGAAACTGAATCTGGGTATTGTGCTTATTACCCTAGTGTTAGTTGTTTTCTATGCGGGTGGTTGGGCTATCTAACGTCTCCTATCAGTAAATTTAGTTTCTATACCCAGTCAATTGACTGGGTATTTTTTTGTGTATCACTACATGCCGCCCTACCAGAAAGAGACAGCAGTGCAGAAAAACTACTCTGACATAGTCACTACTAATCTTCCTTTCGCCTCTAATTCTTCTCGATAAGGTGATATACAACCCCGCGGTAATGGAGATTCATGTAAGATCTTTAGTGCTGGTGATTGGGTGCGTCCTGGCTCTGGTGAGTCTGTACGATTTGTTTTTTCGAAGTAGTCAAGATCAGCCATTATGAGTAGCTGTCTAGTGAGTATCCATCTACTATGAGTAGTGAACGGGTTTGCTTTAATTAGGTTGTAATTGTCCGAATAGTTTTCATCGAGAGTTCCTAATCGGTGAGGACCTTTCTTTATCCATCGTGTGTAAGCCAGAATCTCCCCAGAAGCAGCAAGCAAGTACTGATTATCTTCTACACTAAATGGCATTCCCGACCATGGTGATGGGTTGAAAGCCCAACCTTCGTCCACACGTTTCTCATACCTAAGAGCCTGCATACTTAGTCCTCCACCAAGAGAGTATCCAGCAGACACAAACTTAATTGAGTCGTCATCTAGTACGTCACGATAGTGCTCAACCACCCGATCAATGTACTTCTCTGTAACACCGAACTGTGACTTCATTAGCTTTAGGTTATGGCCCCAATCTGCACTATCATTGGAGCCGGTAAATGCCATTACGATCTCTCGTAAATCGTCGCCAGAATAGATTTCGATGGTGGTTGCTTCAAAACCGGTGCCGTTCGGATCTTTATCTACTGTAAGTTCGGACACCACTCGCATATATGGTGGTAGCTTTACATGTCTATCTTTGTTGGCTAGGTCTTTCTGTAAAGAATAGTCCGCAGCGATAGCGTAAAGGTAACCTTTGCTTGCAAGACTGAATCTTTTATCTTTATCTAAATTAAAACCAGCTTCTGCTGTGTAAAAGGTATAATCAAGGTACCTCGCGTTGCACCATGCATAACCTACATCGTTATGCCCTATGTCGTTGTTTGCACATCCAGTTACTACGAGTGCGATGGCTCCACTGAGCGCTAAATTTTTCCATATAGTCATTTTGTTAGTCCTTCTACCTAGCCTTTTGGGGGGAGTTGTAGCATTACGGCTACTAACTATAGCGTAGACAAAAAAGCGAGCATCACGTGGTGATCGAAGTAGTCGGTTACCAGAAGACAATATAGTTTGTCATTTTTTGTATCTGTAGACCCTGAGGTTTACGTAACTGGGGAGCAGAACAGTTAGAATGTATTTGCCCCAAAGGCTCAATGGCGAATTAGACGACCACCTTGGTTATGAAAAACATGCCAACAAACCAAACTCCAACACCCGTGATGGCTATTCTGCCAAGACTATCATTACTGATGATGGCGAAGTCCCTATCGAGGCTCCAAGAGACCGAGAGACGAGCTTTGAGCCCAAGCTCGTTCGTAAGCATCAAACTCGATTTCAATCGATGTGATTAGAATGATTAGAAGGACACACACCAAAAAATATGACACCTTTTTAAAGGCTTGAAAAACGAGCACTAATCTCTTTTAGATTGGTGCTCGTTGTTATAGGAAATATCCCGATAAAGAAGAACGTTGGATTTTTATCCCAACCAGATAGTTAGAGTGCGTTATAACCCTCAGTAACTTTATTCATTGCTGAAGTAAATCCAATTGCTGAGAGTTGAACCTTGTTCCACTGTACATATCTACCATTAACAAAAGCTTCAGCTACAAACTTCCTACCGGCAGATGACTTAGGAGTTTCCATACACTGTGTTTCGCTAACACGATGAGTGGTAAACCTAACCGCTTGCTCTTTAATGCGATGGACTGTCTCGCTTGACTCATCACATACGAGATCTTCTGGATTCACCGATAATGTCGTATACGCAACGGTCACTTCGCCATTATTCATAGGCCAAGCAACCAGAGCCGTTCCTGAGCCAGAGAAAATGTTATGGCTAATCGAAAGAAAAGCTACGTTATTGGTATTTACTTCCCATTTAGTCACGGTGTCATTACTAGCTCGCTGAGAGTGGGAAGTCTTATGAACTTTTTTCTCGACTGTTTCTTCTTTCTGTTGTGCTACTCGATCAATACCCCTTAAGTTTCGTGTAACACAAGAAGACCATAAATTAGGACCTAAAGAGCGATCGCAGGAGTCATTTACCCACGCCTGAGTGGATGAGTCAAGAGATGCTAGGCGATCCTCAGGGAAGTCATTATCAAATGCCTCCAAGTTCCGTTTGACACAAGAACCCCATAAGTTAGGACCTAGAGAGCGAGAGCAAGAGTCGTTTATCCAATTACGGCGTGAACGTTCCGTATCTTTTAATCTTTTATCCGGAAAGTTACTGGCTATTGCATCTATATTCCGGTTAACACACGAGCGCCACAATGAGGGGCCCAAAGATTTTGAACATGAATCGTTAATCCAGTCTCTGTATTCAGGTGCTAATTGGTCTAGCTGGGATTGTGTAGACGTAGCATTTACTACAGTTGGTGAAGTTAAAATTAGAACAATAAAAAGACGAATAATCATTGATTGAACCCTAGCTGTACACATTCTATTCCCAGATCACCGTCAACTCTGGCATCGAAGCCTTTTCGGGCAATCGACCGTAATTCTGAGCGAGCTGCACATAAGTCTCTTGTTGAAGCTTCACCTTTTACACCAAACACTTGCCCAGCTCTTTTATCTCCAACATATAGCTGGAAGAAGTAGTAACCTACTGCAAGAAGTACTAATAACATAATGTAACGACGACGTTTTTTCTTTGAAAAGGTAGCTTCTATATCGCCTTTGGCTATCTCTAGTACTTGTAATGAGTCAGCTTCACGCTTGAGTTTGTAGCCCTTTTTAGACAGGCTATCTACCTCATCTTCCTCACAAATTACTACCGACTTCCTTTTAGTAAGAAGGGCATATTTCATTTCAATACTCACTTAACATGCAGCGATCCTTCATGCGCTAGCATGTGGTAAAGTCTGTACCGGAATCCATCTAGGTAACTCAACAGAGTCATGAATGATACAATAAGATAAGGGCATCTTTAAGCCGAAACATTTGAAACGCAGCATCCTAAATTTGAAGTGTTGAATGGTAAAGTCAGTACCTATTGGGTTTTATGGTAGGTTTGATAAAACGATTTCAGACATTCTTCAGAACTATGATAAGTGTGGAAAGTAAAATGATTTTGCGCCATAACAATTTAAATCAACAACTCAGTCACAAGTAACCGTCATTCCTTTTTAAGAAGGGAATCTTCTTAAGCGCATTATCGGTAATTCATTTCTATTTAACGCGAGTCATGTGTTTTGGAAGACCCTCGCTTTCAAGAGGATGACGACCGGAATAGAACAGACGCTATTTGGACCAGAGTGACAAAGTGTTGTGTTACTTAAAGGGCAAGATTATGGGAGGGTGTATCGGAGTGAATAACAGGTCATGTGAGTACGGTATAAACGGTATAAACGCTATGACCAATCGAAATGTAACTCGATGTTCTAAGCCCCAGAAACGGTGAAACCCCGATGTTGGTAGCATCGGGGTTTCGAATTTCTTTAGATTACTTAGTTGGTAAGACTGAGTATCTTTTTATGCAAAAGGCTGGATTTAATCCAACTAATTCCTTGGTAGGGAATTAGATGCGGATGAAGTCCATGTGCTCAACTTTTGGCTTGAACGCGTGACGTTGAACGTCTTGCGGCTTAACCTTAACTTCTGCGCCGTCAATCAATAGAGTGATTGCTTCGTAGAACTCAGGCTTGTCCATTTGGTTGATCACTTCATCGTGCGTAAGCGCGATAGAGATCGGTGCTGCTTCACCACCGTAGATGATTGCTGGGAATTTGCCAGCGTGACGTAGGCGGCGGCTCGCACCCTTACCTAGTTCAGTACGTACTACTGCTTCGAATTTCATAGTATTTACTCTCAAATAGTAAAATTAATAAATATCGTTCTAATCTTAGCGACCTAGTTAGAACATAGAACGCCTTGAAGTATCTTAAGATACTCTCAAAACGAGCGCGGATACTAACATCCAATAGTCATCTGAGCAATAGTTTGAAGCCAAGATTGACTGATTTTTTAGTCCTTTACGGCTTGTAGGGTAAGGGTTGCTTGTAAACCACCCAATTTGCTTGCAGAAAGTACTAATTCTCCCCGGTAACCATGTGCCATCTCGCTGACAATGTTCAGCCCCAAACCGGTGCCAGGTGTCGTTTCATCCAAGCGAACACCACGTTTTATCACACTGCGACATTGTTCTTCTGGGATGCCGATACCGTCATCTTCGATGATGATCTGAATCATGTTGTCGCTTAACGTGGCTGAATGTACTCGAACCAGGCTCTTTCCCCACTTATAAGCATTTTCTATTAAGTTACCGAGCATTTCGTCTAAGTCGGTTTTCTCAACAGAAACGAATAGCTCAGTATCAAGTTCATTGATGAGTATGATCTCACGCTCAGCATAGACTTTATCGAATGCCAGAGAAATGGCATCAACGCGTTCACTGGGGTTTGATTTGACGGAGAGGATGTTCATTGCGCCGGCCATGCGAGCACGCCCTAAGTGATAATCTATCTGTGATTGAATTTGCAGTAATGCAGGAGCGAGTCTATCACGGTCTTCTTCACTTAGATTGGCTTGCTCATTTTTAAGAATAGAAAGCGGCGTTTTTAGTGCGTGGGAGAGATTACCAGCATGATTACGGGCTCTGGCAAGTAGTTCTTGGTAGTGGAAAATGAGCGCGTTAAGATCGTTGACGAGTGGGGCGATTTCTTTCGGGTACTGTTCATCTAACGACTGGCGCTCGCCATTTCTTAACATCTTAAGTTCTTTTTGCATTTTAGTTAGCGGTCGTAGAGACCAGCTAACTTGGGCAACGACAAGGCTAAGGATGCCGACGACCATAATACCCAATAACACCCAAACTTGGTTGGTGAGAGCATGCAGCGCTTTATCGATGGGCGCTTCATCTTGTGCAATTAGTATAGTGACGCCGTCACTAATGTCGGGAAGGAAGATGGTACGTTTAATGGTGACGAGCTTTTCGTCTTTGGCGCCGTAGTATGACGTGGTGTGAGCGCGTTCTTTTTCTGAGATGTTTTTATCCCAAAGTGAACGAGAGCGCAGTGTGTCGGAATCGGTGTTAATGCGCCAGTACAGCCCGCTGTAGGGTTGATTAAAACGTGGGTCGGAGAGGCGAGCCGTTAGCACGAGATTACCTTGTTTGTTGGTTTCAAGGTTGGCGGCTATTTCGTCCATGGAACGACCTAACTGAGTTTCTAAATCTTGAACCAAGTATTCTCTTACCAAGCCGGGAATCATAATACCCGCTGCAATCGTCATGGCAGATAGCCACAATGTTGCGGCCAGTAGTAAGCGAGTTTTTAAGCTGAGTTTTTTAAACTCAGCTTTTATTGCCGAAGTACGGGTCGTTGATGCATCTGTGTTAGGCATTCAGTTGATACCCTAGTCCTCTAACCGTTTTAATGATTTTCGGTGATATTTTTTTACGAATCCGACCGATAAAAACTTCAACAGTATTGGAGTCACGATCAAAATCTTGTTTATATATGTGCTCGACAAGCTCTGTTCGTGAGATGACTTTCTCTGCGTTGTGCATGAAATACGCAACGACCTTATATTCCAATGCCGTTAGGCTCACCGCTTGGCCTTGCCACATGACTTTAGACGAGCGAGTGTCGAGGCTAAGATCACCAATTTGCATGACGGGAGAGGCGTTTCCAGAAGCACGACGCAATTGCGCTCGAATACGGGCAATCAGCTCCACCATTTCGAATGGCTTGGTTAAATAGTCATCGGCGCCGGCGTTTAGGCCTTCAACACGCTGGCTCAATGTATCTCGGGCGCTAAGAATGACAACAGGCGTATTGATGTTTTCATCTCGGATGCCCTTAAGAACGGTGAGCCCATCAATTTTTGGTAGACCAAGGTCAAGAACGATGACATCCCACTCTTCCGATGTCGCACGATACAAAGCGTCTATGCCATCTTGTGAGAGCTCCGGTACCCAGCCCGCACTTTCTAGCGTATTTATAATTTGCTCACCCAACTTTGGGTCGTCTTCAACTACGAGAATTTTCATGAATAGCGTCTCTTATAATTTATAATAGTCTGTTATTATTTTTTGATGACTTGTTGAAGGTTATGGCCTTTTATTTCCATTAACTCAAGTGTTGTCGCGTTATATTCGACTTTGATAATATCTTGATTATGCATCAATTTTAGCTCATAAACCCATGCATCGTCGTCTTCTTCTAACTCTACTTTAATGACTCGGCCATTCAGGTCATTTTCTACGGTTGCGAACAGCTCAGAAAAAGGTTTGATTAAGCCTCTTTGAACGGCGTCAAATACCTCTTCTTGGTCTTCATCAAACTCGATATGTGCACCACCTGTTTCAACGTCTTGCACGAGTTCATGACCATTGGGTGAGTCTGAAAGGAATGCAGCATGAGTGGTAATAGGAGCCATCCAAAATAAAGAAAGCGCGAATACAGGCAATAAAGATGTCGAAAATCGTCGGTTTCGTTGAACGTGCATGACTCTCACCTATGATTGGGGTTAATGGTTACTCTACCGCAAAGTATAGAGTTTTCAATATGAATAGAAGCTGAATACCGTTACTTCAATTCGTCCGAAAAAATCTTATCGCGTAACTTCCAAAAACGGCCACTTTTTCGTGCAATTATGAAGGTCGGTAGACGAAAGCGATGTTGATTATTAACGATTTTTGTTGGTGATGTGGCATCAAATTCGCGGTGTTTATCTGCGAGATGCGGTCGTACAAACTTCGCCAAAAATAAGGCTTTTTGTTTTTTGGTATTGAGGGACCAGAATTCGCTCACTTGGGCATCGTTTTCGCCAATGTAGGCAATTCGTAGGCTGTTTTTTCCTTTGTCATCTTTATGAACAGACAACTGCATGTCGACACATTCAAATACCAATGCATCTTTAAGGCTGAGCGCCTCTTTTAATTTCTTGTCGGGATCAACGAGTGTGGCATCGCATTCATGACAAATTCGCGCTGCAATGTCGTTGTCAGCGCCACATTCATTGCAATACTTAGCTCTAAAGCGATAGTTGCAGTGTTCGCGTTCTTTGGTTTCTTCATCGGTGAAGTAGCCTTGGCATTTACGGCCAAAATGCTCAAGTAGGAAACCGTTAGCATCCAATTTCCCCCAAAAGTTATTGTTAAACCCACAGGCAGGGCAAGGAATGGTAATGATCTCAGAGTCGCTATCGGGTTTAGGGTTGCCAATTTCCGGCTGATATAAATCGTAGGTATTACCGGCATAATCTAAAACTAAACACTCGGTTTTTCCTTCAGAGAGTCTTAGCCCGCGACCAACAATTTGCTGATATAAACCGACAGATTCGGTTGGTCTTAGAATCGCAATGAGGTCAACATGGGGAGCATCGAAGCCCGTTGTTAACACGGAAACATTCACCAAATACTTAAGCCGTTTTTCTTTGAAGTCATTGATGATGCTGTCTCGCTCGGGAGTTGGTGTATCACCAATCACAATCTGGCTGCATTGTTCTGGTAGAAGCGATAGGATTTCTTGCGCATGACGAACCGTGGCAGCAAAGATCATGATGCCTTGCTTATCTTCACTGTAACGAATTATTTGCTCGATAATCTGTGGCGTCGCGCGTTTAGATTGTTCGATAACTAAGTCGAGTTCCGATTCTTTGTATTTCCCCATGCTCGTAGGCTTGAGTTGTGAAAAGTCGTAACTTAACACGGGCGCGTCAATGAGTTTGGCGGGCGTTAAAAAGCCTTCATCAAGCAAGTACTGGATAGGAAGCTCGAATATACAATCTTTAAAGAAGCGAGGTTCGTCGCTACGTACTAAGCCCTTGGTATGGTATTGATAAATCCAGCCCACGCCGAGTCGATAGGGGGTGGCGGTAAGCCCTAGAATTTTAATGCCGGGATTAATTTCACTTAAATGCGTAATGACTTTTTGGTAGCTAGAGGTTTTCACCTCAGGTACCCGGTGGCATTCATCAATGACTAATAGCGAGAATTGGTTGGCGAAGTGTTCAAGGTTTCGCACAACGGATTGAACGGAAGCAAACACCACTTGTTCCGAGGTTTCTTTTCGTCCCAATCCGGCAGAAAAAATGGAGCCAGTTAGTCCATAGCCTTCATATTTCGCGTGATTTTGTTCCACTAACTCTTTAACGTGCGCCAGCACCAATACACGCCCACGAGCTAATCGAGCTAGATCGGCGATAACGAGGCTTTTTCCGGCTCCTGTGGGTAAGACAATGACCGCTGGCGTATCGTTTTTGCGAAAATAATGCACGACCGCTTTTACGGAGTCGGCTTGATATGGACGAAGTGTGTACATATGAGTGAGTTTGACTCTACATCTGAATGAAAAGCCCATATAATAGCGAACTTAATCAGATTGAGGTATTCATGCGTTTAGATAAATTTTTGTGTGATTCGTTAGGTGTCACCCGTAGAGAAGCAACCATCCTTTTACGAAAAGGGGAAGTGACGGTTAACGGCGAAATCAAAAAGAGTGGTTCCGTTAAGGTGAGCGAGCAGTGCTGCGTAGAATGGCAAGAGCGTGAAATCACGGTTAAAGGCCCTCGTTACATTATGCTCTACAAGCCTGAAGGGTTTGTGTGTTCTCATGAAGATGGATCCAATCAAACGGCATTTGAGCTGCTTGATGAAATTAAAATGGACGCGCTACATTTTGCTGGGCGTTTAGATGTGGATACCACTGGCCTTGTTTTGATCACCGATGATGGTCAATGGTCACATAGAATTACTTCACCAAAGCATAAATGCGAAAAAACCTATCGCGTGTGGCTTGATGAGCCAGTTGAAGAGGATTATGTCGAGAAGTTTAAAGAAGGCATTCAGCTTCGCAGTGAAAAAGGACTAACGTTACCTGCTCACTTAGAAGTGAGAGCAGAAAAAGAAGTGCTGCTAACTATTCATGAAGGTAAATATCATCAAGTGAAGCGTATGTTTGCTGCGCTTGGCAATAAAGTAGAAGCCCTGCACCGTGAACGAATTGGTGAAATTGAGTTAGATGAAGAGTTAGAACTTGGCGAGTATCGTTATCTTACTCAAGAAGAAGTGGACTCAATCTGGAAAAAGTAATAAAACATAAAGCATTATCGCTGCAGTGAATCCATCCTTCCTGACACTGTAGTACTGGTAAATTGTCATGTGAGTAATAAGTGTTATGCCTTTTCATCAGCATGACACTTATTCTATTGTTAGTGTCTGTATATTATTGCTTTGGGCCTAGCCTCTTGGGTAATCCTCTTTCGCAGATAACGGTAAATGGTTAACTCAATTCGGAGTGATTGAGTTTTAGAGTGCATTTGAATGCAAGGATTGCAGGATAATAGCGCTATGACCTAGGAGCTACATGAGTTCTGAATTACGAACGCAACCCGACATACCCAAATTAGGTTTATTGCTATTTCTAGTGCTTGGGGCAATTGGTGCGTTAACCCCGCTCGCCATCGATATGTATCTACCTGCGATGCCAACCATTGCCAAAGATTTTGGCGTTAATGCTGGTGCAGTACAAATCACGCTAACGGTCTACACCGCCGGTTTTGCCCTTGGTCAGCTTTTACATGGTCCACTCGCCGACAGTTTTGGTCGTAGACCGATTTTGCTGTTTGGCGTGTTCTTTTTTGGTGTTGCTTCTGCGGTGAGCGCGACAACAACGAGTATTGAGTCGCTGACGTTAGTACGAACGGCGCAAGGTTTTGCCGGTGCCGCTGCTGCCGTTATTATTCAAGCCATAGTTCGAGACATGTTCGACAAAGAAGACTTTGCTCGCACCATGTCGTTTGTCACATTGGTGATTACCTTAGCGCCGTTAGTCGCGCCAATGATCGGTGGTCATTTAGCGATTTGGTTTGGCTGGCGCTCGATCTTTTGGTTGCTAACGGCATTCTCGGTCGTCGTTATTGCTGCGGTACTATGGAAAATCCCAGAAACGCTAGCACCGGAAAATCGCCAACCGTTACGATTTAGAACTACCCTTAGAAATTATGCCCGTTTATGCAAAAACCCAGTCGCCATGGGCTTAATGTTTTCTGGTGCATTTTCATTTGCTGGTATGTTTGCATTTTTAACCGCAGGCTCCTTCGTTTACATCGATATCTACGGAGTCACGCCTGATCAATTTGGCTATTTGTTTGGTTTGAACATCGTGACCATGATTATCATGACCAGCATCAATGGTCGTTTGGTTAAAAAGGTCGGGCTACATGGCATGCTAAAGTTTGGTCTGAGTGTGCAATTGTTTGCCGGGCTAGGGCTGTTAGCAAGTGGCTTTTTAGATTTGGGTATCTGGGGAATTGTGCCATTTGTGATGCTATTTATTGGGACGTTGTCTACGATTGGTAGTAACTCGATGGGGCTGTTGCTTAGCGGTTACCCAACAATGGCAGGCACCGCTTCTTCGCTAGCAGGAACATTGAGATTTGGCACGGGTTCGGTGGTAGGCGCAATTGTCGCAATGCTCCCCGCAGGAACAATTTGGCCAATGATTGTATTAATGACTATTTGTTCGGTATTATCCGCCGGCTTATATTGGACACTAGGAAAAAAAGCATAATGTCTGAGTATTATTCAGAAATTCAAAACGTGGTAAACAGTGCACTTGAAGAACTAAGTCAAGGGCATCAAAGTGGAAAGGTGATTGATTCACCAACGTCAAACAACCTGTTTTTACTACGTTGGGTAACGAAAAGTATTAAATCGCAGCGTTTTCATAAAGTGGTTGCTCCCGATATCATCCGATGGCAAAAAATGGGGCGCTCTAAAGGCAATGATGCCATGCTAGAGTCGACGTTCCGTCGTATTGCTGCCTATTACAATGAATTCTTTGGTGCCGAAACCAAAGTTGTCACTGATGCGATGATCGAAACGTTCTTAGAGCAAATGGAGCAGGCGGATTGGGGCGTCACTACATCAGAAATCCTAACGGATGGAAGTAAGGTGCAATTCTTTACCGACGGTCAAAATTCATTTGCTTTGTGTGCAAACCAGTGTGATGACTGCTTTGATGGTGAAAAATTAGTCAAACCAATGAGCTGGTTTGTTCGTGGCAACCATGCCGAGTTTATTACTAAAGCGTATGAAGCAGGCTTTATGCTGCACAAACGTACTGATTACAAATCCAAGGTTAAGTACCATGGCGAGTATTTAGTGTATCCAATGAACCAAGGACCTCAATTGGTTGAGATCCCGCTGTCTTTTGTCGCTAAATAATACAGCGCTCTCTAGCCAATCTACTGTGAATAACAAAGGCCTAGCGGTTTCGCTAGGCCTTTGTTGTAAATGGCATCAGAATTACCGCTAACCATTGCTACTGCGCCGCTGTGCGAATCCTCACTTGTATGTGAAGGGCAAGGCAGAGTATTAAGCAACCAGTTGTGTGGTGTTGGTTGTGGTTGGAGCAACCAGGCGATAACCAATATCAATTTTGGTCACTTGTTTTGCCACGATAGCTTGACTGATATGTCGCCCTACGGTGTTACGAGACATATTCAGCAATGATGCTAGTGTGCTGATGTTTAATGGAACCGTGCCATCACTAGTTACCTCTGTAATGGCTTGCATGGCAAGCTGGATTTTTAATTGTGCGTTCTTTTCCCCGCGAAGCCGAAATAGCGTTAAACAAAATCGTTGTTTTTTCGCTAATGATAGATTAAGCATTTTTGAAAACTCGCAGCACGTCTCTAATAGTGCTTCGACCACAGGAAAAGGCAGTGTTAAGGCTTTGCAGTCCGTCATCGCTTGAATGTCAGATTGAGTGCTTTGCCCCAAGATAAGAGGAACATCATTAACCACAATACCCGGAGTAATTAGGTTGTAACTTAGCGTCGTTCCCTCGTCTATGGTAGGACAGAACCCAAGCACGCCACGTAAGGGAATAACAATCTCGTCAGTTGGCTGATCCTGAAAACACAAAAACTTACCTTTCGGAATAGTCACCACTTTACCTTTATCCAACAGTTTATCTGCTAATGATGATGTGATGTGATAGTGACATTGAAGGGCATGCTGAACGTTCATTAACGGCCTCTGATCTGGTCTTTGCTCTTGCCCTTTATCTAGAGGAGGTGGATAGCTAGATAGGGCAGGTGTTGAGTCATTATAATCCGCTACGACGGTGAGATGTATTGGGTTTGGGTTATATGAAATATAACCACGGCTTATGTGTCTTGGCGCCCAATTGAACTTGATCACACGAAAATAAACGTTTTGCTGATTTTCGGGCTATTTGTTTCGGGCTATTTGTTTCGAGCTATTTGGTTACATTGCACTAAGAGTGCAAAGTGGTAAGGGGCTTTTGGCTAGGATGGGCACAATTTAATTAATTGAGTCCCCATCGATGAAAAAAAACAATTTATCCATCGCGTTACTCGCTGTATTTTCCTCTTCTTCATTTGCAGGGGGCATCTTGCTTCATGAAGTGGCGACGTTTGATAGTGTCTCTTCTGCTGGTGTGGGGAACGTTTCTAACCGTATTGATGCTAGCGCCGCCATTACGAGCCCTGCTGGATTAACGTCGATAACAGATTCGAGCTTGTCTGTGGGCGCTCAATATTTGGATGCCTACACAGAGCATAATGGAAAAAATGAGTTCGATGAATCCCTTTCTAGCAATGGTAAAACCCGCTCATTGGTCCCGAGCCTAGCGTACGCTCAGCGTGTCAATGACAGTTGGGTGCTGGGTGCCTCGCTACATGGCGATGGCGGTCTGGGTATGGATTACAGTGGCGGACTAATTGGCTATGAACAGATTAATTCCATCTCACAAGAGGCGCTAAATCTACACCTTTCTGCAGGCTACCAAGCTAGCGACAATTTGTCTTTAGGTGGGGCGGTGGTGGTTCAGCATTTGATGACCTCTATCGACTCTACTGCTAATGCACACATTGACAATGAAGGCAATTCTACCGCCGCAAGCTTTATGTTATCTGCCATGTACGATCTGTCTGAGTCGACTTTCTTGTCCGCTAACTATAAGCACCGTGTTAAGCATGATTTGAGTGATATTGGTATTTCTGGAACAGAGATGCGATTAGATTCAGCAACGTGGCCCTCGCGATTTGACGTAGGTGTACAGCACAAGATTTCTGAACAACTGACGTTTAAAGCCATGACTGGCGTAGAGCTATGGTCTGATTTTGATGATAAAGCCAATGATGTATACAGCGTAGGTACCGCGCTGGCGTATTCCCAAAGTGACTGGACTTATCAAGCCGGGGTTCGTTACGACTCGAAAATGTATGACGCTGAAAACATGACGCCAGCTTTGCCGATAGGCGCCAATTGGTCATTAGGTCTTGGAGCGGAGAAAACTCGTTCAAACGGAGACCGTATTGGTATTGCCTACCAATATCGCCATATGGGTACGCAAGATGTTAATTATAGCGCGGAAAGTTTGGATTATTTTTCAGGCAGTGTAGATACCAATCGAATTCACGTTATTAGCGTCAGTTACGCGTACTAGTCGATAAAGAACTGTAGACAGGATTCAAGAGCGAATCTGTTAACGGTTGAGCCCTTCACTGAGTGAAGGGCATTTTTGTTTTTACGCCAAGGTATATGAGAAAGAAATCAGTAATGAGAAAAAAATTAGCGCTCCATTATGTTACGTTTGCGCTCCGTTATATGCTTAAAACTGTCGGATTTGGCGTGGTGTTCGCGTTGCTGGTGGCAAGCGGTGTATCTGCAGATGAAAAACACCATGAAGATCCGACCAAAATTGTCACCAAAGTTGGGGCGGGGTATTCAGACTCTTCGTTTGTTTCTGGTTCCATTGGTTTAGATGACGCGAGAATGCTTAATGCTCGCTATAACGAAACCGGTGAGTGGAGATTGGGTGGATCGTGGCTATTTGAGTTAGGTATCGTCAATTTTAACTTCAGCCGTACCGACTATGAGCACGAGAGTTATAGAAATAATTACAGTATAGGGACATACATACCGCTGAGTTATTTTGATATCGCACCCGCGGGTTGGATGCTTTTTCCTATGGCCGGTTATAGCTATAACGATGGGGAAATGGCGGTGCCGTCAGAAGAGGTTGAAAATGAATTTGTGCTGATGCGTAGCCAAACACATGGCGCATACTTAGGGATGTTTGGTGTTCGTCCTATTGAGGACACTGATTGGAGTGTACTGAGCTTTGCTGGTGGTTCGATAGGTTCAAACAATTATCGCAGTTACTGGGGCGGACTGGGACTCAGTTATAAGCTCAGTCGCCATACCTCGTTTAACTTCTTTGGCGTGTTAGCCGAAGACGATTATGGCACCAATAATAAACTTGCAGGGTCAGTGAGTTACGAGTTTTAGTGAGTGAAAAGAACGGCGGCTTATGACGAGTAGTCAAAGCCGCTGTTTTTTCTATTTCTACTTATTGATTTTAGTGCTTATTGAACTTTCTTTTTATTGAACTTAGTGCTTATTGGCGTTACTGCTTAATGAGTTGCAGTCCAACGGGTAGTGCGTCACCGAATACTCGTTTGGAATCGGATTCAGACAATGTTTGAACCTCAGAAACTAACGACAACCAGCTATCTGGTGCTTTACTTTGGCGAAGCTTGGTTAATACTTGTTCGCGATAGTCATCTGCGATGTCGAGCGAGCGATCGCCAGTTTTACGGCACATTAAAACACAAGCAAAACCAATCATTGACTCTTTCGACCAATCAAGCGCAAGCAATTTAGGTAACCATTGTTCAACCTGTTCTCTGGCGATTACATTGTGCTGGCTGCCATAGAGAGGCGTACGCGACCCCAAGCGACCCAATGCCCAACAGTGAGCTTGCAAGAACTGTGGTTGGTTAATTATCTTGCTTAAATACCAACTCGCTAACAACACTTTGTCATCGACATAGAGGTTTTCTAAACTAGCGGATAGGCGAACCATGGCTTCATAGCCCTTATCCTTAGCAGTTTGGAACGACTTGGCATTTTTCATGGCTCCGGGGTGGAGGTATTTCGCTATATCGCTAAGGATGACTTCTTGCTGTTCTTCATTCAGTCCACCTGAAACGCGGCGCCAAAAGACCCACCAATCACTCCAACCTTGGTTATTTTGGAATTGGATCCCTTGTTGATAAACGCCCCATAGCTGCTCCATGCGCCAAGAGTCTGTCGCGTCCCCAAAGCCGGGGCGCATACAAAACCCCGTCAGACGTAACCAGTTTTTCTCATGTTGTTCAGACCGGCGACGACGCTTACGACCAAGCGTAAAGGTATCGACTAGCGAACGAAGAGAGTGGAAGTCCCACGCTTCTTTTTTCCCCAGTTTCTTTTCTAGTTCTTTACCTAGCGTTTTGATTTCCTTGGTGTCAGCACTATTTTTATTGCCACTGTAGAGTCGAGAAACCAGCGCTTGAGAAGCTTCTAACCCCGGGTGAGCATTGACTTGCTCCTGATCGGCTTGCTTATTGCGTACTTCAAACTCAAGCTCCCATCGCTGTTGTTCATCGCTGACGTTAACACACTCAACTTTAAGCGTCCCCACTTCTGTGAGTTGGCAGGCAAGCTGAACTTCAACCCGCTGCTTTTGGTTTTCTGCAAGAGTGATATTGTCACCCTGTAACGTATTAATGTGGGGCGGAAGCGGTGAAAACTGGTCAGGGTCAATGTTGACCAAAATACCATTTTGGACTTTTTGATGCTGCCCAAAGAAATCATGGGTTGAGGTTAGCAGGTTAAACCTTACTGGCTCTCCCAAAGTCAGCGAGAATCGGCGGCCAGAAAGACGGATTTCTTGTCCTTCATCGGTGCCTTTAGCCAGCAAACACAACGCTTGTCCAGATTTGTTTTTCTCTTGTAAATGTAGGAAGTAGGAGCGGGCGCTACCGCCGCCAATTTTGAGCTGAGCGCCACGGCGTGCTTTTGCAAAGGCAACGGCGCCTAAGGCAACTGACCAATCTGGATGCGGGTTATTGAGTAGGGTAACAGGCGCGCCTTTCCAACCTTCGATAAGGTTAACAAGACGTTTGGTGATCAACGGGCTGTTGAACACACCACCATTCAATAAAATCCCGACAGGTATAGCGGGTTCACTGCCGTCGTTTAAGGCTTCTTTTGCCACCTCTTGATGCAGGTGCAAGAATTCTGAAACGTGCTTACTAACTGCAGGATCTGCAACGTAAGGTAGGCCAAATTCAACCACAGCACTGCGCTTTTTATCGGGAAGGTCGCCAAATTCAGTTGTCGGGAAAAAACCATCTAAGGCAATTTGATGCACCTCTTGCTGACTAATTGACACGCTTTTTGTGCCACCAATCAGACGTGAGCCGCTGCCGAGCATGGTGATTTTCATCTCGTCAGGCGCAGAGTCAGATAGTAAGGTTTCTTTGGCTTTACGGGTTTGTTGAATGAGCTTGGTTAAACTTGCCGCATTGAGTTTTTTACTCTGATTGAATCGTTGCTCTGCCATATGGGCGAGGGCGAGGTCAAGATTGTCTCCCCCCAGCATTAGGTGTTCGCCAACGCCAATCCTGTTAAGTTGTAGATTGTCATCCTCATCATGTTTAGCTTCAATGAGGCTTAAATCGGTGGTACCCCCACCTACGTCGCAGACTAGCATCAGTGGTATTTGTGCTAACTCTTGGGATGCGGTCTCTTTATGTCTCGAATACCAGTCGTAACAAACGGCTTGAGGCTCTTCGAGTAAGTGGACTCGTGGTAGGCCCGCACGTTTTGCCGCTTCTAAGGTGAGCTTTCGCGCAGTTTCATCGAACGAAGCAGGGACGGTGATGACGACATCTTGATCTTCTAGTTTATTGTAGTGATGACGATGGTTCCATGCTTGACGGATATGGTTGAGATAACTCGCGCTGGCAATAACGGGAGAGACCTTCTCCACATCGGGAGCACCGGCCCAAGGCAAAATATCGTCTTCGCGGTCAACGCCTTGATGTGAAAGCCAGCTCTTGGCGCTGGATACTTGGCGCCCCTCGACTTTTGCGCCTAGCTCTCGTGCCCATTCACCAATGATGACTTTAGTAAGGTCACCAGAAATGGGTGAGTGTTCCCAAGGAAGCGTTAAATCGGCATCAGATATTTGTTGTGATGCAGGATGATAGCGAAAAGATGGCAGTAGTGGTTTTCTCACTACCTCTCCGGGTCCCACAAGTTGATCAATTTCAAACAATTCTACTGGGGCGTTGGAGAGGTCATCTTGAATTTCACAAAATGCGACAACGGTATTGGTTGTACCTAAATCGATACCGACTAAATATTGAGAAGAGGCCATGATACGCTCCAATCAGGTAAGGAGAAGAGACAAACGGCACTAAAAAGTGCCGTTTGAAATAGAAGTTTATCAGAAATCAAATCTGCCTAGCTTGATACTAAACATCTTCGCGCACGTCGAATTCGACATGCCATTTCTGACCGTTATCTGATGCGATAGCTTCAAGATATAACGTTCCTAGTTCGGTAACTCGAGAAGATAGGGTAACAGGTACGACTTCGCCACTGCTTCTTCCTTCTGATACTGGCAGAGTGACTTGAATTTCAGGTAATTCTTCTAGCTCTTCTGGTTTCCAGTAATCAAGATGTAAGCCAGCATCGTCTTCACGACGTATTGTCGAACCAAAGAACTGGAAGTGAACCGGTTGTCCGATAACTAAGCCAAACTCTTGGCTTGGTACGTCGACACTGCTACCTTCTTCCATACCAAATGGAGCAACACAAAGTGCTTCCATTGGTGGTGCCATTCCTGGAATTGCAGGCATCGCACTCTCAATACCAATGTAGTAGCTGGATGCGATACCACCACGAATACGAACGCCTTGTCCACGACGAACACTGCCATAGTAGGCTGCGCCACTTGCAACAGCTAGGTCTAAGTCGAGCCCAGTTAACATTTTAGCTGAACTTGCATTAGCTGAGGTCAACCAACTGTTAATCGTACTAAAGAGACGGTCTGACAACAGAGACGACTTAAGTACACCACCATTGAATAACACGGCAGTTGGCTTAATAAACTCAGGTTCTGCTGGCATGCCAGGCATACCGGCAAATGCTTGATCCGCAGCATTGCTCTGACGACTTAAAAATGCAGCAATATGGCGCGTAACAGCGGCATCTTGTGCGTACGGCAAGCCCATTTGCGTCAAAGCGCCACGAGAGCGTTGCACTGGGTGCTCTTGAATACCCACCTGTGGGAAGAAACCATCCACTAAGGTTTGCTGCACTTCTTGTTGAGTCAGTTCGGTCTTTAACGTTGCACCAAGTAACTTAGAACCACGGCTAGGAACAACAATCGGTACCGATTGAAGCTCCCCATCGTTAAGTAGGGCTTCTTTGGCATCACGACAAGCGTGCGTCATCGCTTGAACTTGCCAAGGCTGTAACTCTTTGCCATCTTGCGCAAGCTTCATCTTAAGGCGATAAGCTAAAGCGAGATCCATATTATCACCGCCAAGCAAGATATGTTCACCGACCGCGACACGCTCTAAGTTCAAGTTACCGTCGTTTTCTGTTACCGCAACGAGTGATAAATCGGTAGTACCACCACCCACATCAACCACTAATACAATGTCGCCGACTTCAACTTCATCACGCCATGCGTCATTGCTATTATCAATCCAGCTATAAAGTGCCGCTTGTGGCTCTTCAAGAAGCGTTAAATGCATTAGACCAACATTACGAGCAGCTTCAGCGGTAAGATCGCGAGCGGCTGGGTCGAATGATGCAGGCACTGTGATCGTCACGTCCTGCTCTTCTAGCAAAGCCTCAGGGTGGGCATGGTTCCAAGTATTTTTAAGGTGCTCAAGGTATAGTTCGGTGACACGTAAAGGTGACACTTTTGTCACTTCTTCTGGGCTACCTTGTGGCAAAAAGTCTTCGCGGCGGTTCACACCACCGTGGCAAAGCCAAGATTTTGCACTGGCGACCAAACGGATCGGTGTTTTTGATCCAAGGTTACGGGCAATGGCGCCGACAAGCGCGCTTGGGTGCTCTGTCCAAGGAAGCGTTCTTGAACCATGACCGAGCTCATGCTCATGCGGTTGGTACAAGAATGAACCTAATTGGTTTAAGTTCTCAACGGTACCCGGAGAGGTTAATTGAGGAATCGCCATCACTTCAACGGAGGCATTTTCATCTTGTGCGTCAACAAATGACATGACGCAATGTGTGGTACCAAGGTCGATACCAACACTGTATTTAGCGTTGTGATCCATTATAGTTCTACCTCAGCTGGTGCGATAATAGACGCATCATAGTTTTCTGAAAGTTTAGGTAGGTTAACGTTATCTGCTTTCCAACCTTTATGAACTAGGATACCAGAGAATGGTGCTGTGCCAGTCACGTTGCCAGTTAGACGAATCGCTTGTGGATTAAAGCCTTCTTCAATTGTTAAGCGAGATTCTTCGTCTTCACTGCGAATAGGAGAAAGGACAAAGTAATCACCAATCACTTTTTTACCGCCAGAGTGAACAACACGCGCTGCTGCTCCCACTTCTTCATCAGAGAAGGACGTAAGGTCTTCTTGTAAGAAGTCGATAATGCGCGCTTCTTGCTGCATGAGAGAGAGTAACTGCATAGCAGAATCTGTTGATGCGGTAGCAAGCTTGGATTCAACTTCTACTACTTTCTCAATCACTTTTTCGACTTCTACAATTTTCTCAACCTCAACGATTTTCTCTACAGGTTTCTCAACCTCAATAATCTTTTCGATAGGTTTCTCTACCACTTTTTCAACGACTTTGCTTTTGCGAGAAACGGCAATTGCCAGTAACAAAACGCTCGATGCAGCAAGGCCTGCATGCAGCATGTCGAAGGTGGTAGGAATAACATTTAGATCGAAGGTCATAGGGGATTCTCTATGTGTCTGTCATTAGTTGCTAACTTTGGGGCGAAGTCTAGCATAATCAAGGCTCTTAGCGCGATGGTTTCGCAATAATGTCATTTGAAAGTGAGTTTGTTGGTGAAGATTGCAGCAGATAGTGGTGTTTTATTAATTTTAAGTGATCTTTGCTGATTTTTTGCACGCAAAGATTAGGTGGGACAAAAAACTGATGTAAAATCTGGTGCATAGACTGGAAATCAACGTCTGGATATGACCAGTATTTCTAGTTTTTAGTGGTATTGTTATGAAAATAACGACACTGACATCAGAAAAATCAGTTCTAAAACTGAGAACAATAATAGAGTCAGTAATGCAGTACGTCAGAATGGGCATAGGGTTAAACAAGGAAGACCGTGGTGTAAAACGGTACTCAGTCGCTGTTTTCTTCATCGGGATCGCGATTACAATTTTTATTACACACCTCGTATATAAAGGACAGCAGCAACTTTCTAAATCTAATTTCGACTTTTTAGTACAGAATCAGGCGGAGAATATAAAAGAACTCGTCATGTTAGACGTGAGTTTAATTGGCTCCGGTGCCGGCTTTTATCATGCGACTTCGCCAGATTCGTGGAACAGTTTTTCATCGTTTGCTCAGCCCATTATTGCCGGCTCAAGTAGCTTGATCGCTATGCAATGGATGAAAAAGGTTTACCCAGAACAGATTGATTCACATGTTGCTAGGGTAAAGGAGCACTTTCCGAGTTACGAAATTTATACGGTCCCGAAAGATAAACCGGTCACAATGGGCTACATTCTGGACAATGATGAACCGATTTATGTTGCCAGCGACATTTACCCGGTTAATACCGCAAATCTTCGCGCGTTAGGGTATTACTCTTCAAGAGAGCGAGTTCGTCGCGTGATTACGAATACCATCAAAACAGGCCAGCCAAGTTTATCTGATAAGATTCGGTTGTTGCAGGATGGTTTTGACCGCTCGATCCCCAAGCAAGGTATGCTAGTTTATCATCCTGTATTTGAGCCCGGACGAAAAGAACTGCGAGGGGTCGTGATTGGTGTGGTTCGCACCACCGCCTATTTCCAACAAATTGTTGCCAGAACGGCAATTGGTCAGGCGGTAGGCATTCAAGTGGTAGACATGGGATTTGATGCTGAAGATGATCCTATTATGTATCGCAATCAATCATGGGACAGTATCAATGGCGAGATAGATGCGGTTGTAATTGACTTGTATGACCGCCAATGGAGTATTCAGTTTAAGCGTGGCAGCGGCATGTCAGCGAATGATTCTTTTATCTTATTGTGCGTTGCATCTGGTGGTTTCATTATTTCGTTGTTGCTCGGATATGTCGTGCAATTGATGTTGCGTGAACAGCGACGCCTGACAAAATTAGTCAATCGTCGAACGAGAGATTTACAATACTTAGTCGAGCGAGATCCTCTCACTGAGGTCTATAACCGTAGGGCGTTTAACCGTTTAGCGGAGTACCATATCGCGTGTCATAAGCCTTTTTCCCTTGCAATCATTGATGTTGATTCATTTAAACAAATTAACGATCAATACGGTCACGTGGTAGGCGATGAAATATTGATACAAGTTGCCGTGCATATCAAAGAAAACACGTTCCCAGACGACATGTTGTTCCGCTTAGGAGGGGATGAGTTTGCGGTGATTAGCCGTTGTATTGATTACTCGCCATTGCAGCGTTATTTAGACGGTATTTGTGAAAGTGTGCGGAAATTAGAGTGGCCGGGCATCGATAATACATTTTGCTGCACCTTAAGTATTGGTGCTGCGGTTTATCGTGGTGAGTCTTTAGAGAGGCTGTTAAACCGTGCAGACGAACAGCTTTATATCAGTAAAGAACAAGGGCGAGATAAAGCCAATATTGTTTGATTCTAAACCAGTTAAACCAGGGGCTATCGAGCTTTAGGCGATTTTGCGCTACACTTCGAGCCGTTGTTTATTATAAAGCCTATATCATTATGAATTATAACCGAGTCGTTTGTTTTGACCTTGAAATGTGCTGCTGGAATGTGGACGGTGTAGGTACGACGGGTGAAATTATTGAAGTAGGGTTGGCTGAGATCGATCTTGTTACTCAGCAAGTGGTGAAGCGAGCGCAATACTACGTTAAACCAGAGAAGGACGAAGTGTCTTTGTTTTGTGCGGAACTGACCGGTATCACACCGCGTAAAGTCGAGAAACAAGGTCGACCACTCGCCTCCGTTGTTCAGTCAATGGTGAAAAACTTTGGTGGCCCGAATAAAATATATGCAGCTTGGGGACGAGATGACCATATCTTGTTTGATGAGTGTTTAGCAAAAGGCATTACTCCGCCATTTAAAGAGTTTGTTAACCTTGCTACGCTTTATCGAATGCAAAATCGCTTAAAAGAAAAGCGTATTGGGCATAAAGCGGCACAAGAAGCAAAAGGCATTGAGTGGGAGGGGCGTCAACACTCAGGTTACGTCGATGCCTATAATCTTGCAAAACTTGCGCTAACTATGTTGTAAGCTCTTCGTTGTAAGGTCTTCGTTTTACCCCACGTCTTAGGCTGCTTGGCTGCAAGCAGCTTCAGGTAACCGGAGACGGCTTACCTGAAGCTGTTTGTTGATTTACTTACTAATTATCTATTGATTTACTTATATTTATTGATCGACTTACCAGCTAATTATTTGTCTAAGACTTGAATTTTCGCGCGAATAAACTCACTGTGATCTACATAGAGCAGTTCGGCTACTTTACGAATTACCGCATCCTCTTGAGGGTCGATCACGCCATCGGCATTTGCCACTTCCCACATAGCTTTAATCAATTCAAAGCGTTTCTCCTGAGATAACTCACGCAACCCAGAAGTAAAGTCGTACAAAGAGACAGACTCTGTCACTTTCAGTTTGGCTTGTTCGATCAGCGAATCGGTTTCCTCATCGGATAACTCGAGTAGGCGACAGAGCAACGAACGCTTCGCTTGCTCTTCTTTTTCATCAACTTGGTGATCGGCACTGGATACTTCACACAGCAATGATGCGATCGCAAGGTTGGGGCTGACTGTTTGATTTTGGGATAAGTCACTGCCTTCAATAAGCTGCTTGAATATAGAGGTGATGGACGTAAACATAGCGGTTCCTCTTTTGATGCCTAATCATTAATAATCTAATCACTAATACATAGTGGCGCTTACAAAAGAACTCAAGTGTAAAGCGCCAGAGAATGGATGTTATTTCGTTTTAGAGACGACTTTTGTTTCAGAGAAAGCTTGCGCGTTAGAGGCCGTTTCAGGGAAATGAGTTTCGCTTCCGTCACCATGTACGACGGATATTTCTTTTGGTTTTCCGTCTTTATTCAGTTTTAACCGCCCGATACCGCTGCGATTAACAAGGTGATGGCAGGCTGAAGGGCTAGGGTGTCGCTTAAACACTTTTAGTCGCTTTCGCTTAGTGAACCAGTTAAGCGGTGAACGAGGCGTGTACAGCCAAGCATCAAGAGTAGCAAAGAGACTGAGTAGCGGTTCAGGAAACTCGTTTTTGATGCCACTACACGTGATCTGATAGATGTGAGAATCTGTTTCTCTGTAGCGAAGTGCGATGTCATACACAAAAGAATAGTGAACATCACCCGATAAAATGACGAAGTTTTTTGGTGTTTTTGAATGCGTGAAAATAGATAGCAAGGTGTTGGCGCTACCGGGATGCGCCATCCAGTTTTCCGCATCGATGACTAAGGGGTGACCCGCGATGGTGGCGAGTCGTTGCATGGTTTCAATAAACTTCACGCCAAACATAGGGGCGGCAGACACGACGATCACTGATTCCTGATTGAGTAATTCATGTTGGAATTCAACTAACGCTTCCCAGTCCATAAGACCTGACGGTTTATTTAGATTGGATTCTGAGCGCCATCGTCGGGTTCGAGTATCGAGTACGACGACTTTGGGGTGGCTATCGGTGGTAAAATGCCAGCGCTCATATCTAAAAAGCTGATAACTCACTTTTTCAAGGGCTTCGCAGTTAAATACTGCAGGGTTAGAGGTGTCTGTATTAAGGCTAGATTGTGTTGGATTTGGGACAAACAGTGTCGCCAATGTGTCGTGCCAGTCTGCATGATAAATTTTAGGATCGTTACCCCAAGCCTGGCAAAGCAAGTAGGCTAGCATGCCATTGCCGATAATTTGTCTAGAAAATGGGTGCTCGTAAGCGGCTTTTTCCCATCCTACCGTTAGATTCCAGTCATCGGTAATATCATGATCATCAAAAATCATGTAGGTAGGAATATGTGCTAATACACGCCTGACTTGTGGTAAACCGTCAACGAACTTCAAGAGATTGTGTTTTTCTTTTTCCCATTGACGCTGAAAGCGTTGTGACAATGGTTGTCCGTTGACCTCGAAATTGGCTTGCTCCAACCGATTAATATTGATGTGTTTCCAAAGCTCTGGTGACCAAACTAATAAGTACATAGCAATAAACTCAGAGAAGGTTATAAGGTGGTTATAACAGTCTTTGGAGCTAAAAATGGCTTTAGAAGTAGACTTGGACCAAAAAGATGACGATGGGGTATGAGGCAGTAAACCCTCTCTTCCATAGAGCTGTTTGGGGTGCAGGTAAAGCTGTTGGCTATCGGCAATGTCACC
The DNA here is from genome assembly GCF_050337205.1 of Vibrio nomapromontoriensis. Classification (NCBI taxonomy): domain Bacteria; kingdom Pseudomonadati; phylum Pseudomonadota; class Gammaproteobacteria; order Vibrionales; family Vibrionaceae; genus Vibrio; species Vibrio nomapromontoriensis. Next base: position 128,503 of record NZ_JAKJSS010000016.1, read on the forward strand.
TGAGCCCGAGAAAGATTCCCCCGGCAAATCAAGCAATGTGATGACTTGATGAATGGCATCAAGCATAGGGCCAGCGACGTGGTCTGCGTAGATTTGGTCGCCATTGAGCAACAGCATATCGGGTTGCTCTTCAACTTGTCGATCGAGTTGCTCATCTATGGTTAGAAGGCTGTCGTTACTAGAGTGGTGCGGGTTTCGGCATGAGCCGTGAAGAACATGGTCTGCCTTAGTAGAGACCATGAACTCAATGTTAGCGTGTGCGGAGTAGAGCACATTGTTATCAATTACACTATTACCGATATCATCTAGATAGACATCGTAGCTAAGACTGGCATTGGGTTCGAGTTCGATAGGGATATGACACTGGATAATCCATAACTTTGAACTGACTTGATAGCTCTGTTCGTAGGAAACAGGGAAGTAGCGAGGATTTTTTTGCTTTAAGCAAATCACTAATCGTTTTGGGTTAACCGACGATGCCATCCATAATGAAAACTCATGTGGGTTAACTCGTCGTAAAATAGGACCCGCAACGAGCGGTGCAATTGGCTGTGCTTGAGTTTGATTTATCGTCATGCACAGACCTCGCTCGACGATAAATCTGTCGCGCTCGACCCTTCAAATGGCGTACTTTGGCTCTCTACCTCCATTGACTCTAACAATTCCACGAAGTCACTGCTGGAAAGCTCATGCCCCACTAGGAAAAAGCCCAATAGCGCATCGGCGGTGGCTGTGGAAGAGTCATTTTGGCCAAGGATATCTGTGATTCGTGAGCGCAATAAGTCAATTTCATGATCAACAAATCCGCGACCTTCGATTCCCTCTTCGCCTTCATCGGGCGCGTTATCGAATTCAAGGAATAAAAGGTCGTTGTCGAGTTCAGTGTGAATAAGTCGTTCAGGGAGCCACTTTTCACCAGTAACAACATGGCATTCTTTATCATCAGGCAAAGAATCGAGAACTTTTTTTAAATTTGATACTTTCACGATTAGTCTAAATAGTGGAAACTATGCCTCCGATAACCTGTGGTGATTAATTAGCCGTTAAGCTACTCACAATTTCGTGACATATAAATTCAATAAAACTAATAATATAACAACTCTTCTTCTATGCGGTAGCGGTTGTTAGTATATTTGACATTTCGTTTGCCAAGCTTGGTGACGTGAATGCAGTTTGTTCAAGCGTAACCTACTCTATAGCACTAAATATTGCACAAAAATTGATAATCCGGTTGGAGACACAGTAAGACATGATAAAGAAAAATCTCGCGTTGGGACTTGTTACTATTTTAGGTAGCACCACAGTAGCAAACGCAGCGCAAGAGGCAGAGTGGGGCATCGCAGCAGTTTGGCGTACAGCCAACATTCCGTTTGCGACACAAAGCCAAGACTCAACAGTCAGCACGTTCATTCCAATGATGTACTTTAAGAATGATTATGTCTTTCTCGATGGTATGACAGCGGGAGCGCATCTTTATAAAGCAGACGACAACCAATTCGAAGTGAACGCGATCTCACGATTACGCTTTATAGATATCCCTGCAGGTGAGCAAAATGCTGCTCGTGGCGATACTCTCGATTATGGTTTGCAACTACGTTATAACATCGATGACACGTGGCACCTTGATACCGAACTTATGACCGATTATGACTATAACAAACATGCGAATCTAAGATTGCAAGGTACGCTTGATTATGGTGATCTTGAACTTAAGCCGAATGTGACACTGCGTTATAAAGACTCTGGCTTTAATACTGAATACTACGGTTCATACAATGGCCAAAGCCAAGATATCAACGGCGCTTTCGATTATGCAATGGGTGTTGATGCTAAGTATCACTTGGTTTCAAACCTTTATATGCTTGGTGCAACGAATATTCGTATGCTGGATAACTCGGCTTATCATTCCGATGTGATTAAAGAGCGCTTTGAAGGCGAGGTGTATTTAGGATTCGGTTTCTTTAACGAGAAGAAAAAATCGACTTCTAAAGCTAAACAGCATAGTCGTGATATCAGTACTAAACCGTATGTACGTGTCGCTCATGGTTATGCGTCGCCATCGGACATGGGGGACATTCTGACATTTAATGGGAAACGTGACCCGTATAACAACCAAGTGACGTCGGTTTTTTATGGGCACCCGCTGACAGATGAGTTGTTTGGTTTGCCTCTTGATATCTATTTTAGCCCGGGTTATGCCCATCATTGGAGCTCGGAAGTACAAGATACGGGTAACGAATTTGTGGCACTAATTAAGGCTTACTATACATTCAACTGGCCTGTAAAAATGCGACTTGGTGTGGGTAATGGTGTGTCATATATCGACAATATTACCTATATTGAACAGCAAGAAATGGACAACAAAGAAAAGACGGCAAGCCACGTGATGAACTACATTGACATCTCTTATGACGTCAACATCGGCTCTATCTTTAGAAAACCCGAATGGGAAAGCTTGTGGCTAGGTTACTCGTTGCATCACCGCAGTGCGATCTTTGAAGCATCATCGCAGTTCGGCCGAATCAAAGGCGGCAGCAACTATAGTACCGTTTATCTTCAGTACGATTTCTAACCTTTTGCTATTGCAGTCGCGAGTTTGTGTTAAAACATGTGGCCTCTAAGCTTATAAGCCTCGCGAAAGCGGGGCTTTTTATTACGTCTGAGTTAACGCAAACACCGAGCTGTGCTACAATCCCGCCAGTTTGTAAATCGAAAATTGAACTAGGAAATGTTTTGACTTCCTCTCTCTCTGAAAACAATAACAACAACCCAACGGCCAAAGCAAATAACGCGCATTCACTAAAAAAAGCATTGAATGAGTGCATGATTCGCGACCGTTTTCGTCTCCATAAGCGCATTTCTGGCGCGGGTCGCATTAAAAATGAACAATCAAAAGCGGCGGTTTTCGACGAAATAGCGATGGATATTGCTAAGTCTATGATGCAGGCGCAACAGCGCGGTACCCATAAAGCGACCATTAATTACCCTGAGTTGTTACCAGTCAGCCAAAAGAAAGACGATATCGCTAAAGCAATCCTAGAGAATCAAGTGGTGATTGTTGCAGGTGAAACGGGCTCAGGGAAAACCACGCAGTTACCAAAAATCTGTTCTGAATTAGGCCGAGGCAAGTTTGGACTTATTGGCCATACTCAGCCACGTCGACTCGCTGCACGTTCGGTTGCCAACCGTATTGCGGAAGAAATGGAATCGCCACTTGGTGAGTTTGTCGGCTATAAAGTTCGATTTAACGACCAAATCTCGGATAGTACCCAAATTAAGTTAATGACGGACGGTATCTTACTGGCTGAGATTCAACATGACCGTTACTTAAATCAGTATGACACCATCATCATCGATGAAGCTCACGAACGTAGCCTTAACATCGACTTTATTTTGGGCTACTTGCGAGAGTTACTGCCAAAGCGCCCAGATTTAAAAATCATCATTACCTCAGCCACGATCGACCCAGAGCGTTTTTCAAAGCATTTTAACGATGCCCCAATTATTGAAGTGTCGGGTAGAACCTATCCGGTGGATACCCGTTATCGTCCATTACGTGGAGAAGATGATGCTGACCGCGACCAGCTAGAAGGCATCTTTGAAGCGGTTGATGAATTGTGTGATGAAGGGTTAGGCGACATTCTTATCTTTATGAATGGCGAGCGCGAAATTCGTGACACTGCGGATGCGCTGAACAAAAGAAACCTACGAGATACTGAAATTGTGCCTTTGTACGCGCGATTATCTTCGGGTGAGCAAAACAAGATTTTCCAGTCTCATACTGGTCGCCGTATTGTACTTGCGACTAACGTAGCTGAAACGTCGCTTACCGTTCCTGGAATTCGTTATGTTATCGATCCGGGAACCGCGAGAATTAGCCGCTATAGTTACCGTACTAAAGTACAGCGACTGCCAATCGAGGACATTTCTCAAGCGAGCGCTAATCAGCGAAAAGGTCGTTGTGGACGTGTGGCTGAAGGTATTTGTATTCGCCTTTATTCAGAAGAAGATTTTGAATCTCGCGCTGAGTTTACCGATCCAGAGATATTACGAACGAATCTAGCGTCTGTTATTTTGCAAATGACCGCATTAGGGCTTGGCGATATCGATGCTTTCCCGTTCGTTGAAGTACCTGATAAGCGTAATGTTCAAGACGGTATACGCTTGCTCGAAGAGTTAGGGGCAATTAACGACAAAGCGAAAGATCCTCGTAAGCGACTTACGTCAATTGGACGTAAACTCGCCAAGCTACCTATCGATCCTCGACTAGGGCGGATGGTGCTTGAAGCACCAAGACTCGGTTGTTTAAAAGAAATTATGGTGATTGCATCGGCTTTGTCGATTCAAGATCCCCGCGAAAGACCGAGTGATAAGCAGCAGTCATCGGATGATAAGCATCGCCGATTCTTTGATAAAGAATCTGACTTTATGGCGTTTGTGAATCTGTGGGATTACATTCAAACCAAACAGAAAGAGCTATCGGGCAACCAATTTAGACGTCATTGTAAGACTGACTTTCTTAATTATTTGCGTGTTCGTGAATGGCAAGATGTCTATTTCCAAATCCATCAAGCCATGCGCGAAATGGATGCTAAGTTAAACCAGGAGCCGGCAAACGAGCAGTCCGTTCATATGGCTTTGCTTGTGGGATTGCTGTCTCACATCGGTGTAAAAGACCAAGAGAAAAACGAGTACCAAGGCGCCCGTAATGCTCGTTTTCATATTTTCCCGGGCTCTGGTTTGTTTAAGAAGCAGCCGAAGTGGATCATGTCGGCAGAATTGGTTGAAACCTCTAAGCTGTGGGGGCGAATTATCGCCAAAATCCAGCCAGAGTGGATTGAACCGTTAGCCAAGCACTTGGTGAAAACCAGCTATAGCGAACCCCATTGGTCGAAGAAACAAGCTGCGGTCATGGCGCATGAGAAAGTGATGTTATATGGCATTCCTATCGTACCAAAACGCTTGGTTAACTATAGCCAGATTGACCCTGTGGTCAGCCGAGAAATTTTCATTCGCAGCGCTTTAGTAGAAGGAGAGTGGGAGACAAAACACGCTTTCTTTAAACAAAACCGTAAGCTGCTGCAAGAAGTAGAAGAGCTCGAACACAAATCTCGTCGTCGCGATATCTTGGTTGATGATGATGAATTGTTTGATTTTTACGACCAGCGTGTTGATACCGATGTTGTATCCGGAAAGCATTTTGACACGTGGTGGAAAAAAGTCAGTAAGACGAATAAAGATCTACTGAACTTTGAAAAAGAGCAGCTGTTTAAAGGGGATGCTAGTCACGTTACGGAGTTGGATTATCCGAACTTTTGGCATCAAGGTGACTTTAAGCTCAAGCTCAGCTATCAGTTTGAACCGGGTGAAGACAACGATGGTGTGACAGTACACATCCCACTACCGATATTAAACCAAATCGATAGTGAAGGGTTTGACTGGCAAATTCCTGGGTTACGACATGAACTGATTGTAAGTTTAATTAAGTCATTACCAAAAACGGTAAGAAAAAACTTTGTTCCAGCACCTAACTACGCCGATGCTTTTTTAGCACGTACCAAGGTTATGGAAGCACCGCTGTTGGATTCGCTAGAGAAAGAGCTGCGCCGAATGACGGGCGTTGAAATTCTTCGTGAACAGTGGAACCTTACCCAACTAACGGATCATCTAAAAATCACCTTCAGAGCTGTTGATCACCGCAATCGCAAGCTTAAAGAAAATCGCGATTTGTTTGAATTGAAAGAAAGCCTAAAAGACAAAGTACAAGCAACATTGTCAAAAGTGGCCGATGATGATATTGAACAACAAGGTCTCCACACATGGAGCTTTGGCGAGTTACCTAAAGTGTATTCGCAAAAACGTGGTGGCTTTGATGTCAAGGCTTATCCTGCGCTGGTGGATAAGAAAGACAGTGTCGAGATTAAACTGTTCGAGACAGAAGCAGAGCAAGAGCTTGTGATGAAAGAAGGGCAACGTCGATTGGTGTTGCTTAATGTTCCTTCACCCATTAAATACTTACATACCAATTTGCCTAATAAGTCAAAGTTGGGCTTGTATTTCAACCCATATGGCAAAGTCTTAGATTTGATTGATGACTGCATATCCTGTGGTATTGATAAGTTGATTGAAGAGCAGGGCGGTCTGGTTTGGGATTCAGAAAAATTTGATGCGCTGAAAGAGCACGTTCGCGCTGAGTTAGATGAAACCGTGGTGGATATCGCCCAGCAAGTAGAGACGATTCTAACCACGGCGTTTAACTTGAACAAAAAGTTAAAAGGGCGTGTGGATTTGTCGATGGCGTTTGCGTTATCTGATATCAAAGCACAGATTGAAGGGCTGATATTTAAAGGCTTTGCTACCGAGTGTGGTTGGAAGCGATTACCTGATATCTTGCGGTATTTACGTGCAATTGAACGTCGAATGGAGAAACTTCCCATTGATCCAAACCGAGACAGAATGCACATGCTCAAAGTGGAATCGGTCACCCAAGATTACAAAGAGTTACTGAATAAAATTCCAAAGGGCATGAAAATACCCGAAAATGTCAAAGAAGTTCGTTGGATGATTGAAGAACTAAGAGTCAGTTTCTTTGCTCAACAACTTGGAACACCTTATCCGGTCTCCGATAAGCGAGTTCGTAATGCCATTGACGCATGTTAGTCACAGAAAACGTGAATAGTTAGACAAATAACAGCTCAATACCATGGAATTCAAGAAGTTTTACCAAAATTTGAAACGAAGGGATTCCTCTTAAGATATGGTATGTGATATATAAAGCTCCGCGGTGGCTTTTATTGGATTCACCGCTATTTCATAAACAAGAAGGTTTACAATGAAAAAGACACTTTTAGCGCTTGCGCTTGTTGGTGCATCGACGTCGGCATTTGCTGACGCGTGGTTATACGGTGGTGTTTCTGCAGGTCGTGCTGACTACAATAACAACAGCGACACACCAATGGGTTTCCATGTTGGTACAGGTATTCTACCAATTATTGGTATTGAAGCGGGTTACTGGAAGCACGGTAATTTCGATATCAATGACCAAAACAAAGGCAATGGTTATGCAGAGCTAGGCTCTTGGTATGCAGCGCTTAAACCAAGTATTGATATTGGTCCGGTTCAGCTGTACGCAAAAGGTGGTCTGCACTATTACAACGCGGATTATAAAAACGGTCTAAGCAACCAAAGCAGCGACAACGGTACTGACTTTATGTACGGTGTTGGTGCAGAGTACTTTGTGACAGACATGCTTTCTGTGGGCGCGAGCTGGCAGCGTTTCAATGGTGTAAAAACCATTGCAAACAGTAAAGACTTAGATAGTTTTACTATCAACGCAACGCTTCACATCTTCTAAGATAGTGTGATAGACGTATGAATCTTAAAAAAGCGACCGAAGGTCGCTTTTTTAATGTCTGTGAATAGGTTTTAGCTCGACGTTATCTACGATTCGTCGTCGAGTGTTGTCACCTCAGAATCCTTGTCATTTTCTAATATTTTTTCACCAACAATGACAACCTCACCTGTTTCTTCATCAAGATATGCGCCAATTGGTTGTGGTGCTTCGTACAGATACTCGTAACAAACGCGCGCCTCCACTACTCCAGAGTTTTTATTTCCTTCGGTCGCAATCGCGCCATCTCGGTTCTGTTCAAGCCATTCATTGGCGGCCGCTCGTAGTGGCTCTTCGGCGGTATAAGAAAAGAGTCCTTCGTTGTTATAGCACACCAGAATTTGATGTTTTTCTTTGTTACGGTTTGGTGCTACTAAATATTGGCTACCGTCTGATGAATTAAAATAGACATCGTTGGAAGTGACGTCGTAGTTGATCATTTGAGAAACTTCTTTCGCCATATTGTACACAGAGCAGCCAGATAAAGAGGCGGTAAAGAGGGTGGCTAGCAGTAATTTATTCATTCATATGTTCTCTATAGGAGACCATCCGTGTCTTGGTAAGTCCTTGCTTTAAATTGATAACATGAATGGTATATCAGGTTGCTTTTCTAGAGATGTTTAAAGGGATTAGCAATGAGTGCAAACAAGGGGTAAGGGAAGGCTATTGCATAAGGGGGAGTTAAGGCTCAAACGGTGTGAGCCTTAACAAAGAAAGGATGAGATAGGTTAGAACTTGTAGCCAACAGTTAGTGAAAGTTGGTCAGTGTTCAAATTATTTACGTTATAGAAGTCATAGCGTAAATCGGTATACAAACCCATATCGATGTTCGCTCGTACGCCAAACCCACCCATCAATGATGTTTCTTTATTTGAAAATGTTTTACCATTGCTACGAGTTTGTGTTTCATTGGCACGAATGAGACCGACTGCACCATAGGGTTTGATCGCCCAACCGTCTAGCGTAAACATGTAACCTAGGTCGGTATCTATTTTGTAATTACTTCCATCAATTTCAAGATTGCCTGTTTTTCCATTATTGTTCTGGTATGAAGCGTTGATGCCCACAATACGGTTAATGTCATAGCCATATTCGAGCTTGATACCATCACCCCAATCAAGGCCGCTGTTATCAATAACGAGGTCTGTGTTTGAATAACCAAGCCCGACACGATGACCTGATACGTCAGTGCTGTTAGAAGCAAAGGCCGGTGCAGCGGCGGAAAAGGCGAAGATCGTTGGAAGAATAAATTTGCTAAATGTCATAGTATTAGAACCTTAGTGGTTGTAGCGTCCGTTCTAATTTGTCCATGATGATGATTAGTTGTGTCTTCAAATGACGACATGTCACTTGATACGAATAATGTGAATAGTTGAGCGTGATTAGCTCTCAGAGTCGTTTTTATTTTGTGACGTTGTATTTTTAGAATCGTTTTCTGCGAGTTGCGCTTCTAGCTCTTTGATGCGAATCTCGGCTTCAAGTTCTGCGACGCGTTTTTCTGCATCACTGCGATGGTCTTGTGAAACGCCATCTGCCAGTATTTGTGTGTCGTTTGTTGAGCGAGAGTCATCAAGGTCTTTCATTGAACCTGCAACCCCACCCGCAACACCGCCAGCTACTGCGCCTTTAGCCGCTAGACCTGCGTCACCCGTTAACGCTCCCATGGTTGCTCCGAGTAAGACCCCACCAGCTGCGCCGCGATTACGTGCTGCATTTTCATTGTCTGAATCAAAGGCGGGTGAAGCGCATCCTGCAAGTACCATTAATGTTGTTGCCACCATAGCGGCTTTGGCGTGCTTAATAGTAAAGGTCATATTGAATCTCACTCTGCGTTGTTGGGACGAGGTAAATATTACGAGATGATTCAGTCTGTGAGAATTGATTAGTTGTTATAGGTCTGATAACCAAATGGAATCACCCTAAGAATACCCATCTATTATGGTGGCCAAAATATTTCAGTCTTCTCGAGGCGCATAAGACAGAAAAAAATTACCACTTCGGTGTTTCAAATTCGCTTAAGAGAAAGTCTAGAAAAAGGCGAATTCGCTTGGGTTGATATTGTCGGCTGACATAGACGACATTTAAATCGCTACTGGATGCAGAATTTGACGCGGTGAAGTTAACTCGATAGTCATTTAAAACCACCTGTAATTTATCGCTATTAATGTCCTGTTGAACATCTAACAGGGACTTTAGTGCGATGCCATAACCGTCTAATGCCCAGCGACGTATCACTTCACCATCATCAGAAAAACGACGGGGTTGAACTGCGACTGACTGCTGTGTATCACCTTGGCGAAAGTGCCATCGAGTTAGTTCTTCATGGCTTCGTAACATGGCGAGACAGTGATGGTTAGTGAGTTCCGCCGGGATAGTGGGTGCGCCATGCTTGCGTAAGTACTCTGGGGATGCACAAAGAACACGTTGACTTGATGCAAGCCGTCGGGAGATGAGGTTACTGTCGGCCAGCTCGCCATAACGAATGACAATATCAATACCAGACTCCGTGATATTGGTGAGTGTATCATTGAGATATAAATGAGGGATGACATTTGGGTACTGTTGGCAAAATGATGTGAGTATTGGCAGGATAGCTTGTCGTCCAATATCGCTTGGGGCGGCTATTTTAAGGGTTCCTTTTACCTCATTTAATCCACTTTGAAGCAAGCTTTCCGCTTCATTTACATTATTAATAATCTCTAAACTCGACTGATAATAGAGTGCACCGGAATCGGTTAATGATAGATGTCGTGTACTTCGGTTGAGTAACTTAACTCCGTATCTTTGCTCTAAGGCTTTCAATCGCGAGGTAACTGTAGCGGGAGACAGACCCAACTCACGCCCCGCAGCGGCTAACCCTTTGTGTTTGACTATGCTAACGAACATTGTCATATCTGCAAACTTATCCATAGTGACTCCCACTTACTGCCAATTGAACGCGCTATTAGGCTTATTATTATTTAGATTAACCAAATAATGAATTCAAAATTTGGGTAATTATCAAATTAAATGAAACCTATAGACTAGAGGAAATCAATTATTACCTAATTGGAGTCGTGGTATCACGTGCTCCAAAGCGATAAAGAGAGTGTAAGTATGAATAACAACAAGATGCCCATGCAAGTATGGATATTGACGCTTGCTGCGTTTGCCATTGGTACTGCAGAGTTTGTGATAGCTGGTATTTTGCCGCAAATCGCCACGTCATTGTCGATCACTGAAGGGCAGGCCGGCTATTTGATTAGTGCTTATGCGTTAGCGATTGTATTTGGAGGGCCTATACTGACGATATATTTGGCTCGATTTAATAAAAAGGTGGTTCTCGCCAGTTTAATGGTGCTGTTTATCTTAGGTAACCTAATGTCTGCCTTTGCGGTTAATTACCAAGTTCTTATGTGGAGCCGAGTGATTACAGGGTTAGTGCAAGGCCCTTTTTATGGCATTGGTACCGTTGTGGCGACCAGTTTAGTGTCTGAAAAATTAGCAGGTCGTGCTGTGGGGCAGATGTTTGCAGGCCTTACGTTAGCTAACGTGCTCGGGGTACCAGGGGGAACGTGGATTGGTTTGGAGTTTGGTTGGCATGTCACATTCCTAGTGGTCGCCGGTTTTGGACTTGTCGCAATGACGTTCATTTTGTCCGGCATTAAATCAACTGGGCATGGAGAGACTAAAAGTAGCGCAATGCAATTGAAAGCCTTTAAAAATCCAATGTTGTTAATGAGCTTGGCAATTACCGTGTTTGCTTGGTCGGGTTTTATGACGTTATATGGCTATATCGCACCGATAGCCATGCACGTGACTGGGTTTAGTGAAGACGCTGTAACATGGATCTTGGTTGTCGTTGGGGTGGGTCTGATTGTTGGTAATACGCTAGGTGGCCGTTCATCTGATCATAATTTGCAAAAGGCATCGATTTTTTGGGTTATGGCAATGATAGCTTCGTTAGTTTTAGTTGGGCTTGCTGTTAATAATCAGTGGCTATTTGTGGCAGCGGCTTTCGTATTCGGTGTTGCCTCTTTTGCCAATGTACCCGCCATGCAATTACGTGTCATGAATCATGGTGGTGATGGTCAAGAGTTAGCGGCGACGGCTAATATATCGGCGTTTAATTTAGCGAATGCTTTTGGTGGTGTGTTAGGCGGTGTCGTCATAGATAGCCAAGTGGGTGCAGGCATGATCCCTTTTGCTGCTATTGTGGTTCCGGTCATCGGATTGGGATTGATTCTATTTGCAAATCAACGAGAAAGTCATTTTGCCGAAGCGTCGCGAGCTTAAGGAAAACACAACGGCATTGCATAGTGTAGACAAGGTATGACGTAGCATTACACAGACACCCAGCGCTAAATGATACAGTACATGTGATTAAATAATGGACATGGAATGGCGATGAAATCATTAGCAAGCTTACTCATTATAATTTCTGGCGTCACGACTGCCGCTGAATTTTCTGCGGCAAAGGAACCTGTCGATGGATGCCCAGGACCTTTCTTTGTGAAAAAAGCGCGGGTGTTTGATGCTGTGACAATTTGTGCAACAAAGGATGTGACGACAACAAAGTTAGAGTATGCCGCTAACGTCACTGCACAGTGGTTAGACAATGATCAGGATGGTAACGTCGACGAACCACGACTACTTCCGCATCTTCGTAAAAACCATGCGACCTTGGTGATGTCAAATGATGGAATGACTGATCGCGCCATCGAACAGTTAGCGCCATACTTCGACACTATGGTATTGCAAGACCTTGCCGCGAGTGAAACGAATCCAACTGGTGCCAGAGATGCGTCGCAGGAAGAAATTCATCATCTGATTGCCAATGCGGGTTGGCAATCTATGTTACCGTCCGTTTTCAGTGACAAAGCGACAGTGCAAAGCAAGCTTCGACAGCAATGGCAGTATGCGGAGGAGTCCGGCTACTACCAATACGATGACCCGACGTGCGACAACGCGTGTAAAACTACGGAGTTTTTTTATTTAGCTACCGCGGCGTATTTGGAGTCGAGAGTGGACTTAACCAGCGATGAGATACGCTTAAAGAATCGCCATGAACTGCAACATTCTTTACCAGACATGGTCAGTATTTTTGAATCACAGCTGTATCATTATCCGGTGCTTCAGTGGCCGAATGGTCGATATCCTGTGTTATCGACAATACGTTATACTGGCCAAGGATTCAGAGACTAAGGAACTGACTTCAAACTCGTATCGATGTTAAGCTAATACCTTGCGAATTAGGCGCGTAGAATGGAACAAGGAATAGCATTTGATTAGGGAAGCAACACCAGACGATTGTCTTAATCTCGCGGTGCTATCGATTAAAGTATGGCTAACGACTTATGCGACTGACGGTATTCGTAAGGAATATTCTCAACATGTGCTTGCTACATTCAGTGAAGATTATTTCTTGAATCTGTTGGTAAACCCAAATTACGAACTGTTGGTCAGTGTGCATGATGGTGTACTGCAAGGTTTCGTTTTGGTCAACTTAGGCTCCCGTTTTAAAAATGACAGCTATGGGTTTGAAATTGAAAAACTGTATGTAGATGACATATTTTCAGGGAAAGGTTTGGGCCGTAAGCTGTTAAAAGAAGTCACGCTGAAGTTTGGATCGCGCTTTTGGTTATATACCTGGGTGGAGAACGCCTCGAATGGGTTCTATCAACATTTAGGTTTCTCTCGAGTAGGGCACATCACATTAGACTTTCAGGGATTGGTTGTCGAAAATCATGTCTACAGCTCGGTGAACGCAACAGCACAACGTGTTAATGATATATAACCTTATTAGCATCCTGTCGCTATTATTCCCAACACCCCAGTTTATGCTTAATTAGACGTTGTCTAACGCCATAATTAATCCTAATGTTGTACTAAGGCATCGCATTTCGAAAGCACATTGTGTTTTCGAAATGAAACGTTGGATTCGCTGGTGCGTTATTATTACATAATCGTAATAATTAATTTCAATTTGGTGGGATTATCAAAGATTGGTAATTATCTATACTAAGCCCATCAAAACGAAACAGCGAGTGAGTACACTCTTCGTTCGCTTTATGCGGCGTCTATTTTTATCGCTCATTTTACTGTCCCGAAGTAAACAAAAGGAAAACCCAATGGCACTTGAAATTAAACCAGGTCAAACATCAATTAAATCAAAAGCTATGGTAGCTTGGGCTGCTGGCGAACCACTAAAGATGGAAGAAGTTGACGTACAACTTCCTAAGGCGGGCGAGGTACTTGTTCGCATCGTGGCAACGGGTGTATGTCATACCGACGCGTTTACGCTTTCTGGCGACGATCCAGAAGGTATCTTCCCATCAATCTTAGGTCACGAAGGTGGCGGTATTGTTGAAATGATCGGTGAAGGTGTGACTAGCGTTGAAGTTGGCGACCATGTTATTCCACTATATACCGCAGAATGTGGTGTTTGTAAGTTCTGTACTTCTGGCAAAACAAACTTATGCCAAGCGGTACGTGAAACGCAAGGTCAAGGTCTAATGCCAGACGGCACAAGCCGCTTCTCGATTAATGGCGAAACAATCTTCCATTACATGGGTTGTTCAACGTTCTCTGAATACACCGTACTTCCAGAAATTTCTTTGGCGAAAGTCGCTAAAGAAGCACCTCTTGAAGAAGTATGTCTACTTGGYTGTGGTGTCACAACGGGTATGGGCGCTGTRCTAAACACGGCTAAAGTACAACAAGGCGATACTGTTGCGGTATTTGGTCTTGGTGGYATTGGTCTTTCTGCCATTATCGGTGCACGTATGGCGGGCGCAAAAACCATTATTGGCGTAGATATCAACGAAAGTAAGTTTGAGCTAGCGAAACAGCTWGGCGCGACTGACTGCATTAACCCAATGAAGTTTGATAAGCCAATTCAAGAAGTGATTGTTGACATGACAGATGGCGGTGTTGATTACTCGTTTGAGTGTATCGGTAACGTTAACGTGATGCGTCAAGCACTTGAGTGCTGTCACAAAGGATGGGGCGAGTCTGTCATTATCGGTGTGGCTGGCGCGGGTCAAGAGATCTCTACCCGTCCATTTCAACTGGTTACCGGTCGTGTATGGCGTGGTTCTGCTTTCGGTGGCGTGAAAGGCCGCTCAGAGCTACCTGAAATAGTTAACCGCTACATGGCAGGTGAGTTTGGTCTTCAAGAGTTCATCACTCATACCATGGGTCTACAAGATGTAAACGAAGCGTTTGAATTGATGCACAAAGGTGAGTCAATCCGTACCGTTCTACATATGGACAAATAGTCGTCGAAACTGACCTCAATGAGCCTTTCTTAGGCTCATTATTTGAAAAGCCCGAGATCTTACCGTTTATCTCGGGTTTTTCTGTTTAAGGCTCAAAGCTTTTGAACCTTGAATACCATCAACTGAATATTGCTGCTCGCTTGAAGACGGCTTGATTCACCCCACTGTGTTGTAAATAAATAGGAATAGTTTGATGAGTTGGTTATTTATTGCGTTAGCCGTTTTAGCAGAAGCAATGTCACACGTGGCTTTAAAAGCAACCGATGGTTTTAGTTTGTCAAAACCCTTGCCAGCGATACTGGTTATTGTCGGTCACCTAGCGGCATTTGCATTTTTAAGCCAAGCGATGAAAGGGATGCCTGTAGGTATTGTTCATTCGCTATGGGCCGGGTTAGCGATTGTTGCTGTGAGCCTTATCTCAACCGTCGTTTATCGCCAGCATCTTGATCCTATGGTATGGGCGGGAATTTTGTTTGTGGTGGTTGGAGTGGCGATGATCAACTTCTCTCAAGGGCATGTTCATTAAAGACCAGCTTCATGCGCGTGTAGCACTCAATAGAGTATTAAAACGTAAATGAAGGGCGTACTACTGTTGTGAAGAT
This sequence comes from Vibrio nomapromontoriensis, assembly GCF_050337205.1. Classification (NCBI taxonomy): domain Bacteria; kingdom Pseudomonadati; phylum Pseudomonadota; class Gammaproteobacteria; order Vibrionales; family Vibrionaceae; genus Vibrio; species Vibrio nomapromontoriensis. Next base: position 143,754 of record NZ_JAKJSS010000016.1, read on the forward strand.
TGGGAGAATAGATGGCCGAACGTGACTTAAGAGATAGAGCAGCATGCTATTTGAGAATCGCGATAACTGGTTAGCTGAGTCTCTTAGTTCGTAATTATTCAAAGGTAATTTACATACAGTCAGACTCGTTATCTGACTCAGCAGAAACGAAAAAGGCTTGAGAAACGAATTGCTTCTCAAGCCTTTAAATTTGGTGGCCCCTCGCAGACTTGAACTGCGGACTGATTGACTATGAGTGAGTCCCAAAAGCGTCTGTCGAGGCTGGCGCTACAAAACTTTAGAAGTAGGCTTTGATGCCTAAGCCCATAAAGTTTACTTCGCTATAGCCTTCGTAATTTGCTTCAACTGAAAAATAGTCATTGAACTTGTATCCTGCGGCTGCAATGGCGCCGATACGAGTATCACTATCGCGATAGCTAATGGTATTACCTGTCATATCTCCGGTAAACTCAGATTTGAATTCAGCGTGAGTGACAACAGGAGCGATGCTTAGGTAAAAACCATTGTCAAAAGTATATTTAGCGTTGACTGCGAGGCCAATCGAACTATTTAGACCGGTTTTATTAGATGCGGGTTCCATGCTGCCATCAATATAGATGAGTGCACCTGGATTGTTTGCTTCCCCGATGCCAAAGCCGATACGAGCTTCAGGAGCGATAGACCAGTTGCTTTCTTCAAGCTGAAATTAGTAGCCAAGGTTGATACTAGCGACATCAATCTCGCTATTTCCATTTTTAAGTGGCTTTACGTCTCCTTGTTTGAGATCTAAGCCTGCATAGAAACCATCAGCTATCGCTGAAGAGGATAGTGCAGTTACGATTGCCAGTGTGATAGTTCTTTTCATTTCTAGTACCCTTTAGCTATCCACATTTTGAGTGAGGGGTGCGGATAGATGTTCTGATTATTAAATTTCTGGGCATTCTAAAGACTTAGAAGAAAATGATAAGTTTATATTTTGCATGGACTGGAAGCTCGAATTGATGTGAGGAATCATATTCTTAGTGAAAATCTATTTGGCGATATGAATGTAGGGTGTTTTATGAAATTGGATGGAGCACTAGAGCACGTACGAATGATGGTTTAGGAAGGCAGCTAGCTAAGTAGTTCAGATAAACGTGGAAAAATAAAAAAGGCTCATGGATTTCTCCATGAGCCTTCTAAAATTTGGTGGCCCCTCGCAGACTTGAACTGCGGACCAATCGATTATGAGTGCATTTGTTATTGTTTTTATATACACAGCAGTGAACAATGATGATGTTTTTAAACTTATTAAATACAGGTGGTTATGATGGTTATTTGTTTTTGTGTGTTTTTTATAGTTCATGGTAATTCAAAAAAAGTGCTATAAATATGCTATAAATAAATAACTTTTGATTTTGGTTGTTAGCATGGCGATAAAAAAGAAGATAACAGGCGCATCACTTCGTGATCTTACTTTCGATCAAAGGCGAATCAATGATACAGAAGTGAGTGGCTTTCACGCTATCAAATTTGAGTCCGGTAAAGTTGTCTTTTACTTATATTTTCGACTAGATGGTAAGCAGGTAAATTTCAAAATTGGTCTCGCGAACGATCTTACTCCTGCCCAAGCAAGAGATGTGGCTAGAGCCAAGTTAGGTGAAGTTGCTCAAGGAAAGAATATTCAGGAAGACAAAAAGCAAGCTAGAGAAGAGACCAAACGTCGCAAATTTCTCAATTTTGAAACCTACTTGGATAAGAAATACAGACCATTTTTAGAAACACGAAATGCTAAAACGGTCGACAAAACTATCGGTCATTTAAAGTCTCGATTTGAACACTTTCTTGGTAAAGATTTGGATAAAATCTCAGCGTGGGACGTTGAAAAATGGAAAAGTGAGCGAATCAAACTAGGTCGAGCACCTGCAACAATCAATTATTCGATTAACACCTTGAAAGGTGCGCTTTCTAGAGCGGTAGAGTGGGGGGTGATTGAAAGCCACAACCTGACGAAAGTAAAAGTTTTGAAGCACGATAATACTCGAATTCGATACTTATCTGATTCTGAAGAGGGTAGCTTATTAAGCGCTATTTTTAACCGCAATGAGCTTGTACGTGAAAAGAGAATATCATCTAACAAGCACAGAGAAGTTAGGGGTACACCACTACATCCTTGTTTATCTGGTGTTAGGTTTGTTGATTATGTTGAACCCATCGTTTTAACCGCTATGCATACAGGTCTGAGGCGTGGTGAATTGTTGTCTTTAACGTGGGATGACGTCTTCTTTCCTAATCGATATCTAGTTGTAAAAGCTAGCGATGCTAAATCGAAGAAATCACGAGTAGTTCCATTAAACGCAACGGTTTTAGAAATTTTGAAAGAGTGGAAACAGCAAAACCCATTTTGTCATTATGTATTTGTATCTGGTGTCGATAAGCCATTAACAGATATTAAAAAACCGTGGTTAAGGTTAGTTGAGCAGGCTGAGATTGATAACTTTAACTTTCATGACTTGCGACATCACTTTGCCAGTAAATTGGTCATGGCGGGGGTTGACCTGAATACCGTTCGTGAGTTGTTAGGGCATTCTGATTTAAAGATGACACTTAGATATGCGCACTTAGCTCCTGAGCATAAGGCGGCGGCTGTATCATTGATTGGCTAATAGCTACTATTTAGGGGCGATTGTTGTTATTTAGTTTAAGGCGAGTCTATGAGCAAGAAAAATATAAATTCTAGAAATTAATCAATAGGTGATGGAGATTTTTTAATAAAATGCATGACAAGAACCTTGAGTTGGAACAGTTTATAAAAGAACCAAACTATGTATCCAGAAATCGATTTAAATTATGTGCTGTAACCTTTGTTGTTATCCTCTATTGCATCAACATTGAGCTCCTTTTCTCCTCCAATATTGATCAACATGTGTCTTTAGAAATTACAGCTCCATTTTTTTGGATATTGTTGATTTGTCATTTGATTCTTGTTTGGATGATGGTCAGCTTTGCTGCAAATCTCGATAATAACTGTTTTTTAAAGAAGATTCCGGATAATAAACTGGTTTTTGTTTGCCATAAGGGAAGTGCTGAAATAATTGATAAAAAATTGGCTAGTAAAAAGCTTGTCCCTTACCCGGTGAAAGCAGACTCTAAGTTCCAAAAGTGTTTACCTAAGAGGGTATTAGAATGGATCGACCATCCAACGCCAGTAACATGGATTTCATACGGTACACCGATGATGACCAAAGACATTAAACAAGGTAGTGTCACTGGTTATGAGACAGCTATCGTTTTTAGCGTTAAAAAATCAGATCTTAGTTTTCCTAAAGGTTTTAGTAAGAAGTTGTTTGGCCGACATCAAATGATAATTGAGAAAGAAATAAATCTGTATGGGAATGTTCATCTATACCGTAATCATGCTGGTAAGTGGACTCTAGTTCGCTCAATTGAATTTCCTAGGATTATTAACGGAGTACTAACCGATACCAAAACAACTGTATGTATAGAGTCGGTCATAGAGCACACCTACTAAGTACTGGGTTGTGGTAGTGTTGCATACTGTTGTTAATTACAGTATTTTGAGGGTCGTGTTTGTTGGCAAGGAGTGCTAAACGTGACCCTAATTCAACGTCAGTTTATTAGACTGGAAGAGATCTCAAGTCAAACGCACTTAACAAAATGGGATGTTTTGGGTGCGATTGAAGAGGGAAACCTTCAATTGTGTGCTTGGGTTGATGAAACCAATTTTGGAGCACTATTTAGAGTAGATGGGCAAAGAGCTGTCGCTGCTGTATTCGACTATGCAGGGGTTGTAAAACTTACCCCTCAGGATTCCAAGCGGTTTGCTATTACTTTGAAAAAGCATAGCACTAATTTTTGCGCCGTTCTTCAACCGTCGAATATTCGCAATTGGCGTTCGGTTCCTCAAGTGTTTGGTAAACCCGACGTGTTAGATATCCATTATTCTGAGACAATGCCGCCAAAGGCTAAACAGGGGACTGCCGCTTATACAAAGCTTGCTGTTGTACATAATTTTGCTAGCAGCGTGCATAAGTTTTGTGAGCTTTACGCCGACCTTTTTCCATCTGAATCTCAGTCTACGTCAGTTCAAAACCTGCTCGATAAGCATCCTGTCAATAAATCTTATTTAAAAAGCTATCCCATTCATATTCAACCAGAGCATTTAAGGTTGAACCTAGATGACATTGTGAAAGTGTTTGGTCATGACTCAATCCGAGCTTTTAACGCTCCAACCAAGGAAAGACAGGTTGCTCAGTGCAATTCTAATGCGTTAGCTCAACCGTTAGGCAACGCTCAAGGCAGTACTGTAACGCATTACGTTAACCCTAACGTTAGTGCTTCAACGGTTACCAATAACCGGTTGGATTCGGTTAAACYAACGGTTAGTCGCGTTAAGTTAACCGAAGGTGCGAGTACTGAAATAAGCGCTCCAACCGYGRATTCATTGGCTGGAGCGTTGGATTTAACGCAYCCCGTGTCTCAAATYGTCTATCGAGTCCTGCAAGAKMACCCTCAGATTAGGGCGGATAARGTGTGGAATTTAATCAGACAAGATGTGAATCAACACACTAACCGACACTATGATACGGACTCWGTKATTGATGAGATGACCCAAGATGACATGAGTTGGTTTGGTAAAGGGGATACAGAAAACAGAATGTCTTAYCTGTCGTTTMGAAAGAACATCGTCGCGGAYGTRAATGCAGTTTTAAAAAGGGCMAAATAAAACGTCGTCGTGAGCGTCGTTGATTTCGTCATATGCCGTTTTGAGTCGATAAATTTGAATCTCCATCAACACAAAGAGATTTCAATATGTCAGACGTTAACATTGATAAACGAGCATACACAGAGCAAGAAACAGCGACGTACATCGGTATGAGCCGTTCTTTTTTACGCCAAAGCAGAATGGAAGGACACCGAAAGAATCGCACAGTTGCGCCACCTTTTATCAAGATTGGTCGAGCGGTTCGATATTTAAAGCAGGATTTAGACCGCTGGTTAGAGAGTCATAGAAAGCTCGATAACCTAGTTCAAGGGGGTGATTACTATGGTTAATCTCACTCCTGAACAAATGACGCTGCTTACATGGATGAAAGACGGCAATAAATTTAATCGCTGCTCAGACTATGGTCCACAAAATAGTGCCATACGTGAGCGCCGAAAAATGCCCATCAAACTCCACCTCAAAACATTGGATAAGCTGCTTCAACACGGCTTGATTCAATATAAGTCTTATCACACGTTTGGTTTACGGTGGGATGAGTTTCGAATTACTTCGAAGGGGAGGTTGGC
>NZ_JAKJSS010000017.1:0-138372 GCF_050337205.1 Vibrio nomapromontoriensis
CCACAGGACCACAGGACCACAGGACCACAGGACCACAGGACCACAGGACCACAGGACCACAGGACCACAGGACCACAGGACCACAGGACCACAGGACCACAGGACCACAGGACCATTTACCCTTTAATCGCTTAAACTCCGGAACCTATTCCCCAATGCAGAACCAAAAACCATCCCAAAACTCCGTTTCCTCCGACGAAATCGATCTAGGTAAACTATTCGGCATCCTCCTAGACGCCAAATGGCTAATCATCGTCACTACCTTCGTATTCACCTGTTTCGGTATCGCTTTTGCGTTGTTATCTACGCCTATCTATAAAGCCGATGCGCTAATTCAGGTCGAGCAAAAGAGCGGTGGCATGTCTTCTTTGCTAAGTGAAGGCTTGGGAGACATGTTTGCACAAGAATCTTCTGCCACCACAGAAATTGAGTTGATTAAATCGCGTATGGTATTAGGCCAAACGGTGGACAAGCTTAACTTAACTACTGTCGCTGAGCCTAAGTACTTGCCAGTGATTGGTAAGGGTTTGGCGAGACTAACCGGAGAGCAAGCGTATATTGATGTAGGCCGTTTAGAGGTGGCTGAACGTTGGCACTATCTGGATGATCAAACACTACTGCTAGTACAAACCGATGATGATAATCGAGGTTTTGAACTGCGTGACGCACAAGATAACGTATTACTAACGGGTAAAGCAGGCGCAATTGCGGAAGGCAATGGCTACCGCGTGTTTGTCACTTACCTACAAGGTAAGCAAGGGCAAGAATATACCTTAGGGAAAAAGCCCAAAATTGATGCGATTACCGAGCTTCAGCAAGCGTTGTCTATTTCTGAGCGAGGCAAACAAACGGGCATTTTACAGTTGTCTCTTGAAGGGGAATACAAGCCTGTCATCGAGCGCATTGTTAACGACATTAGCCAAAACTACTTTTTGCAAAACGTGGCGCGCCAATCGGCAGAAGCCGAGAAGAGCTTGGAATTTTTGCAAGGTCACCTACCAGATATCAAAACCAGCCTAACGGCAGCAGAAGATACGCTGAATCAGTACCGTCAAGACAATGAGTCGGTCGACTTAGGGTTAGAAGCGCAATCCACCCTAAAGGTAATGGTAGAGCTAGAAGCGCAACTTAATGAGCTGACGTTTAAAGAAAGTGAAGTCAGCCAGCGCTTTACCAAAGATCACCCAGCGTATCGCTCGCTACTAGAAAAGCGCGAAACCTTATTAGGTGAGCGAGAGCGCTTAAACAAACAGATTCAAAAACTACCGAAAACACAACGTGCCGTATTACGCATGACGCGTGACGTAGAAGTGAACCAGCAGATCTACGTGCAGCTGCTTAATAAAGTACAAGAGCTGCGCATTATGAAGGCGGGCACCGTAGGTAATGTACGCATTGTCGATTCGGCGCAATCACACACTAATGCAGTGAAACCAAAGAAACCACTGATTGTGGTACTAGCAACGCTACTTGGCGGTATGCTAAGCGTGGCGTTTGTACTAGTAAAAGCCGCATTCCATAAAGGCGTAGAATCGCCAGATGAGATTGAAGCGATTGGCCTGCCGGTTTACGCCAGCGTACCTAAATCGGACATGCAGCTGCAACTCACGCACTTAGCCAAACGCCACAAAGGCAAAGACAAACTATTAGCAGAAAGCAACCCAGCCGATCTTTCTATTGAAGCGCTGCGCGGCCTACGTACTAGCTTGCACTTTGCCATGATGGAAGCGAAAAATAACATCCTAATGATCTCTGGCCCAGCGCCGGGTATTGGTAAGTCTTTTATTTCCACTAACTTTGCTGCTGTGGCCGCGAAAACCGGCCAAAAAGTGTTGTTGGTGGATGCGGATATGCGTAAAGGCTACCTACAAAAGCAATTTAACCTTAAGTGGGACGACGGCTTGTCTGAATTGTTAAGTGGCAAACTCACGACCGAGCAAGTCATTAAACCTACAGATATTGAAAACTTACATGTCATTACCCGTGGCCAAGTACCACCCAACCCATCTGAGCTACTAATGCACCCACGCTTTCAAGACTTTGTGGAGTGGAGCTCGGCAAATTACGACCTAGTGATTATTGATACCCCGCCAGTGCTTGCTGTAACAGATCCAAGTATTGTTGGGGCATTAGCCGGGACCACTTTAATGGTGGCACGCTATGGCCAAAATACCCTAAAAGAGATTGAAGTGGCGCAAGGGCGCTTTGAGCAATCCGGTATTGAGGTAAAAGGCGTGATCTTTAATGCGATAGAGAAAAAGGCGTCTAGTGGTTACGGCTATGGGTATTATAACTATGCGTATACGAGTGATGATAAATAGGTGTAGCAGCCTATTTTCAAACGCTACTTTCCCCATTATATCGTCATCCTCGCGAAAGCGAGGATCTCCAAAAGCGGATAGTTAACTAAATTGGGGATACCTATTGGGGCGGTTTTTAAAAAGTCAGCAAAATCTAGGTTTTATATGGGATTGTCCAAAATAGACTGTCTCAAAATGAATAAAAAGTGTCTCAGCTCCTAAAAAATACTGAGATGAAAAAGCTCAAAAATCACCAATTAAAAAAATCATTTCATTGCAAACCATGGCGTTTGCATCATGGAAATAACCATTTCAACGTAGGCTTAAATCAGTGAAAATTCTAGTTACCGGAGGCGCAGGTTTTATCGGCTCAGCCGTCGTGCGTCATATTATTGAGAACACCACCGACAGTGTTGTGAATGTGGATTGCCTGACATACGCAGGCAATCTTGAATCACTTATCTCAGTGGAGGTAAGTGAGCGCTATGCGTTTGAGCAAGTGAACATTTGTGACAGAGCTGCACTGGATCGTGTATTTGCCAAGCATCAACCTGATGCCGTCATGCACTTAGCAGCAGAAAGCCATGTAGACCGTTCGATCACAGGCCCCGCAGCATTCATTGAAACCAATATTGTGGGCACTTATACGCTGCTAGAAGCGACGCGTGACTATTGGAACATATTGGATGAATCGGCGAAACAAGCATTTCGCTTCCACCACATTTCAACGGATGAAGTGTATGGTGATTTACCTCACCCTGATGAAGTGGAAGCCGGTGCAGAGCTGCCAATGTTCTTAGAAACAACGTCGTATGAACCATCAAGTCCTTACTCTGCGTCAAAAGCATCAAGTGACCACCTAGTTCGCGCCTGGTTGCGTACATACGGTCTACCGACCATGGTGACCAATTGCTCAAACAATTACGGTCCTTACCACTTTCCTGAAAAACTCATTCCTTTAGTGATTTTAAATGCACTCGACGGTAAAGAGCTGCCTATCTACGGTAAAGGCGATCAAATTCGAGATTGGCTGTTTGTCGAAGACCACGCTCGTGCGCTTTATAAAGTTGTGACTGAAGGTAAAGTGGGTGAAACCTACAACATTGGCGGTCATAACGAAAAACAAAATCTTGAAGTGGTGCAAACCATATGTTCGATTCTAGACGCGTTAGTGCCAAAAGAAATTGGATACGCTGAGCAAATCACTTATGTGCAAGACAGACCAGGACATGACCGCCGTTACGCGATTGATTCTAGCAAGATGCAACGAGAATTAAATTGGACGCCAGAAGAGACCTTTGAAACCGGGCTAAAGAAAACCGTTCAATGGTACTTGGATAACAGCGAGTGGTGTCAACATGTGCAAGATGGTAGTTACCAGCGTGAACGCTTAGGTGTAGAGTCAACAGAAGCTAAGGAAAGCAAATAATGAAAGGGATTGTTTTAGCGGGTGGCTCTGGTACACGCCTCTACCCACTTACTCGTGGTACATCAAAGCAGATGTTACCAATCTACGACAAACCAATGATTTTTTACCCAATTTCAACGCTGATGCTGGCGGGTATTCGTGATATTTTAATTATTACGACACCAGAAGACCAAGCTGGTTTTAAGAGATTACTGGGTGATGGGTCAGACTACGGTGTTAACTTTGAATACAAAGTACAGCCAAGTCCAGATGGCTTAGCACAAGCATTTATCATTGGTGAAGAGTTTATTGGTGATGATTCGGTGTGCTTAGTACTTGGTGACAACATCTATTACGGTCAATCATTTAGTGAGCAGCTAAAGCGTGCTGGTGAGCTAACCTCACAAGGTTTAGCTACGGTATTTGGTTATCAAGTCAAAGATCCTGAACGCTTTGGTGTTGTCGAGTTTGATGAAACAATGAAAGCCGTCTCGATAGAAGAAAAGCCAGTTGAACCAAAGTCAAACTACGCAGTAACGGGACTCTATTTTTACGATAATCGTGTTGTTGAGATGGCAAAGCATGTCAAGCCCTCTCATCGTGGTGAACTTGAAATCACAACGCTTAATGAGATGTACCTAAATGATGGCTCTTTAAATGTTGAACTGTTAGGTCGTGGTTTCGCATGGCTTGATACCGGTACTCACGAAAGTTTGCATGAGGCTTCATCATTTGTTCAAACCATTGAAAATGTTCAAGGGTTGAAAGTGGCTTGCCTTGAAGAGATAGCATGGCGCAACCAATGGTTAAGTGATGAAGCATTGCTAGAAATCGCAGAGCCAATGATGAAAAACGAGTATGGCCAATATTTGACTCGATTGGTTAGTGAGAAAAGTAACAAGGCAGTGTCGCGATGAAAGTATTGATAACCGGAAGCCAGGGCCAGGTGGGGCAATGCTTGGTTAATCTATTATCTGAGCGTAATGACATTGAAGTGGTGGCCTATGATCGTGACCAGCTAGATATCACGAGTGAACAACAGGTGCAAATAACTCTGACTGAGCTCAAGCCCGATGTAATTATCAATGCCGCGGCGCATACGGCGGTGGACAAAGCGGAAACAGACATCGAGATGAGTTATGCCATAAATCGCAATGGCCCGCTCTACTTAGCGCAAGCCGCGCAATCTCTGGATGCGTTGCTTCTGCATATTTCAACCGATTATGTGTTTGATGGTGATAAGCTAGAGCCTTATGTGGAAACTGATACCCCAAACCCGAAAGGTGTCTATGGCCAAAGCAAGCTTGCTGGTGAAGAGGCTGTTGCTGAGCATTGTTCTCGTTATGCGATTTTACGTACAGCCTGGGTCTTTGGAGAGCACGGCAATAACTTTGTAAAAACCATGCTTCGTCTTGGAAAAGAACGTCCAGAGCTTGGAATTATTGGTGACCAGTTTGGCGGGCCGACCTATGCGGGTGATATCGCTAAAGCATTAGTGACTATGATGGGTAAGTTTGAGAGCCAGGAGCAATCGGGTATTTATCACTTTTCAGGTACGCCGCATGTAAGTTGGTATCAGTTTGCTAAAGCGATTTTTACCGCTGCAGAGCGGCATGGGGCGCTAGGGAATATACCGAACGTTAATGAAATTACGGCTGACCAGTACCCATTGCCCGCGCCACGTCCGGTAAATTCACGGTTGGACGGTTCTAAGGTACAAAACGTATTTGGAATTACGTCAAGTGATTGGCAAGCTGCTCTTAATAATATTAAAGCCTACGGCTAGGTATCAGACATCATGAAAGTAATCGAAACAAATATCCCAGATGTAAAAATAATTGAGCCACAAGTATTTGGTGATGAACGTGGTTTTTTTATGGAAACTTGGCAGCAGAAAAAATTTGAAGAGTTGGTAACGGGAAAGCCAACGACCTTTGTACAGGATAATCATTCTAAATCGAGTAAAGGGATTTTACGTGGTTTGCATTACCAGACTGAGAATACCCAAGGTAAACTGGTTCGAGTGATGTCTGGCGAAGTATTTGACGTTGCTGTTGATGTTCGTAAAGATTCTCCGACGTTTGGTCAGTGGGTTGGTGTCTACTTATCGGCCGAGAATAAGCGACAGTTGTGGGTCCCTGAAGGCTTTGCGCATGGGTTTTATGTGACTAGTGATGAGGCTGAGTTTGTTTATAAGTGTACAGATTACTACAACCCACAATATGAAGTAAGCTTAAAATGGAATGATCCTGTGCTAAATATATCTTGGCCTAGTGATAAAGTACCTTGCCTCTCAGAAAAAGACTTGAATGGCGTTCTTTTCTCAAATGTAGTTGCTTTATGATGAAAGTATATATATCTATAGTGTCACATGGGCATGAAGAAATTATTAAATCATTATCGACTGTTAAGAAATTAAGTAATGACTATATTGTAGTGATAAAAAGCAACACTCCTTCTGATGACTTTACAAGTTACATAGATGAAAATACGCATTGGCTGGATAATAAAGACTCTTATGGTCTAGGTTTTGGTGCTAATAATAACTATGTGTACAATTATTGTAAAAAGCTGTCGATGAACGATGATGACATTTTTATTGTTTTAAATCCAGACGTGAACATAAAAAATAGCATGGTAGTGAGATTAATTGAAGAAATGGTTGAGTATAACTCTTCATTATCAGCTATAAATTTGTATTTAGATGAAGCGAATACAAAGTATGATAACTCCATAAGAGAATTTCCTACATTTGTCAACTTCGTTAAATCTTTTATTGGTTTTGGCAATGACTCAGTAATAGATAAAAATAAAATCACGACTACTAGTAAAGTGGATTGGGCGGCAGGGTCATTCTTGGCTTTTAAATCCAAGCATTATGGCGAGATTGGCGGTTTTGATGAATCATACTACATGTATTGTGAAGATATTGATATTTGTTATAGGAGTAAATTGCTCGGAAAATCGGTACTTTATCACCCTGATGTAGTAGCAACTCACTTTGCGGGTCATAAAAACAGGAACATTTTGTCAAAGCACTTTTTATGGCACCTAAAAAGCACGATGAGATTTTTAATGAGGAAAAAAATAGCTCTAAATACTAAAAGTAGTTTGTTATAAAAATTATTTAATGGGTGTCAATGTGAAAAACATAAAAGAAGTTATGGCTTCAGATATGTGCTATGGGTGTGGCGCATGTGTCAAAGGTGGTAACACTGTGATGCAAGAAAATGAGAAAGGTTTTTTTGTTCCACAAGAAGTCGATAAATCAAAGTTCAAAGAGTTCTGTGGCATGTCTGATAGCTCTATGACAGAAGATAAGATCGTTGATTTGAAGAAAGAAAAGTGGGATTCTTTACAAGAGTGTAAGGCTATTGGTTTCTATAAAAATATTTATCTTGGCTATGGCCTGGATTATAAGGAAAGGTTTGGTTCATCAGGTGGTGGGATATTAACTGAGCTTCTTGTTGAACTATTAGGTAATCACACTATAGATTATGTAGTTCATGTTGGTCCGACTAATAGTTCATTTGGCTATAAGATATCTAAGACTGAGAGCGATATCAGAGGTAATAAAAAATCACACTATTATCCCTGCCCTATGAATGAAGTTCTTGAAGAAATACGAAACCAAAAAGGGAAGTTTGTCTTTGTCGGGATACCGTGCATTGTATCAACCTTTAACAGAATAATTCAAAAAGATGAAAGTCTCAGGGCTAATTGTAAATATACATTTGGCATTGTGTGTGGTCACTTAAAATCGACCTTATTTGCTGATTATATAATAAATAGAACCAAGAAAAATACAAGCAAGAAAGTTGATAGGGTTATATATAGAGAGAGTGATTCACTAGCTAGAGCAAATGAATATCGCATGGGTGTTCTATATGAGGATGGCAGTAAAGACACTAAGCCTGTAATGAATATACCTGGAACTAACTGGGGGGAAAGTTACTTTAAAATGAATTCTTGTGATTATTGTGATGATATTTACAATGAAACAGCAGATATAGTGTTTGGGGATGCTTGGCTCAAGGACTATATAAAGAGTGGTGATGGGGCAAATATAATTGTTGTACGAGATGGGTACCTAGATAATGTATTGGTTAACATGATGGAAGCGGGTAAGATTTTTCTAACTGATGGCGATGAAAGTGATGCTCTGAAAGCACAAGATGCCACTATTCGTCATAGAACTGATGGTCTTTCTTATCGGCTTTATAAAAGAAAGTCCAAAAATCTATGGAGTCCTAAAAAAAGAGTAGCTCCTGATAATAACTGGGATTATCATCAAAAAAGAATTTGGGATATGAGGGAGGAAATGACATTAAAATCTGCCCTTTATTATAATGCCTCTTCAAGTATGTTTCTTTTTGATATGAAGATGTGGAAACTTCGGAGGGAGTACTTTAATCTTTATAAGCCTAAGAAATATAAGTATATTCCTGTTGAGTTATATAGGTTGCTTCAACATGTAAAATCAGCTCTATTAAAGGTTTGGAAGGGGATGAATAAATCAAAACACTAATATCTCAACTTAGCATAAAATTTGTGCCTTTTGTTTTTTTTGTGCTTGTAACATTAGGGTTCGAATCAGAAATTGCAACGAAAGTATTTTCGTTTTTGCTTTGTTTTGGCGTTTTATCTTCATTTGTGAACTTTTCTTTTCCAATTATTGGTTTGAAATTTATAAAAGATAATGGGTGTCATAACAGGGTGTTTGTAAATATTTTAAGTGCAAAAATATTAGTGTGGATTTTCATTTGCGTAGCTATAACTATAGTAGTCCCATTTACTGATTTTGAATATGGCTTTCAGTTGGCACTAGTTTTGTTAGTGGTTGCTTTTGATAGGGAGTATATTAATTTTTACTTAGGAAGAAATAGGACTCTTATTTATTCTGCAATGTGCTCAGCTTCTATTACCATCCTAGGGTGGGCAACCTTGGTTAATAATGAGGTTGATGCAATTGGTGTTTATATTGCTTCTACATTTAGTTATGTATTAGTTCAGTATATTCGAGGAAGAAAAGAAATAAATTTGTCTACGCCTAATAAGACTTTTGTTTTTAAGTTGTTTCTAGATGGGTGGAGATTATTTGTTTCTACATGGTCAATATACGCTCTTCAACGATCACCAGTACTATTGGCTATGGGATTGGCTCCAGGCAATTTTTTTTACTTCATTACAATTGCAGATAAGCTCAATGAGATTATTAGGATTTTTCTCTCTACGGTTCATAGAATGATTTTAAAAAAACAGCTTCAAGGGAGAAGGGAAAGCCAGAAGTTAAATATACTTAAAGTACTGTCGTTTGTGCTGGTGTTGTTAGCCATTTCTGTTTTTATAATGCAGGTCGAATATCCTTATAAGCTTATTTCTTTTTGTTTCTTAGCTTTGTCTTTTATGAATTTTCAAAACATTTATGGACTAAATGGGTTGTATGTTATTGGGAAGGATGGATATATAGTTACGGCCAATTTTATTTCTTTGCTAATTATGGTGGCTGCTAGTTTTCTGTGTTATGATTATTTTGAATTGAAACCAGAATTTATTTTATTATGTTACTTAGTGTCTGAGTTTGCAAACTGTTCACTAAGGTTTATTTTTTGGAAGAAAAATGAAAAAAATTGTATTTATTAATCAACATGGTTCCAATAAAGGGGACTACGCTGCATTTCAATCTCAACTAGAGATCATCTCAGTTATGCATGAAGGGGTACTTGTTAATTTAACAGTAGTGTATAACGTAACAAAGTGTCCATTTGATATTGATGAGTATAAAAATATAAAAATCACTCATATGATAGACGATACTACCAGTAAGCTTGAGAAGTTATATTATAGAGTCGCTACTATTTTTGATGTGTTTAACTATTTGTCTCCCTCTAAATATATAACTGACGTTAAGTTGGTTGTATCACAGGCTGACGAGATATATTTGGCTAATGGTGGTGCTAATCTAGGTGTGTACACAGATTGGCGATATTTGTGGAGGCTATCTATAGCATCGGTAAATAATAATTTGTGTTCTTTTGGTAATAGTATTGGAGACTCTAAATCAAAGTTATTTGACAAACTAAAGTTTAAAGTACTTCGTAAATTCAAGTCCTATCTAGTCAGAGATTTAACGTCGCAAGAATACTTGGAAAAGCATAATATTTCTTGTGTGCCAACTCTTGATGTTGTCTATGCACAAACATCTAATCTTTATGACTCAGGTGAAAAATATGATTCTAATAGTAAGTTTGTAGTGTTTACCCCCAATGAACTGCATAATTGGCATCCAGACTTTGAGGGGAACAATTTAGAAGAGGAGTATGTTCGAGTTATTAATAAGTTGATTTCTCGAGGTTTGCATGTGGTTCTTCTTCCTCAGTTATTCTCAGATAATCATATTTCAGATGAAAAATTCTATTTAGATCTTGTGTCAAAATGTAATGAACCTAGTTTTTGTGATGTGATTCCTTCGGATAGTTCTATTCAGGAACAGCTAGCTGTAATTTCAAAGTGTGAATATGTCATTGGGGGGCGTTACCACTCACTGGTTTTTGCTCTATCTCAAGATAAGCCAGTTATATCTTTAAGCTACGAATCTAAAATGTCAGGCATGATGAGATATTTTGGTTTAGATGAGTACTCCATGAATGTAAGTGAGTTCAGTTTTGAGAGGTTATTTGAACTGACCGACTCTTTAGATAGAGAAGATAGTAAATTTGAGGTATCTAATCAGGCTCATAAAGTGGTTAGTAAGGCGTTAAGTAGTTTATGATAACTATCTCAGTTGTTTGCTACTACATCAAGAACTTATCGAAGATCGATAGGTTCTTGATAGAAATTGCAAAAGAAGAAAATGTAAATATTAACGTTAATTATTATTTAAATAGTAAGGTCGATTTCGACACTGAAGGAATTGATAGCTTAAACTATTATGATGATAGTAATTCTCTGGATTTTGGTGCATACAATGAGATCATATCAACCTCGAAGGATCGAGTGTCATTAGTAATTAATGATACATTCTTTACCAAGCATATGTATACTAACGAGCTCAAGGAGATTTTGAGGCGCTGTGATTATATTTATAGTGAAAATATAGATAAGTCAATTTTAATTGGTCCTTATAGGCAGTGTAATTATCGATTCAAAGCAACTCAAAATGAGTTTGTAGCGACCTATTTGTTTGCTTTTAATAGGGCGTTTGCTAATTCCTACCGTGAGGCTTACCTTCAGGATAAGAGTAAATACGACCAAATTATATCTATATATAAGTACTATTTACATGGCTCTATACCTAGAGATAAAAATCTTGCTAAGTTTAATGCTGTTGTATATGAGCGCATTGTTAGTGAAGTGGCGTTCAATAATGGTGTTATTTGGTACCTAGATTTTGGTCTTTTTGAACGGCTAAAAAATATGATAGTTAGAAGGTTGACAGTAAATTGGAAGTAACTATATTTCTATTTATGTTTTTTGTTCTTCCAGAGACGCTTATGTTCTTTGGTGCTACGTCAATAACTATACCTGTAATATTTTCGCTATTGCTAGTTTTGTTATATCTATTTTTAACCAAAACCAAGCTACCAATAGCTAATTGGGCTGCATCGGCATCATTATTTGCTGTTGGCTTAGCTTACATTTTGTCTATTTCATCTAGTAGTGGCATGTTCATACTTAAGTCTTTTTCAGAGGTCTTATTTATCGGTGCACTGTTTTTATTAGGTAGAATAGAGTTGAGTTGTAATTCTAAAAGGCTAACAAATTTTTCTATAGCAATGCTTATATTTATTTTAATGTCGCCGTTCCATGCTCTAGGGGAGGGGGTTTTTAATAAACCTGTATTTCCGTTTATTGAGCCCTCACATTTTTCTATATTTCTGGGTTATGTTTATTTCTTGTCTGTCGGCTATAAGGTACATGTTAGTAAATCGGTTTCAGTATTGTGTCTTTTTATAATATTAGTTTTGTATACTAATTTGATGGCATTGATTGTTATAGCTACGATAGTTTGTCATTTAGTATATAGAAAACACTGGTTATTGGCTGTTTTTCCAGCATTCGTTCTTGTAATGTTCTTGTTTACACCAGTTGCATCTAGTTTCTTGCCTAATGAGTTATACCAACGAATATCTTTATCAGAAGAAAATTTGTCATCACTTGTTTACTTGTCCGGAATCGATAATATTTTAAGTGTTTTTAGGGAGCACAAACTATTTGGTAATGGTTTTGCTTCCCTGGGTTATGTTGATTTTGATAATGAGTATCAATCAACCATAATGCAACTAACAGGTAGTTATATTAATTTGTATGATGGTTCTTTTATTTTCTCTAAGTTAGTTTATCAGTTCGGTATTTTTTCGGTTTTTTATACACTTATCTTATTGATGATTTCATTTGAGGTTTTAAATGGAAGGGCACCTAAGGGATACTATTGGTCTATATTAATGTTTCCGGTTGAATTTTTTATAAGGTCTCCTGGTCTTATCTCTGGTGGATTTGTTCTATTTTATATGGTGTGTAATCAGTGGTATTATGAAAAGAATAGTAATTAGCGCGGTAAATTTGGTGGATGGTGGTACATTTTCAATTTTAAATGACCTGGTCCATAGTATTAGTTTCTCTAAAGAATGTCATTATTATATTTTAGTTCATTCAAAGAAGCTATTTGAAGGTCATGCTTTGGCTAGTAACATATCATTGTTGGAGTATCCAGATATTAAGTCCAGTTGGCTTAAGAGAATATATTTTGAGTATTTCCAAGTAAAGAAGTTAGCAGTTGAATTAAAAGCTGATTTTTGGCTATCTTTGCATGATATTTCTCCCAAGTTACCAAAAGGAGTGCAGTCTGCTGTTTATTGTCATAACCCAACGCCATTTGCTGAAAAGAGGTTAATTGACATATTGTATGACCCTAAGTACTTTCTTTTTACCATTTTCTACAGAGCGCTTTATAAGATTAATATCTCAAGTAATAAATATGTTTTTGTACAGCAGCAATGGATAGCAGATGAATTTTCTAAGTTTGTACCGAGAGAAAAGATTATTGTTACAAAACCAGGTGTCGTTTTAGAGCGTAATAAAAAAGTAAATAGCTTAGATACTAGTACATTCTTTTTTCCATCTTATGCTAGGCCTTTTAAAAATTTTGAAGTGTTGTTAGAGGCTGTGTCCATTTTAGAGAAAAAAAGAGTTTCAAATTTTCGTGTTTACGTCACTATTGACGGGACAGAGAATTTATATACTAAAAGGCTGATAGATAAATACCATAGATTATCTTCTGTTACTTTCTTAGGGCGAGTTTCAAGAGAAAAGGTGGCTTCAATATTTGAAGAGGCAGGAACTTTAGTTTTTCCATCAAAGTTAGAAACCTGGGGGTTGCCTATTTCTGAAGCAAAAGAATTTTCCTTGTCACTATTGGTTGCTGACCTCCCCTATGCAAAAGAAACAGTAGGGAACTATGATAAAGTTTCGTTTTTCTCTCCAAATGATCCATCTAAGCTCGCATCACTTATGCTAGATACAATCAAAGGCGAAATAAAATATGAAGGGAATGCTTATGTGATGGAAAAATTCTACACTGTAGGCGGTTGGGAGTCTTTTATTGATCTGGTGAAAAAATAGAAGTTAACCTTTTTTGTATTCCTATCATTGTTTTTCTACACTAAGATCATCGAAAAATACAGGACATCCAGTATAGGACACCCATGTATTTGACGCTCTCCCAATCCCCAACTAGGCTTACTTTATCTGTTTAGATTTTGTTCACTTGGTGGTTAGGATGACGCAAGCTCGCTCAACTCAAGTATCTCTTCAATACGGAAAATACAGGACACCCATGTATTTGACGTCCTCCCAATCTCCAACTAGGCTTACTTTATCTGTTTAGATTTTGTTCACTTTGGTGGTTAGGATGACGCAAGCTCGCTCAACTCAAGTATCTCTTCAAGACACGGCGCACTATCACTGTATTTCACGGTGTGTGCGCCGTGCTTTTTTGTGCGGCGAAGATGCTTACTCAGGAAAAAGCTTTGAGCATCGCCGGCTTTGGCTGGTAGAACGCATGCGTTTGCTAAGCCAGGTGTTTGCCATTGATGTGTGTGCGTATGCCATTATGTCCAATCACTATCATTTAGTGCTGCATGTGAATACGGCTTCGGCAGAGTCTTGGAGCCATCAAGAGGTCGCACAGCGGTGGACAACGTTATACAAGGCGCCTTTGTTGGTAAGTCGCTGGCTGGGTGATGAGTTAACGTCCAAAGCTGAAATCAACAAAACACTGGCGCTTATTGACGAATGGCGAGAGCGCTTAACCGATATCTCTTGGTTTATGCGCAATATTAACGAGTTTGTCGCTCGCGAAGCCAATAAAGAAGAAGGGTGTAAAGGTCGCTTCTGGGAAGGGCGCTTTAAGTCGCAGGCGTTGTTGGATGAAAAAGCACTGCTAAGCTGCATGGCTTATGTGGATTTAAATCCTGTTCGCGCCGATATGGCGAGTTCTCTTGAAGAGTCGGAGTTCACTTCCATTTATGAGCGCATTCATTCTGTCGCGTGTAAAGGGGATGCCGGGCGAGGAGAGGTTACCCGTTTACCAGCTAAAGGCCTTGTCGGCTTTTTAGGTAATGAGCGAGAAACACCGTCCTCGGTCTTTTCCAAAATAGGTGGAATCGAATTTTCTTTGTTGGATTATTTAGCGTTAGTAGAGGAATTAGGTCAAGCGGTGCGGCCAAACAAGCGAGGGTTCATTCAGCCAAGCCAAAACACGCTTCTTGAGCGGTTAACGATGAATGCCGAAGAATGGTTGAAGCTTTCAGAAAGCTTTGGTGGCAAATTTCGCTGCGCTGTTGGGTCAGCTCAAGAATTAAAGAGTTATGCGCAGCATACAAACCGGGCATGGGTGGCGGGCAAGTCCTCAATGGACGTTATTTGCCAATCTTAAAGTAAAGCAATGGTTACACTTGCCACGATCGTGGTAAATTACTACAATTGTGGTAACTTAAATCTTTTGGCGAGGCTCTATTATGGCAACTTCAAGCGTTCGTATCGATCAGGAGCTTTTTGAAAAAGCGGCGATTATGGCAAAAGCACTCAACAGAACCACACCCAAGCAGATTGAGCATTGGGCGAAGATTGGCGAAATGATGGAAGATAATCCAGACTTGCCTTATGAATTTGTTAAGCAAGCAATTATTGCGAAAGCAGAAAAAGAGGCTGGTAAGTCAGAGGCTTACAGCTTTGACTAAAATTACCACTGTACTTCAAACGCCTAGTTTTAAGAAAGCGGTAAAAAAACTGCACAAGAACCAAAAAAGTGATCTCGATAACGCTATCAGAGAGTTAATGAAAGATCCGTATTTAGGTGAAGAAAAGAAAGGTGACCTCTCTTTTCTTCGTGTCCATAAGTTTAAAATGGTTAAGCAACTCACCTTGCTTGGCTATAGCTATGAGGACGATACGGTAACGTTAGAGCTTATGGCACTGGGATCACATGAGAACTTTTATCGAGATGTAAAAAGGTTCTATTGAGTTACACCGTAGAGTGTGGCGGTTGAACGGACGCGCCTGCTAAGCCAAGTGTTTAATGAAGTCTTCTAACCTTTAGCCATGCTAGGTAAGTCCAGTAATCAAAAAAGCGAGTAGAGGTGAATTCCCTTTACTCGCTTTTTTTGTTTTTACCGCTGACCTATTTGCTTTCAGCAAACGCTGGCGTTTCGGGCTTTCCCAGTTTTTTTCTAATAAAGCGTGTCACCTTAAAGATGTGTGATAGGCACAGTGCATAAGCGATAAAGCAAGCAATAAAGCCATAAAACATAACAGGCTCTGGGATTTGTACCATTTCACCATAAATACCAAAGCCAGTAAGAAGGGAGGCTAGGCTGCAAATAGCCAGTAAAGTTTGACGAGAGCTCAGCCCCAAACGTTGGCAAATGTGGTGTAAATGTTCACGGTCGGGTTTGAATGGCGAGTCGCCGCGGCGTACGCGTCGGATCATAATTGCTGCCATATCCATTAGAGGTAAGGCTATGAGCCAAAGGGCAGTTACAGGGCGCATGATGGTGCCCGTTTCGCCTTGGCTGCTACTAAGCAGTAACCAAATCACAGTAAAGCCAATCATCATGCTGCCAGCATCGCCCATGAATACCTTACGCTCGCGACCAAGCAAGCCTAAGTTCATTCCAATGTAAGGTAGAGCCGCCACAATAAAAATCAGGCAGAGCAGCGCCAGCTCATGATGGCTTTCTTGATACAGTAAAAAAGCCAATGCGCTAAAAGAAACAATCGCCAACCCGCCTAACAGACCATCAATCCCGTCTACCATGTTAAAGGCGTTAATGGCGCCAATTACGCCAAGTACGGTGATCAGCACGGCAAAGCCACCCAACTCTGTGTGGCCTAAGCCAAACATATCCCCGAGAGTGTGGAGCTCTAAATCGGCGAAGTGCATCATGGCCAAAGACAGTAGCGCCTGGCATAGCATACGGGCTTTAAAGCTGATGTCGTATTTATCATCCAGCGCCCCTAAAACGGTAAGCGCACAAATAGAGAAAAGAAAGAGCTGCGCATGCTCAATTGGCACGTTAAACAGTAATACGGTTAACGTTACCGTGGTGCAAATAGCAATGCCACCTACTAAAGGGACAACGCCTTGATGGTGTTTTCGTGCATTGGGCTTGTCGACTAAGCCAATGGTTTTGGCTAATCGACGGGCAAAAAAGAGTGCCAAAAACGCAGTTATAAAGACAAAGCCGAGAGTTGTAATCATGTTAGCCACTGAGTTATTAGTATTTAGCTGTTTTAGCTGTTTTAGCTGTTTTAGCTGTTTTTATGTCAGGATTATCTGACGCGGCGAATTGTACCGTATTTAGCGTATGATATGAAGAGAAACACGTATTCATAACTGGTAGATATAATGAGTAATCATCAGTTATCTAAGGGGCTGATATGGTGTTTCTTTGCTTTAAGTGCTTATAACACAATGGGTTTAGGTCGCGTTTTTATAACTCACTCTCATAATTAGGAATAGGGACTTTTTTGCGCATAAGCCGAACAAAAGCCGTGATTCTAAACACTTTACTGAGCAACCAGTAATAGATAGCAAAGCCTATTATGAACAGGTAAAACATGGTACTTTCCGCCGCCCCTGAAACCTCGCCCACAATTCCCACCAACGCATAGCAGATGGCAACGATTGAAATTAACAGCAATGTTTGACGCGAGCTAAAACCGATACGTTGGAAGATATGGTGAAGGTGCCCTCTATCTGGCGTCATGGGGGAACGTCCTTTTTTTATGCGTCGACACATAATGGCGACCATATCCATAAGTGGCACCGCAATGATCCATAATGCCGTCACAGGGCGAACACTCAATTCGTTAGGGCTATCTAGAAGACCATAATAAGCCCAGATGGCAACAGTACTAGAAGATGTCTGCGTTAATGTCAGCAACAACCAAATGACGACAAATCCGATCATCATGCTGCCAGCATCTCCCATAAATAAGCGGTAGCGCGCACCCAACGCACCCAAGTTAAGGGCAAGATAAGGCAGTAGTGCGGCTATGAATAGCAAGCATAGCTGTAGGTGAGGGATGTTGCCTTCTAGATAAAACAAAATGGCTAAGCTAGAAAAGGTAATGATGGCCAGAGAGCCCAATAAGCCATCGATGCCATCCACCATATTAAAGGCATTAATCGCGCCGATGACGGCAATGATGGTCATGGGGATCGCCAGTAGTTCAAACTCAACGTAGCCTACACCAAAGGCATTGCCGAAAGTGAGTAACTGTATGTCGGCGAAAATCGCTACACTACCTGCTAAGCTTGCTTGAATTAGTAACCGAACACGGCAAGAAAGATCAAAACGGTCGTCAAGCACCCCAGTGAGTAGCAGTGCAATCATCGTGATAATTAGCAAGGTTTGATGAGGAATAATATTGGGTAAAAACAATAGCGTAAGGCTAATCACTACGCCAATTGAGAGGCCGCCTATTAGTGGGACGTGTCCTTGATGGCGCTTTCTATTAGTTGGGCTATCTACTAAGCCAATAGCAGGGGCGAGTTTGTGATTTAGAAACAGCACTAAAAATGTGCCAATGAAGACGCTAGTGATTTGCCAAGCCATAACCTTTCCAACTTCCGAGTCAAATTTATTGCTTATTGCTTATGAGCTGAATCACTATCTGGAGTCGTCGGGCTTAACAAGGCTAATCGCTGACGAATACAGCCGATGATTAACCATAGGAAGCACGTACTCTCACTGGCGAGTTGAGTAAAGATGTTGATAATTCGTTTTTAGGTTTTTTAGATCTTATCGTTTCGCCACTGCAGATAGTGTTCAAATAGTAATCGATATTTTTAGAGTTACAAGCGGCGCTGTCGGCGGAATAACCGGGTAAGGCTGAGCTAACCTTATGGAATGCTACACATAAGATTTCAATTGGCGGAAGTTTGGTAGGGGCGTAAAAAATAGCAGTAATGTTAAATTTTGGGATCAGTATCGCTAATTGCAGGCGGCAGGCGGCAATATCTAAAAATAGGGAGGTAGTGCTGAAAGAGATCATGACATTTTAGTCACGATTAGGTAATTTAAGGCTCGATGTGGAATGACATGTGATTATTTAATTAGGTGGTGACGATGACCTCAAATCCAGAACGTTGGAAGCAACGATTACAGAATTTGATAATGGTACAGCACAGGCTTAATAGAGCATGTGCACAAGAGCATTACAATGAACTCGAGTTGGCGGGGCTTGTGCAAACGTTTGAATTTTCGTTTGAGTTAACCTGGAAAACACTAAAAGATTTGCTTGAGTTTGAAGGGTTTGATGTCGCTTCTCCGCGCAGCGTTATCCGCACGGCGCTCGAGGCTAAGCACCTATCTTCTGTGCAATGTGAAACACTGTTAGAGGCGCTAATAAAACGTAATCTGTTGTCACATACTTATGATGAAGAGAACGTATTGGAAGCTCAAAAACTCATTTTAGAGGCTTATTCTCCCGTGATTGCGCAGGTTACTCACTAT
This sequence comes from Vibrio nomapromontoriensis, assembly GCF_050337205.1. Classification (NCBI taxonomy): domain Bacteria; kingdom Pseudomonadati; phylum Pseudomonadota; class Gammaproteobacteria; order Vibrionales; family Vibrionaceae; genus Vibrio; species Vibrio nomapromontoriensis. The sequence continues at coordinate 18,729 of NZ_JAKJSS010000017.1, forward strand.
CTCGAGGCGAAAAGTGGACAGTAACCATTCGTTTAATCCTTCTTCTATTGGTCTTAAACCACACCAGTATCAGTTAATAAGTGATGTCATTTTGGACAATACGTTAGTCGTTCATGCGTGGGTGTTTGGCTCTAGGGCGATGGGTAATTATAAAGACAGTTCCGATATCGATATTGCGCATGAGGGGGAGGCTATCTCTTTGAGTGTCATTGCGACATTGCAAGATCGTTTAGAACAATCATCATTGCCATTTAAAGTGGATTTACTAGTGAAACACAAGATTAGTTCTAAAGCCTTACTCATCCATATTGAAACGCATGGGCTTAAATTAAAGTAACGCCTTTGGCCGGTTGTGGGAAAAACCGCCACTCAAGGCGTACTACTACGGTATGTCACGGTATGTCACGGTGCGTACGCCGTTGTCCGCTCACTCTTTATGTGAGTTATTGTAACTCCATCTCCTTGAGTGCTCTTTCACTCGCAAATATTGACTAGCTTCGCGCTAATACCCTGTTTTTTCCTATGCTTTCTAGATGTTTAGAGCAGATGTTTAGAGCAATCGGAAGCGGCATGCTATTCATAACCAACCGAATTCCCATCCAATCTGCGCGTTCTAGAAAGCACCGCCCCATTTCGTTTAATGCGCAAAATACCGATATCTCTAAATGGCTTTATTTCTGTGAGCGGCGCGGAAAGGGAGAGTATATGGAAATCTTATCAAGCGCGTTATTCACACGACAAGGTTAATCACTCATTATGAAACACGACATAAATAAGGAGAGGGAATGCCACACGCGAGCAAAGGCGTGCCGTTGACAGCCCAGGTAAATGTTACCGATCAGGTGAGCGTCATTCATCATGGTGGTAAAGCGTCAGTCACGGGATCGTGTCATGAGTTGAAGATAAACGGACATTCATTACTGATTGATTGTGGCTTATTTCAAGGTCGCGACGCGGCTAATCGTTCGCTCGATATTGAGTTTAACACTGGCCATATTCAGGCGTTAGTGCTTACTCACGCCCATATTGATCACATAGGCCGGCTACCTTGGTTAGTGGCGGCGGGCTTTCAAGGCCCGATCTATTGCACGCACGCGACGGCGCACTTAGTGCCGTTGATGCTAGATGATGGCTTAAAGTTGCAATTAGGCTTAACGCGCCAGCAACGAGTGCGGATTCTAGAGCGAATTAAACGCCAGCTACGGCCAGTGGATTATGCAACCTGGGTGCCAGTAAAAGCGCGGCGACAAGGCTATTTTACCTACCTGCGTTTTAGCCCAGCAGGGCACATTTTGGGGAGCGCGTACGTGGAAATAAAGCTCCCTAACCATGAAATAGCGGTGTTTTCTGGCGATCTTGGCCCGAAGAATACCCCATTATTGCCCGATCCTCAGCCGCCAAAACGCGCCGATTATCTGTTTATTGAAAGTACTTATGGCAATAAGCAGCATGAAAGCGTGCACGCGCGAAGTGAGCGACTACTTACGGTGATCACTAAGAGTCTAAAAAACGGTGGGGCGATCATTATCCCGGCATTTAGCGTGGGTCGAACCCAAGAGCTGTTGTATGACATCGAATCATTACTGCATCAACGGCAGTTATCTCAGTCTCTGCCAATCATCATAGATTCTCCGATGGCGACAAAAATTACCACGGCGTATCGGCAGTATCGAAAATTGTGGACGAGTGAGGCGAAGAATAAGCGCAATGCGGGGCGTTATCCGCTTAATTTTAGTCAGTGCGTGGTAATAGATAGCCATAAAGCGCACGGAGCCTTAGTGAATCGCCTTGCGTCTACGGGTGAGCCTGCGATCGTGATTGCCGCGTCGGGCATGTGCATGGGTGGGCGTGTAATGGATTACTTACAAGCGCTGCTACCCGATGCGCGTAGCGATGTGATTTTTACCGGCTACCAAGCCAAGGGGACATTAGGGCGGTCATTGCAAAAGGGCGATACTGGCGTGTGGATAGAGAACGAAAAAGTGACGGTGCAAGCCAGTATTCACACTATGTCGGGGTATTCGGCGCACGCCGATCAGCGTGATTTGTTGGAGTTTATTATTGGCTGTAAAAGCCATTTAAAACAGCTGCACCTCATTCATGGTGACAAGCGGAGTAAAGACGCGCTGGTGGAACAGATTGCGCCGCACTTAGCGCCTTCAGCAATTATCTTCAACTAGCGCCTTCAACTAGCGTCTTTTGCTAACTGTTTTTTTTGGAAGCGGGTTTTGTTCGCTTTTTTTAGCTAGCGTGTGATGGGGTATTTTTGATGAAGTGGCATGAAGACAGAGAGTCGCGCTGCGAAGCATTTAGTAGACGGTGTCTTTTTAGGTAGCACGTCTCTGTTAATCTAGATAAGACAGTACGCTAGAAATTTAGTTAGTGCTCGAACTATTGTGAGATCTTGTATGTTAGCACAATGTCATGGCGTGGTGGTGTGTCCCCTTATTGCGGTATTGTTCAAAAGGATGATAGAGGGAATTTAGCTAAGGGGTTAGATTAAAGTTACATTTAATCAATGCTTTAAATTGTGACTAATGCAAGATAATGTTTTGTTGTGGTAAGGTTTATGCAGTGCATGTGAATGATATACCTTGATTAACGAAGGCAAATTACTTAGAGTACTAACCGTTTATTTGCATGGAAACACCTTAAAAGGACAAACAATATGGATCCCATACTGGAAGTTAAGGGACTGTACAAAGTGTTTGGAGAAGACACTGACCGCGCATTTTCAATGATCAATGAAGGTGCCGACAAAGATGAAGTGTTTGAAAAAACGGGCTTAACCATTGGGGTTAACGACGTCTCTCTTAGCATTAATGAAGGCGAGATTTTTGTTATCATGGGCCTTTCTGGCTCTGGTAAATCGACGTTAGTACGCCTGCTTAATCGACTCATCGAACCTACTCGTGGCAACGTGCTACTTAAGGGCAAAGACATTGCCCACATCTCTGAAGATGAACTTCGCCAAGTCCGCCGTAACAACATCTCTATGGTATTTCAAAACTTTGCCCTCATGCCTCATATGACGGTGATTGAAAACGCGGCTTTTGGTTTAGAGCTCGCGGGAATTGAGCTTGATAAACGCCGTGCATGTGCATTAAGTGCGCTTGAGCGCGTAGGGCTCGGTGCATACCCAGAATCATACCCAGATGAATTATCCGGCGGCATGAAGCAGCGCGTAGGCCTTGCTAGAGCGCTGGCGTGCGATCCCGATATTTTATTAATGGATGAAGCGTTTTCTGCGCTCGATCCTCTTATCCGTACCGAAATGCAAGATGAGCTGATTCGTCTGCAAAACGATGACAAGCGCACCATTGTGTTTATTTCTCATGACTTAGATGAAGCGATGCGCATTGGTGATCGGATTGCCATTATGCAGCATGGTGAAGTGGTTCAAGTCGGTACGCCAGACGATATTCTTAATAATCCGGCCAATGATTACGTCGAAGCCTTCTTCCGAGGCGTCAATGTGGCTAGTGTGCTCACAGCCAAAGATATTGCCCGTAAAAAGCCGGCTGCAGTATTTAAAAAATCTGAACATGACGGCCCAGCATCGGCTTTGCAGATCCTAATGGATAACGATAGGGATTACGGCATCGTGGTTGAGAAGACCAGCCATTATTCTGGCATTGTTTCTGTGGATTCTTTGCGCCTAGCGCACAAAGAAAACCGTACGTTAGTGAGTGCTCAGCTTGAAGCAGGGTTAACCCTTAAGCCTAATCAGCCAATCAATGACATTCTAGGTGCCGTTGCAAGCGTGCCGTATTCGGTGCCAGTGGTGGATGAAAGTGGCCACTACTTTGGTGTTGTGACGAAATCACGATTGCTTCAGACGTTAGATAAGGGATAAATCATGTCATCAGAAACAAGTAATGATCCGTGGTCACAGCCAGCGAGTCAGCCCGCTGCGGATCCTTGGGGTCAAACGGTGGAGTCTCCAGCAGCGAATGACTGGTTAAGCAGTGAAGTGGTAGAAGAAACCTCCTTCGACATCTTAAACCCTTTTGAAGAAGCCGTGCTTCCTGTCGATAACTGGGTTGAATCAGGATTAAACTGGCTGGTGGAACATGGCCGTCCGGTATTTCAGGCCATTCGCGTGCCTATCGATTTTATTCTAAGTTCATTTGAGACGGCATTAGTGTCTACGCCTGCGCCGTTCATGCTGGTTTTATTGTTTTTATTGGCGTGGCAATTTTCTAACTTAAGGTTGGGCCTTGCGACGGCCGTGTCGTTTACCTTTATTGGCTTAATTGGCGCGTGGTCTCAGGCGATGGTGACGCTGTCGTTGGTGATGACCTCGGTGTTTTTCTGCCTGCTGATTGGCCTGCCTTTAGGGATTTGGCTGGCTCGCAGTCATACCGCGGCTAAGTTTGTGCGGCCTATCTTGGATGCGATGCAAACTACCCCTGCCTTTGTTTATCTGGTGCCTATCGTCATGCTGTTTGGCATCGGTAACGTACCGGGTGTGGTCGTGACCATTATTTTTGCGCTGCCACCTGTGGTTCGCTTAACGATTTTAGGTATTCAACAAGTACCGGAAGAGCTAATAGAAGCGGGTCACTCGTTTGGTGCCAGCAAGAAACAGATGCTTTATCGAATTCAGCTGCCACTCGCGTTGCCAACAATAATGGCAGGCGTGAACCAAACCTTAATGCTGTCGCTGTCTATGGTGGTGATTGCGTCAATGATTGCGGTGGGCGGTTTAGGACAAATGGTACTGCGCGGCATTGGCCGTTTAGATATGGGGCTGGCGGCCGTTGGCGGTCTTGGCATTGTTATTTTAGCTATTTTACTGGATCGCATTACTCAAGTATTGGGCGTTAACGCAGGCAATACAAAGCTGCGTTGGTACCACACGGGACCTGCGGCAATCTTATTGAAAATTTTTACTCAGAAGCGTACTCAAAACACTGAAATTTTGGAGAAATAAATGAAGACTTCATGGAAGAAAAGCTTAGCGGTTGGCGTTGTGTCTGCCTTAGCGGTATCTAGCAACGTATGGGCTGAAAAGCTGCCGGGCGAGGGCGTAACGGTCCAGCCTGTACAATCGACGGTTGCAGAAGAGACGTTTCAAACCCTAATTGTTAACCGTGCGCTTGAAGCTCTGGGTTACGATGTAAAAGACACCAAAGAAGTGGATTACAACGTGGGGTATACCTCTATCGCTAAGGGCGACGCAACGTTTCTAGCGGTGGGTTGGTTTCCGCTTCATGGCGATAAGTACACCAAAGCTGGTGGTGATGAAAAGTTCTACCGTAAAGGTCAATACATCAGTGGCGCAGCGCAAGGTTACCTCATTGATAAAAAGACCGCTGAGCAATACGGTATTACTAACATCGGTCAATTAAATGATCCAAAAATTGCCAAGCTGTTTGATGCAGACGGTGACGGCAAAGCAGACCTGACAGGTTGTAACCCAGGCTGGGGCTGTGAAATGGTGATTGAAGAGCAACTTACAGCGTTTAAATTACGCGACACCGTGAGCCACAACCAAGGTAATTATGCGGCGATCATCGCTGATACGATCTCACGTTACAAGAACGGCGAACCAGTGCTTTACTTTACGTGGACACCGTATTGGGTAAGTGGCGTATTGGTGCCAAATAAAGATGTGGTGTGGCTTGAAGTGCCATTCTCGGCATTACCGGGTGAGCGTAAGGGCGTGGATACCACATTACCAAATGGCAAAAACTACGGTTTTGAAATGAACGCGATGAACATTATCGCTAATAAAGAATTTGCTGAGCAAAACCCAGCAGCGGCGAAACTGTTTGAAATCATTAAACTCAACATCAATGATGTGAGTGCGCAGAATATGATGATGAGCAATGGCAAAAACAGCACTGCAGATATTGAATCGCACGTGAATGGCTGGATTAAAGCCAACCAAGCTCAATTTGATGCATGGGTAGCGGAAGCGAAAAAAGCGGCACTGTAGTGCTTTATTATATGCTGTAAATGCAATCAGCGATCTAATATAAAAAGTACCACTTAGTAAAAAACCAGTGACGTAAGGTCGCTGGTTTTTTGTGGACAACTTATAGAACTGGTCTTATTAGCGCGTTGTTTATCGTAAGTCGTTTTTTACTCGTGGTGTGTTTGCGTTCTATCCTAGGTCCTAGGAACCTAGTCCGGCATGGAGCGGCGCATGTCGTCAGACTTTTTAAAAAACCAAAATGATCCAATGCAAAAGAAGAGTGCACAAAGTGAAGCTAGGATGATTTGGATATTGTCGGTCATTAACAGTGACCCAATTGCGGCCATGGCCATGGTAATTACGGCAAGTTCAATAAAGCGCCCAGCGCCTTTGTTTTTGTGACGAAATGATGCATAACGAAGTGTAAGTGCAAATCCCATGGGTGATAGACTCCTAGTGTTTGTAACTGCTCACTTCCTTGGTGCAGCCTTTATGAGTGATTAATATTATTAATTAGTAACATTATTAGAATACGGCAGTCAGAATCGATTCATTAACTCAACTCGTTAAAAGTGGAATGAATCTCTAATTTATAACACTATCAGTTAGAGGTGCTGCACAATAAACAGACAAGACAATAGGTGGGTTGTGAGTGAACACATTGCTTGGTTACCAGTGCAGGTCGAGGTCTTGTCCTGCGATTATTCCCACCTCTATGGTTTGCCAGCGCTCAATGATCTGAGAGACGTCTTGGGCGCTTAATCGCTTCTGTTTGATTTGGCCCTGCTTTGTTTTGAGCTCAAGTACGAACTGGCTGGTGGTTGGCGTTGAGTCATTGTCGATGCTTTTCCAGCATACGCTAGACGCTTTAGGATCTTCTATTGGTCCCCAAGCAAGGGCAAATCGGGTATCGGGTAGGTTTACCCATAAAGTCAGAGAGCTACAATCCATAAATCTTCCTTGATAACGGTCTGTGATGAGGCGATGCGTTATAGCCTTTATTATATTGCCTATGCGGAAATGGCTATTCTTCGTGTTGTGCGTGTTAGATTTGTTGCGTAATTGTTAATGTATCGTCTTTGGCTTTTATTGTCTAGGGAGAGAACGTCAGTGCCATAAACCTAGTCACCAAGAGATATGAGTTAAATGGCTAATGTTGGATACGTAAACATCGTAAGCAATGACATTTCATGATTAGTGAAACGTAGGATAAAGAGGCATGAGTGAGTAAAATGACCGAGCGGCTTCTTTCAACTAAACTTATCAGGTAGATACTAGTGTTAAACGTCAATTTGGCGTTGGGATAATGTATCGCACTCAACAATGAAGTCAGGTACAATTTGGGCAGTTTAACCTTAGATGTAGCGTGTAGTTTAAACACTAAGGTTTAATATTAAATCGCAGGAATATGGCCTTTGGGAGCGTAACCCAAGGGCGGTAGCGTGCTTAATAATAAGGTAGAATATGAAGATATTGGTTACGGGCGGTGCAGGATTTATTGGCAGCGCGGTTATTCGACACATTTTGGCGAATACCGCAGACAGTGTTGTGAATGTTGATGTATTGACCTATGCAGGTAACCTTGAATCTCTGCCTAATACTGAGTCCAATGCTCGCTATGTCTTTGAACAAGTTGATATTTGTGATTTACCATCGCTAGAGCGCGTATTTGCTGAGCATCAGCCTGACGCCGTGATGCACTTAGCGGCAGAGTCGCACGTTGATCGTTCTATCGATGGTCCTGCTGCGTTTATTCAAACCAACCTTGTAGGGACTTTTAATCTGCTTGAAGTTGCTCGCCAATACTGGAAAACCCTAAACAGTGACCAGCAAGCGGCATTTCGATTTCACCATATTTCTACCGATGAAGTGTATGGCGATTTAGAAGGTACGGACGATCTATTCACCGAAGAGACCTCTTATGAGCCAAGCAGCCCTTATTCGGCAAGTAAGGCCGGGTCAGACCATTTAGTACGAGCATGGGGGCGAACCTACGGTTTCCCTATTTTAGTGACGAACTGCTCTAACAACTACGGTCCGTACCATTTCCCAGAAAAACTGATCCCACTCATGATTTTGAATGCCTTAGAAGGTAAACCTCTTCCTGTGTATGGTGATGGCATGCAAATTCGTGATTGGTTGTTTGTGGAAGACCATGCGCGCGCCCTTTATAAAGTAGTGACGGAAGGCGTGGTGGGAGAAACCTACAATATTGGCGGTCATAATGAAAAAGCTAATATTGAAGTCGTGAAAACCATTTGTACCTTGTTAGAAGAATTGGTTCCGAATAAACCACAAGGCATTTCACAGTATCAAGACCTTATTACTTATGTGACTGACCGCCCTGGACATGATGTGCGCTACGCGATCGATGCTTCTAAAATTGAGCGTGAGCTTGGTTGGACGCCAGAGGAAACCTTTGAATCAGGCATTCGAAAAACCGTTGAATGGTATTTAAACGACCGTGAATGGTGGACTCGTGTTTTAGATGGTTCGTATTCTGGTGAGCGCCTAGGCACAAAGTAACCAACTTCATTTATTTCAGTGCTCTGTATTAAGGCTCCTCCTTAGGACCGAGCACCAAGAACCAAGGACCGATTTCGCATGAAAGGCATTGTTCTCGCGGGTGGCTCTGGCACTCGTTTGTACCCTTTGACTCGCGGTACCTCTAAACAGCTCCTTCCTATTTACGACAAGCCAATGGTGTATTACCCGATTTCGACACTGATGCTTGCCGGTATTCGTGACATTTTGGTCATTACTACACCAGAAGACCAAGCTGGTTTTCAGCGTCTACTTGGTGATGGTTCCGATTACGGTATCAATCTTGAGTACAAGGTTCAGCCAAGCCCAGATGGGTTAGCGCAGGCGTTTATTATTGGTGAAGAGTTTATTGGTGATGACTCAGTTTGTTTGGTGTTAGGTGACAACATCTACTATGGCCAATCATTCTCACAAACCCTAAAAAATGCCGCGAGCCGCGAGTGCGGGGCGAGTGTCTTTGGTTATCAAGTGAAAGACCCGGAGCGTTTTGGTGTTGTAGAGTTCGATGACAACATGAAAGCGGTATCGATTGAAGAAAAGCCAACTCAGCCTAAGTCAGACTATGCGGTTACGGGCTTGTATTTCTATGATAACCGTGTGGTGGAATGGGCCAAGCAAGTTAAGCCTTCTGAGCGTGGTGAACTAGAAATTACCACATTAAACCAAATGTACCTTGAAGACGGGTCTCTGAACGTTGAATTGTTAGGCCGTGGTTTTGCATGGCTTGATACGGGCACACATGAAAGCTTGCATGAAGCGTCTTCTTTTGTTCAAACCATTGAAAATATTCAAGGGTTGAAGATTGCGTGTTTGGAAGAAATTGCTTGGCGCAATGGCTGGCTGAGTGATGATGAGGTGCTCAGCATCGCGAAACCAATGATGAAAAATGAATATGGTCAGTATCTGGCGCGTTTGGTTGAAGAGAAGCGTAAGAAGACGTCACGATGACACTGAAGATGAAAAAGGTATTAATTACTGGCGCACATGGTCAAGTTGGGCATTGCTTAGTCACGCTGTTGTCACAAAGAGCGGATGTCGAGGTGGTTGCCTATGATAGGGCGGATCTTGATATTACCAACGAAGATCAGGTTAACGCTGTTGTTCAAGCGCTTCAACCGGACACCATTATTAATGCGGCCGCTCACACGGCGGTGGATAAAGCGGAAGACGAAGTTGATCTAAGTTATGCGATTAACCGAGACGGACCGCGATATTTAGCACAGGCCGCAGAACAGTGTGGCGCGGTCTTGTTACACATATCAACCGACTACGTTTTTGATGGCACGAAATCTGAGCCTTACGCTGAGGCAGACGTGACCAACCCTCCCAGTGTTTATGGGCAAAGTAAATTAGCAGGCGAACAAGCTGTGGCTGATACGTGCTCAAACTATGCGATTTTACGCACCGCTTGGGTGTTTGGGGAACATGGTAACAACTTTGTGAAAACCATGCTGAGGTTAGGTAAAGAGCGTTCAGAGCTTGGCATTATCGGTGATCAATTCGGTGGTCCGACTTACGCGGGTGATATTGCAACGGCACTCATCACAATGATGGACGAGTTTCAGCGTGGCGCCGCGGATATTTTTGGTGTGTATCACTTCTCCGGTGCACCTCACGTTAGCTGGTATGAGTTTGCCAAAGCAATCTTTACTTCTGCCGGAGAGCTGGGGGCATTAAATTCCCTGCCGGTTGTGAATGAAATTACCGCAGACCAGTACCCGCTTCCAGCACCACGCCCTGCAAACTCACGTTTGGATTGCAGTAAAATCGAATCCGTCTTTGGTATTAAACCAAGTGACTGGAATCAGGCTCTAAAAAATATAAAAGCGTACTGCTAGGTGTAAATTGTCATGAAAGTTATTGATACCAATATTTCAGAAGTAAAAATAATTGAACCACAAGTGTTTGGTGATGAGCGTGGTTTCTTTATGGAAACCTGGCAGCAAAAGAAATTTGAAGAGCTAGTTACTGGTGGCAAGCCAACTCCGTTTGTGCAAGACAACCATTCTAAGTCCAGTAAAGGTATCTTGCGCGGCCTACATTACCAAACTGAAAATACCCAAGGAAAACTAGTGCGTGTTGTTTCCGGTGAAGTGTTTGATGTCGCAGTGGATATCCGCAAAGACTCACCTACGTTTGGTCAATGGGTTGGGGTGTATTTGTCTGCAGAAAACAAGCGTCAGCTTTGGGTGCCGGAAGGGTTTGCCCATGGGTTTTATGTGACCAGTGATGAAGCCGAGTTTGTGTATAAGTGTACGGATTATTATAACCCTAGCGCGGAGCATTCGATTCTTTGGAGTGATCCGGAGGTTGGGGTTGAATGGCCTTTAGTCGATGGACCGTTACTTTCACATAAGGATCAGCAAGGCTTGCTACTTTCGAAAGCTATTCGCCTCTAAGATTAAGGCGCTTACTGAAAAGAGCGGAAGAGGCTACAGAGAGTTTCGTAAGGTTCAGACCGTTGTGTTCTGTAGGCGAAATTAGATTGCCTCCATATAAATAATAGTGTCTTAGGGCTTAAAACGACTGAGATGAAATACGAAAATTTACACAGAGATAAGTGATATGAATTTCTCCATTCTAGATTGTACCCTTCGTGATGGTGGTTATTATAATAACTGGGACTTTGAGCCAGAGGTCGTAACGCAATACCTTAACAGTGTAGCAAGTGCGAATATTGACTACGTTGAGTTAGGCTTACGTAATTTTCCTAAATCTGGTTTCTTGGGAGCGTTTGCTTACACGACTGAAAGTTTCATCAACTCTTTAACGCTGCCTGAAGGCCCAACTTATGGTGTGATGGTAGATGCTAAAACTATCCTAGAGTCAAGTTTATCAATCGCCGAAGCGGTTGATGCGCTTTTTGTTCCAGCAATCAACAGCAAAGTTGATTTAGTACGAGTTGCTGCGCACTTCAATGAAGTTGAGTTCTCTGCACCTATTGTTGCTCGTCTTAAAAAACTAGGCTATATCGTAGGCTTCAACCTCATGCAAGCAGGCGGTAAAGCGGACAGTGTGATTGCCGATAAGGCTTGCCAAGTAGCAAGTTGGGAAGGGCTGGATGTCCTTTACTTTGCTGACTCACTTGGCAATATGGATGGTCAAGAAGTGCGACGTATCGTAAGCGCACTTCGTAAATACTGGACGGGCCCTATGGGTATCCATACTCACAATAACATGAGTAAAGGTCTAGATAACACGCTATCAGCAATGGAAGTTGGTGTATCTTGGCTTGATACAACAGTGACTGGTATGGGGCGTGGAGCAGGTAACACCCAAACTGAGAGTCTTCTGGCCTACTTAGATAAAGGGGAGTCTAAGTACCAACCTAAACCAATCTATGAATTGGTTATTCGTCACTTTGAAGCTATGCAAAAAGAATACGGTTGGGGTAGTAACTTGCTTTACTTCCTAGGTGCTCAGAATGACGTACACCCAACTTACATTCAGAACCTTTTATCTAGCACTCACTATGGAACAGATGAAATCATTGGCGCGATCGACTATTTAAGTAAGCTAGAAGGTACAACATCTTACAACGGTGCAGTACTTGATACTGCGCTGAACTTCACTGACAGTAAAGTAGAAGTCACTGGTGGCCAAGACATGCAAGGCTTGTTCGATGGTAAAGATGTACTTGTCATTGCGAAAGCCCCCAATACAGAGAAGTACGCATCAGCGATTGAGATGTATATTAAAGACGTTCAACCTATCGTTATCTCAATCAATACAACCGTTCATGTAGCCCCGGAGCTTATTGATTATTATGTGATTTCTCATAATTCAAAATTTTTGTCAGAGTCAAAACATTATAAAGAGTTAGATAAACCTATCATCTTACCAAAATGTCGTTTCACAGTAGATGAATTGACAGAGCTTGATGGTGTTAATCTAATTGACTACGGTCTAGAAGTTATGAAAGAGACTTTTACTACCTGGGGTACTTACACAACAACGCCGTATGACATCACTACAGCGTATATTCTTGGTGCTTTGTTAGAGTCTAAAGTGAGCTCTATTTCAGTGGTTGGCTTTGACGGCTATGCTCAAGATGACGTTCGTCAACAAGAAATGGTAGAAATCTTGAATCTTTATCACGCTCATGAGAAAAGTTTAGAAATCAAATCCCTGACCCCAACTAGTTATCCGATAGCGAAAGGCTCTATTTATGCCCCTGTTAAGTAAATATGAGGTATACATTTTTGATTGTGATGGGGTAATTTTAGACTCCAACCAATTGAAAGTCGAAGCTATGAAAAGTGTGTTGGAGGTACATTTTTCAGCAGAGGAGCGCATTGCTGAATGTATTGATTATTTCCGTCATAATTTTGGCAAGTCTCGCTTTCACCATATCGAACATTTTCTAAACGCTATTCTTGGTATTGAAGAAGATCAAAAAGACGAGCTTGAACAGTTAATTTTGGCTGACTTCTCCAAACAGTGTCGCATCTTATATTTATCAGCAGAGTTGACGCCCGGCTTTCTAGTATTTCTAACGCAATGCAAGGGTAAGCGATATGTTGCTAGTGGTTCTGAGCAAAATGAGTTAAGAGATGTGTTTGTTCAGCGAGGTCTAGATGTTCATTTTGATGGTGTATTTGGTTCTCCAGTACCAAAAGCTGAGCTTATCCAACGTATTCTTGAGCAAGAAAAAAACACCAATGCAGTTATGTTTGGTGATGCGGAATCCGATATGTTGTCAGCACAGCAGAACAGCATCGACTTTGTATTTTACTCACCTTATTCCAATGTGAAAGAGAAGATGATTAAGCAGTGTGAGATTAATAAGTATTTGATTATCAATGATTTCTCAATGATGGGGCTATAATAATGAGCAATGAGATAACTTTCGCAGTCGTCATTCCCGCACGTTACGAATCAAGCCGATTCCCTGGTAAACCATTGGTAGATATTTGTGGTAAGCCAATGATACAGCGAGTATGGGAACGTTGTTGCTTAGCTGTAGGTCAAGATCGAGTATACGTAGCGACGGATGATGCTCGTATTCAAAGTGCGGTCGATAGCTTTGGCGGTCAAGTGGTGATGACAAGATCGGAGTGTTTGACCGGCACAGATCGTATTGCAGAAGCGAACTTGCAGCTTGACTGTGACTTTATTGTTAATGTTCAAGGTGACGAGCCGCTTATTAACCCGGATGACATCAATGCTGTAATTGAATCATTCTTGAAGAGTGGTAATGTCACTAACGCTATGTGCGCTATCACTTCAGAACAAGAGTTTCGATCTTTTACTGTCCCTAAAGTCACATTTAGCCAGTCTGGCAAGTTACTCTATATGAGTCGAGCTGGTATTCCTCTGACTAAAACAGGTGAGTATAAATTTGGTTACAAACAGGTGTGCATTTACGCTTTTTCAAAAGAGCAGCTGGCATTTTTCTACAGTAATAAAGAAAAAACGTACCATGAGCAAGTTGAGGATATTGAGATACTACGCTTTCTAGAGTCAGGCTATGAGGTGGATATTATTGAAGTTGATTCAGGTTCTCTAGCTGTCGATGTTCCAAGTGATGTTGATGCTGTAATCGAAAAATTGGTTAATATAAGGCTATAAAATGGACAATTTACTTTCTCTTATCGGTAGAAGCCAGCACTTATTCACTCAAGACTTGAAGCTTCATGAAGAAAAGCTTTTGAAAGCAGTGTCATCATCAAGATTCCTAGTTCTTGGCGGCGCAGGTTCTATTGGGCAGGCTGTAACCAAAGAAATTTTTAAACGTCATCCCCTAAAATTACATGTTGTTGATATTAGCGAAAATAACACGGTTGAATTGGTACGAGACATCCGCAGCTCATTTGGTTACATCGATGGCGACTTTCAGACATTCGCATTAGACATCGGTTCTCTGGAGTACGATGCGTTCATTAAAGCGGATGGCAAGTTCGACTATGTACTGAACTTATCCGCACTTAAGCATGTTAGAAGTGAAAAAGATCCTTATACATTGATGCGCATGATCGATGTAAACGTATTGAATACAGATAAAACCATTCAACAGTCGATTGATAAGGGTGTTAAAAAGTACTTTTGTGTCTCAACAGATAAAGCTGCAAATCCGGTAAATATGATGGGTGCCTCTAAACGCATTATGGAAATGTTCCTAATGCGAAAAAGTGAGCAGATGGCGATCTCAACAGCCCGTTTTGCCAATGTTGCTTTTTCGGACGGGTCATTGCTGCATGGATTCAACCAGCGTATTCAAAAACGCCAGCCTATTGTAGCTCCAAACGATATCAAGCGTTACTTCGTGACACCTCAAGAGTCAGGTGAGCTCTGTCTAATGTCTTGTATTTTTGGTGAAAATCGTGACATTTTCTTTCCTAAGTTGAGTGAAGCACTTCATCTTATTTCGTTTGCTGATATTGCTGTGAAATATTTAGAGCAACTTGGCTATGAGCCTCACTTGTGTGAAACAGAAGAAGAAGCTCGACAATTGGCTCATACACTTCCCGAACAAGGAAAGTGGCCATGTTTGTTCACTGCTAGCGATACAACGGGTGAGAAAGACTTTGAGGAGTTTTTCACGGATAAAGAAGAGTTGGACATGTCTCGATTTGCAAATCTTGGAATCATTAAAAACGACCCACTTTATGACCAAGAATTACTAACCTTATTCGAAGACAGCATTTTAGCGATGAAAGGCGAGAAAGCTTGGACTAAGGATCAAATTGTAAAACTATTCTTTACCATGATCCCTGATTTCGGGCACAAAGAAACGGGTAAATACCTCGATAGTAAGATGTAAGCGGAGTAAGTAATGAAAGCGACATCTATTGTTGAATTTGTTAGAGATACTTATAGAACTAATGAATTCATTCCGTTGCACGCCCCAACGTTTAATGGCAATGAAAAAGCTTATGTTATGGAAACGATTGAAAGCACTTTTGTTTCTAGCGTTGGTAAATTTGTTGATGACTTTGAGCGAAAGATTGAAGCGTATACAGGTGCGGCTAAAGCGGTAGCGACAGTCAATGGTACTGCAGCTCTACATGCGGCCTTGTACATGGCTGATGTTCAACGAGGAGACCTTGTTATCACACAAGCTCTGACTTTCGTTGCAACTTGTAACGCTCTTTATCATATGGGTGCCGAGCCTATTTTTGTGGATGTTTCGCCAGTAAGCTTGGGCCTATGCCCCAAAGCTGTGGATGCATTCTTAAGTGAGCATGCTGAAGTAACCAAGACGGGGTGTATTCACAAGAATACAGGCAAACGAATTAAAGCGGTTGTCCCTATGCATACCTTTGGTCACCCTGTAGAGCTTGATGAGCTGGTTGCAGTTTGCCTGAAATGGAATCTTGTTCTAGTAGAAGATGCAGCAGAAAGTCTAGGTTCTTTCTATAAAGGTCAGCACACGGGTACTATTGGTGATGTTAGTGCAGTCAGCTTCAATGGCAACAAAATCATTACCACTGGTGGTGGAGGTATGGTTCTATGTAAAACTCAAGAACTAGGAGCACGAACCAAGCATGTCACTACGACAGCAAAAGTTCCTCATCCTTATGAATTTTTCCATGATGAGCCAGGTTTTAACTACCGCATGCCAAATCTGAATGCAGCGCTTGGTTGTGCGCAGATGGAAGTGATTGAGCAATACCTTATTCAAAAACGCAGTCTTGCTAATCAATACATCAGTCTGTTTGAAGGGACTGACATTAAGTTTGTTGTCGAACCCAAGTACGCTAAATCCAACTACTGGTTGAATGCCATTATTTGCCCTGATGTTGAACTACGCGAACAGATACTGAAAGAGACGAATGCTGCTGGTGTCATGACTCGCCCAATCTGGAAGTTAATGCATCGTTTACCAATGTTTGAAAATGCCATGTGTGGCGATCTAACTCATTCTGAGTTTATTGAAGCGCATTTGGTTAATTTACCTAGTACTCCAATTCTTAGAGCTGAATGATGACGAATATTGCCATAACAGATTTGCCGTCAGACATATACTACCAGCGAGAATACTCTGCGCTATATGAAGGCGATGGTGAACATTTTGGATTTCAGTATGATGAGGATAGCTCTTATGTTCGGTTTAGTGCTTTAAAACGTCCAATCCGAAGTGTTGCAGGGCAGAATATAACTGAAGAGTTGTATGACTTAGAAACACCTTACGGTTACGGAGGTCCAATTTCTAACTCTTCAGATACGTTATTTTTACAGCGTGCATTTAGTGCTTACAGAGAGCATTGTAAAGCTCAGAACATTGTGTGCGAGTTCATCCGTTTTCACCCTTTTAATACTGTCGGTGAAATGCCGTCGTTATTTGACATGCATTTCCCTGAGCGCCAAGTCGTTATTGTTGACCTAGTAAAGAATACAGAAGAGCGCCGAAAATTATACTCAAAAACAACAAGAAACATCGTTAAGAAAGCAGAGAAAAACTTATCTGTCGATACAACATCAGTACAACTCTCTGATTTTATGGAGATGTACTACGAAACAATGAAGAAAAACTCAGCCAGTGACTTTTTTTACTTCCAAGAAAACTACTTCAATGATTTGAATGCTTTAGATGGTGTGTCTTTACTCGCCACAAAGAAAGAAAGTACATACGCTTCAGTGGGCTTTTTCATGTGTGGTAAAGAGCTCGCGCACTACCACTTGTCTGCTAATAATCAGGGCATCGCTAAGGAAAATGGCAATTATTTGCTACTTGATGCCGCTTTTGAACATGCTAAAAGCCAAGGTTGTCGTTACATGATGCTAGGTGGAGGTCGAACATCTTCTCCTGACGACAGTCTGTTCAAGTTTAAGTCGAAATTCTCTCCCTTAACGATGCCATTTTATATTGCGGGGTTAGATTTCTTACCCGAAAAGCGCCAGATGTTGAATCAAATGTGGATTGATCAAAGTAAAGGTTCTACTACTCCGAAATTATTCCAGTTATATCGAGCTTAGAGGTAACTATGACAAACAAGACTTTTATTATCGCAGAAGCAGGTGTTAACCATAATGGTGACATTGGTCTAGCTAAGAAATTGATTGACGCGGCGGTAGAGGCTGGGGTTGATGCTGTAAAATTTCAAACTTGGAAAACAGAGCTGCTCGTCACTGAAGATGCAAAAATGGCTGAGTATCAAGTGGAGAATACTCAACGAGAAGAAACCCAGTTTGAAATGCTGAAACGTCTTGAATTGAGCTACGATGATTTCTTTGAGCTCAAAGACTACTGTGATAATAAAGCAATTACATTCATGTCGACTCCTGATGAAGAGCAAAGCGCAACCTTTTTAGATGGCCTACAAGATATTTTCAAAATTGGTTCTGGAGAGTTAACAAACATTCCTTTTCTTCGCCATATTGCACAATTTAAAAAGCCAGTAATTCTTTCTACCGGAATGAGCTATCTCGCAGAAGTTGAGCAAGCCTTAAGTGTTTTAGTTGAAGAGGGGGTATTGCTATCTGAGATTACTGTTTTACATGCGACTACCGATTACCCGACGGCACCCGAAGATGTAAACTTGAAAGCGATGAAGACATTAGAACAAGCTTTCCCAGGTATCCAAGTCGGTTATTCAGATCATACGTTGGGAATTGAAGTTTCTGTTGCTGCAGTTGCGCTAGGCGCATCTATAATTGAAAAGCACTTTACGCTTGATCAGAACATGTCCGGCCCGGATCATAAAGCAAGCCTTAGTCCTGAACAATTAACAGCTATGGTTCGAGCGATACGAAATGTTGATGTCGCTTTGGGGCATGGTTTTAAGGTACCTACTGCGATCGAGAAAGAAAATCGAAAGATAGTAAGGAAGAGCATTGTAGCCGCTGTTGATATTATGGAAGGAACAGCAATTACTGAAGACATGCTCTCTATCATGAGGCCAGGTGGCGGTTTAGCGCCTAGCCGTTGGAATGAAGTGATTGGTACTCCAGCTCGCAAGTCATATAAAGTTGGAGAACTTATATGATAAAAAAGATTTGTGTGGTCACGGGAACTCGAGCTGAATACGGAGCGCTAAGATGTTTACTCCGTAGAATTCAGTTAGATTCTGATTTAGAGCTCCAGCTAATATCGACTGGAAGCCATTTGTCGCATGAATTTGGTTATACCCAGAATCAAATTGAAGCGGATGGTTTTGAAGTATCAAAAAAGATTGAGATATTACTGTCTTCAGATTCCCCTGTTGGTGTTAGTAAGGCTATGGGGTTAGCTCAAATTAGCTTCGCAGAAGCATTTGATGAACTCAAACCTGATATTTTGATTATTGTTGGTGACCGTTATGAATTACTCCCGATAGCGTCTGCAGCTAATATTGCACGGATACCCATAGCTCATGTCAGTGGAGGTGAGCTAACCGAAGGTGCAATTGACGATCAAATTCGTCATGCTTTGACTAAGCTCTCAAATGTTCACTTCACTGCAATGAAAGAATATTCAAATCGCGTTATTCAAATGGGAGAGCAACCTAGTACAGTTTTCACTGTAGGAGAAATCGGTTTAGATAACCTCCTAAGTATGAAGTTGTTAGGTAGAGACGAGTTTGAAGATTCTATTGGCTGTCAGTTGAAGAAGAAAAACTTACTTTTTACTTACCATCCAGTGACTTCAAACTCAATTGAAGAGACTCTGGCTGACTTTGAAGAGATATTGTCAGCACTTGATTGCCAAGAAGATACACTTATTATATTTACGAAATCGAATGCAGATGTAGGCGGAAGAGCGATAAATCAATTAATTGATGAATACTGCGCTCAGAATACAGATAAAGCCATCGTTTTTTCTTCTCTTGGACAGCTTCGTTATTTATCGGCCTTACAATTTGTTGATGCGGTGATTGGAAACTCTTCGAGTGGAATTTGGGAAGTTCCTTCTTTTAAAACAGCGACGATTAATATCGGCGATAGGCAGAAAGGTCGTGTCATTGCTGATAACACGATGAATATTGATGCGAGTACCGATGAGCTCTTACTTGCCTTAGACAAAGTGTACTCGGATGATTTTATTCGATTACTGCCTAATGTTATTAACCCATATGGTGATGGAAACAGCTCTGGTAAGGTCATCGAGATTATCAAATCGCTAGATTTGAAAGGGCTGACTCGAAAATCGTTTTATGACATAGATAAATAACGAGCAAAAATAACTCTAGGTAATTATATGAGCCATAGTTGGAAAAAAATTCTAATTCAGCCATCAACAACGTTGATCGAAGCTCTGAAAGTGATCAATACAGAAGCATTAAGAATTGCCGTTGTGGTTGACGAAAATAAGAAGCTACTAGGTGTGCTGACCGATGGCGATATACGAAGAGGGTTGCTTGAAAATCTTCCTTTAACAACGGAAGTAGTTGAGGTGATGAATAAGCAGCCCATCGTCGCAAAGTTGGAGACGCCTTGCTATGATCTGATTTCGGTAATGGAGTCTAAAGAGATTTTATCCATACCGTTAATTGATGATAACGGAGTCGTTGTTGGTTTAGAGACACTTCAACATGCACTTAGCCACCCCGAGCTAGCTAACCCTGTCTTTATTATGGCTGGGGGATTTGGAACTCGTTTACGTCCTTTAACTGATACTTGCCCTAAACCGATGCTCAAAATTGGTGATAAGCCTATTTTGGAAACAGTTATACGAAGTTTTATTAAGGCTGGCTTTGTGAACTTCTATATATCAACACACTATATGCCAGAACAAATCCAAGATCACTTTGGTAATGGCGATGAGTATGGAGTGTCTATTCGATATGTTCATGAGGAGCAGCCTTTAGGTACTGGGGGAGCTTTAGGGTTGTTACCAGATGACCTTCCTAAAGAGTTGCCAATTATTATGATTAATGGGGATGTGTTAACCAAAGTAGACTTTAATCGTTTACTAGAGTTTCATTTAGAAAATGATGCTGACGCAACTATGTGTGTTCGAGAGTATGACTATCAAATCCCTTATGGTGTAATTAATGGAGAAGGTAATAAAATCACAAGCATGGTTGAAAAGCCCGTTCAACGATTCTTTGTTAATGCTGGTATTTACGTAGTATCTCCTCGAATTATAAACTCTGTCCCAAAAAACTATAATATTGATATGCCGACTCTGTTAGAGCAGCATATGAAAGAAAGAGAAAAAGTCCTAATGTTTCCTATTCATGAGTATTGGTTAGACATAGGACGTATGGATGACTTCAACAGAGCTCAAGTCGATATACTATCATTAGGGTTAGGTTTATGATTAATGGTAAAAGAGTAGTAGCACTTATTCCTGCAAGAGGGGGCAGTAAGCGTTTACCGAGGAAAAATATATTGCCACTAGGAGGGCGGCCACTTATTGGGTGGACAATTGATGCTGCACTGAATAGTAGCTATATTGATGAAGTGTTTGTTAGTACTGACGATCAAGAAATTGCGGATGTGGCTGCCCAGTTTAATGTAGAAGTACCGGAACTAAGGCCTGACTATCTATCAACAGACACTGCTACATCTAAAGACGTACTTTTTTATACCATAAAAAAATTAAAAGGAAGTGTGGATATTATCGTGTTACTGCAACCAACCTCCCCTTTTCGTAATAGGCGACACATCGATGAGGCGATTGAGCTACTAGAGAATAAATCTGCATTTTCAATTGTTTCAGTAACTCCTTGCGAGCATCCTCCTCAGTGGGCAAATGTATTACCAAGTGATGGCTCGATGAAGAATTTTATTCGAACTGATGATAATAAACGCTCTCAAGATCTACAGTTGTCATACCGTTTAAATGGTGCAATATATGCTTATAACACTGAGAAATTATTAGCAGAAGGGGAAGGGGCATTTAGGGATGATACTTACGCATATAAGATGCCTAATGAATACTCGATAGATATAGACAATGAAATAGATTTCAAAATGGCTGAGTTCTTATATGAACATAATAGAGGTAGCATATAGTTGATAATTTGTTTTTTATATTTGAGTGATTTTATCGAGTAGGTGAAAAATGAAATCTGTCATTTTTATTGTTTCTTCGCCATTACAAAAGAGAGACTATGTTCGATTCTCTATAGAAGAGCTGACTAAGTCTGACGTGGTTGTGAAAGTATTTGATGTGTCTAAAATCGCATTCCCTCACATTTCTTTTAATGATAATAGTGAAAGCGATTCATTTGATGTTGAAGTTTTTTTATTGAAGTCTTTATTTGAGGTTGAACAAGAGGTTAGGAGGAATGGGAATAATGCAGTATTTATTTCTGTAGGTTTTCTTGGCAAGAACTTATTTCAAGCTATTAGAAGTAATTGCAAGGAATTTGGATGTCAAATGTTAGGTCCAATTCCAGTAGCGCGAGGTCGGAATGCGAGATTTAAAAAACTAAAAGATATAATTGCATCACCTCGTGATTTGTTAACAAAACTTATTAACAAAGTTTATTTTTGTGTGGATAGATATGACTTCTACATATCAGTTAATAAGGTAGGAAATAAAAAAACGATAATTTGTCATTGTTATGACTATAACCTTGAATTACTTAACGATAGCGCTGTTGACTCTGCGAGTGAACGCTATATTGTGTTTATAGATCAAATGATACCACATCATCCTGATTTTAAATTTCATAATATAATCAATAATATAGATGGGGCTGATTATTACAAAAAAATGGATGTGTTTTTTTCTAGGTTAGAGTCGAAAGTGAAGTGTGAGGTTGTGATTTTAGCTCATCCAAGAAGTACGTCCTTAGATAATTATAGTGACTATTATAATGGACGAAAAGTTTATTTTGGAAGTAGTAGTGACATTATATCCAAGTCTAAGTTTACTATGACGCATTACTCCACTGCAATTAATTTTAGCGTAATTCATAATAAGCCAATATTATTCTTATGCTCAAATGAGATAAGAAGCCTTGGAATGACTGAGCAGGTAGAGTTAATGGCGAAAGAAACTTGTCAGAAAATTGTTGATATTGAAGTTGATATTAATAATGCTGATATTATTGATTTTGTTTATTGTGTAAATAAGGGTGAAAACAATTACAGGGATTATACTATTAAGTATATTAGCAATCGGTCTGATAATGACAGCAATGGTAAAATATTAATGAACGAATTACTAAATGACTGAACCCACATTAAAGAAAAGATACTTGGTGAAACTAATGGCAAGCCTTGTGAGCGGAATAGTTAGCATCATCATGGTTGCAATAATTCCGAAGGCGGTGGGCCCTATTGCTTATGGGCAGCTTGTTTATATCCAGCAGTTTTTCACTAAGGTAATGAGTTTCTTAGATGCGAGTAGCTCTATAGCATTTTTTACAAAGCTATCTGCAAATTCGAAACGAAAGCAACTTATTGGTTGGTATGGCTTTTATTCTTTAGTACTGCTTGTAAGCCTACTTGGCTTTTTCTACATATCTAATCTGCTTAATTTCAATGAATATGTACTCCCAGGTATATCAATAGAATATATATACTTAGGTATCAGCTTTGCATTCCTTACTTGGTTTTCTCAGGTTTGCACAAAGGTAGGTGATGCATTTGCATTGACTGTTCCTGTAGAAGGTATAAAAGTTATATACAAGCTAGTATCACTGTGCGCTCTTCTAGGTTTGATTGGTTGCTTTTCATTAACGATAAAAATATACTTATATTTCCAAACGATTACATTGATTGTTTTTATTACTTGTGTTTTGTTTTTTCTGTTAAAAGAAGGTGTTATTTGTAGTAAAGCTTTTTCATGTGATTTTGAAGGGTTTAAGTATACATTGAGTGAGTTCTTTTCTTACTGTAAACCATTGTTTTTTTATAGTACAATGACACTTTTGGTTGGTTTGTTTGATATTTGGATATTGCAAAAATCCAGTGGTTCATTACAGACTGGTTATTACGGCTTATCTTACTCACTTGCGGCAATGTGTTTTATATTTACAGGAGCAATGACACCAATAATTACAAGAGAATTCAGCCGATCTTTCGAGTTGAGTGATATAACTGGAATGGCGAATACTTTTCGACGTTACATTCCAATGTTGTTTAGTATTGCTGCTTACTTTTCTATATTTATTTCTTTTCAAAGTGAGAATGTGCTTACTATATTTACTGATGAGGAATTTAAAGGGGCACAGTTGGTATTAATGGTTATGGCCTTCTATCCAATACATCAAACTTATGGTCAACTGAGTGGCTCCATATTTTATGCAACAGGCCAAACTAAGCTGTATTGTAATATTGGGCTTTTTAGTATGCTTTTGGGTCTTATTTTAACTGTGTTATTTGTTTGGGTATTTAATTTAGGTGCTTTAGGCTTAGCTGCAAAAATGTTGATTACACAGCTCATAGGCGTGAATGTCCAGTTGTTCTTTAACTCAAAACTCTTAGGGTTGAAGCTGATATATTTTTTAAAACATCAAATTTGTGTTATTATTTCATTTAGCTTTATAGCTTATGCTTCTTCAGTTTACGTTGTTATGTACAGCCCTTTGACTAACTTTTTACTCTCGGGTTTCATCTATACTTTATTCATAATGTTAATTGTACTACTTTTTCCAAAATTATTTTCTTTAACTCGAAGTGAACTTATAAATACTATAATGAAGATGACGACAGCTAGTACCAAATGAAACTTCATAGGGATGCAATTCTGGGGGGGAATGGATTGTATTGAATAACAATAATTTAGACGTAGTTGGTGCTTTTTGTCTAGATCTTTCTTAAATATGACCTGTTAAAGGTTTTAATAAGTATCCGTTAATATAACCAAGTTGTTTTATGCCAATGTTTAATACCACTTTATCTAAAAATCCTTTGATAATTCTTGATGAGAAAGATTCCTGGGAAGGTCATGATGCTCAAATAATATGTTGGGATGGTCCTGTAGAGGAAGGAGGGCTTTCAATACCTAAAATGATTGATGAGAATGGGGATGAATTAAAACGCCTTTATATATCAAAAGTTCATGAGTTAAGCGAGTGTAGGGTTAATGGCGAGAGTGTAAAAAAACATCTTACAGTATTTGATGACTTTTCTTTTTGGTGGATGACTTTATTGTCTGAGAAAAGCATTTTTAAGAGTGGTGATATACACGCTGTATTTAAACTGTTGCTTTTAGATAACATGTTGGATTCTTATTATGGTGATGAGATCATTGTTTTATCATCAGATATATACCTAAAGCAGTACTTTAAGTTTAAGGTTGAAAGAGAAAATTTAAGAGTGGAATTTAAACGTCAGAAACTATCAATTAGTACTTTAAAATTCACTCTTCCAAATGTGGTAGTAGCTTCTGCCTATTTTCTACGATTTATATATCAAAGCAGGGCGGCTATATTAAAGAAAACACAATTAGAGTCTGATTATAAACCCAATTTTTCCGTCATAACTTATTCTGGAAACATTGATTATTCAGAATTTAAAAAAGGAAAGGTTCGATCCGGATACTGGTCTGGGTTAGATGATTTATTGTGTGAGGGTGACCAGTTTGTCATTTGGTTAATGCTATTTATTCCATCAAAAGAGTTACCATCTTTGAATGTTGCGATGGCAGAAAGGGATAAGTATTTTAATTTGTCAGGGAACAATAGAATTGTATTTTTAGAAGAGCTGTGTTCGTTTAGAGTATTAGTTAGAATCTTACGCCGTTATATTTCGCTTGTTAAAAAGTCTTTTTGCATTGGTCGTATACTTCGTGATAACTGTTTTTTTAGCGTGATGGAGAATGATTGGTTAAGCTCCATCAGAGGAAAAGTAGCTATGGGCGGTTGTATTCAATACACTTTGCTAGAGGAGGCATTTACAAAAAGTGGTATTGCCAAGAATAAAGTGCGTGGTCTATATACTTATGAAAACCAAGCATGGGAGCGTGCTTTATGTCATCTTTGGAAAGGTCATTCCAATCAGGAGCTAATTGGTTTTCAACATGTGTCTGGAAAATTTTTCGACTTAAGGCCTTTTGATGGCTTTAAAGATAACAACTTCAGTTATGACGATGCTCCTATACCCGACACTCTAATTGTTAATGGGGTGTCGGCTAAAGCTGAAATGGAATGCTATCAATATCCTAGCGAGCGAGTTTTCGTCGCTGAGTCGCTAAGGAATCTATACTTGACTCAAAACAAAGGCGGGGAGAGGAAAGATGACTGTAAAGAAGCTACCTTGCTAGTTATTACGGACTATGAAATTCAGGTTACAGAAAGTCAGTTAAAACTGCTAAGCGAATCTTGGGATGATATTAAGGAGCATTTTTCAAAGGTCATTGTAAAGCCTCATCCATTTTGTTCGATAAAAGATATTATGCGTAAGTACAAATTGGAGTCGAGAGAACAGATTGAAATTAGCAATAGCGCATTAAGTTTGCTTTGGCATGAGTCAACAGTAGCTTTTGCTAGCAATGCTACTGCAGCTTCATTAGAAGCTTGTTATATGGGGCTACCAACGATAGTTTGCGAAAATAACAATTTTTTTAATGTGTCACCTTTGAGAGGAGTAGAAGGAGTGCATTTTGTATCAACACCAAAAGAAATGCGTTACGCGTTATCGAATCTAACTACTTCGAATCTACCGAAAGAGCATTTATGTTTGGATTCAGATTTGAAGTGTTGGAGAAGAATTCTAGAGCTAAATTAGACTTAATTGATATATACAGTAAATATTTTTAATTTAATTGAGAGCAAACAATGAAAGTACTTTTATTAGCTGGTGGATTTGGCACTCGCTTGAGTGAAGAAACAGAACTAAAGCCAAAACCTATGGTAGAGCTTGGTGGTAAACCAATCTTATGGCACATCATGAAGATGTACTCCCAGTATGGCTATAACGATTTTGTAATCTTACTTGGTTACAAGGGTTACTATATCAAAGAATATTTTGCGAATTACTTTTTACATCAGAGTAATGTAACGATTGATCTTTCTAATAACGAAATGCAGATTCACAAGAACACCTCCGAGCCCTGGAAAGTCACATTAGTTGATACTGGTTTGAACTCAATGACAGGTGGTCGCGTTAAGCGTGCTCAAGAGATAGTTGGTGATGAACCGTTTATGTTGACGTATGGTGACGGTGTGTCTGATGTGAATATTCATGATCTTGTAGAATTTCATAAAAGCCATGGAAAAGCTATTACGATGACGTCTGTGCAGCCTGACGGTCGGTTTGGAGCCATTGAAATTGAAGGAGACAAAATCACTCAGTTTTTAGAAAAGCCAAAAGGTGATGGCTCTTGGATTAATGGTGGTTTTTTTGTTTGCCAGCCTGAAGTATTTGACTATATTACTGAGGGCGATAGCACTGTTTTTGAACAAGCTCCTTTGCAAAATTTAGCGAAAGCTGGTGAATTGTTTTCATATAAACATGAAGGATTTTGGAAGTGTATGGACACTCTCAAAGACAAAAATGATCTTGAAGGCATGCTTGAAAAACAGACAGCAAAGTGGAAAAGTTGGTAAATTATGTTTAATGATATTTATCGTGGTAAAAAAGTACTGGTCACGGGCCATACTGGTTTCAAAGGTACTTGGTTAACTACTTGGTTATTGGAGTTAGGAGCCGACGTATGTGGTATTTCTATCGGTATCCCAACATCGCCATCAATGTTTGAAGAGCTTAAGATTGAAGATAAAATTCAACATCATTTTGCTGATATTCGTGACAGAGCCGCTATCGATAAAATAATTAATGATTACCAGCCAAACTTTATATTTCACTTAGCCGCGCAGCCAATAGTATCCTTGTCTTATACTGATCCTCTTGACACGATATCTACAAATGTTATGGGAACTGCTAACGTACTTGATGTTCTGAAAAATGTCGATTTTGAATGTAATGTAGTCATGATTACAAGTGATAAGTGCTACGAAAATGTCGAGTGGGTTTGGGGTTATAAAGAAACGGATGCAGTTGGAGGAAGAGATATTTATAGTGGCTCTAAAGGTGCTGCTGAGGTTATCTTTCATGCGTACCATCAGTCATTCTTTATAAATAGTGGTAAGGTACGGGTTGTCACTGGACGAGCTGGCAATGTAATTGGAGGTGGAGACTGGGCGGCTGATAGGATTGTAGCTGATTGTGTTCGCGCATGGAGTTCTAATAATAAAGTTGAAATTCGTTGCCCAGAAGCAACACGACCTTGGCAGCATGTTCTGGAGCCTTTAAGTGGTTATTTAATGCTAGGTGAAAAGCTTGCTAATAATCCAAAACTGAACGGTGAACAGTTTAACTTTGGCCCTCGAGCGGAACAAAATCATACTGTGTTAGATTTACTGTCTAACCTGAGTGATAAATGGGGTTTTAGTAATTCAGAACAAGCGTTTACGGTTACAGATAATCTGCCTTTTCATGAGGCGGGGCTGTTAAAACTAAACTGTGATAAGGCGCTGTTTCACCTAAAGTGGGAAGCTACCTTAAACTATGTCGAATGCACTCAGTTGGTGAGTGATTGGTATGTCAACTTCTATAAAGGTGGTGAAAATTCGTTGGATTTCACAAAGTCACAAATTAATGAATATGCCAAAATTGCGAAAAAGAAGAATATTCAATGGTTATGAGTTCAATTGATGGTGTTATCGTTACTCCTTTGAAGGTTATTCCTGTTGACAAGGGGGATGTTTTACATGGAATTAAAGCTTCTGAAGATAGCTTTCATGGTTTCGGAGAAGCTTATTTTTCGACTATTCTCTATAAGCAAGTGAAGGGATGGAAAAAACACACCGAGATGACGATGAATATTGTTGTTCCTGAAGGGGCGATCAAGTTTGTTATGTATGATGCTCGTTTGACAAGTCATACTCACCATCGTTTCTTTTCGATTATAATTGACAAGCAAAATTATTGTCGTCTTACTGTACCTCAAGGGATCTGGATGGCATTTGAAGGTGTAGGTAGTGGTACTAATTTGCTAATGAACTTTGCAAATATGGAACATATCCCTCAAGAGGCAGAAAATAAACCGCTTGAAGATATTCCATTTAATTGGAGTGATGATGAATAAAATTAGATTATCTAAATCTTCTATGTCTTCCCTTGAAAAAACAGCGGTTGTTGATGTTCTTGATAAAGAGTACCTAGGTATGGGGGCTGAGACACAAAAATTTGAAATGGAGGTTGCTTCATTTTTAGAGGTTGATTCGGACTATGTTGCGGCAGTGAACTCTGGGACATCAGCGCTTCATATAGCATTGGCAGCTATAGGAGTTAAACCAGGTGATGAGGTAATTGTACCATCGCTAACCTATGTTGCTTCTTTTCAGGCTATTTCTGCGTGTGGAGCTATACCGGTTGCCTGTGAGGTAAATCCGGATACGCTATTTTTGGATGCTGAGGATGCCAAAAGTAGGATCACTGCAAATACAAAAGCCATTATGCCTGTCCATTACGCGAGCTCTTCTCTTGGAATCTCACAGGTTTACGACTTAGCCAGAGAGTACAATCTTAGGGTGATTGAGGACGCTGCTCAAGCATTCGGATGTTACTCATTGGGGAAAAAAGTAGGCAGTACTGGCGATGTTATTTGCTTTAGTTTTGACGGCATAAAGAATATTACGTGTGGCGAAGGCGGTGCGGTTGTCGCATTTGATGCAAAAACAATCAACAATATTAAGGATATGCGCCTTTTAGGAGTGAAGAAGGATACCGAGCAACGTTATGCTGGTCAGCGTAGTTGGGATTTTGATGTTGAGCTACCAGGGTTCCGCTATCATATGAGTAACATTAATGCCGCAATAGGGTTGGCGCAGCTATCTCGTATTGATGAATTCACGGCGAATCGCCAAGCCATCTCAAATAAGTATCTTTCAGCGTTAAAAAACGTATCAGAAATGATACCTTTAAAGCTTGATTATGAAAATACAGTCTCACATATTTTTGTAGTTCTAGTAGAGCGTCGTGATGAGCTACGAAACTTTTTACTGGCCAAAAATATTGAAGTTGGCATCCATTACAAGCCGAATCATTTGCTTAGTAAGTTTTCAACGGGTGCATCGCTTCCATTGACAGAAGCCATATATGAGCAATTACTGACACTCCCGATACATAACGATCTTACGGATGAAGAACAAGATTACGTAATAGATAGTATTTATGAATTCTTTAACTAACAAACCTTTAGTTTCGATTATTATTAATTGTTTTAACTCCGCGACCTACTTGAGAGAGACGATTGAAAGTGTACTAAGCCAATCTTATGAAAACTTTGAGTTGATATTTTGGGATAATCAATCAACGGATGCTAGCGCAGATATAGTGAAAAGTTACGATGATGATCGAATTAAGTATTTCTATGCAGCCGCTCATACGTCGTTAGGGGAAGGGCGAAATCTTGCTTTAGCTAAGACTAGAGGTGAGTTTGTTTCTTTTCTTGATGCCGATGATGCTTACTCTCCAAACCGTCTAGAAGTTTGTGTAAATGCATTTACCGATAATACAATTGGCCTTGTCTACACGAATGGTGAGATTGAGAACTCCGGGAAGCGTTCACTGTTTTATAACGATATTCAGCAATCTGGGAGTGTTTTTAAACTCTGGCTACAAAGTTATAAGGTTATGATTCCTAGTGTGATGTTTCGGCGTGAATGTTTGAGTACTCTAGGACATTGGGTTGATACTCGATTTTCAATGGTTGAAGAGTATGACTTTTTCCTAAGAATTGCAAAGCAATGGCAGATAGCGTACTGCCATGAAAATGTATGTATTTGGCGTGAGCATGCAGGGAGTATGACGTGGTCAAAAACAGGTCGTTGGGGGCAAGAATTTGCTTTGTTATCATCAAAAATGTTTGATGAGGGACTTGCAACTGTTGAGCAACTACAGACTCTAGATAAGAAATCGGCATACTATTTGTATTTAGGTGGATTAAAAGAACATATGCTAAAGCGAGCAGTACTTAAGCCTTATATATTGAAAGATACGAGAGTTTTTATTTTATATATTTCTTCATTTTTAGGTATTCAATGTAATTTGTTTCTTCTTAAATTTGCAGGTTTGATAAAGTAGGAGCAGACT
The DNA here is from genome assembly GCF_050337205.1 of Vibrio nomapromontoriensis. Classification (NCBI taxonomy): domain Bacteria; kingdom Pseudomonadati; phylum Pseudomonadota; class Gammaproteobacteria; order Vibrionales; family Vibrionaceae; genus Vibrio; species Vibrio nomapromontoriensis. The sequence continues at coordinate 49,117 of NZ_JAKJSS010000017.1, forward strand.
CGTGCTCTATTTGTTTGTAAATTTGAATGTGTGGCTAGGCAGTGGTTATTTTTCCGCTGCTCATAATTTATTTAAAATTTCATGAGGTAAACGAATGAGGCTTGTATATGTCGTCAACGTCTCTTGGTTTTTCCATTCCCACTTTTTCCGCTTGGCAAAACATAATTTAGAGAAAGGCTACACGGTTCACATCATTACCGGTGATGAAGAAAAGCGTGAAGAATATGAAGCCCTAGGTTTTCGTTATCACAATTATGGTGTGACTCGTGACGGCACTAATCCACTTAACGAGATCAAAGTCATATGGACATTATTTAAGCTGTTCAAGCAAATTAAACCTGACCTCCTTCATGCATTCACAATAAAACCGGTTCTCTATAGTGGCTTTTTGACGAAAATCGTCAATAGTATTCGACCAAGTCGCGCCGTATTTTCAATTACCGGGCTTGGGTCTCTATCTTTAGCGGAAAGCTCAAAGGCTCGTGTATTGTGGCGCGTTGTAGAGTCAATATATCGGTTTGTTCTTTCACAGCCTCAAGCGACCGTCGTGTTTGAAAATGATGATGACCGTAATTTATTTATTAGTGATGGTATCGTCCCTATGTCGCGTACCGCTCTGGTTAATGGAGCTGGTATCGATACCCAGTACTTTGCGCCAGTTGACTCAAAAAATGATAAACCAGTTGTCGTTTTTTTAGCTAGAATGCTCAAAGATAAAGGGGCTCGAGAGTTTATTGAAGCAGCTCAATTGGTGAAAGAGCGTCAAGTTGATGTGCTGCTACGTATGGTGGGTGGTGTTGACGATGAAAACATTTCCTCACTTAAAGAGTCTGAGCTTATTGCTGCGCATGACGCTGGTTTAATTGAATTTCTTGGGCATCGAACAGATATAAAAAATATCTATCAAGCTGCAGATATCGCTTGTTTGCCATCTTATCGGGAAGGACTGCCAAAATCGCTCATTGAGGCCGCATCATGTGGCTTAGCGATCATCACCAGTGATACACCAGGATGTCGGCAGTTGATTGACAGTGGAGAACCAAATGGTTTACTCGTGCCTGTCAAAGATTCCCGTGCGCTTGCTGATGCTATCCAGCAACTATCTGAAGACCGCGCGTTAAGAAGCCTGTATGGGAAACGTAGTCGCATCATGGCCCAAGCGAAATTTGATTATAAAAGTGTGCTTGCATCATTTGACGTCATTTACGAAGAACCTAGGGAGTAATAGCGAATATGATGAAAGTTTTTCTTACAGGCTCAAGTGGCTTTGTTGGCCACCATATTCTTTCTGCATTTAGTCTTAAGCATGAAGTAACCTGCTTTGGTCGTCAGCGCCCAATCGGTTGGCAAGGAAAATATGTAAAAGGACAGTTGCAAGATATTGAAACGGAAAAATTAGAACTTACTAACGTTGATGTTGTCGTTCATAGCGCCGCACGCGCTCATGTCATGCAAGACAATTCCAGTAACTCATTGGATGAATACCGAAAGATTAATACCGTTGGCACGCTGGAACTTGCTCAACAAGCCGCTTCTCAGGGTGTAAAGCGTTTTATCTTCATTAGTTCGATTAAAGTGAGCGGTGAAGCCACCACGTCAGAGGCTTTTACTGCTGATGGGGTTCGAGCTCCACAAGATGATTACGGATTATCAAAATCAGAAGCGGAAACTCAGCTTTTAGAGCTGGGAGATCAAACAGGCATGGAGATTGTGATCATTCGTCCTCCCTTAGTTTATGGGCCGGGAGTGAAGGCTAACTTTGCTTCGTTATATAAACTTGCAGGGAAAGGCTGGCCTTTACCTCTTGGTTGTGTGACCGAAAATCGTCGTAGTTTAGTGTCTGTATACAATTTATTGAGCTTTATTGAAGTTTGTCTTGAGCACCCTAATGCAGCTAACCAGGTGTTCCTAGTCTCTGACGGGCAAGACGTATCGACTCGTACACTGATTGAGCTACTTGCGAGTGCTCAAGGCCGTAAGGTTTTGATGCTTCCAGTGCCAATGAGTTTATTTAAATTAGTAGGTCGATTAACAGGGAAGTCAGCGGTAATAGAGCGGCTTGCAGGTTCGTTACAAGTCGATATTCATAAAAATGAACGTATGTTAGACTGGACGCCTCCTTTTTCTATGGAGCAAAGCCTTGCTCTAATGAGTAAGAGCCTTTAATTATTACGCACACAACATTTTGCGAGAAAGTGATGTTACGTCTTTTAGATTTTTTAATCGCGTTTTTTGGGTTGGTATTTTTATGGCCAATTTTGGTGATTGTTACGATCATTGGCTTATTTGATACAGGTTCCCCGATCTTTATCCAAGAGCGTGTAGGTAGAAATAAAAGGCCATTTAACCTGATCAAGTTTCGAACTATGTCGCTGGAAACCAAGTCCGTCGCTAGTCACTTGGCAAGTCGTAGTTCTATTACTAAGCTTGGCGCATTTTTACGTAAAACTAAAATTGATGAGCTACCACAGCTCATCAATGTCGTGAAAGGTGAGATGAGTTTAGTAGGCCCACGGCCAAATTTATTTAATCAAGAGGAGCTCATCTCAGCGCGAGATGCTTTGGGGGTTTATGAGGTATTGCCCGGTGTGACTGGATTAGCGCAGGTGAGTAACATTGATATGTCGACACCAGAGTTGTTAGCTAAAACGGATAAGGAAATGATTGATACTTTAACGCTATCACATTACTTCCGTTATATTTTAGCGACGGCAACAGGTAAAGGCATGGGCGATCGCGTTTCTAAGTAGACCATACTTTTGGTTATACACTTATAGTAAGGAGCCTCAGTGCTTTCTCTTAACCCAATATGGGCGATGCCAAGACCATTAAAAAGAGTCGTGAGTGTTGCCTGTGATTTATTGTTTATTTCTCTCTCGTTTTGGGGCGCATTCTACGCCCGTATGGGCTATCTCGATGAGTTTTTGTTTGATGCCGACTATTGGTTCGTTTTAGCTGCCGTTTCTGGAGTCACCGTTCTAACTTTTATCAATACGGGTTTATACCGCGCAGTTTTACGATACTTGAGTTTACACGCTGTTGTTACCATTGCATTTGGTGCCATCATTTCATCGCTGTCAATTGTCCTTTTTTCCCATTATTTCCAGGCGTTTTTGCCTCGTTCCGTGCCAATTATTTATGCGACTTTTTTAGTGTCATTGAGCGGAGGCGCTCGATTACTGGTTCGAATGTTGGTCTCTGATTTGATTGTTAGAGGGCGAACACCAGTCCTTATCTACGGAGCAGGAAATGCCGGAAGGCAACTGTATAATTTAATTTCGCAGGGAGAAGAGTACCGCGTTGTCGCATTTATCGATGATGACCGAAAAATGCATAAGACGACGATCCAAGGAGTAACGGTTTTTCGGCATAAGTATTTGAGTAAGCTCATTCAAAAGGAAAAAGTTGAAAAAGTACTGTTGGCAATGCCAACGGCATCAAAAAATGAACGTAAACGTGTTATTGAAAATGTGTCTCAGTACCCCGTAGAAGTGATGACCATTCCTAACCTTGCGGATATCGTTAATGGTGAGTATCAAATTGACCAGCTTAAAGAAGTGGCGATTGAAGATTTACTTGGACGAGATCCTGTTATGCCAAATCAAGATCTCTTGGAAAAAAATAATAAAACCAAAGTGGTGATGGTGACGGGTGCTGGTGGTTCAATTGGCTCAGAGCTTTGTCGTCAGATCGTCAAGCATCAACCTACGGCTTTAGTTTTATTTGAGTTGTCAGAGTACTCTTTATATCGTATCGAGCGTGAACTACGTGCATTAGCGCCACACATTGATATTGTGCCGATCCTAGGTAACGTACAAGATCAAGCTAGATTGGTTCGTACTATGTCTGCGTATCAAGTTAAAACGGTTTATCATGCAGCGGCATATAAGCATGTGCCTTTGGTGGAATACAATGTGGCTGAAGGGATGCAGAATAACGTCCTTGGCACCTATCGTACGGCGTTGGCTGCGATTGAAGCGGATGTAGAGTCTTTCGTATTGATCTCTACAGATAAAGCGGTTCGTCCGACTAATGTTATGGGAACAACTAAGCGTTTGGCTGAATTAGGCCTTCAATCGTTGGCAAAAGAATATCAAATATCGCATAACACGATTTTTTCTATGGTACGTTTTGGTAATGTACTTGGGTCATCTGGGTCTGTGATCCCATTGTTTAAGTCTCAAATTGCAGGTGGGGGGCCCGTTACGGTGACGCATAAGGATATTATCCGTTATTTCATGACGATTCCTGAAGCAGCGCAGTTAGTTATCCAAGCAGGGGCGATGGGAACAGGGGGCGATGTCTTTGTACTTGATATGGGCGAGCCAGTTCGAATTTCTGACCTGGCTAAAAACCTGATTCATTTATCTGGTCTTGAAGTCAAAGATGAGCAAAATCCGGATGGTGACATTGAGTTGATTTATTCAGGGTTGAGACCTGGCGAAAAACTGTTTGAGGAGTTATTGATTGGCGATAACGTTTCCAAAACGAGTCACGATCGAATAATGATGGCGCAAGAGGTTTCTATGGACACCAAGCAATACAAAGCGTTACTTGACGAAATTCAACTTGCCGCAGACAATTTCGACCAAGAAAAATTAAGACGCTTGATGCTAGAGGCGCCCACTGGCTTTGTGCCAACGGATGGCATTGGTGATTTAGTCTGGAATCAAGCGAATCAACTATAACTGGATTTAATGTAGTCCAAACCAATGTGTAAGATGAAACTATGAAAATTGCTGTTGCAGGAACTGGCTACGTAGGCCTATCAAATGCGATGCTCCTATCTCAAAATCATGAGGTAGTGGCAGTCGATATTAATGAAGAAAAAGTGGCGCTGTTATGTAACGGTCAGTCTCCAATCGTCGATACTGAAATTGAGGCGTTTCTGAAACGTGATGATCTGAATTTTACCGCGACGTTGGATAAAACATTGGCTTACTCGAATGCCGATTATGTCATTGTCGCGACGCCTACGGATTACGACCCACAAACTAACTACTTTAATACCGGTTCCGTAGAAGCGGTGATTAAAGATGTGCTTGCGGTGAACCCAAGCGCGGTTATCGTGATTAAGTCGACGGTGCCTGTTGGGTACACAGTGCGGGTACGCGAAGAACTAGGCACAGAAAACGTCATTTTCTCGCCAGAGTTTTTACGCGAAGGCAGTGCGCTGTTTGATAACTTGAATCCGTCTCGCATCATCATTGGTGAGCGCAGCGAACGCGCGAAAGTCTTTGCTGATCTGCTGGTTGAAGGCGCGCAGAAAGAAAACATCGATGTGCTGTTTACTGACTCCACCGAAGCGGAAGCGGTTAAGCTGTTCTCTAACACTTATCTTGCGATGCGTGTGGCGTATTTTAACGAGCTGGATTCTTACGCAGAAGCGGCAGGCTTAGATACTCGCCAAATCATTGAAGGGGTGGCGTTAGACCCTCGTATTGGCGGGCATTACTGCAATCCTTCGTTTGGTTATGGCGGTTATTGTCTGCCAAAAGACACCAAGCAGCTGCTGGCGAACTATCAAGAAGTGCCAAATAACATTATCGGCGCCATCGTAGACGCTAACCGAACCCGCAAGGATTTTGTCGCAGAGTCGATTATGAAGCGTAATCCAAAAGTGGTGGGCGTGTATCGTTTGATCATGAAGTCGGGTTCGGACAATTTCCGCGCGTCGAGCATTCAAGGCATCATGAAGCGGTTAAAAGCCAAAGGCATTGAAGTGATTGTTTACGAGCCGGTGTTAGAAGAAGATCATTTCTTCCATTCACGTGTGATTCGTGATGTGGCGGCGTTTAAGCAAGAGGCCGATGTCATCATCTCTAACCGTATGTTGCCAGAGCTTGAGGATGTGGCTGAGAAGGTTTACACGCGAGACTTGTTTGGTAACGACTAGTTATTGCTAAAGAGACGACTAGCTATTGCTACAGAGATGAGTGGCTAGTTTCGACTGATATAAAAAACGAGAGCAATGTGCTCTCGTTTTTTTTGATTCAATTTTTATCATTTCTGCGTAGGCAGGGAGCTTGTCAGCTTGTACTTAGCTTTACGGCTTACTCTTCCGCGTCTTTTTCGTCTATCTCTAAATTTACATCAAGCGGCTCTTGAGACAGGATGATCCCCGTGTTATCTGCGTACACATAATCTTCCGGTAGGAAGGTTACCCCACCAAAGTTAACTGGTACGTCAATCTCGCCAATTTCGCTCTGCGCCGCACCAACAGGGATAGACGCTAGGGCTTGTATGCCAAGGTTCATCTCTTCAAGTTCATCGACTTCACGGACGCAGCCATAGACAATGATGCCTTCCCACTCGTTATCTTCCGCCAGCGCTGCAATTTCTGCATCAATGAGTGCTTTACGCAGTGAACCACCGCCATCGACTAATAGGATTCGACCTACGCCATCTTGCTCTAGGATGTCGCGGATCACGCCATTATCCTCAAAACATTTTACCGATGTTACTTGACCAGCAAAGGAGGCACGACCGCCAAAATTGCTGAACATAGGTTCGACCACGTCGACTTGGTCTAGGTAGATATCACATAGTGCTGAAGTACTGTATTCCATGGCGATTCTTCTGTTCAGTTAGCAAAGGGTATGTTTCGAGTATATCGGGTGACTAAGTCAATGCAATGACAAGGCGCAATTAAGTCATCAGAGTTTGAGCTATAACAATTCCAGAAAACAAGATATTAGTGACAAGTGAACATTTTACCACGACTGGCATCATGGGGGCGATCTGAGCAGGCTCAGTGGCACGCCATACGGCACTGGCATGGCGCCCAACAACGATAGCGCTCAGCGCAAAGGGCAGAATCACCCAAAGCGGGGCAGAATGTGTCAGGGATTGGGCGATTAAATACAGAGCAAAGGCAATGATGGCGCTGCTGAGTAGCAAGGTATGGTAGCGCTTAGCTCGTTGTGCGCCCAAGCGAACGGCCACGGTGCGCTTTCCACATGCGTTATCATTGTCAATATCGCGCATATTATTGACGTTTAACACTGCGACCGCGAGCAACCCACAGCCAATGGCTGGCAGTGCTAACAACGAGTCGATGTGACCTGTGTGTAGAAAATAGGTACCAGAAACGCCGAGCAAGCCAAAAAAGATAAAAACAGAGATGTCCCCAAGGCCGACATAGCCATAGGGCTTATTGCCAACGGTATAAGCAATGGCAGCAATGATGGCCAGTACGCCAAGGGCGATAAAGGCGAGAATGTTTTGCAGTGAATCTAAGGCGTGAAAGATGAGCCCAAGACCGGCGAATACCGTGAGCACAATATTAAAGATGATGGCTTTTTTCATCTCTTGCTGTGTCACTTCACCAGATTGAATCGCACGCACCGGTCCTAAGCGATTTTCGTTGTCTGTCCCTTTAACAGCATCGCCATAGTCGTTGGCTAAGTTCGACAGTATTTGCAACAAGGTGGCGGTGACGAGCGCCAGTAAGGCGATACTCCAAGACATGCTACCCGTTGAAAAGGCGAGGGTACTGCCAGTGACGATGGAAACCAAAGCGAGGGGCAGTGTTTTTGGTCGGGCTGCATCGAGCCAGATTTGGACTGATTTATTCATAATTGCTTATTTCTGATACGCGTACAAAGGAGTATACGCAATTTTGGCAGAGCACCAAATTCTCAGCGACAAATAAAAAGTGAGGTTAACAGTATGCCGTTAACCTCACTCCATTTATTTATTGCACTTGCAGGGATCTACATAAATTTAGATACCGTGCGCATGGTCGATATTTGAGATTAAAGAATGAATCGGCTCAGATCTTCATCATCAACAAACTCGCCAAGGCGTGAGGTGACGTAAGCGGAGTCAATGACTAAGCTTGCGCCAGATTTTTCTGTTGCATCGAATGAAATCTCATCCATTAAGCGTTCCATTACTGTATGCAGTCGGCGAGCACCAATGTTTTCTGTGGTTTCATTAACTTTCCATGCCGCGTCGGCAATTTGCTGGATGCCGTCTTCGGTAAACGAAACATCGACGTTTTCGGTCTTCATTAGCGCGGTATATTGCTCGGTTAACGACGCTTTTGGCTCGGTAAGGATACGTTTAAAGTCGTTGCTGCTTAGTGCTTCAAGTTCAACACGAATTGGCAAGCGGCCTTGTAGCTCAGGGATCAGATCAGATGGCTTAGCCACTTGGAATGCGCCCGAGGTGATAAATAGGATATGGTCCGTTTTTACCATGCCGTGTTTTGTTGACACCGTACTGCCTTCAATGAGTGGAAGCAGGTCTCGTTGCACCCCTTCACGTGATACGTCAGGGCCTGAAGCTTCGCCGCGCTTACAGATTTTGTCGATCTCATCGATAAAAACAATACCATTGTTTTCAACGTTATAGATGGATTGTTCTTTCAGTTCTTCTTGGTTAACCAGTTTTGCCGCTTCTTCTTCAGTTAGAGCTTTAAAGGCATCTTTGATTTTCAGCTTACGCTTTTTAGTGGTATCACCACCTAGGTTTTGGAACATGCTCTGTAGCTGGTTGGTCATTTCTTCCATACCAGGAGGCGCCATGATTTCCACGCCCATTTGCGAGGCTGCGACATCAATTTCAATTTCTTTGTCGTCGAGCTTACCTTCGCGCAGTTTTTTACGGAACGTTTGGCGAGTATTGGAAGCTGTGTTGTCTTGTTGTTCGTTCTGTCCCCAAGCATCGCGTGCTGGTGGTAGTAGGGCGTCAAGAATGCGCTCTTCAGCTTGTTCTTCAGCGCGGAATGTCACTTTTTCCATTGCCTGCTGATGAGTCATCTTAATGGCCACATCGGTTAAGTCGCGGATGATGGTTTCGACTTCCTTACCCACGTAACCCACTTCGGTAAATTTCGTGGCTTCTACTTTGATAAAAGGCGCGTTGGCTAATTTTGCAAGACGGCGAGCAATTTCGGTTTTACCGACACCGGTAGGACCGATCATCAGAATGTTTTTTGGAGATACTTCAACACGCAGACTTTCTTCAAGCTGCATACGACGCCAGCGGTTACGTAGTGCAATCGCTACTGAGCGCTTTGCGTTATCTTGACCAATAATATGGCGGTTAAGTTCGTGAACAATTTCACGAGGGGTCATTTCAGACATCATTATTCCTTACAAATATTGGACACTATCTTTGTTTTTATGGCGTTACTTTTCGCCGCTTTCTAGTTCTTCAATAGTGTGGTTGTGGTTAGTGAATACGCAAATGTCACCCGCTATTTTGAGCGACTTCTCTGCGATTTCGCGAGCATCAAGATCGGTGTTTTCAAGCAAAGCCATCGCTGAGGCTTGAGCAAAGTTACCACCAGAGCCGATAGCAATAAGGTCATTTTCTGGTTGAACTACATCGCCGTTACCGGTGATGATAAGTGAGGCGGTTTCATCGGCTACTGCCAATAACGCTTCTAATTTACGTAAGGCGCGATCGCTACGCCAATCTTTGGCGAGTTCTACTGCGGCCTTAGTGAGATGACCTTGGTGCATTTGCAGCTTGCTTTCAAAGCGCTCAAATAGCGTGAAGGCATCCGCAGTGCTGCCAGCAAAGCCAGCAAGAACTTTGTCGTTGTAGAGGCGGCGAACTTTACGGGCATTGCCTTTCATTACAGTATTGCCAAGGGACACTTGTCCATCACCAGCAATCACAACTTTGTTATTTCGACGTACAGATACAATAGTAGTCACGGTGTATGCCTCATAAATTTTAGATTTTATTTCCAGTATGAAATGGATATGCGGACGAGCGAAATGAATTTCAAGGGAAGAGGTGGGGGAAAGGGAAAAGAGCGAGGGAAGAGCGGTGCCTAGTTCCTAGATAGCGCGTGTTTAAAGCCCGCGCCAACTAGTTGGCTAGAATAGTCTTCAGAGTACAACCTTTTAGAACCTAGAACCTAGAACCTAGAACCTAGGCACCGCTCTTCCCCAATACCTACTGCGTTTCTTTCCAAATCGCGCACGGCTCTATCTTAGCGCGTTGTAATTTGTGCTTATCTCGCTCGGCATCGCGTTTGAGCTTGTATGGCCCAAGAACAACGCGGTACCAACTGCTGTTCTCTTTCTTTCTGATCTTACTAGAGAGACCTTGGAAGGCGATATCCAATTTACGAGCGTCAGCTTGCGCCATAGTTTTGTACGCGCCGCACTGCATGATGTAAGGGATAGCTGAGACGACTTGCTCTTTTGCTTTCACTTCCACTTCACGCTTTGGCAGGGTATCAACGTAATCCCACTTCTCTTCAGGCGGAGGCGGGATAGGCTTGGCCTGCTTTGCTTTAGGCTTGCTGACCGTTTTCGCGGGTGGTGTTGGTTTTTCCGGCTCGGGATCTTGGTTTAGCAGGTATAAGCCGTAGCCAAATCCGCACGTCAAAACAATAGCAAGCAGTCCGCTACGCCATGGTTTTTTGCCGGATGGTTTCTTTTTTGCAGGACGACGGCCAGTATTCGCACCTTTGCCTCGTCTAACGTAATCTCGGTTTGCCACTGATGACACTTCTAATGTGGAAGTAAATAACTGACCTCATGGTAAATACCACGAGGTCAACTTGCAAGTCAGCAAATGGTTGGTTAGATGATTCTTGGAGGAGCCGCACTGTCGCGTATCACAAGTTCGGTATCCAGTAGGCGAGAGCCTGCTCTAACGTCTACACCTTGCAGTACTTCTAGCATGGTATACATGGCTTGACGGCCAATTTCATATCTAGGCTGTGAAATGGTCGTCAGTGGTGGATCGCAGTATTGAGCGAACTGAATATCATCAAAGCCGACAAAGGATAAGTCTTGCGGGACGCGCAAGCCAAGCTTTTTGGCTTCTTGCATTGCGCCAATGGCCATAATGTCGTTGTGACAGAAAATAGCGGTGGGTGGCTCGGGTAGTGCTAATAACGTGCGAACAGACTTGGCGCCCGCTTCAAAGGTAAAGTCCCCTTTTACGGTGTAAGAAGGGTTCATTGGCACGCCTGCGCGACGCAGAGCCTGTTGGTAACCTTGTTGTCGGAAACGACACAAAAATGCGGTGTCGGGTCCAGATATTTGCGCAATACGCTTGTGGCCCAGTTGCGATAAGTAGTTCACCGCCTCAAAAGCGGACGTCAGGTTGTCAATGTGAACCGTTGGCAACTCCAGTTCAGGCGCAAATTCGCACGCCATCACAATGGGAGGGAGGTTTTTTTGCTCTGGCTTACTAATGTCAAATGGAAGATCCGTTCCGAGCAATAGCATGCCATCAGCTTGCTTGGTGAACACCAAATTAACAAAGGAGTTTTCGCGTTTTTGCGATTGTCCACTGTCGCCCAATAGCACTAAATAGCCATGCTCGATTGCTGCATCTTCAATACCACGGATGATCTCTGAAAAATACGGGTCGCATATATCAGGTACAATAGTGACGATGGTTTTCGATTCGTTACGACGCAGGTTTCGAGCTAGGGAGTTTGGTGAATATCCAGCTTCTAATACCGCCTCTTCCACTCGCTTTCTCGTACTTGATGAGACCTTTTCAGGGTTCATTAGTGCACGTGAAACGGTGGCGGTAGAAACCCCTGCAAGCTGGGCAACATCCTTCATTGTCGCCATACAATACTTTCCTCATGTTTTGCTAATTTAATGAAATACCTATTTCACTGATTGCTTTTCAGTGCACTTTTTGGCGGTTTTCGCCATCACTTTGCTATTCAAGTTATCTTTCTTGTTATGCCATTTTACTGAGTTTTTAATCAACGAATTGTCGTCAATTAACTAGGATGGCTAGGATAAACAAAGCGAATAAACAGGTCTTGATTATCATGACGCATTAATGGAAATTATTCATTTCCAAACAAAAAGTTACGGTCCATTTAACAGAAATTGCATCATAGTTGTGAAGTGTATCACATCTAAAGCTGGTGATATTTTTAAAAGTAAACGTTTGCGATGGTCTAGCTAAGGTCTTGCGGCTCGATATCCATCGACCAGCGCACTTTTTTCGCTAATGGTAATTGAGAGATCACCGGCTTCGCACTGGAAATGATGTTTTGCATCACGCTACGTGACGGTACCTGCAAAATCAGTTGCCACCGTGACTTACCCGCTCGTTTGGCGATAGGGGCTGGGGTTGGACCCAGTACCAGGCAGCTATTATCAAACAGTGGATGCGCTTCAAGGGAGTAGCGAACCTGACGTAGAAACGTCTCCACATCTGCGGGGTTATTGGCTTCACAACGGATTAACGTAAGGAAGCTAAATGGTGGCAGGTGTGCCTGTTTTCTTTCTTGCAGAACGGTATCGGCAAAGTGTCGGTAGTCCTTGTTGAGTAATGACTGCAGTAAAGGGTGATCGGGGTGGTGGGTCTGCAGTAAGACTTCTCCTGGTTTGCTGGCGCGCCCAGCTCGTCCAGCCACTTGAATAAATAGCTGTGCTAAGCGCTCTGACGCGCGAAAGTCGCTGCTATAAAGTGATCCGTCTACATCAAGTAACGCAACGAGCGTGACGTTGGGGAAGTGGTGTCCTTTGGCCAGCATTTGCGTACCAATAAGGATTTGGTATTCGTTTTTCTTTATCGCATCTAGCGCTGCTTCAAGGCTGCCTTTTCGGCGCGTACTGTCTCTATCAATTCGAATGGTTTTGTATTCAGGAAACAGCTCGCCGAGTTGAGATTCCAATTGTTCAGTGCCTACACCGACTGTAACCAGTTGATGCGAGCCGCAGCCTTGGCATTGGTGGATAACGGGGTGTTGGGAGCCGCAATGGTGACAACGAATTTCATTGCTGGCCTGATGATAGGTGTAATAGGCATCACAGCGTTTGCATTCGGCGATCCAGCCACACTCATGGCACATTAAAGCCGGGCTAAAGCCTCGTCTATTGAGAAACAGCATTACTTGATTGCCAGCGTTTAAATGGCGACGCAATTGCGCAATCAACGGTGCGGAAAGCCCGCTTTCTAAATACTGACCTTTTACATCGATTACTTTATTAGTGGTGGGAACCGCAAGCCCTGCACGTTGACTCAATACTAAGTGGTGGTATTTACCACTTAACGCATTTTGCAGCGTTTCTAATGACGGGGTTGCAGAGCCAAGAACAATCGGGATCTGTGCTTTGTTGGCACGCATAACCGCCACATCGCGGGCATGGTAGCGTAGGCTGTCCTGCTGCTTATAAGAGGTGTCATGTTCTTCATCAACAATAATGATACCAAGATCCGCAAAGGGCGTGAGTAATGCCGAGCGTGTGCCGATAACAATACCCGCGACTTTATCTCTGGCGCTGAGCCAAGCATTTAAGCGTTCGGTATCATTAAGCCCTGAATGGATGACTTCTACGGGCACATTAAAACGCTTACGAAAGCGGTTTATCGTTTGTGGCGTTAAGCCAATTTCTGGTACCAGTACGAGAGCTTGTTGCCCGCGTTCAAGCACGGGCTTGATCATATTTAGATAGACTTCCGTTTTCCCAGAGCCTGTCACGCCTTCTAGTAAGTAGCAGCCAAATTCGGTTTGGCTGTTTACCGAGGCAATCGCGATGGCTTGTTCTTCATTGAGTCGAAGATCGGGCGGAGTATTGGTTAAGTCGCTTGGCCACTTGAGCGTTGGCGCCTGTTTTTCATGAGAGCGAACCCAACCTTTCTCATCTAGTGTTTTTAGCACTGTGCTGCCGATGTCATTATCTAATAGCGCTTGATGCGAACAGGGGCCACTTTCTAGAAAATGCATCGCTTTGGCTTGTTTAACGGCTCGGCCAAAACCATGCATTAATTGATTTTTGCCCGCTTCTGTCAACTGCCACTCAACGGTGGTGGCAAATTCAGCGGGTTTGCCTTTTCTCAGCGCCGCCGGTAGAGCGTTGTGTAACGTATCGCCTAATGGGTGCTGGTAATAAAGGCTGCACCAAGTAATAAGTTCGTATAAAGATTGTGACCAAATCGGACGGCTATCAAGCGCGGCTTTTATCGGCTTGAGTTGGTCAATGGGAAAGTCCGACTGATGACTGAACTGAGTCACAATACCGACGAGTGTTTGACGTCCAAACGGCACAGATACGCGCCCTCCCACCACTGGAAAGAGGTGAGTAGGAACAATGTAGTCGAACTGTTTATCTAGTGGCACGGGCAGTGCGACACGAGCAACGTTTGGGCGCATAGTAAAATCGGTATTGATAAAATAGAGGACTATTCTACCTAGCTATGTTGGGTTCGATAAACAGTTAATTGAATAAACTGAATGAAGCCACCTAAAGGTGGCGAAAAAAGTGGCAATTTTAGTTGATTCAATCTCGACTATTCATTACTATACTGCGCCTTGATGGTATGGCTTATTTGCACCTTTGAGTGTAAAAAGCGGTAACACAGGTATTTTTTTCACTACGTGTGGTGTCCGGCAAAGATTCGGATAGCGACACGGCCTAAATTTGAGGTTTCCCATGAAAGTTGGTATCCACCCAGAATACAAAGCTGTAACAGCAACTTGTTCTTGCGGCAATACATTTGAGTTCAACTCTACGCTAGCGAAAGATTCAATTCACCTAGACGTATGTGACAAATGTCACCCATTCTACACTGGTAAGCAACGTATCGTTGATACTGGTGGTCGTGTTGATCGCTTCAACAAGCGTTTCGGCGCACTATCTAGCAAGTAATTATTTTACTTACGTAGATATAAAAAGGGCGCTTCGGCGTCCTTTTTTGTTTCTGTTATTTATCTTTGTTGCTTCTTTTTTCCCTTAGCTTGTCCCATCCCCTCGTTATCCCCCTTTAATGTATAGCGTGTTGTTATAGCTTGACTGACCACTAGTATAAATACCGATGTATCCGTTCAAAACTGCTGATAACTAGCGTAGTATGATTGGTTAAAGTTGCGACGCACTGAACATAACATGCGCGCGCTTGTCCCCCTTTTAGGCGAGCGAAATACGCTTATTAAGCGGGTTATACTAAAACAAGAAACCATCACACTCAGTCTTTCATACTCGAAAAAGCAGGATCACATACCATGTCCGATGACCACCAAATCGATGAATTCCGCCAACAAGCTCTGGATTATCATGCCTACCCAACCCCTGGGAAAATTGAAATCGCTCTAACGACTCCCGCAGATTCTGCCAAGGATCTTGCTCTCGCCTACAGCCCTGGTGTGGCTGAGCCGGTACGAGAAATCGCGCAAAACGCGGAAAATGTGTATAAATACACGGCGAAGGGCAATATGGTCGCCGTGATTTCAAATGGTACCGCGATTTTAGGGTTAGGTAACTTGGGCCCGCTTGCTTCGAAACCGGTGATGGAAGGTAAGGCGTTACTCTTTAAGCGTTTTGCTGGGTTAGATTCTATTGATATTGAAGTGAAGCATCGCACAATAGATGAGTTTGTGGATACGGTAGCGAATATTTCAGACACCTTTGGTGGTATCAACCTAGAAGACATTAAAGCGCCAGATTGTTTTGAAATTGAACGTCGCTTGATTGAGCGTTGTGACGTGCCTGTTTTCCATGACGATCAACATGGAACGGCGATTGTAACTGCGGCTGGTATGCTGAATGCGATTGAGCTGCAAGGCAAAGAGCTAAGTGACGCTACGATCGTATGTTTGGGTGCAGGCGCTGCCGCGACGGCGTGTATGGAGCTGTTGATCAAATGTGGTGCGATGCGTGAAAAGATCTACATGCTGGATCGTAAAGGTGTGATTCACACGCGCCGTGAAGGTTTAAACGAATATAAGCAGATGTTCGCGAATAACACGGATAAGCGTACTCTTGAAGATGTGATTGAAGGTGCTGATCTTTTCCTTGGTGTATCGGGGCCTGATCTACTTCCTCCAGAAGCATTGACACTCATGGCAGAAAAGCCAGTGGTCTTTGCATGTTCAAACCCAGATCCTGAAATTAAACCAGAACTTGCCCATGAAGTTCGTGATGATCTCATTATGGGTACCGGGCGCTCGGACTACCCGAACCAAGTCAATAACGTATTGTGTTTCCCGTTCATTTTCCGTGGCGCACTAGATGTACGAGCCAGCGAAATTAATGATGCGATGAAACTTGCTGCTGTTGAGGCTATTCGTCAAATCGCCAAAGAGCCTGTACCTCAAGAAGTATTGGATGCGGCTGGTGTCTCGGCGTTGTCATTTAGCAAAGATTACATCATTCCAAAACCAATGGATCCACGTTTGTTACCACGAGTAGCAAGAGCAGTCGCGGTCGCGGCAGTAGAGTCCGGCGTGGCAAGAATTGAAATGCCTGAAAATTATATGACTGAGTAGGTCGTTGAGACTTTGGAGATAGTAGGGTTTTGGGGATATTAGGGCTTTTGGGAAAAAAGGTACCTAGTTCCTGGAATATGCTTCAAAAAAAACGTTGCCCTGTCGGTCAACGTTTTTTTATTTTTCCCAGGACCCAGGACCCAGGACCCAGGACCCAGTTTCTAGATTTTATTCTTCATCAAACGCTTCGAACTCAATTCCCATCGCCGTCATCATCGCTTTTACTTCCGTAGGGATATCATCTGGGCGGTCTTTTCTCAAGTCTTCATCGGTCGGTAGTGGCTGACCGGTATAGGCATGCAAAAACGCTTCACACAATAATTCGCTATTGGTAGCATGGCGTAGGTTATTGATTTGGCGGCGAGTTCTTTCATCCGTCAATATCTTTAGCACTTTTAACGGAATGGATACCGTGATCTTCTTAACCTGCTCACTTTTCTTGCCGTGCTCCGCGTAAGGGCTAATGTATTCGCCATTCCAATCTGCCATTGCACACCTTCGTTTATTGATCGTAAATTTGTTTAATAAGAAAGGTGCAATTTTAGCGGCATTTACTGCCATAAGCAAAGACATATAGACGTCTAGAAGTGTTGACGTCTCACAAAATGGGCAGTAAAGTGGGGCTTAGTTTAACGGACTGTTAATTTTTTCAAAGATTGATGCTTTTCCCTGTCGGTTCAAGCATGATGAAAACCCTATTTAGTCTTCACTTTGCGCGCGTTAATAAAGGATGTTTCTATGAGCAATCGGAAGCCAGCGACCATCGCGGTACGAACGGGTATCGAGTCAGATACTCAACACCACGCTGTCGTACCCCCTATCTACCTTTCTACCAATTATGGCTTTCCTGCTTTCGGCGACGTGCCTAAGTACGATTATACCCGTTCTGGTAACCCCAACCGTGGTTTGCTAGAGCAAGCATTATTTGAGTTGGAATCAGGCAAAGGGGCGGTGGTGACCAATTGTGGGACATCCGCATTGAATTTGTGGGCATCGGCATTTCTTGGGCCTGACGATCTTATTATCGCGCCACATGACTGTTATGGCGGCTCTTATCGTTTATTTAATACTCGCGCTCAAAAAGGCGATTTCAAGGTTCAATTTGTCGATCAAGGTGATGAGGCGGCATTAGATGCGGCGATCGCTAAAAAGCCGACGCTTATTTTACTTGAAACCCCCTCTAACCCGCTAGTTCGCGTGGTGGATATTGCTCGAGTATGTGAAAAAGCCAAACAAGTTGGCGCGCTGGTGGCCGTTGATAACACCTTTTTGACACCGGTATACCAAAAGCCTTTAGAGTTGGGCGCAGACTTTGTTATTCATTCAACCACCAAGTATATCAATGGCCACTCAGATGTGATTGGCGGTGTGGTGATCACCAAAACCGAAGAGCATGCCGAAGAGTTGGCGTGGTGGGGCAACTGCATCGGTGCCACGGGTACACCGTTTGATAGTTACATGACGCTACGTGGCATTCGTACTTTAGGCGCGCGTATGCGTGTTCATGAAGAGAGCTCACAAGTGATTCTCGATTATTTGCAAAATGAAGCCTTGGTGAAAGTTATTTATCATCCAAGCCTACCCGAGCACCCAGGTCACGAGATTGCTAAAAAGCAGCAATCGGGCTTTGGCTCTATGTTGAGCTTTGAATTTGCCGGTAGCTTTGAGCAACTCAAGTACTTTGTTGGTCAACTTGAGCTATTTTCTCTTGCCGAGTCATTGGGCGGCGTGGAAAGTTTGATTTGTCACCCTGCTTCTATGACCCACCGCGCAATGGGTGAAGAAGCGCTTGCAGAGGCGGGCGTGTCACAACAATTGTTACGTTTGTCTGTAGGCTTAGAAGATGCGCAAGATTTAATTGAAGACTTACAACAGGCTTTTGATAAAGCAAGAACGTTTGAAGGGTAACGACGGCAATGAGTAATACTAACGTACCAACAACGAAGCAATTACATAAATTTGGTGGCAGCAGTCTTGCTGATCCTGAGTGCTATCGCCGTGTGGTATCGATTCTAAAAGATTATTCTCACTCTGATGACCTTATTGTGGTGTCGGCCGCAGGAAAAACCACTAACCGTTTAATCGACTTTTTAGACGCGTTAAACAAAGACGGTCGCGTGGCTCATGAACATCTCCAAGCGTTACGACAATTTCAATTGGAGTTGGTTGAGGCGTTGATTGAAGGTGAAGATGCCGAGGCATTACGCGCCCAGCTAGCGGATGAATTTAGTGCACTAGGTGAACAAGTTGCGCCATTAACCGAAGCTCAGAAAGCCGCCGTGTTAGGTCATGGCGAAGTGTGGTCCTCTCGATTGCTAGCTGCATTGTTGCGACAACATGATTTACCTGCCGTAGCGCAAGATGCCCGCGCATTTTTGCGTGCTGAATTTGGCGCTCAGCCTGAGGTGGATCGCGCTCAATCCTATCCACTGATCAAAAGTGTTTTAGCTCAGCATGCGCATCACCGAGTGGTGATTACTGGCTTTATGGCACAAAACAGTGATGGCGAAACGGTGTTACTGGGTCGCAATGGCTCGGATTATTCGGCGACCGTGATTGGTGCGTTAGCGGAAGTGGCGAGCGTGACTATTTGGAGTGACGTGGCTGGTGTCTACAGTGCTGACCCTCGAGTGGTGTCTGATGCGTGTTTGTTGCCGTTATTACGACTAGATGAAGCGAGCGAATTGGCGCGTCTAGCGGCGCCAGTATTGCACAGCCGTACCCTTCAACCTGTGGCGCAAAGCACCATGGATCTGAACTTACGTTGCAGTTATTTACCTGAATCTGGATCCACGCGAATTGAGCGTGTTTTGGCATCAGGTCGCGGTGCCAAAATTATTACTTCATTAGAAGAAGTGCTACTCATAGAGTTGTCATTTGGTAACGGTCATGATTTCGAACGTGCCAAAGCGGAAGTATTAAATGGCTTAAAGCGAGCGCAACTCGAACCGTTAGCCTTTGAAGCGCAGGCCGACCAATCGCGTTTGCGTCTAGCGTACACCCCAGAGATTGCCTCAGGGACGCTCAATGAATTGCAAGATTTGGCGATTGAAGCGGAAATTAAGCTGAAAGAAGGCTTTGCCATGCTTGCGGCGGTTGGCGCTGGTGTGACGAAAAATGCCAATCATTGCTTTGGCTTTTACCAACAGTTGAAACACGCTCCGGTGGAATTTTTCTGTGAAGCGGATTCAGGCCTGAGTTTAGCGGCTGTACTGCGTCGATCCGATGTGATGCCGATGGTGAAATCGGTTCATACTCAACTCTTTCAAGCTCAGAAGCGTGTTGCCGTTGCCTTATGTGGTAAAGGTAATATCGGTTCTTCATGGTTAGAGCTTTTCAAGCAGCAAAAACCTGAACTCGAAAAACGTCGCGGCATGAGCTTTGATCTCGTGGCGGTGGTCGACAGTCAAAGCTATTGGTTTGATGAAAACGGTCTGGATGAACTTACCGTGCTCGAGCGTTATAAAGATGAAGCGATAGCCCATGAAGGCGATCGCTGGCTCAAGCAAATTGCCGCACTGCATGGTTATGATGAAGCCGTCGTACTGGATGTGACGGCGAGTCCAGTACTGGCACAAAAATACGTATCCATTGCAGAACATGGCGTTCATCTGATTTCTGCAAACAAAGTTGCGGGCTCAGCACCAAGTGCTGATTATCATCGCGTGCAAGATGCTTTCGCGAAAACTAGCCGTCATTGGCTATATAACGCCACCGTAGGTGCGGGTTTACCTATTAACCATACCGTGCGTGATTTGCGCGAAAGTGGTGATGATATTGTGGCGCTGTCGGGAATTTTCTCTGGCACCTTATCTTGGTTGTTCCAGCAATTTGATGGCAGCGTGCCATTTGCTGAGTTAGTCGACTTAGCGTGGCAGCAGGGGTTAACTGAACCCGATCCTCGCTCGGATTTAGATGGCTCTGATGTGATGCGAAAACTGGTTATTTTGGCTCGTGAGTCGGGCTTGGATATTGAACCCGATAGTGTTGTGGTTGAGTCTTTAGTTCCAGAGGCACTACAAGAGCTGACACTGGATGGTTTCTTTGAGCAGTCTGGGTTACTGAGCGAATTGCTTCAAGAGCGTCTAGACAAAGCACAGAGAGAAGATAAGGTGCTACGCTATGTGGCGCGCTTAGATCGCTTTGGTAAGGCTCGTGTCGGCATTGAGGCGCTATCTAAAGAGCATGCGCTTGCTAACCTTTTGCCGTGTGACAACATTTTTGCGATTGAAAGCAAGTGGTATAAAGATAACCCATTAGTGATTCGAGGTCCTGGCGCAGGACGAGAAGTGACGGCGGGAGCGATTCAGTCGGACTTAAATTTAATATCGAGTTTCTTCTAAATCCGGTGTTGCTGCTTCTCAATAGGGAGTTGCTTCTCCTAAATTGATTGTTGCTGTTTCTAAATTAATTGTGCTACTTCTAAATTAATTGTTACCTCTGTTCAATCCCCCCTTTTATTTTCGTATACAGGGGGGATTTTGTTTCTAACGTCACGCATCTTCAATTTCCCTAACGTTCAACATGAAAAAAATTCATTGTGATGCTATTGACTTTAAATGCCATTCATTTCATTCTACAGACATATAGACGTCTAAACGTCAAAAAATTACAAATTTAGATTTATCACTTTTAATGACAGACAGGTTTTAGTCTAAGGTTGGCTGGGATAACCAACTTTGGCAATTTAGGGAGAGAACCATGGGATACACGCATGCTGGGCACATTGATGCCTTAAACCAAAATATTGCTGAGCTTTCGGACAATATTAATGTTTCTTTTGAATTCTTTCCGCCAAGCACACCGAATATGGAAGAGACGCTTTGGAAGTCTGTCCATCGTTTGAAAGCGCTTAAGCCTAAGTTTGTTTCTGTAACTTATGGCGCTAACTCAGGTGAGCGAGATCGTACGCACTCCATCATTAAAGAGATAAAAAATGAAACGGGTTTAATCGCTGCTCCTCACTTAACGTGTATTGATGCTTCTCGCAGCGAGCTGATTGATATTGCTGATGACTACTGGGCGAATGGTATTCAGAGCATTGTCGCTTTGCGTGGTGACATCCCAGAAGGCGGCGGTCAGCCGGATATGTATGCTTCTGATCTAGTTGAGCTACTTAAGTCGCGTCATGATTTTGATATTTCGGTGGCAGCCTTTCCGGAAGTACACCCAGAAGCCAAAAGTGCTCAATCTGATTTGCTGAACCTAAAGCGTAAAATTGATGCGGGTGCTAACCGTGCGATTACTCAGTTTTTCTTTGATGTTGAGAGCTACCTTCGATTTCGTGACCGCTGTGTGGCCGCTGGCATTGATGCTGAAATCGTTCCAGGTATCTTGCCGGTGTCTAACTTTAAGCAAGCGTCTCGTTTTGCGGCAATGAATAAAGTAAAAGTGCCTGGCTGGATGCAGAAGCAGTTTGAAGGTCTAGATGATGACCCAACAACGCGCCAGTTAGTGGGAGCAAGCCAAGCGATCGATATGGTTAGAACGTTGAGTCGTGAAGGAGTAAAAGATTTCCACTTCTACACGCTTAACCGCTCAGAGATGACGTATGCACTTTGCCATACATTAGGTGTGCGTCCACAAGGGGCATAGTGCACGTAAGCATTGCCAATTAATCGTAGAGTCATTGGCAAAAGTAGGCAGAAAAACAATAAAAAAGCGCGGGATGCAAATCCAGCGCTTTTTTTGTTTTTAGTAGCCTAGGCTTAAAGGCGTTGACCTATAACCAAGTACTAGCTTCAAAGCATTGCATTAAGCGATAGCTTCAAGCTCAGCCAGTGTCTCTTCTGCCCAGTCTAACCAAGCTTGACGTGAAAATAGGTTACGACGCAGTGTTAGGCGCTCTAAACGAGCATGAGTATCTAGCGTGCTTGGCGTTGCGTAGTACGCCGCTTCAATTTCACGGTAGTGTGCAACCAGCTTTTTAGAGTCTTCAATCAGCTCTTCTAGTTGTAGACGAAATGCGGCTGAAGGTTGAACCGCACAGGCTGCGAGTTTCGCTGAGAACTCGTCACGGACTGTAGGGTGAACAGTTGGTTGTTCAAACCAATCACTGAGGGTTCCACGTCCAGATTCGGTAATGGAGTACACCTTGCGATCAGGCTTGCCGTCTTGTGGCTCTAATTTGCAAGTCACAAGACCTTTGTCTGCCATTTTGTTTAATTCACGGTACACCTGTTGGTGGCTCGCTTTCCAAAAATATCCGATGCTTGCAGAAAATTCCTTAGTGATGTCGTAGCCAGTCGCGTCGCGAGTGCTTAATACAGTAAGGATAACGTGTGGTAGTGACATGATAAAAATCCAGATCAATAACTTAATAGTAATTATGGCGCTTGTTACCGTCATCTAAGTTGTGACGCGGCCAAAGCTAACGTTCATCAGTTGAAAAGTTAGAATGGTCTTGTGTAAGAAGCATGGTCTGTGTGGTTAACACAGTCGCCTTTATAAGCCTTTGTCACCTAGGAGGTTGTATGAACACACAACCCATGTCGCCGATAGTTACTTTTATTATTTTTATCGGACAACAGGATTTAATTATATAGAACTTTATAAGCATTAAGTGGAATAGAGGCTGGTATCACTAGAAAAGAACTAACAAAAGACTCAGTAAGGCGCTTTGGTAAAATAAAAGGCCGCAAAATGCGACCTTTTGTCTTTGTTTTGAAATATTATACTGCCTATCCGGTGTTTCGCATGCCAGCTGCGATGCCAGCAATGGTCACCATAAGCGCTTCTTCTAGCTCAGTTTCTGTCTCTTCGCTCTGACGTGTGCGATAGAGAAGTTCGGCTTGCAGCATGTTGAGGGGCTCAACATAGGTGTTACGTAGACGAATAGACTCTTGCCCCCAAGGGTCACTTTGCATGAGGTGATCGTTATTTTCTACGTTCAATACCGCTTTAATATCTTGCTGCAGTTGTGCGCGTAGTTTGTCGCCTAATGGTAGTAACTCTGGGTCAGCCAAACGTTGGTCATAGTAGCGTGAGATTTCCATGTTGCACTTGGTGTACACCATCTCTAGCATGCCTAAGCGAGTAGAGAAGAATGGCCACTCGCGGCACATTTCTTCTAACAGGGCTTGATGACCTTTATCGATAGAGTACTGAATCGCTTCACCCGCGCCTAACCAGGCAGGAAGCACAAGACGGTTTTGGCTCCAAGAGAAAATCCATGGGATAGCGCGTAAGCTTTCTACACCGCCGTTAGGGTTACGCTTTGCAGGGCGAGAGCCTAGTGGAAGTTTACCCAGTTCTAGTTCCGGCGTTGCTTGGCGGAAGTAAGGAACAAAGTCTGGTTCATCACGAACAACACGACGATAGGCATCACAAGAGACTTGCGACAACACTTCCATGAGATCGCGCCAATCTTGTTTTGGCTTCGGCGGCGGTAGCAAGTTTGCTTCTAGGATCGCACTGGCATACAGGTTGAAACTGTTAATGGCAATTTCAGGGAGTCCGAGTTTAAAGCGGATCATTTCGCCTTGCTCAGTGACTCGTAGACCGCGTTTTAGACTCTTTGGTGGTTGGGATAATAGTGCGGCATGTGCAGGCGCACCACCACGACCAATCGAACCGCCACGACCGTGGAAGAGGGTGATTTCAATGCCTGCTTGTTCGCTGACTTCAACCAGAGATTCCATTGCACTGTATTGCGCCCAACCTGCGGCCATCACGCCTGCGTCTTTCGCCGAGTCAGAGTAGCCAATCATCACCATTTGGTGATTTTGGATATAACCACGGTACCAATCAATCTCAAACAGCTGCTTCATCACCGCTTCTGAGTTGTTTAAATCTTCAAGCGTTTCAAACAGTGGGCATACATCCATACGGAATTTACAGCCACACTCTTGCAGAATCAGGTGAACCGCCAGAACGTCAGATGCGGTGCGCGCCATTGAGATGACGTAGGCACCAAAAGCATCACGTGATTGAGAGGCAATCACACGACAAGTATCTAACACTTCTTGTACAGATTCTGACGGCTCCCAGTCACGAGGTAGTAGTGGACGTTTAGAGCTGAGTTCGTTGATAAGGAAAGAAACTTTATCTTGCTCGCTCCATTGGTCGTAGTCACCAAGACCCAAATGACGAGTCAACTCAGAGATCACGTCTGAGTGGCGTGTGCTTTCTTGACGAATGTCCAAGCGAACCAGGTGAACGCCAAAGGCTTTCACGCGGCGGATAGTATCAAGAAGTGACCCATCAGCAATAATGGCCATGCCGCTTTCGCGCAGTGATTGGTAACACGCTAATAGGGGTTCCCACAGCTGTGCACTGTCTTCAAGAATCGGCTTGTTTGGCACATCTTGGTGATTGATTTGCGCTTCCAGTACTTCCAGCGTATTCACCAGCAACTTACGGACTGGTTTTAGAATCGCTCGGTAAGGTTCGTGTTGCTCACCTGCAAGATCTCTAACGTGGTCGTTACATTTCACCATAGACAGCTCAGTGATGAGCTCTTGGAAGTCTTGTAGGTAAAGTTCTGCTGCTTTCCAGCGAGAGAGTAGCATGACTTCACGAGTAATCTTGTGCGTTACAAACGGGTTTCCGTCGCGGTCGCCACCCATCCATGAAGAAATATGCACTGGGCGAGCATCAATGGGTAATCCTTCACCTAAATAGTTCTTCAGGCGATCATCCATTTCACGTAGGAATTCAGGAATGGCCTCCCATAGGGAGTTTTCGACAACGGCAAAGCCCCACTTAGCTTCATCAAGCGGGGTTGGGCGTTGCTGGCGAATAACATCAGAGTGCCAGCTTTGCGCGATAAGTTGCTCTAGGCGGCGCTCGATTTTGCTGCGTTCTTTATCTGATATTTCACTGAGTTCAAGCTTAGAGAGACACTCGTTGATTTTCACCAGTTTATTGATCATGGTACGACGGGTGATTTCTGTTGGGTGCGCGGTCAGTACCAATTCGATATTAAGATCGCGAACCGCTTGTGCAGTATCGAGCTTGCTGATGTTTTCTTGGCTTAATTTCGAAAACAACGTATAGATTGGGTCGGGTTCACAGACATCAGCCTCACAGCTTCGTGAGATCGTATGATATTGATCGGCGATGTTGGTGAGGTTGAGGAATTGGTTAAATGCACGAGCGACTGGCGTTAATTGCTCATTAGGCAGGCTTTTAATCTCATCGATTAAAATCTCACGATCGGCCTCATTGCCTGCACGTACAACGGATTTGGAAAGTTGACGAATTTTTTCAACTTTCTCTAAAATCGCCTCTCCGTGTGCTTCCTTGATGGTATTCCCCAACAAGTGCCCAAGCATCCTAACATTGCTTTTCAATGGGGCGTATTTTTCGTTCATAGTCATCCTGCCTTGTAATTTAACTACATCCATTATTCCGTTTCAGCTTAACAATCTAGCGAAAAATGCTAGGCGTAGTCAAATAAAGTAATCCATGTTTGCAATAATCGCATTGGAATGAAAAGCGCATGCAAACCTTTAACTGCTTAATGTAGCATGCCTTTTTTCATCGAATTCGTTATTGATTTAGGGTAATGATTTTGTTGATTGTTGCGATGCTGAAGTGTTGCTGAATAATTGTACAGCAACACCCAGCCAATCGGCAATGTTGAAAATTTATTACATTGTGTGAGTGATTTGAGTCAAATTGCCTTACTCAAAGCAATATTTATTGATGGCTTTAGCAAGAATATTGATGGTTGGGTCGACAAAGTCTAGGCTAAGAAATTCATCGGGTTGGTGTGCCTGATCAATTGAGCCAGGGCCTAGTACTAGCGTTGGGCACAGCGCTTGCAAAAATGGTGCTTCGGTGCAGTAATTGACCGTGTCAGATGGGGTGTTGCATAGATGCTCCATACCGCCAACAAAAGGATGTTGATGGTCGCATTCATAGCCTGGAATAGGCTCATGCAGTGCGGTAATGGTTAAGCGTCCTGGCCACTTTGCTTCTACCTCTTTTAGTGCACTTCTTAACATATTATCTAGGCCATCTAGGCTGATTCCCGGTAGTGGGCGGACATCGTAATGCAATTCGCAGCAGCCACAGATTCTATTCGCGCTATCACCACCGTGGATGTGGCCGAGATTTAGTGTGGGGCTAGGGATAGCGAATCCAGGGTGGTGATACTCTTTCACCAATTTATCACGTAGCGTCATCATCGCGTACATGACTTCGTGCATGATTTCGATGGCGTTGACGCCCAGTGCGGGATCAGACGAGTGGCCGGACTTGCCTGTCACTCTAATGGCGTTAGCAACGTGCCCTTTGTGTCCACGGATAGGTACAAGGTTAGTGGGTTCACCAATGATGCAATAGTCTGGTTTGAAAGGGGCGGTATCAGTAAAGTGGCGCGCACCAAGCATGGTGGTTTCTTCGTCGCAAGTGGCGAGGACATAGAGGGGCTTGGTTTGTTTGCTCCAGTCGATCTTTTTTACCGCTTCATAGATAAAGGCAAAGAAGCCTTTCATATCCGCCGTACCTAGGCCATAGAAGCGATTGTCTTTTTCGGTAAGATCGTGGGGGTTGAAGCTCCAGCGCCCTTCGTCAAACGGCACGGTATCGCTGTGACCCGCTAACAGCAGTCCACCTTCACCTTGGCCCTTTTTGGCAATCATATTGAATTTGTTCGGTTCAACTTCTTCCACTTCAACTTGAAAGCCAAGATCTTTCATCCAGGTGGCCAGTTTCTCAATGACTTTTTCGTTGCCGTGATCCCAGCTTGGATCAGTCGAACTGATAGAAGGGGTGCTGATTAGGCCCTTGTAGACCTCTAAGAACGTTGGCAATTGCATATTATCTTCACTTCTACTGTTGACAGATTAACTATAAGACGGTAAAACACATATTAAATCAAAATTAATGAATAAAAAATCATTTATTGACTGTTTTTTTAGATTTATAGTCAATGATTGATATGTTCAAGTCTAACTGAAATGGATGTAGATAGATGCTAAAAACCACCATTATTGGCGCCACCGGTTACACAGGAGCAGAACTGGCTCTGATGGTCACCAAACACCCGGAGCTTACGCTATCAGGTTTATACGTGTCCGCCAATAGTGTCGATGCAGGTAAATTGGTTTCACAGGTACACGGCAAATTAGCAGGCATTGTGGATGAGGGTATCCAACCGCTTGTCGATGTCGACAAAGTCGCCAGTGAATGTGATGTGGTGTTTTTAGCAACCGCCCATGAAGTGAGTCACGACTTATCTCCAATATTTCTTGAGCAAGGTTGCCAAGTGTTCGATTTATCTGGTGCGTACCGTGTGAAAGGCGATGATTTCTATACCACGTACTATGGTTTTGAGCATCAGCATGCTCAGTGGCTTGATAAAGCGGCTTACGGTCTTGCAGAGTGGAATGCAGAAGATATTCAAACCGCACAGCTGGTGGCGGTGCCAGGCTGTTACCCAACAGCGTCGCAGCTAGCGATTAAACCACTTGTTGAATCAAAATTGATTGATACGCAAGTTTGGCCTGTCATTAATGCCACAAGTGGTGTGACAGGGGCCGGTCGTAAAGCGACAACAGGTAATAGTTTTTGTGAAGTGAGCTTGCAGCCTTATGGATTGTTTACCCATAGACATCAGCCTGAAATGGCGACGCATTTGGGTTGCGAGGTGATTTTTAACCCGCACTTAGGCAACTTTAAGCGTGGCATTTTGGCCACGATTACCATGAAGCTAGCGGATGGCGCCACGGCGGAACAAGTACAACACGCCTTTGAGGAAGCGTATGCCGAGCAACCTTGTGTACGCATTAAAGGTGACACGATTCCAAGAATTCAAGACGTAGAGAACACGCCGTTTTGTGATATCGGTTGGAAGGTACAAGGTCAACATATTATTGTCGTATCGGCGATCGATAATCTACTAAAAGGCGCGTCAAGCCAAGCGATGCAGTGTCTAAATATTAAAAACCAATTTTCCCAGCTGACATCGCTGGTATAGGGCGAGGAGAGAAGCATGAGCATGATGGAACAACAATCTACGCCATTACCATTGGTGATTAAATTAGGCGGTGCGGCACTTTCTTGTACCAAGACGTTGAATCAACTGTTTGTAGCGATTTCAAACTATAAAAAACAAGCTCAACGCGACATCGTGATTGTACATGGCGGCGGCTACCTTGTTGATGAACTGATGCAGAAACTTAATCTGCCAACAGAGAAGAAACAAGGGTTGCGTGTGACTCCTTATGATCAAATCCCGCTGATTGCTGGCGCCCTTGCGGGGACGGCGAACAAACTACTGCAAGGTGATGCGATTAAAGCGGGTTTAAATGCAGTGGGTTTAAGTCTTGCAGATGGCGGCCTATGTGAAGTGGTCGAACTCGATCCTGAACTTGGTGCCGTTGGCAATGCCAAACCAGGAAACCCTGCGGTACTGCAAGCCATCTTAAAAACAGGTGCGCTACCTATTATTAGTTCGATCGGCTTAGACAACCACGGTCAACTAATGAATGTGAATGCCGACCAAGCAGCGGTTGCGGTTGCGGGCGCACTGGATGCAGAGCTCGTGCTACTTTCCGATGTGAGCGGCGTGTTGGATGGCAAGGGGCATTTATTACCAAGCCTGACTCAAGAGCAAGCCGACGCCCTAATCTCTGGGCATGTGATTACTGACGGCATGATTGTGAAAGTTCAGGCAGCGTTGCAGGCAGCCAGTGAATTAGGTCGTCCTATCGAAGTCGCAACTTGGCGTTACCCAGAAAAATTGAATGATTTGTTTGCTGGTAAAAGCATCGGTACACAATTCGTCCCGAATTAAGACTGAGTGGCCATTCGCCGCGCAGTAACATGAATAAAGAAAAAACTATATTTAAAACCCGAGATACTGACCGCCAATTCAGGCTCGGACATTAGGAGAAAGAACCATGAGCAAGAAAAGCGTAAAGAAAGTTGTTGTAGCCTATTCTGGCGGTCTTGATACTTCTGTGATCATTCCGTGGCTAAAAGAGAATTACGACTGTGAAGTTGTGGCGTTTGTCGCCGACGTGGGCCAAGGTGAAGAAGAGCTTAATGGCATCGAAGAAAAAGCCAAGGCATCAGGCGCGTCTGAATGTTATATCGCTGACCTAAAAGAAGAGATGGTTGCTGAGTACATTTACCCAACCCTAAAAACAGGGGCGTACTATGAAGGTAAGTATCTACTAGGTACGTCAATGGCTCGTCCTATTATTGCCAAAGCGCAAGTGGAAGTGGCACGTAAAGTTGGCGCAGATGCGTTGTGTCATGGTTGTACGGGTAAAGGAAATGACCAAGTACGTTTTGAAGGTGCGTTTGCTGCGCTTGCCCCTGATCTACATGTTATTGCGCCATGGCGTGAGTGGGATCTAGTTAGCCGTGAAGAATGTCTAGATTACCTAGCAGAGCGTAACATCCCGTGTAGTGCTTCATTAACTAAGATCTATTCTCGTGATGCTAACGCATGGCATATTTCAACAGAAGGCGGCGTTTTAGAAGATACTTGGAATGCGCCAAATGAAGATTGCTGGGCGTGGACCGTTGACCCTGAGCAAGCACCAAATGAATCTGAAACCGTGACACTACAAGTTGCTAAAGGTGAAGTGGTTGCGGTCGATGGTGAAACGATGACGCCATACAATGCGTTGGTTTACCTTAATGAAAAGGGTGCTAAACATGGCGTTGGTCGTATTGATATCGTTGAGAACCGTTTAGTAGGCATGAAGTCTCGTGGCTGTTACGAAACTCCAGGTGGCACCATCATGATGGAAGCGTTGCGTGCTGTGGAGCAATTGGTTCTTGATAAAGCGGCGTTCGAATTCCGTGAAGAGTTGGGTGTGAAAGCTTCTCACCTTGTTTACGATGGTCGTTGGTTTACACCGCTTTGCAAATCAATTCTTGCCGCAACGGAAGAGCTTGCGCAAGACGTAAATGGCGAAGTGGTTATCAAGCTTTACAAAGGTCAAGCGACGGTGACTCAGAAGCGTTCAGACAACAGCTTATACTGTGAAGAATTTGCGACCTTTGGAGAAGATGAAGTGTATGACCAAAGCCATGCCGAAGGCTTCATCCGTCTTTACTCACTTTCAAGCCGTATCCGCGCATTGAATGAAGTGAAGAAAAATAAATAATAAAGTGTAGAAAAACAAATAATGCCAACATAGGCGATTTGGATTAAGGTAAACCCACTTGCAGTGCAAGTGGGTTTCTTGTTTTATAAGGATAAAGAAAACAAGAATATGGAATTGCGGTGAATAATTATGTGAAATAAGTGAATTTTTACTTTATTTTCTTTTTGATTTGCCGTAAGTTGAACCTATCAAAAAAACAAACTGACTTTGATTAGATTCCATCGTTAGACAAGCAGTGAATACCGAGCAGTTAGGAGAGTGACAATGGCATTATGGGGCGGAAGATTTACCCAAGCAGCAGATACGAGATTCAAAGACTTTAATGACTCATTACGCTTTGATTATCGATTAGCTGAGCAAGACATTGTCGGCTCAATTGCTTGGTCTAAGGCACTGGTTTCAGTGGATGTATTAACCGTTGATGAGCAGCAAAAGCTGGAATTGGCGTTGAACGAGCTGAAACTTGAAGTGATGGAAGACCCTGAGCAGATTTTACGCTCCGATGCGGAAGATATTCATAGCTGGGTTGAACAGCAACTGATCAGCAAAGTCGGCGATTTAGGCAAAAAGCTGCACACAGGCCGTTCACGTAACGATCAAGTGGCGACTGACCTTAAATTGTGGTGTCGCCAGCAAGGGCAACAGCTTTTAATCGGTTTGGATAGACTACAAACCCAAATGGTGGATGTGGCGAGAGCACACCAAGAAACAGTACTGCCTGGCTATACTCACCTTCAGCGTGCTCAGCCGGTGACATTTGCTCATTGGTGTATGGCTTATGTGGAAATGCTTGAACGTGATTACTCTCGTTTGGAAGATGCCATTAAGCGTTTGGACACTTGCCCGCTGGGTTCGGGTGCACTAGCGGGTACTGCTTATCCAATGGATCGTGAAGAGCTAGCACATAACTTAGGTTTTCGTCGTGCGACGCGCAATAGTCTAGATTCTGTTTCCGATCGTGACCATGTGATGGAGTTAATGTCGATCGCCTCTATTTCGATGTTGCATCTTTCTCGTCTCGCAGAAGATATGATTTTTTATAATTCAGGTGAATCCAACTTCATCGAATTGGCAGATACGGTAACCTCTGGTTCATCGTTAATGCCACAAAAGAAAAACCCCGATGCACTGGAACTGATTCGTGGTAAAACCGGGCGTGTTTACGGTTCGCTTGCGGCGATGATGATGACGGTAAAGGCATTACCACTGGCATACAACAAGGATATGCAAGAGGACAAAGAAGGCCTGTTTGATGCGCTCGATACATGGAATGATTGCATGGAAATGGCGGCGCTTTGTTTCGATGGCATCAAAGTGAATGGTGACCGTACGCTAGAAGCGGCGAAGCAAGGTTACGCCAACTCGACAGAGCTTGCTGACTACTTGGTAGCAAAAGGTATTCCTTTCCGTGAAGCACACCATATTGTCGGTGTGGCGGTTGTCAGTGCGATTGCTAAAGGCTGCGCACTAGAAGAGCTCTCCATCGCTGAACTGCAAGAGTTCTCGCCAGTCATTGAGCAAGATGTTTACGATATTCTTACCATTGAAAGCTGCCTTGAGAAGCGTAACGCTTTGGGTGGGGTCGCACCTCAACAAGTCGCTTACGCCGTGGACCAAGCGGAGAAACGTCTAAGCTCTCGAGATAACTCGGCGGTGAAAGTTCGCTCAGCTCGTCTAACCGACATTGATGCACTAGAAAGCATGGTGGCATATTGGGCAAACCAAGGTGAGAATTTACCGAGGAATCGTAACGAGTTAGTGCGTGATATTGGCTCCTTTGCTGTCGCAGAGCACCATGGTGAGGTCACAGGTTGTGCTTCCTTGTATGTGTATGACTCAGGGTTAGCCGAAGTTCGTTCTCTAGGGGTTGAAGCTGGCTGGCAAGGTCAAGGTCAAGGTACCGCGATTGTTCAGCACTTAGTTGAGAAAGCCCGTAAGATGGCAATTAAGAAAGTCTTTGTACTGACGCGTACCCCTGAGTTCTTTATGAAGCATGACTTCATACCAACATCGAAGACGTTATTGCCTGAGAAAGTGCTAAAGGACTGCGATCAATGCCCAAGACAACATGCGTGTGATGAAGTAGCGCTAGAAGTGAACCTAGCAGAGCAAATTATCGCAAAAATGAATGTCGCATAAGTTATTGAAAGGTATGTATTTAATAAAAAGATCGAAAAAGTTTTAAAAAAAGATCATTTTTAAGGGAACAAATGAGAAAAAGCCCGGTCTATTAAAGTACCACTGCTTTTTCTTAGAAGAATCTAAGAAGGCCCCAAGTCAGATTTGACTTTGGGGCTTTTTTCTTTTTAGCGTTCTAGAAATGAGGCGCTATCCACTCGATAAGCAAAGTCACTAGCCTAAATAGGCTTCTAGCTCTTCGCTTCCACCAATGTGCTTACCACCAATAAACACTTGCGGTACGGTAGTGCGACCACTTACGGCGCGTAAGGTAACCGTTGTTGCATCTTTACCCAATACAATTTCTTCGTATTGCAGGTTGTTATCAATCAAGTTTTGTTTCGCTTTCATGCAAAATGGGCAACCTGGTTTAGAGAAAACAGTAATGGACTGTTGTGTCTTGTGATCTGGTGCGATGTACTTAAGCATTGTATCCGCATCTGACACTTTGAACGGGTCGCCTGGCTCATTTGGTTCGATGAACATTTTTTCTACTACGCCGTTTTTAACCAGCATGCTATAGCGCCATGAGCGTTTGCCAAATCCAATGTCATTTTTCTCAACTAACATACCCATGCCGTCGGTAAAGTCGCCGTTGCCGTCTGGGATAAAGGTGATGTTTTCCGCTTCTTGGTCTGCTTTCCATGCATTCATCACGAAGGTGTCATTGACAGAGACACAGACGATTTCATCTACGCCATGTTCTTTAAACACTGAAAATAGTTCGTTGTAGCGAGGCAGGTGGCTTGATGAACATGTCGGCGTGAATGCGCCCGGTAGGCTGAATACAATCACGGTTTTGTCTTTAAACAGTTCATCGCTTGTCACGTTAACCCATGCATCGCCCTGGCGAGTTGGAAAGGTAACTTGTGGAACCGCTTGACCTTCTTTTGATGCAAACATAATGATGTCCTTAAAAATTCGCAAATTGAAACTGATTAATAATTCGTAGTGAGCTTAGCTTGTACTGCTCTGTTTCGTTGGGATCATTATCAAAAAAACACGTTGATAGTTCCAATCGTTTGTTGTTATGGTATCGATAGTTATTTTCTATCTGGGATCGCAATGAATATTCGAGACTTTGAGTACTTAGTCGCGCTAGCTGAGCATAAGCATTTTCGAAAAGCCGCAGAGGCGTGCTTTGTTAGTCAGCCTACATTAAGTGGGCAGATACGCAAACTGGAAGATGAAATTGGTACGTCATTGTTAGAGCGCAGTAGTCGGCGTGTGTTGTTCACCGATTCTGGTTTGCAGCTAGTCGAGCAAGCTAAGCGTATATTGAAGGAAGTCAAAACCTTTAAAGAGATGGCTGCTGGCCAAAGCGGTGAAATGACGGGACCGATGCATATTGGATTTATTCCTACAGTTGGGCCCTATTTATTGCCGAAAATTGTGCCAAAACTCAAAGAGGCCTATCCGGATCTCGAGCTTTTTCTTCATGAGGCGCAGACTCATCAACTGGTTAGACAGTTAGAAGAAGGTAAGCTTGACTGCCTCGTTTTAGCATCAGTTGCTGAAACGGCGCACTTTAAAGAAATTGAAGTGTATAACGAGCCACTGAGCGTCGCGGTACCTTGCGGCCATGAATGGGCCGATCAGCTTGAAGTTGATATGCATGAGCTTGAAGGGCGTACCGTATTGGCGTTAGGAGATGGACATTGCCTGCGAGATCATGCTCTTGGTTTTTGCTTTGCGGCGGGAGCAAAGGATGATGAACGGTTTAAAGCGACCAGCTTAGAAACGCTTAGAAACATGGTGGCAGCTGGAGCTGGCATTACCTTGCTTCCTGACCTTTCATTGCCTAAAGAGCGTGAGAAGGATGGGGTGTGCTATGTCAGAGCGGTCAACCCAACGCCTTCAAGAAGTTTGGTGTTAGCCTATCGTCCGGGCTCACCGCTACGAGTTCGATTCGAAAAAATAGCGGCGGCGATCGCCAGTTATTTATAGCTGGTCTGATTCAGCACGTCAGACTAACTTTGCTTGGTGCGCTCATTCGGCATAGTGCACTAATTCTGGATGGTGCACTAATACGGCATAGTACAAAAAAAGCCCTCTGAAAGAGGGCTTTAATGATTACTTGCCAAAGATTAGTTTTGGTGGTGTTTGATGAAATACATCATCGCTAAAACAGGCTTTCCCCTTCCGAGGAATCACTGGAATACAAAGTATCCGTGAGACTTTCTTGAACGTATTCTTTTGGTTCAGTGCCAATCTCAAAGTACTCAAACATAGACGATGAATCGGTTTTGTTTGATAGCAATCCTGAGTCACGGTCGATACGCACTCGAGATATCCCATTAGGGATAGCTTTGGAAGCTTGTGGTTTGTCATCCAGTGCAATACGCATGAAATCGACCCATGCCGGTTGCGCCGTTTTTGCTCCTGCTTCCGCACCTGTGATTTGCTCTTTGCCTAAATTACTGTTGGTTGTGGTTCGGCCGAGCTTTCTTTGGTGATCATCAAAACCAACCCAAGCAGTCGCCACAATGCCTGGTCCATAACCGTTGTACCACGCATCTTTTGAGTCGTTTGTCGTCCCTGTTTTTCCACCAATATCGCGACGTTTTAACACTTGAGCTCGCCAACCCGTGCCGTTCCAACCAGTACCATCACGCCAGTTTCCACCGCCCCAAATGTTGCTATACATCATTTCACGAGTGAGGAATGCCGTTTGCTCAGAGAGAACCTGTGGCGCGTAATTAGGCTCGTTTGTATCAACATCTTCCTCATTGAAGCTGGCCATGTCGATTGGCTCAAGCGCTGTTGCATTCGTCGCTTCTTCAATACTCGGAGCAATGTCATCGCTATTTGATGTGAATGTCTCGGGTGTTGGCACTTGTGAACAGCCAGTTTGGCAAATGACATTCGGATGCGCTTCATACTCAACCTTACCAAATGGGTCTTCTACTCGGCTGATGTAGTAAGGTTCAACATAGTACCCCCCATTAGCAAAGACCGAGAAACCTTGTGCCATTTGAATGGGCGTTAAGCTTCCCGCGCCCAGTGCGATCGTCTCTGAACGTGGCACCTTGGTTTTATCAAACCCGAAACGCGTTAAGTACTCACGTGTATCATCCAGTCCGACCTCACGCAGTACACGGACAGCCATAACGTTTTTAGACTGAGCTAGGCCGATGCGAAGTCGAGTAGGGCCAGTATAAGTTGGAGGTGAATTTTTTGGACGCCAAGCTGTGCCTGCGCTCTTGTCCCATTTGTTAATCGGTGCGTCATTCACCAAGCTTGCCAGTGTCATGCCTTTATCAAGCGCCGCAGCGTAGATAAATGGTTTGATACTAGAGCCGACCTGACGGACAGACTGTGTCGCACGGTTAAACTTGCTGTGAACAAAGTTGAAACCGCCCACTAGCGAAAGGACCGCGCCATTTTCTGGATTGATTGCGACAAATGCAGTGTTGGCATTGGGCACCTGACTTAAACGCCATACGATGGCTTTTTCTGGAGCCACTTCTGCGTTTTCTGTTGGTTCAACATCCGTGACGTCTTCAAGAGTATCAATGTGGCTTGCGCGTACCCAGATTTGTTCGCCGACTGCGGTTACGTCACCTGCTGATTTCGGTGCGGCACCTTGGCGGTCATCGGTTCTGAACTTACGAGCCCATTTGATGTTATCCCAATCTATGGTTTGCTCTTGGTAACCCTTCACCCAAACCTTAATAGATTTGGCGTTAACTGCAGTGACAATGGCAGGACGCAGTTCACCATAAATTGGTTGTTTGCGTAGGTACTTTGTCATGTCTTCAGTTGACATCGCTGGCTGGTTCGCTTTCCAAACTACTTTTTCTGCACCGCGATAGCCGTGTCGTTCATCGTAGGCTAAAAGGTTGTTGATGGCAGCAGTGTGCGCGGCTTTTTGCAATTTAGAATCTACCGTCATAGTGATGCGCATACCGGATTCGTAGGCATCCTCACTGTAACGATTGACCATCCATGCTCGAGCGATTTCAGCGACGTACGGCGCTCTTAGTTCGATTTCAGCACCATGGTACTGCGAAATAATCGGCTCTTCTCGGGCTTCATTGAACTGTGCTTGAGTGATGTACTTTTCACTTAGCATTCGAGCAAGTACTACATTTCGACGATGAGTGGCGCGCTCGATCGAGTAGATTGGGTTCATGGTTGACGGCGCCTTGGGCAGTCCGGCGAGCACAGCAATTTCACTTAGCGTCAACTGATCAAGATCACGGCCAAAATACGCTTGAGCTGCAGCGCCAAACCCGTAGGAGCGGTAGCCAAGAAATATCTTGTTAACGTATAGCTCCATGATCTCTTGCTTGCTTAGTAGCTGCTCAATATGCACGGCAATGAAGATTTCTTTCACTTTCCGCATGATTTTCTTCTCATTAGACAAGAAGAAGTTACGGGCTAGCTGTTGAGTAATAGTACTCGCGCCCTGTGACGCGCTACCAGAAGCAATAACGGCCACTGCGGCTCGAGTGATACCAATAGGATCAAAGCCAAAGTGGTCGTAGTAACGACTGTCTTCCGTTGCGATTAATGCATGGATTAAATCCTGCGGGATTTCGTCATAGGAAAGAGGGATGCGTCGTTTTTCGCCAAATTGTGCGATCAACTTCCCGTCTTGGCTATATACCTGCATTGGGGTTTGGAGCTGAACGTCTTTCAGTGTTGCGACGTCAGGCAGTTCTGGTTTTACGTAGTAGTAAAACCCAAAAATTGTACTCACTCCAAAGAGTATGCAAATAAATGCAAATACCAACAGTCTCTTTATGAACTTCACCGGAGATTCCCTGATTGATTAAGGTTATGGGTAGGCAGTTACTTGTACTCTAGTCCAAAAAACTACCTATAGGGTTAATTAACGCTTATTTGGGCGTCAATCTCAACCTTTTCACATGGTTATTGTATTTGTTGAGGTTATTTCTTATGACTAAGAAATGGATTACGGGCATTGATATTGGACGTTACAGCGCCAAAGCCGTTGTGCTGATGGTTGATGGCGCCACGTTGACCGTCATTAACCACCTTGAATTAACAGGCTCTGACGCTATTTTCTCCGATTCTCATACATTAAAGCATCAAGAAACTGTAAAGAATCTAAAAAACTTTAAGAAACTGCCACCTATCTTTCGGAAAAAAGCGGCGATCGTCATTCCAGATAGCGCAGCAATCAGCAAAATCATTTCAGTGGAAAGGGGATTGAAAGGGCGTGAACAAGAGTTTGCTGTGTTTCAAGCCATGAGCCACCAAACCCCTTATCCGCTAGAAGAGTTGGCTCTCGATTTTTATAAGGCATCACCAATATCTGAAGGACAAGCCGAAGCATATCGAGTGCATGTGGTTAAGCAGTCTATTGTTGATAATTGGAGTCAGACCATTAAGAAGCTGGGTTATGAACCGCAGTATATGGACACTAATATCAACGCACTTCGTGGGCTACAGACCATGTTGAGTCACAATCAAGGTGTATTTGATAGCTGGGGGATATTGGATTTAGGGAGCCAGCAAGCCGCACTATGTCCACCGAAAAATATGCCGTTAGATATGGCAAAGCAATGGCTTTATGACGGCACCCATCAGCATGACCAGCAAGCGAGGGGAGTGAATCAAAAAAGCGAAGCAGAGCAGGCATTTGATCAGGTAGCCAGCAAAGTGATGTCACAAATACAGTTGTATCGTTCTGTGCAGGGTGGCCTGGCTTTGGAAGGTTTATTGGTGTGTGGTGGGCACGCTAACTCGCCACAACTTATGGACTTTATTAAACGTAAGTTGGGCATGCCAGCTAGAGCTTTACCCTTGCACAACGCTGTGGCGGTGAGCAGCAAGGAAGCGACACTGTTAAGCAGCTCGTTTGCGGTGGCATTAGGTGTGGCCTATAACGCTAGTCAGTGGATGGAGGCGCATTAGGTGGAGATGGTTAACCTACTACCTTGGCGCGAAAAAAGGCGCCATCAACATCGCCAACGTTTTGTTGTTGTACTCATTGCAGCGGTGGTCATTGCTGCTGCGACTGTGCAAACGGCTATGTGGTTCGTGTCGATGCAAATAGAGGAGCAGCAGGCGAGGCAGCGTTATCTTCAGCAAAAGGTGACGGGCTATCAAAAAGACATAGCGTCATTGGTGAAAGTGACTCAATTCCATGCTGCATTGGAGCAGCGCCTTGGTTACGTGGAAATGCTGCAAATACAGCGCAATAAAACCACATTAGTGATGAATGCGTTACCGACTTTAGTTCCCAGTGGTGTTTATGTGGACAAAGTTCGCATGGAAGGGACGAATTTTAAGTTAAGCGGTATTAGCAGTAGTACGGCTAAGCTCGCTCAAATGCTGGAGCGATTTGAGACCTCTGCTCTACTACAAAATGTCGACATGCATTCGATTGTCCATGGCAACCAACGTTTTGGACAAAGCTACCAATCTTTCAATATCTCTTTTCAATTCAACTCGAATTCACTAATGGATAGCACCTCGGCGGATCCTAGGATAGATGGGGAGCGCCTAAAATGAGCCTTGCGGACTTAGATCTTGATGAAATGCCGGATTGGCCTTGGGTCCCACAAATGCTAGTCGCTTTGTTACTACTGTTATTACTACTCGTTGCAGGCGCGTTTTTTGTCGTAAAGCCAGCTTTAGATGAACTGGAACATCATAAGCAACAAGAGCAAGTGCTGAAACAAACACTAAGTCGGGTAGCTAAAAAAGCCGCGTTACTGCCGCTGATGCAAGCGCAACTCAATGAGCTTAATAGTCACTATGATTTCTTACTGCAGCAATTGCCAGAACAAAAAGAGTTAGCCAGCTTATTGGCAGCGATGAATGAAGAAGGGTTGAATAATGATTTAACCTTTACTCGAATTGATTGGGGGAAGCGCGTTGCTCAGGATTTTTTATTGAAGCTGCCCCTCGATATCGAATTGACTGGCAGTTACAACAATATTGGCGATTACGTGCAGGCTATTGCCCAGTTACCGCGAATTATATTGCTTGAAAATGCGGAGTG
Source organism: Vibrio nomapromontoriensis (assembly GCF_050337205.1). Lineage (NCBI taxonomy): Bacteria > Pseudomonadati > Pseudomonadota > Gammaproteobacteria > Vibrionales > Vibrionaceae > Vibrio > Vibrio nomapromontoriensis. The sequence goes on from NZ_JAKJSS010000017.1 coordinate 88,559, forward strand.
GCAAAGGGTGAGTCAAGAGAGTAGTACGCTGCACTTTCGTGTGAGGGCTTACACCTATCAGTTTAAACAGGGCGAACAAAATCAGGAGCAAGGGCATGGAGGCTAGTCGTTGGATGCTACTTTCTGTTGGTTTAGTAGGGTGTCAGGCCAATGATGACTCTTTAACGGATTTTGTTGCAAAAACGGAGGCGGAGATTGTCATTGAAGTGGCGCAGCTTCAGCCTCGTTATTCATTTAATGCCGTACCGTTTACGTACTCTAAGAACGGTACGCCTTTTGATTTGCCTAAGTTAGCTCAAGCTCAAAGACCCGCCAATAATCAAGCTTGTTGGCAACCCAAAGCAAGGGGCAAAGGTAACTTAGAGCAATATCGTTTAACGGAGCTGAGACTCAAAGGGGTGATGAGTAAAGGGAAAGGGTTAACGGGTCTATTGCAACTTCCTAATCGCCAACTGGTTAAGGTGAGTGCTGGGCAATATATTGGTGAAAATAATGGTCAAATAAAACAAGTGACCCCAGATAGCCTTATTGTCAATGAAACCTTATCAGACGGTTTAGGCTGTTGGTTTCAAAGGCAAGTTAAGCTCGCGTTGAATTAATGGAGAAGTGGTAATGCCAAGGGATGTGAGCAATGTATTCAAAGGGCTATTGATGATGGTGACCCTGTGGTGGGCGGGGGAAAACTTAGCCGCGGAACCCATGAACGCCATTAAAGGGGTTTCGTTTGAACTCAATGAGTTAAAGCAAGGGGTAGTGATTGTTAATTTAGCTGAAGTTGGCAGTGTGGTTGATGTGGAAACGATGGCCAATGGGATAAGCATTGTCTTGAAGCAGACCAAGATACGCCCTGAGCAATTGTCTATTATCGATGTCAAAGATTTTGCTAGTGAAGTGAACCAGTTAGAACTGTTTGATGATACGCCAGATGTTAAGCTGTTGGTGGAAACCAAAAACAATGTGGACTACTCATACGAAATAAATAACAAGCAGTTAAGAGTGACGTTGTTGCCGTTGTCCAAAGAGAAAACCGATGAGAAAAAATGGCTGCTCGCCCATCAAGGAAAATTGACGTCTATTAATTTTCAAGACATCCCGGTTAGGAACGTGTTGCAGTTGCTCGCGGACTACAATGATTTCAATCTTGTGGTGTCAGATAGTGTTCAAGGCAACCTCACTCTTAGGTTGGATGATGTGCCATGGACCGAGGTGTTAGACATTATTTTGCGTGTGAAAGGGCTAGATAAGCGGGTAAATGGCAACGTGGTGCTTGTCGCGCCTAAGGCGGAGCTTGATCAGCAGGAAAAAATGGCGTTAGAGAAAAGTCTGCTCACGGAACAGATTGGGCAACTTAGATCGGAAATTATTAAAATTAGCTACGCTAAGGCTTCAGATGTTGCAGCAATGCTGGGCGGTGAAGGGGAGGTGAGCATGTTATCGGAGCGCGGCTCAATTGCGATTGATGAGCGAACCAATTCATTGCTGATCCGCGAACTGCCAGACAATATCGCGGTGATCCGTGAAATAATCGCTTCCTTAGATGTACCAGTAAAGCAAGTTCAAATTGAGGCTCGGATTGTCACCATCAATGAGGGCAACATGGATGAACTTGGCATTCGCTGGGGGGTCACCAAGGTGAGTGGCGATACCACGATTGGTGGTTCGATTGAAAATAATCTAGGCACGATAGGACTGTATGATCAAGAAGATGGCGATGCGTTTGTTGACGACTTCCTTAATGTTAACTTAGGGGCGACATCCGACAGTGCAGCGCGACTGGCGTTTCAAGTAGCGAGTCTGGGTTCGAACGTCTTACTTGATCTGGAGTTATCTGCGCTGCAGCAAGAATCCAAAGCAGAAATTATTTCTAGCCCAAGGCTGATCACCACGAATAAGAAGTCGGCTTACATTGAACAGGGGACAGAAATACCTTATCTAAAAGCAGCCTCAAGCGGGGCGACATCCGTTGAGTTTAAGAAAGCGGTATTATCGCTCACCGTGACGCCACAAATTACCCCAGATAATCGTTTAGTGTTGGATCTTCATGTGACTCAAGACAGACCTAGCCAAGTGGTAAAAACAGAGGAAGGGGAAGCCGTTGCGATTGATACGCAAAGAATAGGAACACAAGTTCTGGTGAACAATGGAGAAACGGTCGTATTAGGGGGGATCTTTCAACATAGTATTACCAATAGCGTGGATAAAGTGCCGTTGTTAGGGGATATTCCCGGTTTGGGGGCGTTATTTAGGCGAACCTATGAAAAAGTAGGGAAAAGTGAATTACTAATCTTTGTGACACCGGAAATAATAGTTAACTAAGTTGTTGTAAATATAGGGCTTATTGAAAATAGTGAAAAATAAAGTTGCATTCGGGTCACCTTACCTTGATAATTTCGGGTCTTATCACGTCTTGTCTGTGAGGAATCGGTGTCACAAGCCCTTTTCCCGATGCTTTTTTTTCGGTATTTTCTTGTGGCGATGTCATTGAATTAACGTTGTAAATTACTGCTAAACATGGCTGAAAAACGTAATATTTTCCTTGTTGGCCCTATGGGCGCCGGCAAAAGCACTATCGGTAGACACCTAGCTCAACAACTTCATATGGAGTTTGTTGATTCTGATACCGTTATTGAAGAACGCACTGGTGCAGACATCTCTTGGGTGTTTGACGTCGAGGGCGAAGAAGGCTTCCGCAAACGCGAAGAGTCAGTGATTAATGATCTGACAGAGGAGCAAGGCATTGTCCTTGCAACTGGTGGTGGTTCGGTTAAGAGTAAAGAAAACCGTAACCGTCTCTCTGCACGCGGAATCGTTGTATATCTAGAAACCACAATTGAGAAACAGCTTGCTCGCACAAACCGCGATAAAAAGCGCCCATTACTGCAAACGGATGATCCGCGCGAAGTATTGGAATCGCTAGCGGATGAACGCAACAACTTGTATAAAGATGTGGCCGACTACACTGTTCGCACTGATGATCAAAGTGCAAAAGTGGTAGCCAACCAAATCGTAAAAATGCTAGAAGAAGGTTAATTACAACCTTCTTTCAACGGAGAGCAAACCATGGAACGGATTACGGTTAATCTTGGTGAGCGTAGCTACCCTATTTCAATTGGTGCCGGGTTATTTAATGACTCGGCGCAATTTTCTCAAATTCCAGATGGAAAATCGGTGGTACTGATTACCAATACCACGGTTTCCCCTCTTTATAGCCAATCCATTCTGTCTCAACTGGATAACAAAGGTTGTAAAACCTCTTTGTTAGAGCTTCCAGATGGTGAACAGTATAAAACCCTCGATACCTTTAATACCATCATGACGCACCTACTGTCTGGCAATTATGGCCGAGATGTTGTGGTTGTCGCGTTAGGCGGTGGTGTGATTGGCGATCTTGTTGGATTTTCTGCGGCGTGCTATCAGCGCGGTGTTGATTTTATTCAAATTCCTACCACATTGCTTTCTCAAGTAGACTCATCTGTGGGTGGGAAAACCGCTGTTAATCATAGTTTAGGTAAAAACATGATTGGGGCTTTTTATCAGCCTCAGTCGGTGATTATTGATATTGATTGCTTAAAAACGCTACCCGAGAGAGAGTTTGCGGCGGGAATGGCGGAAGTGATTAAGTATGGGATTATCTATGATGCGGACTTTTTTGATTGGCTTGAAGCGAATTTAGATAGTCTGTACCAACTGGATCAAACAGCGTTGACCTACGCGATTGCACGTTGTTGCGCCATTAAGGCGGAAGTCGTGGCGCAAGACGAAAAAGAGTCGGGTATTCGAGCGTTATTGAACCTAGGTCATACATTTGGTCATGCCATTGAAACTGAACTGGGGTATGGTAAATGGCTACACGGAGAAGCAGTATCATCGGGCACAGTAATGGCTGCTCATACCGCTCATTTGCTGGGAGATATTTCTGCAGAGCAAGTTGCGCGTATTATTGCCATACTCAAGCGAGCGAACTTGCCCGTTCATACGCCAGATTCTATGACATTTGATGATTTCATGAGTCATATGATGCGAGATAAAAAAGTATTGTCCGGTCAATTGCGTTTGGTGTTACCAACGACGATAGGTGATGCGCAAGTGGTCTCTGATGTACCCAATGAGTTGATTGAAAAAGCGATTGATCTCTGTCGCATCTAATCTTATTCATTAGATTAGCGCGCGGTATTTGTCGACAAAAGGCTCCTATTTGGGGCCTTTTTTAGATCTTAAACTCATCAAGTTTTTCGCCTCTGATACAAAGGTGAGTAACTTTGATATTGAGAGCCGTGAATTTTAAAGCGGTTTAAAGCCATCTGTTTTTTAGGTTATTTGTTTTAAGGCCAGCGGTGTCTGCCGCTATTGGCTTTGTAGGCTAAGAGTGATCGCCAATGAGTTTATCTTATGAAATGCGGGTGATGGAGTTGGACTCTCAAACCCATTTACTGGAAAGACTGCAGCTGTTAACTCAGTTTTCGTCTAATTTTGTCTCGATTATTGGTGAAGTCGGCATAGGAAAAACTTGGTTGGCTCATCGTTACTTGGAATCATGGGCGCACGGTAAGAATCAGTCATTGGTGACCTGCTTTCCTCATCAAGATGATCAGGTGATTCGCGGTAATATTCTCCGCCAACTTTTTCCTCATACGCTTTACAGCGAAACAGATACACTGCAGGACAGCATTGAGCGTATTTTAGACGGTGAGGCGTGCGATATTGTCATCGTTGTCGACGAAGCGCAGCATTTGTCTCAGGCTTTATTGGCTGAACTTTGGTTATTGGTGCTCGCCACCCATAGTGTGACTCAGCAAAATGTGAGTGTTGTGGTTTTTAGTACCAGCCATGCCACACATAACCGCGTGGCCCGTCTTAGCCATGGTTTGGATATTAAACCTATTGAACTCGAAGTGGATGAACTCTCTAATTCGGAAGCGACACAGTTTTTTGAGACATTAGTACTACGCTACCTTGATGAAAGTGTTGAAAAAAGAATCAAAACTGCGTTTACTAAGACGAAGCCCATTCCAGGGAATATATTGGCGCTCGGGGAGCAAACAATGGAAAAGAAAGTGATAATTCGTTCGCTGGTTGGCTCGCCGACTAAGATTGCCGCGTTGGTTGTGGTATTGATGATTATAATTTTTATGGGCTATCGCAGCTTATTGACGTCGCCAGATACGGCGGATGATGCACAACCGACGGTTACCGTGGAAGAGACAGAGAACTCCGCGACTGAGCCCAAAGTAGATGCGTCATCAGCAGAGCAAATTGCCAATGCCAATCAAGAAATGCCAGCCGTAGAAGCGACAACGGATGACTCTATGGCGTTACCTCCACAAGTGACTTCCGAGACAGCCAGTGTTGGTGTGTCTGAAACGGGAGAGCGAGTGGTGATTACTTCTGACGTCGTTGATGCTTTGTTGGAGGATAATACCGCAGTAGCCGTGGCAAATGCCGCAGAAATTCAAGCGGTGGTGTTACCACAAAATACCGTGGTGGATGTAGAGAGTTCTCCAGTATTGCAAACACCCATTACTTTTTCGTTTGCCCGCGATGAGCTCAAAGCGATGGCGGCCAATACGTATACGCTACAGATTTCTGCGATGACGCATCTTGATGATGTACAACAGTTCCTGAATAAGCATACTTTTGATAAACCAGTACGTGTTTACCCGACGATCCGTAATGATGAAAAGTGGTATATCGTGACTTACGATCAATACGCCAGTATTCAGGCGGCTCGTGATGCGGCGGAAGCGTTACCTAAAGAGTTGCGTTCATTAGGCGCCTGGGCGAAATCGTTAAGCCAAGTTCATCGTGAAATTGATCGCTGGCAAGACTAAAAACCGTAGTGAACCAAAGCGAGTGTTGATGCGAGAAAGGTCAACATAACAGATTGAATTATGATATATTCCCCTCCCTTAAATTTTGGGTGGCAGTAAATAGAGCAAGCAATGAAAAAGCAACGCGCCTTTCTAAAGTGGGCTGGTGGAAAATATGGCTTAGTCGAAGATATTCAAAAGCATTTGCCAGACGCAAGAAAGTTGGTGGAGCCTTTTGTTGGCGCCGGTTCGGTTTTTTTGAATACGGACTACGATCAATATCTACTTGCCGACATTAATCCAGATTTAATTAATCTCTACAATTTGCTTAAAACAGAGCCAGAAAAGTACATTGAAGAGGCGAAACGCTTCTTCACGCCTGAGCACAACCAAAAAGAGGTGTATCTTGGGGTTCGCGCTGATTTCAATCAAAGTGATGATGTGCTGTTTCGTTCGGTTGCCTTTTTGTACATGAACCGCTTCGGTTTTAATGGCTTATGTCGTTATAACAAAAAGGGGGGATTCAATGTCCCGTTTGGTTCTTATAAAAAGCCTTACTTCCCTGAAAAGGAACTGATTTTCTTTGCGGAAAAAGCCAAGAAGGCTACGTTTGTCTGTGAAGGCTATCCTGAAACCTTTCGCCGTGCCCGTAAAGGCAGCGTGGTGTATTGCGATCCACCTTATGCACCGCTGTCGAATACCGCCAACTTTACCTCGTATGCGGGGAACGGTTTTTCATTGGATGACCAAGCGGCTCTCGCGGATATTGCTGAACATACGGCATTTGACCGACACATCCCGGTGTTGATTTCTAATCACGATACTACGCTCACGCGCCGCCTTTATCATGGTGCACAGTTGAATGTGGTGAAAGTGAAACGCACCATCAGTCGCAATGGCTCTGGACGTAACAAAGTGGATGAACTGCTGGCGTTATTTGAAGCCAAAGTCCAACCAGAAGCGAAAAGTACAGTTGAGTCTAAAGCCGACAATGCAGCAAAAGTGATGTCTGATTTGGATAAGCGCTAGGATTTAGCCACTGGCTTCGGTAGAATTGCGCGCAATTATTGCTCGCTAATCCATTCTATTGAGGTCAGGTATGACAGATTTTCTAATTGCGCCATCTATTTTATCCGCTGATTTTGCTCGTCTTGGTGAAGACGTAGAGAAAGTCCTTGCCGCTGGCGCTGATGTTGTCCACTTTGATGTGATGGATAACCACTACGTACCTAACCTCAGTTTTGGTGCGCCTATCTGTAAAGCGCTGCGCGACTACGGTATTACCGCGCCTATCGATGTGCATTTGATGGTGAAACCTGTTGATAGTCTAGTGCCAGAGTTCGCTAAAGCGGGCGCGTCGATGATTACGTTCCACGTTGAAGCGACAGAGCATGTTGATCGTACGCTGCAGCTTATCAAAGAACATGGCTGTAAAGCGGGCGTAGTCCTTAACCCTGCCACTCCATTAACTTGTCTTGATTACATTCTTGATAAAGTCGATATGATTTTGTTGATGTCAGTGAACCCTGGCTTCGGTGGTCAATCTTTTATTCCTTCAACACTTGATAAACTGCGCGCGGTTCGTCGCCTAATTGATGCGTCTGGTCGTGATATCCGTCTTGAAATTGATGGTGGTGTTAAAGTAGATAACATTCGTGAAATCGCAGAAGCGGGTGCGGATATGTTTGTGGCAGGTTCCGCGATTTTCAATCGCCCTGATTACAAAGAGGTCATTGATGAAATGCGCGCAGAACTTGCGAAAGTAAAGAAGTAAGAGAATTAATGAATGCAGTCTATCAAATTAGTCGTTTTTGATCTCGATGGTACGCTACTCGATAGTGTGCCTGATCTTGCCCTTGCCGCTGATCAAGCAGTGCAGGCGTTGGGCTATCCAAGCGTCACCGAAGAGCAAGTTCGTGATTATGTTGGCAACGGCGCGGATGTGCTTATTGCTCGCTCATTGAGTCAGAGTGTTAACGTTAACCCAGAATTATCGGCTGAGGTGCGCGAGAAAGCACGCGTATTGTTTGATGATTTCTATCAAGCAAGTGGCCATAAGCTGAGTCATTTATATGCCAATGTTCATAGTACATTGGATACTCTGGTAGCGAGCGGGTATACCGTGGCTTTGCTGACCAATAAACCGTCTAAATTTGTTCCTGAGTTGCTAGAGCAGCATCAGCTTGAAAAGTACTTCAAGCATGTATTAGGTGGCGATGCGTTTCCTAACAAAAAACCGGATCCAGTGGCACTGAATTGGTTAATGGAGCAAGAGCAAGTGTCACCAAGTGAAGTGTTGATGGTTGGCGATTCACAAAATGACATTTTGGCTGCGCGCAATGCAGGTTGCTTGGCATTTGGTTTGACCTATGGCTATAACCACGGTGAGCCCATTGCCAATGCTAAACCAGACTTTGTTGCTGATGATGTCGCAGATGTCCTAAATGCGGTCAAGAATGGCGTGCCAAGTGCGGTAAATTAGCGTCGAAGGCGGTGCTTGGGGCTAATTCTCTTCCCGAACAATAAAAAAGTCTTCATGGCTATAGCAAAAAATTGGCTAATGGGTACACTGCTAAAACCGCGTAAGAAATTGCGCGGTTTTTCATTATCCTAATTATCTCATTAAGAAGTCGAAGGAATCATAGTTATGAGCAAACCCATTGTATTGAGTGGTGTTCAACCATCTGGTGAACTAAGTATCGGTAACTACTTGGGTGCTCTACGTCAATGGCAACAGATGCAAGACGATTATGATTGTCAGTACTGCGTGGTAGACCTTCATGCGATTACGGTTCGTCAGGACCCTAAAGCGCTGCATGAAGCGACGTTAGATGCATTGGCAATTTGTCTTGCGGTTGGTGTTGACCCTAAGAAGAGCACGCTATTTGTCCAGTCTCACGTACCGGAACATGCTCAGCTTGGTTGGCTTCTTAACTGTTATACCCAAATGGGTGAACTGAATCGTATGACTCAGTTTAAGGACAAGTCACAACGCTACGCTAATGATGTTAACGTTGGCCTTTATGATTATCCTGTATTGATGGCAGCTGATATTCTTCTTTACGGCGCGCACCAAGTGCCAGTAGGAAGTGACCAGAAGCAACACCTTGAGTTAGCGAGAGATATCGCAACACGCTTCAATAATATTTACACACCAGAAGCCCCACTGTTTACGGTTCCAGAACCGTACATCCCAACGGTGAATGCACGTGTGATGAGCTTGCAAGATGCGACGAAGAAAATGTCTAAGTCGGATGATAACCGCAAGAACGTGATTACCTTGCTCGAAGAGCCTAAGTCGATTTTGAAGAAAATCAACAAGGCACAAACCGATGCAGAAACACCACCTCGCATTGCTCATGACTGGGAAAGTAAAGCCGGTATCTCTAACCTAATGGGCTTGTATTCAGCCGCGACGGGTAAGTCTTTTGCCGACATCGAAGCGCAATATGCTGGCGTAGAAATGTATGGTCCATTTAAGAAAGACGTAGGTGAAGCTTTGGTAGCGATGCTAGAGCCAATCCAGAACGAATATAAGCGTGTTCGTGCGGATCGCGCTTATATGGATGACGTAATGCGTCAAGGTGCGGAGAAAGCTTCAGAGCGCGCGGCGGTGACGTTGGCGAAAGCTTACAAAGCGGTTGGCTTCGTGACTCGTCCATAGCCGACAACAGCAACCGGATAAATGAATAAAAACGCCTGTGCTTTGTGCACAGGCGTTTTTTTATTTCTTGGTAACTATTTCTGTTTATAGTTTGGCACACCCTCAATACTTTCGATTTCGAATGAGATGCCCATCTCAGTTATCTGTATGTTAATTACCCATTTGCAATAAAAATGACAACACTCGTCTCGAAAATACACATTCTCATATTCAACAATGTGCAAAAAGGCAAGGACAGCATTGCCAGTTAATTCGAGGTGAATAATGACAAGCACAAATAAAAAGCAGTGGTTAGCGTTAGTGATTTCTTCCATTTTGAGTGGAGGCGCGAGCGCGGATATTTTTCTTTCGCAATATGTGGAAGGAAGTGGATATAACAAAGCAATCGAAATAGCTAATAGCAGTGACCAAGAGGTGTCACTTTCTGGGTATCAGCTCGCCAAATCTCCCAATGGTAACGGGACGTGGAATACGTTGGATTTGTCGGGCTATACGATTCCCGCTCAATCTGTACTGGTGTTTGCTAATGCCAAGGCTAGCGCGGCTGTAACGGATATCGCTACCGTGACAACGGCGAACCAAGTGTTAAATTTTAACGGTGATGATCCTATCGCACTGCTCGATAATCAAGAGCAAGTAGTTGATATGATTGGCGTGATGGGAGAGCTGTTTGGTCAAAATAAAACTTTGGTTCGTTATCAGCCTTATCAGCAACCTTCAGTATCTTATCAACCTAAGCAATGGGCAACACTTGCCAGTGACGATTTTAGTGGCTTGGGACAGTTAGATACGCTATTGCCACCGCAAGCATTTCAATGTCTCGACAATGGTATCGAGCCGACGTTTACTCCAATACAAAGCATTCAAGGAGAAGGCAGTCATTCGCCTTACATTAGCGGTTACCCGTACATAACGACTGAGCAATATTTTGTACAAGGTGTTGTGTCTGCCGTTACTACTGGCGTGAATCAGGGCTTCTATCTGCAAGCCCTTGAGGATGACCACAATCCCCTGACCTCTAATGGTCTGTTTGTTTATACTCAGGCGAATCCGGAGCTCTCCGCGGGCGATGTGGTATGCGTGAGAGGCAATATCCAAGAATACTATAGCCAAACACAGTTGAAATTAAATGAGCGAGATTGGCATAAGCTGGGGCAACAAGCGGCACCAACGGCAACGGCAGTTGAAGTGATAGATTCCGACGAAAACTTTGAGCAAACGCTTGAGCGTTATGAAGGGATGTTGGTGAGTTTACCTCAAGCATTGGATATGCGCGTAAGCCGCACGTTTGGTTATGATTATTCCGCGCGTCGCAATAATATGGTTTTGGCTCATGAGCGAGTGAATTTACACCCCAACCAGCAATATGCGGCGGGCTCTAGTGAAGCGAAGGCACAAAGTGAAGACAATGCAACGCGCCGTCTTTATGTTGAGTCGGTGAGTCCAGCTGCGAATGGTGAAATCCCTTACTACCCAGAATTTGGTCGCAGTGATATTGATCAAGATGGTAGTACAGAAGACTACGTGCGTATTAATGACACCTTGTTTGGCATCGAAGGTGTGATTGGTTATAGCTACGGTGACTATCGCCTATTTGTGACCAATACCATCGCTAGTGATAACTTTGTGCGTAATACCCCAAGAACGATGACGCCAGAACTGTATGAATCGCCATGGAATAAAGCCGATTTACGCGTGGCAACCTTTAATGTCCTTAACTATTTCACTTCTCCTTTTGGTGGCGATGAAAACCGATTTGGCGGCAATCGTGGTGCTAACACAGTCGAAGAGTTTACTGCGCAGCAGCAAAAGATCATTAACGCGTTAATTCAACTTGATGCTGACGTGATTGGTTTGATGGAAATCGAAAATAATGGCTTTGGCGACAACGGGGCTATCGCGCAATTAGTGAAGGAGTTAAACGCGCAGCTTGAGTATAAAAAGCAGCACTATGCTTATGTGTCGGTGGATAGCAATCAAGATGGCCAGATTGATGCCCTTGATGCTGTCGGGACGGATGCGATTACCACAGGGGTGATTTATCGTCCGAAGGCGGTGAAGCTTAAGCAGGTAAATGTGTTTGAAATGCCTCGTCAGGTTGCACCTGAAGTGCTTGATGATAACGGTAAGGTTATTGAAGACGGCAAGAACTATCAACGCGACACACTAGCACCGACGTTTAAAGTTAAAGGTGGCAAGGAAACTCTGACGGTCGCGGTGAATCACTTTAAATCGAAAGGGTCAAAATGCTGGGAAGATGCAGCGCCTGAATCTGCTGGTGGTCAAGGGGGACAGGACTTGGATCAGCAAGGCGCTTGTGAGCAGTTTAGAGTGGCAGCCTCTGTGGCGCTCGGTGAGGCGTTAATGGCTATTGAAGGGCATAAAATTGTGTTGGGGGACTTTAATGCTTACGGCAAAGAAGACCCACTGTTAATTTTGACTGATTATAGCCAAGAGACGTACGGCAAATCGATTCGTGCGGCGCGCAATACCTTTATTGGTGAAGCGCAGCAGTTTGGCGATGAAGGGGCGGTGATCACTCACAACTATGGTTACATTAATGTGCTTTCAGAGATGCACCCTCAAGGTTGGAGTTATTCATACAATGACGAGGTCGGTGCTCTGGATCATATCTTAATTAGCCCAAGTCTTAGCAAGCGCGTGGTTGATGCGACGGAATGGCACATAAATGCAGCAGAATCGACACTATTTGATTACAACGACGAGTACAAAGGGGACTTACCTAAGTATCTCGATCATTATCGTTCATCTGATCATGATCCGGCGGTGATTGACTTGAATATGAATGGCGGCTCCATAGGCTTGATAGGGCTTTCTATCATGGGTGTGATGGGATGGCGCCGACGCAAACAGCATTAATATCGACATAAACAATATCAACACCGACGTAAATAACATCAACACCGACCAGCAGTAAAGTCGTTATAGGCTTTGCTGCTGCCTTTCTTCCTCTTTTTACTTGCCTTTCTGTCATCTTGTTGCAAAATACCGCCTTATTTTTGGCAAATTCAATTTTACAGCGAGCGCTATGCTACTCATCATTGATAACTACGACTCCTTTACCTATAACCTCTTTCAGTACTTCTGTGAGTTGGGCGTAGACGTTAAGGTCGTGCGCAATGACGATATTGATATTGCCGGTATTGAAGCACTTAACCCGTCTCACCTTGTTATTTCTCCGGGCCCTTGTACGCCGAATGAAGCCGGAATTTCACTGGATGCTATCCGATATTTTGCCGGAAAATTACCACTTCTTGGGGTATGTTTGGGGCACCAAGCGATTGCTCAAGTCTTTGGCGGCGACGTTATTCGTGCTCGTCAGGTGATGCACGGTAAAACCTCGCCAATTAAGCACAACAACCGCAGTGTGTTTGCCGGACTCAATAATCCGCTGACTGTCACCCGCTACCATTCACTGATCGTGAAGCGAGATACGCTCCCAGATTGCTTCGATGTTACCGCGTGGACTGAGCTACCTAATGGTGAATTTGATGAAATTATGGGCTACCAACATCGAACGCTGAACATTCATGCCGTACAATTTCACCCTGAATCCATCAAAACGGAACAAGGTCATGAGCTATTGAGTAATTTCTTACACGCTTAGTTTCTGATCAAGATCACCCTTTCATCTTTTCTTATCCGTCATTAGTTTTACTTATGAAGATGCAAAACTATTCGCTAATTCTGATGTGGATGGCTGACAGTGCCCTCCCTGTTCATTTATTTGATAAATCATGAAAAAACACTTCATTTAAATTCAAAAATAACGCATAAATACTCATTGGCTTATACCTTGATTAAGTAGATTGATGGTGGAAAAGCATTTTCTGCTATTGTGTTAGTTAAATAATTGTAAATACAATGCTGCATCTATGAGGAGTGGTGAGAAGTTTTATCTTCACTAGAAAGCGTGAAGGTTCGTTCTATATTTGTAATAGACCTAACGTGAATATGATGCCCCCTTTTCTCATGCGCAGTAATTAAAAGGAACGTGTTATGACAATGGAAAAAACAGTATCCCGTGAATGGTTTGATGAGGTAATGGTGCCTTGTTATAACCCAATGGAAATGATCCCGGTTAAGGGTGAGGGTGCACGCGTATGGGATCAGCAAGGTAATGAGTATATTGATTTTGCTGGTGGTATCGCGGTGAGTTGTTTGGGGCATTGTCACCCTGCGATGGTCAATGCTGTGACTGAGCAGGCGAATAAAATTTGGCATCTAAGTAATGTGATGACGAATGAACCGGCACTGCGCCTAGCAAAAAAATTAACCGACGTCAGTTTTGCTGAACGCGTGTTTTTCGCTAACTCTGGCGCGGAAGCCAATGAAGCAGCATTAAAACTGGCTCGTCGCTGGGCTGTGGATGTACATGGTCCGGAAAAATCAGAGATCATTGCGTTTAATCAAGGGTTTCACGGTCGAACGTTCTTTACCGTTACCGTAGGTGGACAAGCGGCGTATTCCGATGGGTTTGGTCCTAAGCCCGGCGATGTAAAGCATGTTCCTTATAATGATATTGCCGCTCTAGAAGCACAAATGTCGGATAAGACCTGCGCCATTATGATGGAGCCACTGCAAGGTGAGGGGGGGATTATTTCGCCACAACCTGAATTCGTACAGGCGGTTCGTGAGCTCTGTGATAAATACAACGCGCTGCTGATTTTTGATGAAGTACAAACTGGCAACGGTCGTACTGGACAATTTTACGCGTATCAAGGTCTAGGTATTACGCCAGATATTCTTAGCACGGCGAAGTCGCTAGGCGGCGGTTTCCCTATTGGTGCGATGTTAACGACAAAAGCGTTAGCAGCGCATATGAAAGTGGGTACGCACGGTTCAACCTATGGCGGTAACCCACTAGCGTGCGCTGTTGCTGAAGCCGTAGTGGATGTGGTGTCTTCTCCTGACGTTCTAGCGGGTGTCGCTGAGCGTGAGGCATGGTTCCGTGAAGGATTAGAAGCCATTAATGCGAAATACGATATCTTTAGCGAAATTCGTGGCAAGGGGCTATTGCTCGGCGCAGCACTGAATGAACAGTGGCAAGGGCGCGCACGTGATGTATTAGTGGCCGCAGGTGCGCAGGGCCTAATGGTACTCGTTGCGGGAATGAACGTGGTTCGTTTTACCCCATCACTTGTCATCACCAAGCAAGAAGTTGAAGCAGGTTTAGCGAAGTTAGATAAGGCAATCAGTACTCTCGTTTAACGGGTACTCTAATTTAACTCGTATTTAAATGGCTCTCTTGGGTGTGGATGTACCAAGAGAGTTTGCGTCGGAGGGATTATTGATGCTTGTTGTTCGTCCTATTACGATGTCGGATTATGATGCCCTGCACACTTGTGCAGTTGAGTCTGGTCACGGCTTTACCTCTCTTCCTGTTAATGAAGAGCTTCTTACCAATCGCATTACTCACTCAGAATACAGCTTTAGTAAGCCGGACGTCTCAGGGCCGACGGACGAAGGCTACCTGATGGTGGGCTATGACCGTGACACTGGCGAGGTGGCTGGTACTACGGGTATCGAAGGGGCGATAGGTTGGGATGTGCCATTTTACTCCTATCATATCAGCACAGTGGTGCACTCCTCTCCGAAGCTAGGCGTGAATAACGTGGTGAAATTGCTGACGTTTGGCAATAACTACACCGGTTGTAGTGAGATCTGCACATTATTCTTACGACCTGATTATCGAGCGGGGCTTAACGGCCGCTTGATGTCGAAATCTCGTTTTTTAATGATGGCTGAACACCCGCATCGTTTCTCAAAAACCATTTTTGCCGAGATGCGCGGCGTGTCTGATGCCGAAGGTAACTCGCCATTTTGGCAATGGCTGCAAGAGCACTTTTTCTCCATTGATTTTACTATGGCGGATTATTTAACGGGTATCGGTAAGAAAGGCTTTATTGCGGACTTAATGCCAAAACTACCGATTTACGTCAACTTGTTAAGCAAAGAGGCGCAAGCGGTGATTGGTCAAGTGCATGACAATACCAGACCCGCTTTAAAGTTATTGGAAAGAGAAGGCTTCACGTGTCGTAACTATGTCGATATTTTTGATGCAGGTCCGACGGTGGAGTGTGACCTACAGAACATTCAGGCGATTCGTAACTCATTCCGCGCCAAGGTCACTATTGCCGAGCATGCTAGTTCGCAAGATTACCTTATTGCCAATACGTCATTTGAACACTTTAGAGCGACAGCGGCAAAAGCGGCCTATGACGCTGAAAGTCAGCATGTATTGCTGGCACCTGATGTCGCTGACGCCTTGAACCTTTCTGAAGGCGATATGGTTCGTATGTTGGCGCAATAACGCGCGTTGCTGCATCTCTGTCGTACTTATCACGACACAATATGGAGATGCAGGCTCTTCACTATTTACTAGGTTAAGGAATTTTCGATGACGCAATGGATCGCAGGACAATGGATCGCAGGACTGGGTGAGCAATTTCACTCGCTGTCGCCGTACAACAATGAGGTGATTTGGCAGGGGCAGTCTGCCACACCAGAGCAAGTTGAATCTGCTGTCGACGCAGCGAGACTCGCTTTTGTGAGCTGGAAAAAACGCTCGTTTGAAGAGCGTGAAGCGGTGGTGCTGGCGTTTGCGGAAAAACTCAAGGCTCGTAGTGAAGATATTGCAATTGCGATTGCCAAGGAGACGGGCAAACCATTATGGGAAACCCGAACGGAAGCTGGGGCAATGGCAGGTAAAATTGCCATCTCAATCCGAGCGTACCATGACAGAACGGGTGGTTCGCAGCGCGAGGCTGCGGGTAATCAAATTGTACTGCGCCATCGTCCTTTAGGAGTAATGGCGGTCTTTGGCCCTTATAACTTTCCGGGTCATTTGCCTAATGGACATATTGTTCCGGCATTATTGGCTGGCAATACCGTGGTGTTTAAGCCTTCAGAACAAACCCCGTTAGTGGGTGAACTTGCCATGCAACTCTGGCAAGAAGCTGGGTTACCAGATGGTGTGATTAACCTTGTGCAAGGCGGTAAAGAAACCGGCATTGCTTTGGCTGACGCTAAAGGCATTGATGGGGTGTTGTTTACTGGTAGCGCGAATACTGGGCACGTATTACATCGTCAATTTGCCGGTCAGCCTGACAAAATGTTGGCCTTGGAAATGGGCGGCAACAACCCGTTGGTTGTGAGTGACGCTTATGGTGAGCTTGATGCGACGGTCTACACTATTATCCAATCTGCTTATATTAGTGCCGGACAGCGTTGTACCTGTGCACGTCGTTTGTATGTGCCGTTTGGCGATAAAGGTGACCAACTTGTTGACGCATTAGTGGCCGCGATAGCCAAGATTCGGATTGATGAGCCATTCGCCACGCCTGCGCCTTTCATGGGGCCGCAGATTTCCATGCAGGCTGCTCAGCATATTATTCAGGCACAAGCGGCGCTGCAATCGCTAGGTGGCAAGAGCTTAGTGGAATCGAAACAATTACAGGCCGCGTTTGTGACGCCAGGTTTGATCGATGCCACGGCAATAGCGACGTTACCGGATGAAGAATACTTCGGCCCATTATTGCAGCTTGTGCGTTACGAAACGCTACCACAAGCTGTTGAGCTTGCTAATGACACTCGATTTGGTTTATCGGCGGGCCTGATTTCAACCAATGATGATGAGTGGCTGTATTTTGTTGACCATATTCGCGCAGGTATTGTGAATCGCAACCGTCAGCTAACCGGAGCAAGTGGTGATGCACCATTTGGTGGTCCGGGTGCGTCAGGTAACTTGCGACCAAGCGCTTATTATGCGGCAGATTACTGCGCTTACCCGATGGCGTCGATGGAAGGGGAGCAAACAGTGCTGCCTGCGACATTAAGCCCAGGTCTCGATCTTTAAGGAGCAAAAGATGACGGCAGAACAATTATTTGAGCAGTTGTGGCAAGACTACACTCAGCGATTATGTCCTTCAGCAGCAAAAGTACAGGCGTTGTTGAAAGAGGGGGAGGCACTGATCAATGATCATATCGCGTTGCGTACCTTTAATCTCTCGCCCGTGGGCATTGAAATATTGGCAAAACCGTTTCTTAAGCTTGGTTATCAACAAGCGGGTGAGTATGACTTTGCAGCGAAAAAACTGTCTGCGATTCACCTACAACATAGTGATGAGTCATTGCCGAAAGTGTTTATTAGTGAGCTTCGCGTTGAACAGTGCTCAGCAGAGCTGCAAGCCATTGTGGCAAAACTCGTTAGCCAAGTAGATAACTTGCAGTTGGCCGCTGAAGACTTTCTGTTTGGTGGACGTATGTGGGCGCTCAGTTATGACGATTATCAAACGTTAGCCAAAGAGAGTGAGTATGCTTCTTGGCTTGCTGCACATGGTTTTGGTGCCAACCACTTTACTGTTAGTGTGAATCAGCTTAATCGTTTTGGAGAAGTGAGTGAGGTCAATAACTATTTGCGCCAAGCAGGTTTTGATATCAATGAGTCTGGTGGTGAAGTGAAAGGATCGCCAGAGGTCCTTCTTGAGCAATCTTCGACGATGGCAGACAAAGTGGGCGTATCATTTTCAGATGGGGAACAGCAGATACCTGGTGGTTTTTATGAATTTGCTAAGCGCTACAAAATGAACGACAACAAGTATTATCAAGGCTTTGTCGCAGCGTCAGCCGATAAGATTTTTGAGAGCACGCATCAATAGGTTATCAGAGTTAACGTCTAATAAAAAAGCCACCTTGCGGTGGCTTTTTGAGTATCTAAAGGCGTCGATTAACGAGTGCCGTAGACCACAATAGTCTTACCGTGAGCAGAAATAAGGTTCTGCTCTTCCAGCATCTTAAGAATACGTCCTACTGTCTCACGAGAACAACCAACGATTTGGCCGATTTCTTGACGAGTAATCTTGATTTGCATGCCGTCAGGGTGAGTCATTGCATCAGGTTGTTTCGCTAGGTTAAGTAGCGTCTGAGCAATACGACCCGTTACGTCAAGGAACGCAAGGTCACCCACTTTCTGGCTTGTCACTTGTAGGCGACTTGCCATCTGAGAAGATAAGCGCATGAGAATATCAGGGTTAACTTGGATAAGTTGACGGAATTTCTTAAATGAAATCTCAGCCACTTCACAAGGTGATTTAGCTCGCACCCACGCTGTACGTTCTTGGTCTTCTTCAAATAGGCCTAGTTCACCGATGAAGTCACCTTGGTTAAGGTAAGACAAGATCATCTCTTTGCCTTCTTCATCTTTAATAAGTACAGCAACAGAACCTTTTACGATGTAGTAAAGTGTTTCTGCCTTCTCGCCCGCATGAATCAACGTGCTTTTTGAAGGGTACTTGTGAATATGACAATGTGAAAGGAACCACTCTAGCGTTGGGTCGGTTTGAGGTTTACCTAGAACCATATTTCTTACTTCCTCTGCAGGGTATGCTTGCTGCTTTCCATATATAATAGCAAGTCCATTGTGTTAGGACTTACTAGCATAAAAGCACTTTGAAGATGGCGCAAGCGATCTTCTGTTTCAAAGAAATAGTATCCTTTTTTGCGCGGACTTTCTTGATTTTAATCGTGTCATCAGACCATTTTTCTATACAAAACTGTGCACATGATCACGGTATAAAAAATCATCTAAGTTTAGGCGCAAAAAACTAACCTATTTTCCCTGTTTCTATTAACTGCTGTAGTATAGGTCGGACGATTAATTCCATCGCAAAGCTCATTTTTCCACCAGGCACGACAATGGTGTTGTGACGTGACATAAACGATCCATCTATCATGGCAAGCAGGTAAGGATAGTCGACATTTTTTATCCCTCGTAAGCGAATGACCACAAAACTTTCATCAAGGCTTGGGATTCCTTTGGCATTGAGTGGGTTTGAGGTGTCGACAGTCGGTACGCGCTGAAAGTTGATATGAGTGCGCGAAAACTGCGGGGTAATGTAGCTTAGGTAGTCATCCATTGAACGTACGATTGAGTCGGTCACCGCTTCGCGAGAGTGACCTCTGTCACGCGTATCGCGTACGAACTTTTGAATCCACTCAAGGTTGACGATAGGTACCATGCCAATCAGTAGATCAACATGCTGAGCGGCATTGATTGCACCATCAACGACGCCGCCATGCAAACCTTCATAAAATAAAACATCGGAGTTTTCTGGTAAATCCTGCCAAGGCGTAAAAGTCCCGGGCATTTGATTGTAAGGGACCGCTTCATCAAACGTATGCAGGTAACGTCTAAATTGACCCACTCCGTTTTGCCCGTAGTTTTTAAAGAAGGTTTCGAGTGCAGGAAAGTCATTCGCTTGGGGGCCAAAATAACTGATGTGCTTTCCTTGTTCTTTCGCTTTACGGATCTCTACGTCCATTTCTGGACGCGTAAAGCGGTGAAAGCTATCACCTTCAATGAAAGCAGGTTTGATGCTCATCATATTGAACATCTTGCGGAACGCTTCTGACGTTGTTGTGGTACCGGCTCCTGAGGAGCCTGTCACCGCGATAATCGGGTGTTTGGCTGACATAACACTTCCTGTGTAATTTTCTAGTTATTGTCTCTTCCTGTGTGTGGGAGAGAGTTATCGTGAAACTGATGCCGAGTCTTAAAGCTTAAATCTTAGATCTTAAACTTTCGAGCTTAAACCATGGTGCCGCGATGTTAGCGCCAATGGACATCGCTATCGTCGACGTGGCATTTTCAAATAATGAGAGGCTTACTATAGCACTTCATTACGCGACGCGTGTCCAAAGGCGGGACATTTACAGCGAGTGACGCAATTTGATGTCGACCGTTTCATGCAGTTCAGAGAAAACAATGACGGCTTCGCCTGACTCGAGTTGGCCTCTGACGTGTGCAAGTTTGTCGGCTAGACTGAATTCGCTTTCACCGTAATCTGTTCCCTCTCGCAACACAAATTCTTGGATCAGATTATCCAATGTTTCAGGCGCGATTTGTTGCCATGGAATGATCATAAATACCTCTCTCTTTCATGATGGCGAGAGTATATCAGAGTTCGTGAGTTCTTAAGTTAAATCAAGATGTCGGCGCGACTCGCAGGTGTTGATAGTACTTAGGCAGCACGTCTTCAAGCCAAAAAGTAGGCTTTGACCAACTGCCAGACAAGAAACCAACATGACCGCCTCGTTCGAGTAAGTGGTAGCTGAGGTGTGTTGGTAGTTCATAGCTAGGAATGACGTCATCGTTCATGAAAGGGTCGTCTTTCGCGTGGATGAATTGAGTCGGAATCACGATATCATTTAGCCGTGGTAATGCTGAGCATTGCTGGTAGTAATCGTCGGCGTTTTTAAATCCATGCAATGGGGCGGTGATTAAATTATCGAACTCATAAAGCTTCGTCATCCCTTGGACATGCTCAGCGGTGAGATCAAGAGCCTCGCTCAAAAGGTGTATTTTCTTTAATGCGTTCCTTTTTAATGAGGACACGAGATACTTACGGTAAACCTTTGAAAATCCTTGCTCGATACGTTTAGAGCAGGCCGCAAGGTCAAGGGGAGCAGAAACGATAGTTGCACTGGTCAGTTTGGTGTCATGCTTATAATAGGCAAGGTAATTGCTGAGCATATTGCCGCCGAGTGAAATGCCTACGGCAACCTTATTGGCATTTGGGTAACGATGATCCAAAAGCTTAATGAAGTGTCGAGCATCGCCAATTTCTCCCGAGTGATATGCACGAGCCAGTCGGTTTGGTGTTGGACCACAGCCGCGGAAGTGCATCATGACCGCTAACCAGCCTTGATTGGCAAATGCATGCATTAAGCCATTCGCATAAGGGCTATCAAAGCTGCCTTCTAAGCCATGAAACAGGATGAAAATAGGTTTGTTTTTGGCGCTTTCGTGGTGTGGGTCTTCACTCCAAGCTAACTCGACAAAGTCACCATCTGGCGTATCGAGTGTTTCCCAAGTTGGGGTGAATAGTGTACCTCGACGAATAAAGCGCGGAATTAAGGTCTGAATATGTGCGTTGCCAAGCCCTTTGGCAGCGATAAACGGCAGCAGTCTTGGTGTGTTCATAGCGTAAATTCATTGATTGGATTGGATAATAATAGCGTGTTAAGTTTTTCTACGCCGACTTTGAGTTGTTCGATCGTTTGTGGGGAGCTTAACGAAAGGCGTATTGCTGGTGCGACTGTGCCACCGGGTGGTGCGAATAATTCCCCTGATTTAACAATCACGCCTGATTCCGCCGCTTTTTGTACAAACTCACTCAGTCGCCACTGTTCAGGCAGAGTCAACCAAACGTGAAAACCACCTTGTTCATAGCGCATGTTAAAGGCACCAAGTACTTGCGTTGCCGCTGTCATTCGTTGGCGCATTTCGTTGCGAATCATGGCAATGTTGCGCTCTGCGTCCCCGGATATCAACATTTCGCATGTCAAAGCAATCAGCAAAGGACTGATCATCCAACTGTGGTTTTGCAATGTCATAACCAGTGGTGGGTACAGCTTTTCTGGGGCGCAAAGGTAACCAACGCGAAGACCTGGTGCCAAGTATTTTGAGAACGCACCAATATAAATGACATGGTCGGGTGCCAAGTTCACCAGAGGTTCTGGCGCAGAATCTAGCAATAATCCATTGATGTCATCTTCAATAATATAAACGTTATACGCTTGGCAAATGGTGACGATAGCTTGTCGTCTCTGCGGTGACATAATGGCAGTCGTCGGATTTTGTAATGTCGGTGTTAGATAGAGAAAACGCGGTGAGTAGCGATTGCAGCATACTTCTAATGATTCGGGAGTGATTCCCTCATCATCCATCTCCACGCCCTTGAGTGTCAGTTGATTCTGCCGAGCAAGGCTGATCACACCGGGGTAGGTGTATTGCTCGACCAGCACGGTATCGCCGGGGCGTGTAAAGGTGTCTAGCACCATTTGGATGGCGTGTTGGGCACCAGAGCTAAACAGCAGCCTATTAACATCTAAGTGGATGCCTTTTTCTTTGAGCCACTGGCTTACGATGGTGCGATGGCTATCAAACCCAGCTGGTGGTTGATAGAGCATGAGTTGATTCAGGTGCTGGGGGGATTGACTAATACGCTGCATGGCCTGTTTCAACATATCACTGCGATCGAGGCGTGGTGGGATGTTGTAACTGAAGTTACATTCGCTTGCATCGTCGGCGATCTCTTCAAATAACCAAGTTGGTTTGTTGTTATCCGTGACATAGGTACCCGCCCCGACTCTTGCTTCGACTAAACCTCGGCGCTCGACTTCAGCATAGGCTCGGGTGATGGTCCCTACTGTAACCGCTAGTTGATCAGCTAACCAACGATGGGTCGGGAGCTTTTCATTACTTTCTAGGCTGCCACTTTCAATCTTTTCACTGATTTGATCGGCGATCTGTTTATAGATCGGCACAGGATCTTGCTTGAGTACGGTAATATTTTCGATTGTCATGGTGACAATAAACCTTTTGCGTCGAGTTTAATCCATTGTTATGGTTATTTTGTCGGCTATTTTACATTTTATCAACACTTATTTGTAAGATTGTATCGGTACAATTTAATTTTGGATTAAGGAGAGTGTGATGGAGTGGTCATTTATTGTTTCTGTTGCTTTATTTGCAGCAGTCATGACAGGAACTCCGGGGCCAAACAACGTGATGTTGACCGCTTCTGGGGCGAATTTTGGTTATGTAAAAACCTTGCCGCACTGCTTGGGGATTGGCCTAGGACTCATTAGCTTGATATTGCTCAATGGCGCGGGGTTAGGAGTGGTATTTACGAACTACCCTGTGGTCCAAACGTTATTGAAGTGGTTAGGGAGTGGTTATTTGTTGTATTTGGCGTGGCGGATTTTATCCGCGGGGATCAATAAAACTGGTCAAGATGATCAAGCGAAACCGATGACATGCCTTGAAGCCGTGCTATTTCAGTATTTAAACCCCAAAGCGTGGTTAATGTCGGTCACAGCGGTGAGCTCATTTTCGTTAGCGGGTGAGCACTATTGGTTTTCATTGCTGGCTATTTCAGTGATTTTTTTATTGATTCAACTTCAGACGTCATCGGTGTGGATTGGATTTGGCACTGTGATTCGTCGCTGGTTGTCGACACCAATCGCGTGGAAGCGTTTTAACTCGAGTATGGCCATGCTGACGGCATCATGTGTACTATTTATTTGGTAAGGCGTTATTTGGTAAGGCGTTATTTGGTAAGGATGCGATTCGTTACGAGGGCGTACGTGCTAACAGGCTTGTAGGGTAGGCAAAATTATTTGCTAGAAAAGTACACCGAGCATGGCGTCGCAAATATAGAGCTGAGATGTTCAGCACCGAGCTGTTGGCAATATTTACTGACCAAGGGTTGGTGTTGATTGATGGTGAGGGTGAGTGAGTTGATACAATCGACAAGGTCAGATTGTTGCTGTTTCTCTACACTCAGCTCAAAGGCGAGTGCTTCGCGATAGAGATTGTCACTAACATTATTTTTAAGTTGTCGACGCAAGCGACGGAAATGATGAAGAAGCTGTTCAGTGCGACCCAAACAGCTTTGAATGAGATGCCAATCTTCGGCAGCAAAGTGGCGCTGTTGTTCATCAAGCCATTTGAGCATCAACAGCAGGTTCACGTTGCCATGGTAGTGATTTTGGATAGTCAGACACGCCTCTTTTATCTCCCTCACACCATAGTATTGCAGACTAAACTGCCATAAGTGTTCGAGAGATAGATGTTCGAGGTGTGCTTTATCCATTATCCACAGAACTCCTGTTCCATTGCTTCTAGTTCTTCTTGAAGCCCCATCCACTCCATTTCAACATCTTCAAGTTCGGATTTACTTGTTGACTGTTGTGCGAGTACTTTAGTTAGTTTAGCTTTGTTTTCGGCATCATACAGTGATGATTCGGATAATTGCGTTTCCGCCTCACTTAGCAGCGCGCTCAGTTGGTCCATTTTCTTTTCAAGCTTTTCAAGCTGTTTACGAACCGGCGCGGTTTGTTTACGAAACTCGGCCTCTTTGCGTTTTTGCTCTTTTTTTGATGCTGCACTGTGTACGGAGGTTTTGTTTGGCTCGTTGTCTTGGGTTTCTTTGCGCTCAAGCTTTTGTTGCTCGGTTAGCCATTTATAGTAGTCCGTTAAGTCGCCATTAAATGGTGCGACTTGGCGATCATGGACTAAATAAAGATCATCGGTGGTCGCACGCAATAAATAGCGATCGTGACTGACAATAACCATGGCCCCTTCAAAGGTTTGCAGTGCAAACGTCAAGGCTTGACGCATGTCTAAATCTAGGTGGTTAGTCGGTTCATCAAGCAGCAATAAATTCGGTTTTTGCCAGACGACTAAGGCTAACACTAAGCGAGCTTTTTCTCCGCCAGAGAACGGCGCCACTTTATCGAGCGCTTTTTCACCTTGGAAGCCAAAGCTGCCTAGATAGTCGCGAAGCTGTTGCTCGGTTTGGTTGGGCGCAATTTGCATCATATGCTGCAATGGGGTTTCTTCTGGATGAAGCGTTTCAAGCTGGTGTTGGGCGAAGTAGCCAATTTTTACACCTTGAGAGTAAGTAAAATCACCGCCTTTCGCGGCGAGCTCTCCAGATAGCAGCTTGATCAGTGTGGACTTACCTGCGCCATTGCGACCAAGCAAACCAATACGGCTACCCGGTACTAAATTAAGTCTAATCTTTTCCAAAATTAGGTTGTTGTCATAGCCAGCAGAGACGTCGTCCATCATCATAATAGGATTCGGTAGTGCGGCTGGCTCTCTAAACTCAAAGCTAAATGGGTTATCCAGCTGAGCGGGTAGGACTTTTTCCATTCGCTCAAGCGCTTTAATGCGGCTTTGCGCCTGACGAGCTTTAGAGGCTTTGTAGCGGAAGCGATCGATGTAGCTTTGCATGTGCGACATCTGCTTTTTCTGCTTTTCAAACATCGCTTGTTGCAAGATGAGCTTTTGCGCACGTTGCTCTTCAAACGAAGAGTAGTTGCCGGTGTATTCATTCAGCGCTTGATTTTCGACATGAATAATTCGGCTGACGATCGGATCAAGAAAGTCGCGATCGTGCGAGATCAGGATCAAGGTGCCCGGATAGTTTTGCAGCCAGCGCTCTAGCCACATGACGGCATCGAGATCCAAGTGGTTGGTGGGCTCATCAAGTAGCAATAGATCTGAGCGGCATAGTAGCGCTTGTGCCAGGTTAAGACGCATGCGCCAACCACCGGAAAACTGCGTCAGATTCCAGCTCATTTGCTCTTGAGTAAAGCCTAAGCCGTCCAGCAACTCTGCCGCTCGGGCACGAATGCTGTAACCACCAATGACTTCAATTTTTCCGTGTAATTCAGCGACAAGGTTACCGTTGTCGGCTTGCTCGGCTTTTAGCAGATCTTGTTCTAATCCTCGGAACTCTCTATCGCCATCAATCACATATTCAATTGCGCTACGGTCTAGGGCAGGTGTTTCTTGTGCGACCCAAGCCAATTCCCAATGGGAAGGCTGATGGAACGTGCCCGCATCAATAGACAATTCATCTTTTAGTAATGCAAATAGAGTAGATTTGCCACAGCCATTTTTCCCAACGAGACCGACTTTGTCTCCTGGATGAATGGTGGCAGAGGCTTGATCGAGGAGAGGCTTTCCACCTCGAAGCAATTGAATGTCGGAAAAGGTGATCATAAGGCTATAACTAACGGTGAGTTTGAACTTTGGAATACTAGGGGCAAAGTGGATAAATGTCGATCATTATCCGTTTTGCGTTATGATGGATCAAACTTATAACAATTATCTTACTGCTAGGTAGTACAAGGAACGAATTCACGGAATGACGTCTTCACAAATAAGCTCAGTTCCCTCTCCGAAAGTTCTGGTCATTTATGCCCACCCAGAGCCGCAAAATTCGATTGCCAATCAAGTCATGCTTAACAAAATCCAATCGCTTGATAATGTGACGCTGCGTGATCTCTATGCGCTTTATCCTGATTTTTTTATTGATGTGAATGTCGAACATCAGCTGTTGCTTGAGCACGATGTCATTGTCTTCCAGCATCCGCTTTATATGTATTCATGCCCCTCATTACTCAAAGAGTGGATAGATCGTGTCTTGGGTAAAGGCTTTGCGTTTGGCGATGAGTGTGCGTTAGAAGGTAAATATTGGCGCAGTGTGATCACTGCAGGAGGCAAGGAAGAGGCTTTCAGTCAAACGGGGTATAACAAGTATCCTCTTGAGCAAATTTTGCAACCTTTTGAGTTATCGGCGGCGCTTTGCAAAATGCACTGGGTAGAGCCTTTGGTGTTGTATTGGTCGCGGCGAGTCGATGATATCGAGCGCTATCAGCATGCCGATCAGTATCGACAGTGGCTGACGAACCCTTTGGGCAATGCGCATATTCTTCCTAGCTATTTATTACCGGAGGACAAAGATGGCAGCGACTAGTGATCTCTTGCAAAACAGTGTCATCTTTTTATCGGCTGCGGTGGTGGCGGTACCCATTGCCCAGCGGTTTGGTTTAGGCTCGGTTCTGGGCTATCTGTTAGCTGGGGTGGCCATTGGCCCATGGGGGCTTGGTCTTATTAGTGATGTCAGTGAGATATTGCACTTTGCTGAATTTGGCGTGGTCCTGCTGCTGTTTCTGATTGGTTTGGAGCTAAACCCCAAAAAACTCTGGCAAATGCGAGTGCCTATATTGGGTTTAGGTGGGGCGCAAGTGCTGCTGACGACCTTGGTGCTATCCGGTATTGCTTCACTGTTTGGACTGAGCTGGCAAACCAGTCTCGTGATTGGTATGGGATTAGCGCTGTCATCGACGGCGATTGCTCTCAAGGTGATTGAAGAGCAAGGGCTAGCGGGTGGCGAAACCGGGCAATCTGGTTTTGCGGTGCTGCTATTTCAAGATATCGCGGTGATTCCGATGCTGGCGTTATTACCCTTGTTAGCGGGCAACACGTCGGGCAACTGGGCGGACATTGCTTGGATGTTTGCTGGTGTGATTGGCTTGCTGGTGGCTGGACACTTTTTAATTCGCCCTTTATTCCGTTATGTCGTGATGAGTGGTGTACGAGAGCTGTTTACGGTGGCGGCGTTACTACTGGTTGTTGGCATTGCGGTATTCATGCAAAAGCTGGGGTTGTCGATGGCGTTGGGTACGTTTTTAGCCGGCGTTTTATTGGCAGAAAGCGAATATCGCCATGAGTTAGAAATTGCTATTGAGCCATTTAAAGGTTTGTTACTAGGGTTGTTCTTCATTGCCGTGGGGATGGCGGTTAACCTTGGACTGTTGGTTTCAGAGCCGTTTAAGGTCTTGTTAGCAGTGACTGCGCTGGTGGTGATTAAAGGCTTGCTGCTGTATGTCTTAGCGCGTTTGTTTGGCACTCGCCCTAAAGCACGCAGTAAGATGGCGGCGATTTTGAGCCAAGGCGGGGAGTTTGCTTTTGTTATCTTTACCGCGGCAAGTGCTCAAGGTCTATTGTCGAGAGAAGAGTCTGCGTTTCTTTTAGTCGTGGTAAGTTTATCTATGGTGACGACTCCACTGCTATTGATGGCTCAGAAAAAGTGGTTTGAGAAATCATTAAATAATACCGAAGAAGCTTCGATTGAAAGTGATGTCCATGATAGACAGCCTCGCGTCATCATTGCCGGCTTTGGGCGTTTTGGGCAGATTATTGGCCGATTGATGTACGCCAACAAAATCAAAATTACGGTTTTGGAAAGCGACGCTAGCCAGATCCACCTGTTACGTAAGTTTGGCTATAAAGTGTTTTATGGTGATGCGACACAGCTTGACTTGTTGAGAGCGGCAGGCGCGAATAGTGCCGAGGCGATTATCATCTGTACTGACTCTCCGGAGGAGATTATGGAGGTGGTCGATCTTTGTCATGCTCATTTCCCAAAACTTAAAGTGTTGGCTCGGGCGCGCAGTCGTGTCGAGGCATATCAACTTATGAATCATGGTGTCACTAGCTATTCAAGAGAAACGTTTTTAGGGGCACTCGATTTAGGTCGACAAACACTCATTGAGTTAGGGTTTCATCCTTATGAGGCTAAGCGCGCAGAAGCACACTTTAGAAAGTTGGACAATGCGATGCTTAAAGAGCTTCTGCCACTGCATAGTGAAGATACGCAGCTGGCTCAGCGCTCTAAAGAAGCTCGTAAAGAGTTAGAAGAGATTTTTGGTAGAGAAATGGAAAATGATCGCCAATCTAGAAATTTTTGGGATTAGCCCCAGAGTTTTGGTATTAGCGCTACAGTTAGGAAGCAAAATGACGCGTATTAAAAAAAGATTCATCGCGGGCGCAAGTTGCCCCAAGTGCAGCACTCAAGACAGCTTACGTTGGTGGATTGAAAATAATGTAGAGTGGGTAGAGTGTGTTGAGTGCGAATTTCTAGAGCAGCGTACACCACAATCGGTCGAAAAAAGTGAGCGCGGCGAAGAAGCCTTAATTGGCATTTTTAAGCCTGAGTGATTGAGTTTCTCAATTTCATCCCCATAATGTGCACATAAGCCGTATAAACGGTGATTATTTTGTGAGGCATAGCCTCAAGTGCCAATCCTTTGGAGTTCACATGAAAATTGCTAAGAACGTAGTCGTTAGCGTCGCGTACCAAGTAAAAACTGAAGACGGTGTTGTTGTTGATCAATCAACAGTTGAAGCGCCTCTTGATTACCTTCACGGTCACAACAACCTTATCGTGGGTTTGGAAAAAGAGCTAGAAGGCAAGGAAGTCGGTAGCAAATTTACTTCTGTCGTAGCGGCTGAAGAAGCATACGGCGAGTACAATGACGCGCTAGTACAACGCGTTCCTGCAGACGTATTCCAAGGCGTTGACGTAATTGAAGTAGGCATGCGCTTCCTAGCGGATACAGATCAAGGTCCTATCCCTGTAGAAATTACGGAAGTTGACGGCGACGAAGTTGTTGTTGATGGCAACCATATGTTAGCTGGTCAAACGCTAACTTTTGATGTGGAAGTGGTTGCGTTACGTGAAGCGACAGAAGAAGAAGCGGCGCACGGTCACATTCACCAAGAAGGTGGTTGTGGACACGATCATGACCAC
The DNA here is from genome assembly GCF_050337205.1 of Vibrio nomapromontoriensis. NCBI lineage: Bacteria > Pseudomonadati > Pseudomonadota > Gammaproteobacteria > Vibrionales > Vibrionaceae > Vibrio > Vibrio nomapromontoriensis. The sequence continues at coordinate 118,006 of NZ_JAKJSS010000017.1, forward strand.
GATCATGAAGGCGGTTGCTGTGGTGGTGACGAGCACGGTGAGAAAGCTGAGAAGAAAGATGGCTGCTGCGGTGGCGGTGGCTGCGGTTCTCACTAATAGCAAGAGCTGTTATTGAAAATATGATTTTAAAGGCCTCCTTCACGGGAGGTCTTTGTGTTTTTATCGCTTAATTTAGCTGAGAGCAGACAAGGGACGAGAAAATGACAAAGCCTTTTTCTATTGCGATTCATGGTGGTGCGGGCACGATTCTTAAAGAACAGATGTCTGCGAAACTTAAACGAGAAATTATTGAAGTATTGTCAGCATCCGTTAAAGCGGGGGAACGAGTTCTATCCTCTGGTGGGGATGCGCTTGATGCCGTGGTGGAAGCAGTAAAAGTGATGGAGGACTCACCTCATTTTAATGCAGGGAAAGGCTCGGTACTGACTCACAATGAAATGGTGGAGATGGACGCTTCTGTCATGCATGGTGCGGAAATGGATGCGGGCGCCGTCGCAGGTGTGCGTCATATTCGAAACCCTATTGAGCTAGCTCGCGATGTCATGCGCGATAGTGACCATGTTTTACTTATCGGTGAAGGCGCTGAAAAGTTTGCGTTTGAGCATCAGCATCCCTATACCGAGCAAGATTATTTCTTTACTGAGCGTCGCTATGAACAATTGCTTTCCATGAAAGAAAAAGGTGTGTTTGCGCTGTCTGAGTCGAAGTATCCAGATGACAAAAAATACGGCACAGTAGGGGCGGTGGCGCTTGATAGCCATGGCAACCTTGCTGCGGCAACCAGTACTGGTGGGGTCACGAATAAGAAATATGGCCGTGTCGGGGATACCGCGATTATTGGCGCGGGTACTTTTGCTGAAAACAATAACGTAGCAGTATCGACGACGGGAATGGGCGAATACTTTATTCGTAAGACGGTAGCCGGTGATGTCGCAGCGCGTATGCGGTATTTAAACGAAGATGTCCATACTGCCTGTGAAGCGATTATTCAAGGCGAACTCAAGACGATGGGCGGAGAGGGTGGCTTAATTGCGATGGATGCACAGGGCGAGATTCATTTTGCGATGAACAGTTCTGGAATGTATCGAGCATCCATTGATACTAAAGGTGAGTTGACGGTCAAAATCTATGCTGATGAATAAAAAGGATTTTTAGGTTCTAGCTTCTGGACCCTAGGAACCTTTGTTGTTAAGCATCGAAATTACTTGCTTATTTTCCGTTCTTTCTATAACATTCGCGGTCCTTAATTCTCGGTCTTATTTATTCGTTCCTTGCTTCCTCTGGACGACCGAGCCACTCGTGGAAGCTAATAATCCGTAAGGAGCAACCTATGCGTCATTACGAAATCGTATTCATGGTGCACCCTGATCAAAGCGAGCAAGTTGCTGGCATGATCGAGCGTTACACTGGTTCTATCACTGAAGCTGGCGGTACTGTACACCGTCTAGAAGACTGGGGTCGTCGTCAACTGGCTTACCCAATCAACAAGCTTCACAAGGCGCACTACGTTCTTATGAACGTTGAAGCACCTCAAGAAACTATTGATGAACTAGAAACTGCTTTCCGTTTCAACGATGCAGTTCTACGTAACATGGTTATGCGTACTAAAGCGGCTATCACTGAGCCTTCTATCATGCTTAAGCAGAAAGAAGAACGTGCAGAGCGTGCTCCTCGTCGTGAAGAGCGCAGCGAAGCTAAGCCAGAAGCAGCTGCTGAGTAATTCTTTGCTTGACCGTTGTCTCTGCCTTTAAGGTTTAGATAGGTCATCAAGAATACTCAACATTTGGTACAAGGTAGTGACATAGCAATGATAAGAACATGTTCTTATCACCATCTGAAAAGCTGGATCGTTATGTAACTTACCGACAACAGACTTAATTTAAGATCAGGAGATAGCCCATGGCTCGTTTCTTCCGTCGTCGTAAATTCTGCCGTTTCACTGCAGAAGGCGTACAAGAGATTGACTACAAAGACGTAGCAACTCTTAAAAACTACATCACTGAAGCTGGTAAAATCGTACCTAGCCGTATCACTGGTACAAGTGCTAAATATCAGCGTCAACTAGCTCGCGCTATCAAGCGTTCACGCTACCTAGCTCTACTGCCGTACACTGATAAGCATCAGTAATCGGCACCGTTTATTTAGATAGAGGATTAAACAATGCAAGTTATTCTACTTGATAAAATCGGTAACCTAGGTGGTCTTGGCGATACAGTTAACGTTAAATCTGGTTACGCTCGTAACTTCCTTATCCCACAAGGTAAGGCTGTAATGGCAACTAAGAACAACGTTGAGATGTTTGAAGCTCGTCGTGCTGAACTAGAAGCTAAAGTTGCTGAGCAACTAACTGCTGCTGAAGCTCGCGCTGAAAAAGTTAACGCTCTTGAAGCAGTTGTTATCGCTTCTAAAGCTGGTGACGAAGGCAAACTATTCGGTTCTATCGGTACTCGTGACATCGCTGATGCAATTACTGCAGCTGGCGTTGAAGTGGCTAAAAGCGAAGTTCGTCTTCCTGAAGGCGCTCTACGTAACACTGGTGAATTCGAAATTAGCGTTCAACTTCACTCAGAAGTTTTCGCTACAGTAACACTACAAGTTGTTGCTGCTGAGTAATCTCAGTTAAGACACCGATAAAAACACCAGCCTCGGCTGGTGTTTTTTTATGTCTGAAATAAATGAAGACAGTTAGAAAGGTTGGAGTTAGAAATTAAGCGACGACTAAAAGTTAGGTAATACCAAAAGCCGAGACGACACTAAAAATTAAAGAGTAGGTTTACGGTAAAGATAGAATCTCTTTTGCTTAGGTCGCCTGGTACTTGGTCATGATATTTACTGCTATACGCAACCTTGAGCGCAATGGTTTCAGTGATATCGTTGGTGACGTTTAATTCAGTATCAAAACGGGTATTACTTTTACCCGCAATCACAGTGAGCTTACTGCCTATTGTTAGGTTAGTTAGCGGCTTCCAGAGAACATTAACGTTACCTCGAATGATCGCTTCGCGCACCACGTTTGGGAAGACAATGTCTTTATCGCCAATCTCGTCAATATTTGGTTCTTGGTAACGAAAACCCGGACCGATTTCCGTCTCTAATAGTAGGGTTTCTGTATTCGTGATCTGATAACCCAGACCGCCAGATACCGTGTGGTCTTCATAATAAGAGCTATATAGAGACGTGAAGCCGTTATAGTTTCCGTATAAATAGGTTCGTTGGCTTAACTTATAATCCGATTGCAGCATGTAGTTTTGCTGATTTTTGTCTTCCACATCGTCTTTATACAGTTGGTAGTATTTCCACTCACCACTGGTACGGTGACGACCTTCTGTATATTCTGCCGCGACTCGAGCATTCAAAGAGCGTGAGTCGGTATTCCCCGTATGCGCTTGAAAACCAAATTCTACTTCGGACTTTAATGGTGAAGGTGGTGTGTCTTCGCTATCGCTTGATGGCGTAAATTCTTCAGCATAGGCTACTGGCGATGCAAGTAAGACCAAGCTAAATAGCAAATTCTTTGACACTGAAACCTCACGATGATGAAAAGGGCTAGGATTATAATTGTCGTATATTCGGTCATCGTCAACGACAGGTCAATTGTTGATTGACGAATCTCTCTGTTCATAGCACTTTCTTTGCTTTAGCCATCTTTCATTTCGCGTATAATGAAGGGTCTTAGTGTGTTATTGAGTAAAGTCATGGCGGATATCCGAAATCAGAATGGTAAAGATGCTCAGGTGGAAGCAATCAAGCTCCCTCCTCATTCATTGGAAGCAGAGCAGTCAGTGCTGGGTGGTTTGTTATTAGATAATGAACGCTGGGACACTGTCGCTGAGCGCGTGGTGAGCAAGGATTTCTATAGCCGTCCTCATCGGCTGATTTTTGACGGTATTAGAACGCTTTTAGAAGAGAGCCAGCCCCTAGACTTAATTACGCTGTCTGAATTTTTAGAGCTGCGTGAACAACTTGAAGACGTGGGTGGTTTTGCTTATTTAGCCGATTTGGCTAAAAACACACCAAGTGCGGCAAACATCAATGCCTATGCTGATATTGTCGCAGAGCGTGCTTTAGTACGTAATTTGATTGGCGTGGCGAATGAGATTGCGGACGCAGGTTATGATCCACAAGGACGCAGTTCTGAAGATTTGCTCGATCTTGCTGAGAGTAAAGTCTTTGCGATAGCAGAAGATCGTACCAACGAGAATGAAGGCCCGCAAAACGTCGACAACATTCTCGAAAAAACACTAGAACGTATCGAAATACTGTACAAAACGCCGCAAGATGGTGTGACCGGTGTGAATACCGGTTATGACGATCTTAATAAGAAAACGGCTGGCCTACAGGGTTCGGATCTCATTATCGTTGCCGCGCGTCCATCGATGGGTAAAACAACCTTTGCGATGAACTTATGCGAAAATGCGGCGATGTCTCAAGAAAAGCCTGTGCTTATCTTCTCTCTAGAGATGCCAGCAGAACAAATTATGATGCGTATGCTTGCGTCATTGTCTCGTGTTGACCAAACCAAAATCCGTACCGGTCAGCTAGACGATGAAGATTGGGCAAAAATCTCTACTTCCATGGGTATGCTCATGGAAAAGAAAAACATGTTTATTGATGACAGCTCAGGTTTGACACCAACCGAAGTACGATCGCGAGCGAGGCGTATTGCGCGCGAAAACGGTGGGTTAAGTCTTATCATGATCGATTACCTGCAATTGATGCGTGTTCCTTCGCTTTCAGATAACCGTACACTCGAAATTGCCGAAATTTCTCGCTCCCTTAAGGCGTTAGCCAAAGAGCTTAATGTTCCTGTTGTTGCGCTTTCTCAGTTGAACCGTTCCTTGGAGCAGCGTGCGGACAAACGTCCTGTAAACTCGGATTTGCGTGAGTCAGGCTCGATAGAGCAAGATGCGGACTTGATCATGTTTATCTATCGAGATGAAGTGTATCACCCTGATAGTGCGCTGAAAGGTATTGCCGAAATCATCTTGGGTAAGCAGCGTAATGGTCCTATCGGCTCCATTCGACTCACGTTCCAAGGGCAGTATTCTCGGTTTGATAACTACGCAGGCCCTGCGTTTGATGAAGAGTAGGGTTGAACGATGAGTTATATGAAAGCCGCGACTGCGCATATTGATTTATCTGCACTCGCACACAATCTGAATTGCATTAAACAGCAAGCTCCTAACAGTAAAGTAATGGCCGTGGTTAAGGCCAATGGCTACGGGCATGGTTTGAAGCATATTGCTAAGCATGCCAAAGGCGCCGATGCTTTTGGGGTTGCACGTATTGAAGAGGCACTGCAATTACGTGCCAGCGGCGTGGTTAAACCTATCTTATTACTAGAGGGTTTTTACTCGCCGAGCGACTTACCAGTTCTAGTAACCAATAATATCCAAACGGTTGTGCATTGTATTGAGCAATTGGAAGCGCTTGAACAAGCAGAATTGGAAACCCCCGTGATGGTGTGGCTGAAAGTCGATAGTGGTATGCACCGACTTGGGGTGCGTGAAGAGCAGTACCCGGAATTTGTTGAGCGCCTGCACGCTTGCGGTAATGTAGCCAAGCCACTTCGTTATATGAGCCACTTTGGGTGCGCCGATGAGCTGGATAAAACGGTGACCACGGATCAAATCAATACTTTCTTGTCTTTGACCGAAGGGTGTAATGGTGAGCGTTCCTTGGCTGCTTCGGCGGGATTACTGGCGTGGCCAACAAGTCAGCTTGATTGGGTTAGGCCTGGCATCATTATGTATGGTGTCTCACCATTCGGTGAGAGAACCGCTGAAGATATGGGTTTTAAGCCTGTCATGACGTTAAAGTCCCACCTTATTGCGGTGCGTGAAGTGAAGCAAGGCGAGAGCGTAGGTTATGGTGCAAACTGGACTAGCGAACGAGACACCAAAGTCGGGGTGATCGCCATTGGTTACGGCGATGGTTATCCTCGTATGGCGCCAAATGGTACCCCTGTGTTAGTGAATGGCCGTAAGGTGCCAATTGCAGGGCGTGTCTCTATGGATATGTTGACGGTAGACCTGGGGCCAGAAGCGTCGGATCGCGTTGGTGATGAAGCGACATTATGGGGTGACGCATTACCATCCGAGGAGGTAGCGGAGCATATTGGCACAATAGCGTATGAATTGGTGACCAAGCTAACGTCTCGCGTTGAGATGAGTTACCGTTCCGATAAATCACACCTTTAATCGACGTCCCTCACCAACTCTAGGTGAGGGAGCATCATTTTTTGGGTATTAGCCTTATCGGTCACCCATATTCTCCCCAGTTGTAGACATATCATTCTAAGTACGTTTGCCCTTGTAACGTGGCAATAATACGTCGTTCACCACCATGATCCCTATGCTCCCCCAGGTAAATACCCTGCCATGTTCCTAGAGCTAAATAACCCTGACTGATAGGGAGCGAAATACTGGCTCCAAGCAGTGCACTTTTTATATGCGCAGGCATATCATCACTCCCTTCATAAGTGTGCTCGTAGTAAGGGGCGTCTTCTGGCACATAGCGATTGAAGTGGCGTTCCATGTCTTTTCTTACGGTGGGGTCGGCATTTTCATTTAAGCTTAAACTTGCCGAGGTATGCTGGATGAATAGATGTAGTAAACCTACAGAGTAGCCTTGAAGTTGGGGTAGCTGTTGTTTAATTTCATCAGTAATGAGGTGGAAGCCTCGAGGTTTTGCTCGGATAAGTAGGCTCTGCTGTTGCCACATAGACTGTCCTGTGTATTATTGAGGATTGATAGGTCGAGTGCATAAAATGTATTGCTTATATTGTGAACCGTTACGTGACTTAACTCAAGGAGCGTGCTGACGCTCTGGTTCATAATACGACCTGAAAGTTTATTACTAAATTTAAGCCATCGATTTGTAAATGGCAGAGAAATTTTGCTGTGAGTAGCGTGATGTATGCGCTACCTAGCTATATTAGATTTATACGTTTTATTTTCGCTAACCGGGGGTTCCTTTTCCTTGGGGGGATAGGGAACAAAAACCGACAAAAAATTGGGATAGAGACCATGTTGAAAAACATTAATCCAACGCAAACTGACGCTTGGAAAGCACTGACAGCACACTTTGAATCTGCGCAAGATATGGATATGGCAGCGTTATTTGCTCAAGATGCAGAACGCTTCAATAAATTCTCTACAAACTTTGGCTCAGACATTCTTGTTGATTACTCTAAGAACCTTATCAACGAAGAGACCATGAAGCACCTGTTTGCTCTAGCGAACGACACCGAGCTAAAAGCGGCAATCAGTGCGATGTTCTCTGGTGAGGCTATCAACCAGACGGAAGAGCGTTCTGTACTTCATATCGCGCTACGTAACCGTAGCAACTCACCAATTATGGTGAATGGCGAAGACGTCATGCCTGCAGTGAATGCTGTATTAGAAAAAATGAAAAGTTTCTCTGAGCGTATTATTTCAGGTGACTGGAAAGGCTATACCGGCAAAGCGATCACAGACGTGGTGAATATTGGTATTGGTGGTTCAGATTTAGGTCCGTACATGGTGACAGAAGCGCTGTCCCCTTACACTAATCACTTAAACATGCACTTCGTTTCTAACGTTGATGGCACGCACATTGCTGAAACCTTGAAGAAAGTGAATCCTGAAACCACGCTTTTCTTGGTAGCGTCTAAAACATTTACTACTCAAGAGACCATGACGAATGCACATTCTGCCCGTGATTGGTTCTTGGCAGCCGCTTCAGATGAAGCGCACGTAGCAAAGCATTTCGCAGCCCTTTCTACTAACGAAAAATCAGTATCAGAATTTGGTATCGATACCGACAACATGTTTGAGTTCTGGGATTGGGTAGGCGGTCGCTATTCACTATGGTCGGCAATCGGTCTTTCTATCATCCTAGCGGTTGGTTATGACAACTTTGTTGAGCTTCTTGCCGGTGCGCATGAAATGGATAATCATTTTGCTAATACTGAGTTAGAAAATAACATTCCAGTCGTGCTTGCTCTGATCGGTATTTGGTACAACAACTTCCATGGCGCAGAATCTGAAGCGATTCTTCCATACGATCAATACATGCACCGTTTTGCTGCTTACTTCCAGCAAGGTAATATGGAATCAAACGGTAAGTTTACTGACCGCAATGGTGACGCAGTCGATTATCAAACGGGTCCTATCATCTGGGGTGAGCCGGGCACTAATGGCCAGCACGCGTTCTATCAGCTAATTCACCAAGGTACTAAGCTGATTCCTTGTGACTTCATAGCACCAGCGATTTCTCATAACCAAGTGAGCGATCATCACCAGAAACTAATGTCTAACTTCTTCGCTCAGACGGAAGCGTTGGCGTTTGGTAAGTCTAAAGAAACAGTAGAAGCAGAGTTCAGCGCGGCAGGCAAAACAGCGGAAGAAGTGAAAAACTTAGTTCCATTTAAAGTGTTTGAAGGTAACCGCCCAACGAACTCAATCTTAGTGAAGCAAATCACACCTCGCACATTAGGTAACCTAATCGCGATGTATGAGCACAAAATCTTCACACAAGGTGTCATTTGGAACATTTTCAGTTTTGATCAGTGGGGCGTGGAGCTGGGTAAGCAACTTGCTAACCAAATTCTTCCTGAACTAGCGGATGACAATAATGTGAATTCACATGACAGCTCGACAAATGGCTTAATCAACGCATTTAAGGCGTTTAAAGCTTAGTGATTGTGAGTCATTAGAACGGGAAAAGGTGCCATTATGGCACCTTTTTTTATTGTAACGCCTCATTCAAAGGCTATTGTGCTTTAGGCAGCACGACAACTTGTGTTTTTGCCCATATATCTTGAAAGCCGCGCTTTTTAGTATCGATGGGGACGGCGAGATTAGCGAGTCCAAATGCAGAAGTGGCAAGGCGGATTAATGCTTGAGTGACGGTAATGCGCCCACCTTGTAAATTCTGAACTTGCAGTTTCCACGCACGCATTCCTAATGTTTGTCCTGCTTTCGTCCAGAAATAAACAAAGAAATAGACCCAAACCATCGCAAGATATGCTGTGTAAATAGGGCTCCAAATGGGGTGACGACTGAGTAAATCGCTTGCATCGGTATAAGAGCCATAAGAGATCATCCCGGCAGCAACGAGCGCCTCAAGAATGGCGACGACGAGACCGCCTGCCATCATTACTAATGCCAAAACGACTAAGCTATCGTAAAACAAGGCACCAAGTCGGCGAAAAAGGCCTGCTGGAGGCAAAGGTTGTGTTTTCATTTTATCTACTTTTTAATCTGTTAATCTGACCACAGAATAACGATTCTAAAGGGCTTGTGAAAGCCTCCGTTGCGGAAATGCATCACGTTGTGACCAAAAAAACAGCAAACAAATGAATAAACAGTGTTTTGTTCTTGCACGTCATCCAAGCTTACGTATAATGCCAAACATCAAAGGGCAATAGCCTAAAGATGCCGGTGTGGTGAAATTGGTATACACGACGGATTCAAAATCCGTTGCCTTCGGGCGTGGCGGTTCAAGTCCGCCCACCGGTACCATATTTAAACAAAAAAGCCTCGACGAAAGTCGAGGCTTTTTTGTATCTTATCAAAAGCTTATCTGCATTATTATACGCCACTGTCGATAATGATGACTTCCGACGAAGAGTCGATACCTCTGCCTTAGTTATTGCCACAAAGTTCTTGTTTTCAATAAACAGTCTAATTGACGTTAATTGTCTGAAGCAGGCGGAGAGGCTTTAGCTGTACTCGTCTTTCAAGGCGAAAGGCGCTAAAATCAAAGTACTAGATAGGAGAGTGATTGTGAGCGCGAAGTTTACCCATATTGCATGGCAACAAACGAATGTGGAAGCGAGTGAAAAACTGGTATTGCTGAAGCTAGCGGATCTCGCTGGTCACGATGGGAGTGTGTCAATTGCTCTTACCGATATCGCAAATGAATGTTTGTTGGGTGAGTTTAGATTGGCTGATGTGTTCACATCCTTAGTCAATAAAGGTGTCATGACTAAGTCTCATGTGGAAACAAGAGGTAGAAAGCAAATACATCATCTCAAACTGTTGGCGCCAGAGGGGGAGTCGGTCTCGATTCCTGTTGTGTCGATGCCTGTTGAGCAAGCTAGCGCTCCAATTAAGGTTAGCGCGCAGAATGAATCCAGCGCCCCAGGTTGGTCACACCAACAACTCAACCTATATAAAGTGCCAGCAAATCGTCGAGATGAGGTTTGGCAAAGCTTTATGCAAGAAAGCAATCCATCGCCTACGATGAACATTAACCGACTCGCGGGTCAGTTGGATAACTGGCTTGAGTATGCGAAGCAATCGGGAAATCTTCGTTCAATTATTGGTGTACCTGCCAAGCCACAAGCGACAAACACGTTTCCTTCTGCATCGACAAGACGTAAACAAGGTCAATCACAGGGTGAAAGCCAGCAGTACATTTCAACTCATGAACTGAATGAATTTGTGGTTCCTGAGTGGGCTCAGCAGCCACTGGCATTTTCTCGCTTAGAAATCGATCCGAATCTCTTTTGGGAGAAGTTTGTGGTGTACTATAAAGCTCGTGCGAATGAGTATACTTCGGTTACGCAGATGCTGAATAAGCTACGTCTGTGGATTGTGAACGAGAAACAGGCGGAAGATCGCCGAAAACAGGCTGAAGAAAGAAGACGTCAATCGTATCAAAACAATAAGTCGGTTGATGTTAGTCCTTCTGAAGAGTTTAGAGAGTTTTTGAGAGGGCAGGGTAAGAAACCTGACTTTTAGAGCGAATAGCTGCTCCTTTTTACCATAACGTAGGTGTTTAATATGGGTAACGGTAATAAACCAAAAAATGTGGACTTTGGCTCCATGGAGAAAAAGCTCCGTGAGATGGGCGTTAGTGGCAGCTTGGAACACCTAAAGGCTTCAGATCCCAAGCCTACCACATCTGCAGTGGCGAAAACTTCTACTTCTACGCCATCTTCGTCTGTGGTATCCCAGCAGAGAAGCCGTTTGCCGACAAAGTCATTGGTTGATGAAGCGCAGCATGAAAGAGTACCAAGTGATTGGTGTAACTATATTTTTGGTACTTTACTTAGCATCTATGAGTCGACGTGGCTGAAATCTTATGGCCGTCGACCAACGGGGCGTTTTTTAGATTTTGCTGATAGCGTGACTGAAGCTGAATTGATGCGAATTATGCAGCATTGTCGGGAACGTCTTCAGGCCGGAGAGAAATGGCCGCCTATTATGGGCGAATTAACGTTACTTAAAAGTCAATTAACCGAATCAGAGCTTATGGAAGCGATGAACCGTGTGGTTGCGAAGACGCCGCAAAATCAATTAGAAACCTGGATTATTCAAAATAAGGGCTACGAACTGAGACGGGTTCCTCAATCAATGATCATTCGGCGCTTCAAAGAGTTTTATCGTGAAGCAATGAGCCTCCAAGAAAAAGGCAAACTGGTGACAGAAGTACCGAAGGGGCTTGCTCAACACTCGGTGAAGAATCTTATTGATATTAAGCGAGAAGAATTTGAGCAGTCACATGGTAAGAGTCTCGATCCTAGAATTGCCGCATTATTAAAAAGTAAACCAGTAGAATAAGTACTATTAATTGGCCTAGTTTGACGAAATGCACATAATAGGTTGTATTTTTAAACTTATAGATGAAGATTGACGAGGAGTTCATTAGACTCCTCGCGTGTTTTACTCATTGTTGCATGTGATTTTGTGGCTAGTATAAAAATGTCGGTGAGCCGACTTCAACCAGGCTTACATATTAGGCTCCCCGTAAGGTGGAATGACCATCCTTTCCTCTTCAATACCTTCAAAATAAAATCAGACGAACAAGTACGAGTTATCAAGCAACTCGGAATCAAGTATGTGTATGTTACGCCTGAGTTGAGTGACACAATACCGCTTCCTGCAGAAGAGTCGATAAGTGAATCTTCACATCTATCAACGAATGAGAAGTCTGATGAAGCGGAAAGGTTGTGGGCGGAAAAGCAAGAGCGAATTGAAACGTTAAGCAAATATCGCCGCAGGGTTTCTCAGTGTGAGAAGGAGTTTGATAGATCGCTTGCGCGCATTCGCAGTATTATGGCGAAGTTACGCAGCCGTCCTGAGCTAGCGATTCAAGAATCAGAGTTACTGGTAGAAGATATTGTCGATTCTCTGTTGTCGGAAGATGAAGTCACGCTGCATTTGATGGGCAGTAAAAGTGAATTCGAAGATCTCTACTTTCACTGTCTCAATGTATCTGTGCTTTCGATGATGATAGCCAAAGCGAAAGGATTTAGTGGAAAGAAAATTAAAGATGTCGGTATGGGGGCACTTTTTCACGATATCGGCAAAGTGAAAATCCCATCGGTTATCTTACGAAAAACAACCCCGCTTTCCGAGCCTGAGCATAATTACCTGAAGCTGCATACTAAGTATGGTGCCGACATTGCAAGAGCAATTGGTACACTACCTGATGATGTCATTACGGTTATTGAGCAGCATCATGAATTACTTGACGGTTCTGGTTACCCGTTAGGGTTGAGGGGGGACGAAATTGATTCAGTTACTCAAATTATTTCAGTGGCTAATGCTTTTGATGGTTTGTGTCATCATCAGAACCCGAGCGAGAAAAAAATACCGTATGCCGCGCTTTCCTATCTCTATAAGCATAGTAAGCATCTTTACAACGCTGAGAACCTGAATATGCTAATCAAGTATATGGGGGTTTATCCGCCAGGCACGATCGTTAAGCTTTCGAATGATATGGTTGGCTTAGTTATCTCTATCAATAGTGGTAGTTTGTTGTGCCCAAATGTCTTGCTGTACGATCCTAGCGTCCCCAAGCTACAAGCACCTATCATTACGTTAGCACCAAAAGAACTCACCATTGAATCAGTGATTCATCCAGAGAAATTACCAGAAGAGATCCGAGAGTATCTGAATCCTCGAGCTCGAATCTCTTATTATTTTGAGGGTAATGCTACTTAATTAACGATAAATTATTGAGTAGCTGCTAGTAAAAATAAAGATGGTTCTGAATTTGGGGTCCAACTTGCTTGTGATACGTGAGCGGTAATGACAGTGTATTGCAAGCCGTTATATACCACAGAGTCCCCTTGTTCGTAGCTAACGTTTAATTTCCAGTTTGTTGCAGGATCTGCGTTATACCATAGTGTTGATTGTAAGGACGGTGCCCACTCGCTTTGAGAGTAATGAGCCTTTTGTGCAATGTAAATGGTACCTTCGTGGTTCACATGTTCTCCCACTGAGTACTGCACTTCTGGTTTCCAGCTAGGAATATAGTTATCTAAAGTATCGAACACATACCCAGCCTTTATCGCAAGATCTAAGAATTTATCCAGTTTTGGGATATTTTGGGTTTCGCCCATGCCTCTGTGCCCATCTTCAAATAGGAACTCATGGGTGAGAACAATGACCTTGTCTTTATGGAGTGGAGTGTCACATGGAAAATTCTGTGATTTGGAATTAACAGGCTCAATAGTGACAGGTGCACATGTATTGATAGAGGCCTCTACATACTCAAGAAATGGTTCCGGCTCCGTTAAGCTGTTAGCGGGCATTGCGATCCCCCAGTTTTCAGGTGCCCAATCTAGATCCCAGCCGAATAGCTGATAACTGTCATTGGTCAACATATCGGATAGTGTCATAGCATTGCTTGAGCTATTTGATGGATTGTCAGGGTCGCAAACATAGTTAGGATCCCAAGGTAAATAGTCATCTGAAGTTGCACAGAGCCCATCAGCTTTAAAACTTTTAGCTACTCGCCAGCCATTGGTATACGGCAAACGAGCGTACTGATCGGCGACATAATTGTCATAGCTGCTGATGTTAGGAACATGCTGCTCAAGTTTAGCCAGATTTAGCGGGAAGAAGGTGTAATCATAGGCGGGATCACGATAAGAGTTAACGTTGTGCATGCCTGTCGCATTACATGCCGCAGCGGTATTCTCACCGTTCGCACCGTCGCAGTTGTGTACCATATGATCATAGCTATGGTTTGCCACCATATGGCCGGTATTGAGTGCAAGCATCAGAGCCTCTAATGCTCGGTCTTCATTCTCATCCCCGATACCATCGAGGTGCCACGCATTGAAGAAAAACGATCCTTTTACATTGTGCTTATTGAGTGTTTCGATCACTTTAATTGATGCATTTATGGGGCCATCGTCAAAGGTGAGGTAGATAGTGGCTTTAGGATCTTGTGCTATAGCATTGAATGATAGAGGGATAAGTAAGCTACCGATTAAACTAGTGACCTTTCTCATAAATAGTCCTTATTTTATTGATTAATAATAACGAAATGGAAAAAGCTGATATTTAATCTAATGAAATAGTTATGGTAATAAATCAAGTGTTTTTATTTTTGCGATCCACTTCAACCAAAAACGCAACCGGTTGCGCTTTAATGTTAAAGTTGTTTTTGTTAGGGTGGTTATATCACTGGGAATGGAGGTTATATGAAGAGAATACTACTTTGCTGCAGCGCTGGAATGTCGACCAGTATGTTGGTGAAAAAAATGCAAGTGGCAGCGAAAGAAAGGGGTATTGAATGCGAGATTCAAGCAAAGTCCGTGTCGGAGTTTGATGAAGATATTGCTCACTACGATGTATGTTTACTCGGCCCTCAGGTAAGATTTCAACTTGATGAGTTACGAAAGGTAGCGACTGAACATGGTAAAAACATCGAGGCAATTTCACCACAAAATTATGGAATGATGAAGGGAGAAGAGGTTCTTGAACAAGCGCTCGCTCTCATTGATTAATTGATTATTAGTTTAACGTAAAATAAAGGAATATATTATGAAGCTTTATGATGCGATTATTAATATCGTAGAAAAGCATATTGCCCCCCTTGCGACTAAAGTGGGTAATCAGCCCCATGTTAGAGCGATGAGGGATGGCTTTATTGTCGCAATGCCATTTATTATTGTGGGTAGTTTTATTCTCGTTTTTGCTTTTCCTCCTTTTACTGAGGAGACCACTAATTCTTTTGGTCGAGCATGGCTCGATCTAGCGACGACTCATTTTGATACCATTATGATGCCATTTAGTATGTCGATGGGGATCATGACGATATTCGTGTCTCTTGGTGTTGCCTATAGTTTGGCGAAGTCCTATAAGATGGATGGCATAACGAGTGCGACCTTGTCATTGATGTGTTTTCTTTTAGTGGCTTCTCCGGCAAAAGATGGTGGACTCCCTACTGCTCACATGGGGGGCACAGGGATCTTTACCGCTGTTATTTGTGCCTTCTTTGCGGTCGAGTTGTATCGCTTTATGAAAAAGCACAACATCACGATTAGAATGCCAGAGCAGGTGCCACCCGCGATTGCTCGCTCGTTTGAAGTCTTGTTGCCTGTCCTCGCCGTTTTCTTGATTCTCTATCCACTCAGCCTTTTTGTTCAGACTCAATATGACATGCTCATCCCTGATGCTGTGATGGCGATGTTTAAGCCTCTTGTCAGTGCTTCAAACACACTGCCTGCGATTATTGGTGCTCTGTTAGTGTGTCAGCTTCTTTGGTTTGCCGGCATTCACGGTGCTGCGATTGTTGTTGGTCTACTATCGCCAATTTTCTTAACCAATATTAGCGCTAACATTGATGCGTTTGTTGCGGGTGAGCCAGTTCAAAATATCTTTACTCAACCATTCTGGGACTTCTATATCTTTATTGGTGGTTCTGGTGCGACGTTCGCGTTGGTTATTTTGATGATGTTTAGTCGTTCTGCGCACCTTAAAAGCTTAGGTCGTATGAGTGCCGTCCCTGGCTTATTCCAAATAAATGAGCCGGTAATTTTTGGTAGCCCGGTCGTACTGAATCCAATTTTGTTTATCCCATTTGTTTTCGCGCCAGTGATTAATGCCACCATTGCTTATTTTGCTGTACACGCAGGCTTAGTAGGTATGGGGGTCGCGACGACACCATGGACAGCACCCGCCATTATTGGAGCATCTTGGGGGTCTGGTTGGACGTTGTCACCCGTATTACTAGTGGCAATCCTGATGGTCATCGATCTATTTATCTATCTTCCATTCTTCAAGATGTTCGAGAAACAACTGCTAGAGCAAGAGCAGCCTCAAGATGAAAGCAAGGTAGTCACTGCAGATAAACCTGCAACAGCATAAAGATAAGGACGAGGAGATTATTATGGATCAAGAATTGGTTGTTATGGAGATTATCTGTAATGCAGGTGAAGCAAGAAGCCTTTGTTTTGAAGCGTTAAGATCAGCCAGGAATCTGGACCTAGCCTCTGCAGAGGGTTCACTAGAAAAAGCAAAAGAGTGCTTGAACAAAGCTCATTTAATTCAAACACAGTTGATTGAATTAGATCAAGGCGAAGGGAAAATCCCAATGACCTTAGTGATGGTTCACGCTCAAGATCATCTTATGACGACCATTCTTGCTCATGAGTTAGCGACGGAAATCGTTGAATTACGAAAGGGCTTACCACAGGGGTAATATGATGACGTCAGGTTCATTGAAAATTGCAGTGATCGGTGGTGGTAGTAGTTATACCCCCGAACTAATAGAAGGGATTTTATTACGTCTTGATCGCTTACCGGTAACCGAGATTTGCTTAACGGATATTAAAGCGGGTGAGGAAAAGCTTTCTATTATTACAGCCTTGACCCAGCGTATGGTGTCAAAGGCGAAGGCGGACATTGTTGTAACTCAAACATTGGATCGAAGAAAAGCGATTCAAGGTGCGGATTTTGTTATGACTCAGTTTCGAGTTGGTGGCTTGGCTGCAAGGCAAAAAGATGAAGCTATACCACTTCGTTACGATAGGGTCGGGCAAGAAACTACGGGCGCTGGTGGATTTGCCAAGGCGTTGAGAACTATACCTGTAATTCTTGATATCTGCAGAGATATTGAAGAGCTCGCTCCAAATGCATGGATGCTTAATTTTACAAATCCTGCAGGCCTTGTGACAGAAGCGATTCAAAAGCATAGCCAAGTTAAAACCATAGGGCTGTGTAATGTACCTGTTTCCATGCAGATGATGGCGGCGGATATGTTAGATTGCCAACCTAGTCGGTTGAAAATGAAGTTCGCAGGATTGAATCATTTAGTATGGGTGACGAGTGCCTATTTAGATGGTGAGGATGTTACCCAGGCACTACTTAAAAAAGTGGGAGATGGCGCTAACTTCTCAATGAAAAATGTGTTTGAGGAGCCTTGGGACCCCAACTTTTTGGATGCTTTAGGAGTCATCCCCTGTCCTTATCATCGTTATTATTATCAAACGGACGCAATGCTTGCTGAAGAGCAAGAATCTTATCGAAGTCAAGGCAGTAGAGCGACCCAAGTCATGGAGACGGAAGCGGCGTTGTTTCGGTTATATCAACAAGACTCGTTAGATAGTAAACCAAAAGAACTCGAAGAGCGTGGTGGAGCATATTACTCAGATGCTTCACTCGATTTGGTAGATTCTATTTACAATAATCGTAATGCGTTACATGTGGTAAATGTGAAGAACGGTGGTGTCATTGCAAGTTTACCGAATGATGCTGTAATTGAATGCTCTGCGGTCGTAGGAAGCGAGGGAGCAACCCCGCTTGCCACAGACCCTTTACCACACTATGTCGACAGTCTCATTGCACGAGTAAAAAGTTATGAGATGCTGACTGTGGATGCAGCCGTTTCTGGCAACAAAGAGACGGCGTTATTAGCGTTGGCAACTCACCCACTGGTAAATGATATTCAAGTAGCCAAATCTTTACTTGCAGATATCTTAGTGGAAAATGATAACGACCTGCCGCAATTTAGTGCACGCTAGTTCCAACGTAAGGAGGATATAGGTGAAGTTAATTTTCAATGCAGATGACTATGGATTATGCCGAAAGGTCAATGAAGGAATTATTGATAGCCATCTTAATGGTGTTGTGTCGTCAACTACGATGATGGTAGCGATGCCCGGGGAAAGTGATGCGTTGCTGAGATTAAAGCAAGCGCCTGAACTGAGCGTCGGTATTCATCTGAGGTTGACTGCTGGTGCGCCTATGTCTTCGAATTACCCACTAGTCAATGAAAATGGACTCTTTTTAAGTTATCAGCAATTGATGGTAACAATAACTCCTGAACATGAAGCGGATATATACAAAGAGTTGCGACGTCAGATGGAGCACTTTTTGAGTTATGACATTGAGCTTAGCCATATAGATAGTCACCATCACGTCCATTTGCACCCTGTTGTACGCGAGGTCGTCAAACAATTGAGTGAAGAGTTCGGTGTTCCCTATCGTGCTCAGCCTGAATTGAAGCAGTATTTATTTACTGACGGTTTTTACGATGTCACGGCGACACTTGATTGGTTGACTCCGAATGTACGAAAGTGGGCACTATCGTATTCTGTTGTGGAAGTCATGTGCCATCCGGGTATCGCTGACAAAGAATTGGATTCGATGAGCTCTTATAGCACCCGCCGAGAGCATGAGTTGGAGGTTTTAAAATCGGCAGAGTTACGCTCTTTGCTTACTAGCAATGCGATAACGCTGTCTAACTATAGTGCTGTTGTTTGATCGACACGGTTGTCGATAACCGTGAGTACGTTCCCTAACATTCACCTTGTACTCATGGTTACCTCTTTTTGTTACCCAATGAATTAACGTACTATTGGGCCTGCCACTCAGTAATCAATCACAAGGAAATAATGTCAATGGCAAGTATTAAGGAAGTTGCTGCATTGGCGGGGGTCAATCGCTCAACCGTCTCTCGAATCATCAATGGTGAGGGAAGTTTTCGTGCTGACACCAAACGTCGTGTTGAGGAAGCGATGGCAGAGTTGGATTATAGACCGAGTGCAATTGCACGCTCTCTAGCGAAATCAAACTCAAACATGATTGGGCTAATGGTTACCTACTATACTGGTGGTTTCTTTGGTCAGATGATGAATCAAGTTCAGTTAGAACTTGATGAGCAACAAAAGTTTTTAATTACAGCGCAAGGACACCACAGCGCTGAAGGAGAAAAGAAAGCCATCGATAAGTTTCGTGATTTACGTTGCGATGGTTTTATCCTGCATAGCCGTTATCTCAGCGATGAAGAATTGATTAATTTATCTAAGACGACATCATCATTTGTTCTTTTAGATAGGTATATCGCTGGCATTAAAGAACGCTGCGTGACATTTGATCATCAAGCTGCATCTGCGTTAGCAACGAGCTATCTAATAGATAGAGGGCATCGTCATATTGTATGTGTGACAGGGCCGCGCGATAGGGACAGCACGAAAGTGCGCTTAGCGGGTTTTATTCAAGCTATGTCAGACCATAAATTGACGATATGTCAAAGCGATATTATTGAAGGAGACTATGAGCTAGATAGTGGTTACGATGCAATGGCTGCGGTAATGGCACTGCAGAAAAAGCCAAGTGCCATATTTTCAACGGGTGAAGAAATGACTCGTGGGATAATGAAATATTGTTATCAACATGGAATACAATGCCCTGAAGATATCTCGATTATCAGTTATGACAGTGTTGATAGTTGTCGAGCTCTGTATCCAGAAGTCACAACCATTGAGTTTCCAATCAGTCGTATGGCTCACGATGCTGTTCTACTATTGACGGAACAGCTTGGTTCTAACTTCCCACAGAACCTAAATCGTTCAGTAGAGCCACGTATTAAAGAAGGTCAGAGTGTTAAGCAAGTGGGTATTTCGAACGCTTAATCTACGATTTTGGACAGTCTTGTGTGAAATTCAACCAAAAGCGCCTATTTTCAAGTTTTTTAGTTAAAAACACTTGCCAATGTGACTTCTATCTCTATAATGCGTCCTCACTGACACGGCAGAGCCCACAAGGGTTCAAGGCAATGTTCAGTAAGGCTTCTAGCCAAAAGAGATTTCAGGATTTGTTTTTGAAATAAGTAAAAAATAAATCAATAAAGTGTTTGACACGAAAGAATATCTCGCTAGAATGGCCGCCTCTTCAAACGGAAAGCAAATTGCTTAACCAAGTGAAGAGATGTTCTTTAACAATTTAGACCTATATCAATCTGTGTGGACACTTGTTGATGATAATCATTATGTTTACTTCTGCTTTGAGCGGAGATAAACAACTTCTTAGGAAGTAAAGTGGTTTTCAATGAACACGTGACCTAAGGGTAGTAAGTTTACTTACTGTCACACAGTCAAAATTCATTATCGTTCTGTTGGAGCGATAATAGCTTTAAAATTACTTCTTACTTTTTAAGTAAGGGACAGTTTTGAAGTCAGTATTCATTGAGCCGACAAAATCTTAAATTGAAGAGTTTGATCATGGCTCAGATTGAACGCTGGCGGCAGGCCTAACACATGCAAGTCGAGCGGAAACGACAACATTGACCCTTCGGGTGATTTGTTGGGCGTCGAGCGGCGGACGGGTGAGTAATGCCTGGGAAATTGCCCTGATG
>NZ_JAKJSS010000018.1:0-125678 GCF_050337205.1 Vibrio nomapromontoriensis
ACGCCCAACAAATCACCCGAAGGGTCAATGTTGTCGTTTCCGCTCGACTTGCATGTGTTAGGCCTGCCGCCAGCGTTCAATCTGAGCCATGATCAAACTCTTCAATTTAAGATTTTGTCGGCTCAATGAATACTGACTTCAAAACTGTCCCTTACTTAAAAAGTAAGAAGTAATTTTAAAGCTATTATCGTTCCAACAGAACGATAATGAATTTTGACTGTGTGACAGTAAGCGAACTTACTACCCTTAGGTCACGTGTTCATTGAAAACCATTTTACTTCCTAAGAAGTTGTTTATCTCCGCTCAAAGCAGAAGTAAACATAATGATTATCATCAACAAGTGTCCACACAGATTGATATAGGTCTAAATTTTTAAAGAACATTTCTAACGTCTTCGTCGCTTAGCGTCTCGTCGTTAGGGGTGCGTATCTTACGCTTCCCGACTGGAGAGTCAAGATGTTTTTTCAAACTTTCTTTTCTACTCCAAACCGACTCGCCAATGTGACTTTCGTCTCACTCCGTGTCGGTGAGGCGGCATTATAGAGATCACTCAACTGATGACAAGTGTTTTTTCCAAATTAATTATTGTTTGCTCAAAATGCCATCAAGATGCTTTTTTCTTGATTAAAATCCAACATTTGAAATACATCACATCAATTAATTGGAAAAATCCCCCTCAACTACGTAATATTCTTATATCTATTTTTTAACGATAGATGTCATTATTCGCAATTAAGAAAAGTAGTATTTAAATATGGATTCTAAAAAATCAGTCTTTCTGGTGATCGCTGTTGCCGTATTAGGGGGAATCATCTTCTCTCAACTTACAGTTTCGCCAGCTCTCGCATTTGTTGTTGGTGTGGTTGCCACTTTTTTCGTCGTAAAGCTTTCAACCTCCACACCTAAGCAAGTATCCGAATCATCGAATTCAACTAAAACTCTCTATGTAGGGAACCTACCGTATAAAGCTAATGAGTCTCATGTAAGAGATCTATTTGGTGAACACGGGGAGGTCTTTGCTGTGAGGCTAATGAAGGATAAAAGAACAGGTAAACGCAGAGGCTTTGGATTTGTTGTTATGGCTAGTTCTGATGTCGATGCCGCTATCAATGCTATCAACGAAAAAGATTACATGCAGCGTACATTGAAAGTTCGTGTCGCTAACGACCCTAAACACCCTGAAGGGGAAATAGTTGAATAGGTGTAAAGCCTAACAATTGTACTGCGTTATTTAGTGCCGCCTCCTCTATAGGGGGCGCACTACAAAAAATACTCAATAGCCCTTCTTCCGTCTCTTCCTCTATTTCTCCTAAAAGACTCGCGACTCTTCTTGCTATAGCTTCACCAGAATCAATCAATTCAACATTATCACCGAGTGCGTGACCGATCTCTTCTCTTAATAGAGGAAAGTGAGTACACCCTAAAACTGCTACATCAATATTGTTGTTAAGTGATGAAAGGATCTGCCCGATCTCACTTTGGTCTATAGCACAGCCTCTCAGTTTATCTTCCGCTAATTCAACTAAGCGAGTTGAACCAATAAGCTTAACTTCTCTATCTGTTGAAAAGTCACGAATCAAGTCTTGTGTATACTGTCTCGTTATTGTGGCCGGAGTCGCAATCAATGCTACTGCGGTCTTCGACAGTATGGAGGCTGGCTTTATTGCAGGAACGACACCAACAACGGGAATAGATGTCTGCTGACGCAAATGAGGCAACACTATCGTACTCGCCGTATTGCAAGCAATTACGATAATATCAATCTTCGTCACCGACACCATTTGCTTCACTAACGCGCAAGTTCTAGTAATTAAGACATCTTGAGCCAATTCGCCATAAGGGTAGGCTTCATTATCAAACAAATAGATATAATTCTCGTTAGGCAATCGAGCATAGATCTCTTTAAAAACTGAGAGTCCACCGACACCAGAGTCAAAGATGAGAATATTTTTCTTGGTCATTTGATTCGACATAACAACAAAACTTTAGCGATATTGCCGCTAATCATACTGACAAGCATGGTTAGCGTAAACCAAGTTAATGTTAATCTGACACGACGCGATAGCGCAGATGGCTAAATCGTTCTGCGGTTTCAATGTCGCAATGCTCTAATTCAAGTGACGACGAAAAATATTGAGAATTAACTACTAAGGTATGAAACTCCCCATCCTCGCCACAAGGGTCAACATGCTTAGGTAGATTATCAATTAGCTCTTGAGTATAAACCCGTCCACAGATGGACTCTGGTAACACGTTGCGATCCACCGTCACCATTACCGTTTCAATGCCACGCTGTAGTATTTCTTGAGCCAAAGTATAACTATCTTCTCCCAGTAGCGGGAAAATAGCCTCATAACCCGCCGGTTCGACATAACTCTTGCGGT
This sequence comes from Vibrio nomapromontoriensis, assembly GCF_050337205.1. Taxonomy (NCBI): domain Bacteria; kingdom Pseudomonadati; phylum Pseudomonadota; class Gammaproteobacteria; order Vibrionales; family Vibrionaceae; genus Vibrio; species Vibrio nomapromontoriensis. The sequence goes on from NZ_JAKJSS010000018.1 coordinate 2,385, forward strand.
AATCAACAATGCCGTTACAGAACATGTCACCAAAGGCGATGCCATCAACTGGCAATCCAGATGTTTGTATTCCTTGAATCACTTTAGACTGATAGATCTCGTTACTAGGAAAGACGGCCGGCAACTCTATGGCTACGAGCGGTAGACCTAGTCTTTGGGCTTGCATCTCTACGACAGATAATGGCGTCACTTGAAAAGGGACTTCACCATTTACGTGCGTCGTGTACAACCCTACTACATGGTAATCCTCAGACTCCATTAACCTTTCTAAGGTTAGTGTAGAATCTTTTCCTGATGACCAGCTGATAATAATATTTTTCATAATAATACAAAAAAGCCGCCATTATTGACGGCTGATTCTCCTAGAACTCATACATAGCATTGACATAGTAGTTACGTTCAGGCGTTTTATATCCTTTAACCATCTCGTATTCTTCGTTAAGCAGGTTACCCACTTTAGCGCCTAAGCTAAACCCATTACTAAAGAAGTATGTTCCGGCTATATCCACTAGCGAATATGGATCTAATTCTTTTGTATTGGCCAAATCATCATAACGCTTTCCTTGATATAGATAGCTTAAATCGAACTGCCAAGCCTCTAAACTATATGATGCATTCCATTTGCCACTATGGCGCGCTCGTCTGGCTAAAAAGTTTCCTGTCGCTTCATCCTTTGCATCTAAATAGTCATATGACACTTCGTGAACAATAACCCCAGAACTAAATCTAGTGAGAACTTCAACGCCTTCGATTTTTGCTTTATTAATGTTCACATTCGTAGAACCATTACTTGCAATCATCTTATCCACGTCACTTTGATACGCCGCAAGACGAAAATCCAAACGAGAAAAATCACCTTCCAGTGCGATTTCCGATGTGGCTGACTCCTCAGGTACTAGGTTTGGGTTTCCTTCATAACAACCCCAAGAACCACACTCTTTAGGCCAATATAATTCATTAAACGTTGGCGCTTTGAAGGCTGTTCCATGCATCGCAACAACCTTCAATTGCTCAGTAACACTAACGCCGCCACCAAGCTGATAAGTTGTGTAGTTACCATAGGCACTATTATCATCGTGTCTGACGTTACCTTCGAACGTAACAATTCCTTGCTGATAAAGTGCTCCGGCAAAGACAGCGCCATTGTCACGACTGTCCTTTGTCATCAACTTAGTCGTGTTGTCGATATTATCCTTATACCAATCCACACCACCAATTACATTTAGTTGCTCAGTAACTTTTAAATTGTTGTTCCAATTTATAGCAACCCGATTTGTTGATATCGTCCCCTCAGGCTGGCCTTGTCCGTAGGATTTAGCCTTATCTTGATTTGTGGATAACGATAATGCCGAATCAAAACCTTCACTACTATATTCACTAGCGACACTCAAACTGTACAAATCACTATCGGATTTATCGACGCCTGTCCACGGATTATCAAACTCAGTATAGTGCTTCTGATAATAGCCATTGGCTTTAAGTAGCCACGCATCATTCAGCCTTTTCCCCGTATCAAGAACAAGATATTGGCTTTCGTAGCCATCATTATCGGCATCTATCGGGTTAGTGCTTGTTGGCTGTATATTATAACCCTCACTTGTTTGATGCGTTGCTGTTAAATTCAACCACCCAGAGTGAACGTCCCCTAATGATAGAGTTGCACCAACATTATAACTACCAAAGCTACCTGCCCCTGCCTTCACTCTGCTAGGAACGTTATTCTGATTAGTAGTAATGATATTAACTACTCCACTTACCGCATCAGATCCGTAGACCGCTGCACGAGCCCCACGAATCACTTCAATTCTCTGAACACCATCTAATGGCATTGCCGAAATATTCGCAGAACCTGTCGTGGCGCTACCTAATCTCACGCCATTAATCAGCACAAGGGTATTCTTGGTCGAACGACCACGTATATACAGCTCTGCACTTTGTCCAACGCCACCTTGATTAGCGATTTGAACACCCGGCAAGCGCCTCAACACCTCAGATAGTGACTTAGCTTGGATAGCATCAATTTGAGTCCTATCAATAATCTCAATTGGTGCTAAAACATTAGTGAGTTTCTGTTCAACACGGTTCGCTGTGACGACCATGGTTTCTTGGGTTGGCTTTTCTTGCTCTTGCGCCAGTGAAAAAGAAGCATAAGAAGAGAGCGATGCAGCCACTGCTATCGCCAAAATAGATTGGTTCATTGTTATATTGTCCTAATCGCGTAAGTCCTTCCGAGTCGCTCACATTGGTTATTGAGTGAGCAGCTTGGCTGCTGGCAGGTATTCGGACTTAAGAGCACTAGGAACATCATGTTCCTAAACCTATTAACTCGACTTCCCGTATGCAATACAGTGTCTTATGAGTGTTCGTTCTCTTTTACCGCTGCGCGTCAGTTCTGGATTTACACCAGATTCCCTTTTCAGTGAGATTCCTTTGTCATTCTCACACCAGCTAAGCGGCATGGTATTAACAACATGATAATTTGTCCATAACAGATTGAACTAAGCTATAGATATACAGCCCTAATAAAAGACATTTCTGGGAAAAACTGGACAACGCCGGGAGATTGAATAAAATCTGCCCTCCTTTAAAAACTCATTACCGACGATAGGCAACTATAATGGCAAACCTCGACTTCACACCAGAAGGCTACCAAATTCAGCTCGACGAAAAATCTCAACGACTGATCGACATGATGGCGCCTTATTCTGCTCCTGAACTCGAAGTCTTTACTTCTCCTGAGAAGCACTATCGCATGCGTGCTGAATTCCGTGTTTGGCACGAAGGTGAAGACATGTACTACGTCATGTTCAACCAAGAAACTCGTGAAAAGTATCGTGTCGACCAATTCCCAGCAGCGAGCCGCCTCATCAATGATTTGATGCCGCTCCTTATCGATGCGATGAAAGGTAATGACGTTTTACGTAAGAAGCTATTCCAAGTAGATTTTCTTTCCACGCTCAGCGGTGAGATTTTAGTTTCCCTGCTTTATCACCGTCAGCTGGATGACGCTTGGAAGGTTGACGCTCAAGCGCTGAAGCAAAGATTGAATGACGAGGGCTTTAAACTCAATCTAATTGGTCGTGCCCGAAAAATGAAAATCGTACTAGACCAAGACTACGTGATGGAAACGTTGCACGTAAACAATCAGCCATACCACTACCAACAAGTTGAAAACAGCTTCACACAACCCAATGGTCCTGTGGCGCAGAAAATGTTGGAATGGGCAGTAGATTGTACACAAGAGAGCAAAGGCGATCTGCTGGAGCTTTACTGTGGAAATGGTAATTTCTCTCTTGCTCTGGCACAAAACTTCGAGCGTGTTCTTGCGACTGAACTTGCCAAGCCTTCTGTTGACTCTGCACAATTCAACATTGCAGCAAACCACATCGATAATGTGCAAATTATTCGAATGTCAGCAGAAGATTTTACTGAAGCAATGGAAGGAAAGCGTGAATTCCGCCGCCTAAAACAGCAAAATGTCGACTTAAGAAGCTACAACTGCAATACGATTTTTGTCGATCCACCCCGCTCAGGAATGGATGTAGACACATGTAAAATGGTGCAAGGCTACGAACGTATTCTCTACATTTCGTGTAACCCTGAAACCTTAAAAGACAACCTTGACCTCCTTGGTGAAACACACACTATTACTCGGTTCGCACTTTTTGACCAATTCCCGTTCACACATCACATTGAAGCGGGTGTCATGTTAGAGCGCAAAGTTGACTAATATTGTTCAACTGCCAGAAATAAAAAAACGAGCCATCAGGCTCGTTTTTTTATTTCTATATTCAACTTAGGCTTCTTTCATGATGTAACCTAATTTCTTACCAATCCAGAAAAGCAGCACCAGCACGACAATAATCGCGAAGAAGTTGCCACCTGCATCCGGATACTGCGCCTTAGTAAACGCAGAGTGTCCAAATGCCCCAACAAAAAATGCCGCTAGGCCAACCATAGGAAAATCTTCAGGAATCGGATTTTTTAGGTACTCTTGATAAAGCGCCTGCAGTGATAGCACGAGTGCAATCAAAGGAAAAATAGAGAAAGTCATTTCGCTAATCGTCAACCAAGACAACATAGCATTACCACACATACCAGCGATAAGTGCTAGTACCAGTGTTTTTTTACCGCTGTTACTGCTTTCAGAGGAAATTTCTTTAGACATCAGTTCGACCCTTCTTTTAGACGGTTTCGTTCACGTTCTTTACGGTACCAGTGTGCGCCCTTGGCCACGATTCTTAATTGGACAATCAACCTTTCAGCGAGTTCATATCTTTCCGCTTTACTCAAATCAAGTGCTTCAGCACCTGAACTGAATACCAGAATGACCGACGCTTCTGCCTGGGCAAATGCTTCATCACGATCCATACCAGTACTAACCAAATACTCAGTCAGCTCTGCAGAAAAGTGCTGAATTTCCCTTGCTACCGCGGCACGAAATTCAAACGACGTGCCCGAACGTTCTCTCAACAATAGTCGGAAAACATTTGGACTACTCGCAATAAACTCCATAAAAGTTTCGACCGAAGTGCGAATCACACTGCCTTCTTTGACAATACGTTGGCGCGCTTGTCGCATTAACTGCCTAAGCAGTAAGCCCCCTTCGTCTACCATGGTGAGACCCAGTTCATCCATGTCTTTAAAGTGACGATAAAAAGAAGTTGGGGCAATGCCCGCTTCTCGCGCCACTTCACGCAAGCTCAAATTGGAAAAACTGCGATCAGCACTTAACTGGCTAAACGCAGCATCAATCAATGAACGACGCGTTTTTTCTTTTTGTTGTGCACGGATTCCCATTGATTTCATACTTAACCTAGGTGTACTTGTTGTTTACCGCTCATGGCGGTAATCGAGGGAGAGCCAGTAATATAGCGCGAATAGTGATTTTGTATAAGTGTAGGGAAAAGGATTTTTACTAAAACCTTTTACAACTCTCACTTCAGTTTGTAACCAATCACAACACATCAAAGTGATAATGCTATTATCTAAATCTCTACTGCGCTGTAATTTCAGTGCAAAGTCCGTGATCATTCACACTGTATCGCCTCAGATCCGTTTACCTGCGTTAATAATCCGTTAGAATCTCGATAACATAAATTTACGCGATGTTAACCAGCAATAACGTTAGTCCACCTTAATTAACGATATGCCCTCCCACTTTCCTCTGGCGCTTTAAAGCCAATATAGGGTATTGCTTGGTATTACCGCGAAACGAGGATTATTTTATGAGTCGCTCCAAACACTTTGATGCAATCGTTATTGGTAGTGGTCCTGGTGGCGAAGGGGCTGCTATGGGTTTGACCAAAGCAGGTCTAAATGTCGCGATCATAGAAAAAGAAGCCAGTGTCGGCGGCGGATGTACACACTGGGGTACCATCCCATCTAAATCCCTGCGCCACGCCGTGAGTCGAATTATCGAATTCAATAGTAACCCACTATTTTGCAAAAATAACACCAGCTTACATTCGACCTTTTCCAATATTCTCGGTCATGCGAAATCCGTTATCGACAAGCAAACTCGCTTGCGTCAAGGCTTCTATGACCGCAATGAGTGCACGCTTCTTTTTGGAACAGCACGCTTTACTGACGCAAATACACTAGAGGTCACCAAGCAAGACGGCACTATTGATACTTATTCTGCGGATAAATTTGTTATCGCCACAGGTTCACGCCCTTATCGCCCTGATGATGTGGATTTTGACCACTCGCGTATCTACGACAGTGATTCCATTTTGTCGCTAGAACACGACCCTCGTCATATCATTATTTACGGCGCAGGTGTCATTGGTTGTGAATACGCTTCCGTTTTCCGTGGGCTTGGCGTGAAGACCGACCTCATCAATACCCGAGACCGATTGCTCGCCTTCCTTGATAACGAAATGTCTGACTCATTGTCCTATCACTTTTGGAACAGCGGTATGATGATTCGTAATGACGAGACTTACGCAAAAATTGAAGGTACGGAAGATGGCGTTATTGTCCATCTCAACTCTGGCAAAAAAATGCGTGCTGACTGTATTCTCTTCGCTAATGGTCGCACCGGTAATACTGATGCGCTCAACCTCTCCTCTGTCGGTCTAACACCAGATTCACGCGGTCAGCTAAAAGTAGATGGTAATTATCGAACAGAAATCGATAATATTTACGCAGTCGGTGATGTTATTGGCTACCCGAGCTTAGCGAGCGCCGCTTATGACCAAGGGCGATTTGTCGCCCAAGCCATCACACAAGGTGAAGCGGAAGGCACACTGATTGAAGATATTCCAACAGGGATTTACACCATTCCTGAAATTAGCTCTGTCGGTAAAACCGAACAAGAACTGACGGAAGCAAAAGTGCCTTATGAAGTAGGACGCTCCTCCTTTAAGCATCTTGCCAGAGCGCAAATAGCCGGCAAAGATGTAGGGAGCCTTAAGATTCTATTTCACCGAGAAACCAAAGAGATTTTGGGGATACACTGTTTTGGCGAGCGAGCCGCTGAAATCATTCATATCGGGCAGGCCATTATGGAGCAAAAAGGAGAAGCAAATACCATCGAGTACTTTGTTAATACCACATTTAACTACCCCACCATGGCAGAGGCGTATCGAGTTGCCGCGTTAAATGGACTCAATCGCTTATTTTAAACGTCGACCTCAACGCGTAACATCCTTGCTGATAAAAACAGGACGATATTTACTTCGTTCTGTTTTTCAAATCAAGAATGCACTCACCCTAACTTATTCCACACTTTAAGCTGCTAAAAATTCCCCTTTACGCCACTGCAGGATAAAAATGACCGCCAACCCAACTCCGCGCATTAACATAAAACTGATCATAGCAAACCATAAGGCATGATTTCCCCAACCAGCTGACAGAGAGAAAATAAGAAAGAAGCAACATGTCGCGATAAACATACTATTTCTCATCTCCTTTCCTTTTGTTGCACCTATAAAAATACCATCAAATAGAAAGCACCACATAGATACCAAGGGCATCGCAATTAACCAAGGTAAAAAATGTTGAGCTTGCAACTGCACCGTCTCTATCGAAGTAATCAAACCAATCAATGATGTCCCCGCAATAGCAAAAACTACGGTTAGCATGACACAAATAATGAAACTCCAGAAAAATGTTCCGATCAATGATTCCACGAGCTCCGATCTACTTTTGGCCCCCATCGCCTTTCCAACCATCGCTTCCATGGCGTAAGCAAAGCCGTCCATTCCATAGGAAATTATCATCAAAAAGCTCATCAATACTGCATTGGCAGCAACAATATCGTCACCAAACGCCGCGCCTTGAAACGTCATAAAGCTGAATGTCGCTTGCAAACATAACGAACGTAGAAATATATCTCGATTTAGTCGTACGAAACGAGCAATATCTTGTGTCGCTTCCGCGTAGAGAGAAGTGAGCTTAGGTAAGTGTCGGCTTTTCCATGTTTTAGCGACGCACAGTAAGCCGAAGAGACAACCACTATAATCAGCAATCACGGAAGCGAATGCCGCACCTTCCACCTGCCATTCAAAACCAATAACAAAGACAACATCGAGCACAATGTTGATAACATTGGTAATCAGTACCATCCACATTGGCGCTTTCGAATTTTGGGTACCCAATAGCCAACCCAATAGAACGAAATTCATCAGCGCCGCTGGGGCACTCCAAGCTCGAATCGCAAAATATTGCGCGCCATAGTATTTCACTTGATCACTTGCACTGCTCAGTGAGAACACCACGTCAGACAACCACGAGTGAAACACTAAAAAAAGGGCGGCAAAACCTAATGCCATCAAACTGCCTTGCAAAAACACTAAGGCGAGCTGACGTTTATCCTGCGCTCCATAGGCCTGAGCGGTAAGTCCAGTTGTTGACATCCTCAGAAACCCAAGTAGCCAAAATGTCACACTGATCATCGTGCTACCTAACGCAACACCACCTAAGAACCACGCATGCTCGAGATGCCCAATGACAGCGGCATCGACAAGGCCAAGTAAAGGCACCGTAATATTGGACAGAACCATAGGGATAGCGAGCAACAATACCCTACGATGTAGGGACATATTAAGTAAAAGCGAAAACGGATTTGATAGCACACCAACCTCGACACATCACCATTGCAATCATGGCAAACAAACACAGCAAAGAGGTAATGGTATCGCTAATCCTAATGGGTAGACAGTATGAAAAAAATTATTATGCTATGAAGCTGCTGAATTACCACTGAATATTGATAACATTGGGTGTCAATCTATTCTTGTAGACGGGTAATTTAGCAAGAACTCGCTGCCAGCGACTCCAACGCTGGCAATGCTGATCTATTGGGGAAATCAGAGTAGCTCGGTGAATCCATGGCAGCCAATTCAGCAGAGACTGAGTAGGCCTTTTAAAACCGTGTTGATACTCTTCACAGCCCATTCTCTGACCCAAACGGTTTTGACTCAGGTCACCCGCTAATACAACGCACGCTTGAGCGTGTTGAAAATGGCAACCAATAGACTGAACAAAATGTGCCACTCGATTCTCTCTTCGATCCAAAAGCGCTTGCTCACAAACCACCAAAACGGGTTGGGATTGTTCGCTCGGCAACTCATGAAGCCAAGTCATGTCATCGATCGAACCACACATCAGTTGATAACGTTCACTACGATGAAATAATCGTTGGCGCCAAACTAAATGTTCATTGGTATCCACTTCTATCCAACGACAACGGCCATTATCGAGTCGATAAAAACGTGTGTCTAACCCTGCCCCAACATTAATAACTAAACCATTAGGGTTCGACTCCAAGAAACGTCTAACTTGCAGGTCACAGATTTGCGTCAAAGTCGCGTGCAGCAGCTGCCCTTGGTCGACGTTACCAGATAGACAATCAGAGGCAAGATGGCACCGACGGCATGCATACGCTGCGATAGGATCATAGACAAGCCCATCATCCAGCAAGCTCTCTCGGCTTCTAAACCATAGCGGCCTAAGTAACTTGGTCGGTACATTTAGCGTTTTTGTAACTGGTTGCTTGTGAGTCGTCATTTGCACATCCCCTGTAGATGAGCAAATGATAATCGATCTCAAATGCAGTCGCAAGTTAAATGATATTAACTCTCATTTAACTTTATAAAGATGTAAAAAAAGCGACAGGATAACCTGTCGCTTTCTATCGCCATTTGGCGAAATCAGTCGGCATTATTAATGCCTCATAAATATCCATTTATTATTAGTGCTTCCACTGCTAATTCTTATTTGTCATCATCCTGATGCGTTTTCATATTCCCTAGCAAAACCATCTGCGAGAGTTCTTCCTAAACCCTGTCCCTTAATTTTCTCAGCCTTGAGAGAGGTCACCATCCCTGTAAACCTGAACTCCAAGTTCAAGTTTTCCATTTATTCTTCTTAGCTTCCTAGCCAAGCATCCTTGGTGGTCATCCTGACACCAAATCCATCTCGCAACACCCTGTCGACTCGGACTAATTTACTCGAACGAAAAACAAAAACAACCGCTTGAAAATAATTATGAGCCATCATTTCTCGACATCGAATTAAAACACTATCATTCAACCACTTAGAGACAAAGCACTAGTAATCAGCGATAGTAAGTATGGCAAATGTCTCACACCACCCTCAGAAAAGTATCATCTATGGCGCTCACCTCTCTACAGCAATATGTGCGCGATGCCTAGAAATAACAAAGCCCTTCAAATGAAGGGCTTTGTTAGCTCGGATACGGGCAAAAAGAAACAGACGTTGGGCTCACGTATTCTAAACAGTGTCGGGCAATCTATTAGTGCAAACCACCAACGTACTTCGACAATGTCGTAATATCTTCATCGTTCAATTTCTTCGCGATATCTCGCATCATGGCGTTCATATCGTTATTTCTATCGCCACTGCGGAATTTTTCCAACTGGGCTTGAATGTATTCGGCATGCTGACCTGATATTTTAGGGAAACCAGATAGCTCGGTGCCGTTACCTCTTGGCCCATGACACGCGATACATGCGGTAATACCACGCTCAGCATCACCAGCCGTATAAAGGTTCTTGCCTTGTTCAACGACATTTTCTGGCGTGCTATTCGCTGAAATTGGCATTGATGCATAGTAGGCAGCCAAATCAGCCATATCTTCTTCAGATAGCGGCATTGCCATACCACCCATTACGGGATCGTAACGACCTTGCTTACCAGCACTCGTCATGCCCAGTTTTAGGTCTTTCAATTGTTTTTCGATGTATTTTGCGTGCTGGCCTGCAATTTTAGGGTACATCGTCAACTGACTGTTACCGTCAGTACCATGACAAGCAACACAAGTTAGGGATTTTGCTTTACCAGCTTCAATATTGCCTTCAGCCCATACTGAACAGCTGGCTACAAGACTCAAGATTAGCGCTAATTTTTTCATGACATTCCATTATAATTATCAAGCTTCCAGTACCACTTTCCATCAGAGTTACACGTTTATTATTCGTTTGACGAGCAAAATAAGGTAACTCGGGCAATTAACACCGTTCATGGTACAATGTGTGGCCATATGCCGAGCACGGTTATTTTACACAATTTCACAAAAAAGTAATCAATCGACTACACAAAGTCGAGATGGAGTTAACAGTGAGCGTAAAAATTCATTATCAAAACACGCATTTTATAACAAGTGCGCCCGATATCCGTCACTTACCAGAAGATGAAGGTATCGAAATTGCGTTTGCAGGACGCTCCAACGCAGGTAAATCGAGTTCATTGAACCGACTTACCAACCAAAGAAGTCTGGCTAAAACCAGTAAGACACCTGGTCGAACTCAGTTAATAAACCTCTTCAAAGTGGATGAAGGCTGTCATATCGTCGACCTGCCGGGATATGGTTTTGCTCAGGTTCCATTAGAATTGAAGAAAAAATGGCAGCGTTCGCTTGGTGAGTATTTACAAAAACGCAAATCCTTAAAAGGATTAGTTGTTCTCATGGATATTCGTCACCCAATGAAAGATCTTGATCAGCAACTCATTGTTTGGGCAGTTGAATCCAATATCCCAGTGCAAGTGTTGCTAACGAAAGCAGACAAACTAAAAAGTGGCGCTCGCAACGCTCAAATTCTAAAGATTCGCGAGCAAGCAGAAGCTACGTTTGATGGTGACGTACAAGTAGATGCATTCTCATCACTGAAAGGGATGGGGGTCGAACAACTTCGTCGTAAACTCGATACGTGGTTTGCTCCAGCATTTGCACACTTAGAAGAAGCTGAAGCACAAGACGAAGACGCCGTCCAAAAGCCGTCTGAATAATTCGTTGTAATTTCCCAACGATAGAAACAAAACGCCCCGCCGTCCTGGCAGGGCAATGGGAGAGAGAAGATTTAGTTATTGTTTGATGTAAGAATTCATCAAGATAACTATTTTTTCAATTCAATGGTCTGTAAAATGTGACCTCCTCGGCTCTCCCTCTCTTTACTTCCTCGTAAACCACACAAAGAAAAACTGATTCTATTCCATATTTTTCAATATCTTAAAAACACATTTCCGTAAACTTCTACAGACTTGATTTCATACTGAAATTATCAATAGTGTGAAGGTGATTAAATTACAAAACGATAGATAATAAAGACACATGAATGGTCTAAAACAACGAGAAAATAAAGGAAAAGCGGGCTGAATTAATTTTTTCTTTCGCACAAGAAAAAACGCCCCAGTCAAATACTGACTGGGGCGGCTGAATCAGCCTAATCCAATAACGTGAAACAAAAGGTCTGAAAGATAGAACATCTTACCTCTGTACCCTACACGACCAATGTACAACAACTGATCTAAAAATGAAACAGATTTTGTAGTTTTTTTTCACCATGTTTTTTATTAACCAACGAAATGCATCAAACGAATATCGCTTTATTCTTGATACAAAAAAGCCAGTGTTTGTGCACTGGCTCATGATTTTCATCTAATAATGGTCAATAACTGTCTAATGAGCCTGATCCCAATTGTCTCCATGACCAGAATCGGCAACTAACGGTACAGCAAGATCTGCTGCAGATTCCATCAATTCTTGTATTTTACTTTCAATTTCGCCTAAGAATGACGACTCCACTTCAAATACCAATTCATCGTGAACCTGCATTAAAATACGAACCTTTCCATCGCCTTCATTTTCAACCCACTCATCAACAAGCAGCATAGCTTTCTTAATAATATCGGCCGCTGTGCCTTGCATTGGCGCATTGATCGCTGCTCGCTCTGCCGCTTTACGACGCATCGCATTACGAGACTTAATTTCAGGTAAGTGCAGACGACGACCAAAGATCGTTTCCACATAGCCATTTTCAGACGCGGCGGAACGAGTATCTTCCATATACTGCATCACACCAGGATAACGCTCAAAATAGGTATCCATATACTCTTGAGCTTCGCGGCGTGGAATACCTAATTGCTTCGACAAACCGAATGCACTCATCCCATAAATCAAACCAAAGTTGATCGCTTTCGCTCGGCGGCGCTGTTCTGTCGATACCTGCTCAATATCAACCCCAAGAATTTCAGCCGCGGTAGCAGCATGAATATCTTTGCCCAATTTAAAAGCTTCCAGAAGTGCCGGATCACCGGACAAATGCGCCATAATTCTCAGCTCAATTTGAGAGTAATCGACAGCCAAAATCTTCCAACCGTGCGGTGCAACAAACGCTTGACGAATCCGACGCCCCTCTTCATTCCTGATTGGGATATTTTGCAAGTTAGGATCGGTCGACGAGAGACGGCCTGTCGCTGTCACCGCTTGGTGATATGACGTATGGACTCTGCCTGTTTCTGGGTTAATCATCTTCGGTAGCTTATCGGTATACGTGGACTTCAATTTTGCTAAGCCACGATACTCTAAAATTAGTTTTGGTAACGGATAGTCCAACGCTAACTCTTGCAACACTTCTTCGTTGGTAGAAGGTGCACCTGATGGCGTTTTCTTGATCACAGGCAGTGCCATTTTCTCAAATAAGATAGCTTGTAATTGCTTTGGTGAACTCAGGTTAAACTCTTGACCGGCAACGTCGTAAGCTTGCTGCTCAAGTTCATCTAGTCTAACGGCTAGTTCTTGAGATTGTGCCCCCAATAACATATCGTCAATGAGTACGCCGGTTCGCTCGATGCGTGACAGTACAGGAACCAGTGGGACTTCTATCTCTTGATAGATCCGCTGAAGGGCTTCATTTTTCTCAATTTCACTGTTTAAGCGTTGATGCAGTCTTAGCGTCACATCTGCGTCTTCCGCGGCATAAGGAGAAGCTTCATCTAATTCAATCTGGTTAAATGTCAGCTGAGACTTGCCCTTACCTGCAATTTGTTCGAAAGAAATACAGCTATGCTGTAGGAATCGCAGTGCCAGACTATCCATGTCATGCTTACCACCCACACTGTTGTAAACATAAGACGCTAACATGGTGTCAAATTGAATACCTTTCAGCTCGATATCATAACGAGCTAATACACTGGCATCGTATTTCAAGTTCTGACCCACTTTCTTTAGACTTGGGTCTTCAAGTAGAGGCTTTAACTGTGCAAGTACCCAATCTCTATCAAGTTGCTCTGGTGCGCCCATATAGTCGTGCGCAACAGGAAGGTACGCAGCAACACCTTCTTCAGTAGCAAATGACAAGCCAATAAGGTTCGCCACCATATAATTAAGGCTGTCGGTTTCAGTATCTAAGGCAAATACCGAGCTCGACTTAAGCTTTTCAAGCCAAGTAGCAAACTGCGCTTCGGTTAAAATCGTCTCATATTCACTGCGATCAATCGTTACCGCAGACACATCCATATCAGAGTCAGAGTCTTTCGAAGAAGCAGAACCTGATGCTGAACGAGAGTCCGCAACAACCTCACCAGTGCCACCTTCTAGCAACTCATTCAACCACGACTTAAACGTCAACTGAGCAAATAAGGTCGTCAACTCATCGGTATTTGGCGTCTGTTTCAGTAGCTCATCTGGTTTGTAATCAAGCTCAACATCGAGTTTTATCGTAGCGAGTTCATAAGAAAGCGTCGCGTTATCTTTATGCTCTACCAGCTTTTTAGCCATCGTTTTCGACCCGCGGAAACCGAGGGCTGCGATATCATCAAGACGCTCATAAATACTTTGGATACTACCGATACCTTGCAATAAAGCGGTAGCGGTCTTGTCCCCAACGCCGGGTACGCCTGGAATGTTATCAACTTTGTCACCCATTAAGGCTAGATAGTCAATAATCAACTCAGGTGGAATACCAAACTTCTCGACAACACCTTCAACATCCATGACGGTATTCGTCATGGTATTTATAAGTGTCACATTCTCATCAACCAATTGAGCCATATCTTTATCACCAGTACTGATTAGTACCGGCATACCGGCTTGAGAAGCTTGGTGAGCTAATGTTCCAATCACATCATCTGCTTCCACGCCGGGTACACAAATCAGTGGTAACCCCATCGCTCGAATAACATTATGCAGCGGCTCAATTTGGCAACGAAGATCATCAGGCATAGGGGGACGATTCGCTTTGTATTCAGGATACATATCGTCGCGGAATGTTTTGCCTTTAGCATCAAACACAACCGCAATACGATCAGAGGCAAATTGTCGCATCATGCTTCTCAGCATATTCACAACACCATAAACCGCATTGGTGGGGATCTCACCGTTACTCATCGTTTCAGGGTAAGCGTGAAATGCGCGATAAAGATAAGAAGAGCCATCAATAAGAATCAGCGGGTTGTCTGGTATATGAGCCATGTCTAGTCATCCAAAATTGGGGGATTTAGTCTAAGGATGCCACGTCTGTTTACACTATGCTATGACCTTTCACTGGTTAGATACACAGCGATCACCTTTTAGTAAGGTAATCTCTCCCCTCGCCTGTGGATAAGTCTGTTTATAGTGTTGTTAACGCTTGAGAATAACTTTACAAGCCGCTAAAAAAAACACAGGTAATAGACTGTTTTAAAAGGGAAATAATACAGATCAACCATAACAAAGATGATCCTTAATAGATCACGCAATGTGGAAAACCATTTTGGCGGGAAATCTCATGGTATAGAATACAGTGCTGACAAGCTGTGTAGATAGAACGAACAAATTTTAGATAGAAAAAAAGCGACATCATAGATGTCGCCTAGCAAAATAGAGGGATGGGCATCTCAAAACTGAGTACATCTACCCTACCAAAAGCTATAAATACACTGGAAGCAATGTGAGCAATGTCGTGTCAAAAACGAATCCATTCCGCTGATAACCTCTACCCTAAAAGCACCGCTTAAAAGATAGGCTTATCTGGAGTGTTTCCCCTTAAGACGAGACTAATAATAATCATTCTCATTTAAATCGTCAACAACTAATTGCGAATTATTATCATTTAATTAGCCGTGCTTTTATTTCCACTGCCTAGCGTTTTGATAAACATGATCCGTGACTCTATCAAAGGCGTCCTTTGTTCATATCCCTCGATCAAGTAGCCATTTTTAAGCAGCAATCTCAACATTGAAGGAAACTGATTTCTGGATTTGACTGTAATGGCTTGGTAAGACTGTGCAGTCACCCAGCGTTCTTGCCACTCAAGTAACGCCTGTGCAACCCCGAGTCGACGAGCGTGGCTTGTCACTCCTCCAAACCAACTATAAAAAGTGTGATTATCAATTTCATAACCGATTTTAAACCCAAGTAGCTCGCCATTGCTTTCGGCCACCAAAACAAGGCTGCGTTTGTCACTTAAACGAGACGCTAGGCTCTCTACACTTTCCTTTTGAGAAAACTCATCTATGGTCGCAACAATGTCAGCGACTTCTTTCAAGCTACCTTCACGAATCAACATACCTTTCTCCCATAAAAAAGGTCGGCAGATGCCGACCTTCATGACACACTAATACTTCCACTTAACGAAGGTGACTTTTTGCCTCACCATTCGTTTCAGCAAGCCATTCTGCTACATCTTTAGCAAAATAGGTAAGAATGCCATCGGCTCCCGCTCGCTTGAAACAAACCAGTGATTCAAGCACCGTCTCGCGCTCTTTAAGCCAACCATTTTGAATCGCGGCTTTGTGCATCGCATACTCACCCGAGACTTGATAGGCAAACGTCGGTACCTGAAGTTCAGATTTCACTCGGCGTACCACATCAAGATATGGCATTCCTGGCTTCACCATCACCATATCCGCCCCTTCATTGATGTCCATTGCCACTTCGTGCAAGGCTTCATCACTATTGGCAGGATCCATCTGGTAATTTTTCTTATTTCCCCCTTTCAGGTTCGATGCTGAACCGACGGCATCACGGAATGGCCCATAGTAGTTAGATGCATATTTTGCTGAGTACGCCATGATTTGAGTATGAATATAACCCGCTTCTTCTAGCGCCTCACGAATTCTTCCGATACGTCCATCCATCATATCAGACGGGGCAACCACATCAGCCCCTGCTTCAGCATGCGACAACGCCTGCTTGATCAGCACTTCGGTTGTCTCATCATTTTGTACATAACCATCATCGTCAATAATGCCATCTTGACCATGAGTAGTGAACGGGTCCAAAGCCACATCAGTAATGACACCCATATCTGGTACGTTTTGCTTCAGTAACTTCACCGCGCGTTGCACAAGTCCTTCTGGATTGTAGGCTTCAGCTGCGCAGATACTTTTGGCATCTTGGTTGACGACCGGGAATAGCGCTATTGCTGGCACGCCCAACTTTGCTAAGTACTCGGCTTCTTCCAGCATCAAATCAATAGACAGGCGTTCAACACCTGGCATCGACTCCACCGATTCACGACGATTTTTACCCATCAAAATAAACATTGGGTAAATCAAATCATCGACAGAAATCTGGTTTTCCGCCATCAAGCGACGGCTAAAATCGTGCTTGCGCAAACGGCGCATACGTCTTGCTGGAAATTGACCTTGAATCGATACAGACACTTTGTGCTCCTTGTCTGGAAAATGCGAAAACCAAGCATAGCACTCTCAATGCTGCATGCTAGTAGTAATACTGGAAAATGCCGATCCACATTCAATTGCATCGCCCTATATATTGTATCGGTTGATATCACGACAGTGATTTTCGCCGCAAGAACTTGTGTATATACTTACACCATCATTTAGACAGTAAAGTAATCCTATGATCGACACCCATGCCCACATATACGCCGAAGAGTTTGATGCAGATAGAGATGACGTAGTACAACGCGCACTTGCTGCTGGCGTAGAAAAGATCCTCTTACCGAACATCGATTTAGCATCAATTGAGCCTATGCTCGCCACCGAAGCGGCTTATCCATCCATTTGTCGTTCAATGATGGGTCTGCACCCCTGTTACGTCGATGGTAATGTCAAAGACACCCTCAACGAGATCCATGCTTGGTTCGATAAACACAACTTTATTGCCGTGGGTGAAATTGGCATCGATCTCTATTGGGATAAAACTTACAAAGCCGAGCAAGAATATGCCTTCATCACCCAACTCAATTGGGCTAAAGAGCGTAACCTTCCCGTTGTGATTCATACTCGAGATTCCATTGAAGAAACTCTTTCGCTGCTTAGAAAAGAACAAGACGGTACATTGAAAGGGGTTTTCCACTGTTTTGGCGGTAGCTTAGAAGAAGCAAAAGCGATCAATGAATTAGGCTTTCATCTAGGCATTGGTGGCGTTTCAACATTTAAGAATGCGGGTATGGATAAAGTTATTCCTGAGCTCGATGCAAAGTGGCTGCTTCTTGAGACTGATTGCCCCTACTTAGCGCCAGTCCCGCATAGAGGGAAACGCAATGAGCCTGCCTATACCTCTTTGATCGTTGATCGAATGGCGCAGTATAAAGAGACCGATAAGGCATCGCTGATCGAGATGACAACAGGCAATGCAAAAGCGCTATTTTCGCTGTAACTATATAAAAAGCATATACAAATATTGAATTAACATCACAAAAAGATAGAACAACACAAGGGCAACAAGTAGAATACTCACCCATAGCATATTGGTTGGTCGTCATACCAACTTCTGAGTCATATTAGGTAGGTGAGTATGTGCGAACACGGCAGTTTATTACAACGACAAAAACGTACGCTTTGGCAACGATTAAAGGGCATTAAAGAAATTTATATTTGCTCAGGGTGCGGCCATACGGTCATTGTTAGATAGCCGACCCAACTCTACGTCTACAAAATCAAGCCACCGTCATCAAAGGTGGCTTTTGTCTATCTAATCCGAGCTATCTGTTCTCATATAACATTCCAAGACTGATTCAGCCGCCCTAGGCTCAATTCACGACTGACATTCAGCATCGCCTGACAAATATATAGTCCTCACACTTAATCCAAACCCCATTCACTCCATTTATATCAAATTGTGATATTGCTTCCAGATTGGCATTCCCAGTCAATCTAACTGTCAATAGAATGCATTGTCGATGCCGCCCAGTAAGAGCATTTTATGGACAATACGGAGATAAACATGTGTGAGCACGGAGCCTTGCTACTACGCCATAAGCGTTCCATTTGGCAAAAGCTTATTGGAATAAAGCAAATCTATATTTGCTGTGCATGCGGCTATACCATCAGGGTGAAAAGTTAAAAAAATAGCGGCTCAATCGCCGCTATTTTTATTTGTCTTTGATTTAATCTTCGTCTTGCTCTTCTAACTCATCATCTTTACGAGTGTAGAACCTAGCAAAGAACAATCCGACTTCGAACAACAAACACATTGGAATCGCTAACAATGTTTGTGAAATCATATCGGGTGGCGTTAGCATCATGCCGACAATAAACGCCCCAACCACAATATACGGGCGCTTCTCTTTCAAGCTTTTTACATCCGTTGCGCCAGTCCAGCACAATAAAATGATAGCAACGGGTACTTCAAAGGCGATACCAAACGCTAAAAACAGCGCTAACACAAAATCGAGATAGCTCGATATATCGGTAGCAAATTCAACACCACCCAATGAAATGGCAGTAAAAAAACCAAACACTAAGGGAAAGACCACAAAGTAGGCAAACGCCACACCACAATAAAATAGCAATGAGCTAGAAAACATCAGCGGCATGACTAAGCGTTTTTCATGCTTGTACAAGCCTGGCGCAACAAACGACCATACCTGATGTAATATAAAAGGTACGGATATAAATATTGAAGCGATGAGCGTTAATTTAAGTGGCGTAAAAAACGGCGATGCCACATCGGTCGCAATCATCGTTGCCCCTTCAGGCAAACGCTCAACGAGTGGTTTGGAAACAAAATCGTAGATATCGCCAGAGAAATAAATCAAACAAAGAAATACAACCAGTACGGCACCAATTGCACGCAACAATCTGTTTCTAAGTTCGAGCAAATGGCTAATTAAAGGTTGCGTCTGTTCAACGGTAGACATGAAAACCTCAAACAAATAAGAAGATGACTAAACTAAAGCAGGGCTATCTTCGATATATAAAAAATAAGAGCGGATTACCGCCCTTATTGCACTTTTTTATCTGGCGACTCAGTTTCCACAGGTTTAACCACCTCTTCAACGACTGATGAAGGCTCTGACGCATCTGGTGTGGTTGTTTTCGCCTTGTCCTTAGCATAAGGACGAGTAACCTCTTGCGCAGCTTGCTTGAGTTCTTCTACAGAACTTTTCAGCTCTGGAGACAGGTCTTCCATGCCCATTTTCTCAGCTTTACGCAAATTTTCTTGCAACTCCTGAACCTTAAGTTCATGCGCGAGCTCGTCTTTGACATTATTTGCCATGCTCTTTGCTGAACTAATGAAACGAGAGACGCTGCGGATAGCAGTTGGTAAACGCTCTGGTCCAAGAACGACTAAACCAACCACCGATATGAGTACCAGTTCCCAAAAACCGATATCAAACACAGATTAAACCTGCTCTTTGTCTTTCTTAGTTTCCGTTGGTTCCGCTTGAGCTTCCGTTTTCTGTTGCTCAAGATTCTTCGGCTCAAAGTCCGCATCTTTTGTCTTAGACTTATCCGCAGACTCATCTTCGCTCATGGCTTTTTTGAAGCCTTTTACTGCACCACCTAAATCACCACCAATTCCGCGTAATTTCTTAGTGCCGAATAACAGTACAACGATGACAGCAATAATAAGAAGTTGCCAAATACTAATACCACCCATTTTCTTTACCTCGGGTCTTGATTAACAAAGAATAATAAAATTGAAGTTTATCGCTTAACGTCGATAACTACGCCAACTTAACAGCCAAAATGTGATACCGACAGCACCGGATACACCGGATAACTCTTGGTAAGACCCTTCTAGCAATATGGCTGAGCATACGATTAAAGTCGCACCAACGCCAAATAAAAATTGTCCAGTCGCATGTTGCCGTTTTGTTTCACGATACCCATGATAAAGCGTGTCTACACGCTGATTCATCATGCGACCTTGTTTCAAGCTATCGTACAGCAACTCTGGTAATTCAGGTAACTTTTCTGCCCAAAATGGTGCGCGTTCCTTAATACCATTAATAACGGCTTGAGGTCCCACTTGATTGGCCATCCACTTTTCCAAAAATGGCATCGCGGTTTCCCACAAATCGAGTTGTGGATATAGCTGGCGACCCAACCCCTCAATATACAATAACGTCTTTTGCAACAACACTAATTGAGGCTGAACCTCCATATTAAAGCGACGAGCAGTGTTGAATAAATTAAGTAGAACATGACCAAACGAGATTTCACCTAACGGCTTAGCAAAAATCGGCTCACACACCATACGAATAGAGAACTCAAACTCATCCACATTCGTATCGGCTGGCACCCAACCAGAGTCCACATGCAGCTCCGCTACTTTTCGGTAGTCTCGGTTAAAGAACGCCAATAAGTTTTCAGCCAAATAACGCTTATCTTCACTATTTAACGTACCGACAATGCCACAATCCAAACCAATCCATTTAGGGTTCTCTGGATGCTCATAACTAACAAACACATTACCAGGGTGCATGTCTGCATGAAAAAAGCTGTCTCGAAAAACTTGCGTGAAGAAGACACTCACACCACGCTCAGCCAACAATTTCATATTGGTGCCATTGGCTTGCAAGGTAGGAATATCGCTTACTTGAATCCCATAGATTCGCTCGGAAACCATCAGGCTTTCACTGCTAAAATCCGGTAATACCTCAGGAACATACAGCTCTTCACTGCCTTCAAAGTTGCGTCTAAGTTGAATGGCATTGGCTGCCTCGCGACGCAAATCCAATTCATCTAGCAGCGTTTTCTCATATTCTCTTACAACCTGAACCGGTTTCAGACGACGAGCTTCTGGTAGCGCTTTTTCAACAATACGTGCCAAGCGATACATCAACTTAATATCCGCATCGATGACAGGACGAATATCAGGGCGAATAACTTTGAGCACCACCTCGCGTCCACTTTCTTTTAGCTTGGCGGTATGAACCTGAGCGATCGACGCTGATGCGAGTGGTTGTACATCAAAGTCACTAAACCATTGTTCAACTGAACCACCCAATGCGTTTTCAATATGCGTCTTTGCCAACTCACCATCAAACGCAGAGACTTGGTCTTGTAGCAAAGCAAGCTGGTCAGCAATATGAGGGGGAAACAGATCTCGGCGCGTCGACATCATTTGACCAAACTTCACCCAAACCGGTCCCAATTCCTGCAAAGCTAAACGTAAACGCTCACCTAGGGGCTTTTCTGGGTGAGCATTTTTAATCCAAAATAGGGATTTTCGTGCTAGTAAAGGAGCCTTGGTTAACTGATGCGTTGGAACCAACTCATCTAAGCCATACTCTAGCTGCACTTTGACAATTTGATATAACCGCTTCATTTCACTCGGAGTCATAGGGGCTCCGAGTTATCTTCTTTCGAAGCTGCAAGCGCATTCAACGCATTGGCTTCCAATAAACGCTCAATACGCACAGCAAGCTTGTCTGCCGCACTGCGCACATCATCCACTTGATCGCAAAACGCTGCAATTTCCAGTGGTGCAGGTGCTATTTTCCACTCTTCCGTCAGCACTTGTCCCAAGTGATCTTGATGCTTTCTTACTTGAGAAGAAACAAAACTAACCGCCCCTTTGGCACTTTGTACAAGGGTATGTGCAACGACATCGCCCGTCACACGAGATAACCACTCTTCCAAATCAGGCTTACAATCAGTCATTAATTGAGCAAACTTTTGTGCCAGTTGAATATCGCCTTCAAGTTCAAGCTTATCTTGCTTAATCAAACGAGTGATATTGGCCTGCTCTCTTAGTTCAGGTAGCACAGATAAATTCAGCGACAGCGAACAATCCGCCACCCCTTCATAGTTCGCTAACACATCTAATTGATGGCTAAAGATAAAGGTCAGCGACTTATTGAACTCACGCAGGTGAATTTGGATGGCTTGACCTTTTAAACGAGCCACGCGTTTAACGAGGTCATCATCATCTTTAATCAAAGTATTCAGCGTGGTCTCAACCACCGCCGTCACTAGTGGATCAAATGGCATTTACCTATCCTTAGAATTTATAGCCGCGGTGCAAGGCGACAATACCACCGGTCAGGTTAAAGTACTTAGTATGTTCAAAGCCGGCTTCTTGCATCATCCCTTCCAATGTTTCTTGATCTGGGTGCATACGGATAGACTCGGCCAAATAACGGTAACTCTCGGCATCATTTGCCACAATTTCACCTATTTTCGGCAATAAGTGGAAAGAGTAGGCGTCATAAATTTTTGACAGCGGATCTAAGATAGGTTTAGAGAACTCTAAAACCAATAAACGACCACCCGGCTTAAGCACGCGATACATTGAACGTAACGCTTTATCTTTGTCCGTGACATTACGAAGGCAGAAGCTGATCGTAATACAATCAAAATAGTTGTCTGGGAATGGCAGTTCTTCAGCGTTCGCTTGGACATAATGAACATTACCAACGATGCCCGTATCTCTTAACTTATCACGACCCACATTCAACATGGAGTTGTTGATATCCGCCAAGATAACGTGGCCTTGATCACCGACAATACGTGAGAACTTCGCCGTAAGATCGCCAGTACCGCCACCTAAGTCAAGAATACGCTGACCCGGTCTTGCACCACTGCAATCAATCGTAAAGCGTTTCCATAATCGATGGACTCCGCCCGACATTAGATCGTTCATAATGTCGTACTTAGCGGCTACTGAGTGAAAAACCTCCGCAACACGCGTGACTTTTTCACCCTTAGAAACCGTTTCGAAACCAAAATGCGTGGTTTCATCTTGTTGATTTACTTGATTCGATTGCACGTTAGTATCCGTCATTATCCTTCCTCATACGCAGCGCAACATTACCCCGGCGCTGCCGACGGTCAGTTTACTTTATCCGTCTCTGGTTGTCTTTCCACCAACGCATCATTTTGTGCAATTTCTGTGATGGAGGAAGAAATTGAGCGTTTCACTTCCACACCCAGCTCTTTAAAGCTTTCAGCCTGACGAATGGCGTTTCCTCGCCCAGTCGCCAGTTTATTCATGGCACCTTGATAATTCTGATTCGCTTTATCTAATGCGCCGCCTAGTGCTTCCATATCATCGACAAACAATCTTAGCTTGTCATACAGTTTGCTTGCTTTATCGGCAATAATTTGCGCATTTTGATTCTGCCTTTCGTTACGCCACAAATTATCGATGGTACGTAAGGCCACCAACAGTGTGGTCGGGCTCACGACAATAATATTGTGCTCCATCGCATCTTTTACCAAACTTGGATCAGCTTGAATCGCGACCTGAAAAGCAGGCTCAACTGGAATAAACATCAATACGTAATCCAGTGAACGAATACCTTTCAGTTGGTGATAGTCTTTTTGTGATAAACCACGAATGTGATTTCTTAGCGCTAGTAAGTGATCGCGCAACGCCTGCTCTTTCTCTGTATCTAGATCGGCATTGAAATAACGCTCAAAAGCCACCAGCGCCATTTTAGAGTCAATCACAACTTGTTTATCTTGTGGTAAATGTACAATCACATCTGGTTGAAAACGCTTACCCGCTTCATTTTGCAAATTCACCTGAGTTTCGTATTCATGCCCTTCACGTAAGCCAGACTCGGCGAGTACGCGTGCAAGCACCACTTCTCCCCAGTTACCTTGCTGTTTGTTATCACCCTTGAGTGCCTGAGTTAAGTTCATCGCCTCGCGAGTCATCTGATCATTCAAGCGCTGCAGGTTTTTCAGTTCATGTACTAGGGTATGGCGCTCTTTCGCTTCTTGGTTAAAGCTGTCATTGACCTGCTTTTTAAACCCTTCAAGCTGTTGTTTTAAAGGCGTTAAAATACCATCAAGACTCTGGCGGTTCTGCGCATCCACTTTATTGCTATTGGCTTCTAACACTTGGTTAGCCAAGCGCTCAAATTGCTCTTTTAATCGCAACTCCGATTGCTCAAGAAGCTGCAACTTTTCGGTATCTGAACGCTGCTGCTGTTGAAAGGTGGCCAGCTGCTCGCGTAATTCGGTTTCCGATAAGGCGCGCGCCTGACGCACACGTTCAAGTTCCTCAGCATAGTGCTGACGCTCTTGTTTCACCGCCTCAAAATAGCGCAGTTTTTCCACCGCAGCCATCACCTTACCGTGGGCTTGTTTAAGCTCAAATGCCGATTTATCTCGCTCATCATCAAGCTCGTCTAACTCTTGCTTGGCTTCTTTTAATGCCTGCTGCAAACGGTCAATCTCTTGTTCTAAGTTCATTTGAACCATGTCTGCTTTTTGCTCGATGATTTCAGCGGTTTGTCGCGCTTTAAAATGAAATATGGCGGCTGCCGAAAAACCCAGGCAGGTAGAGATTGAAGTGATTGAAAGTAGGAGAGTTTGGTGATCAATTATCCATTGCATGTTTGGTCAGCCATCAGCGTTTCGTCTAATGCTAATGGTAATTTATACTGGATAAATGTCCAGATATTTACAGTTTTCTCAGCTTAAGTCGCGAATTAATTATGTCTTCCATTAGCTTTTGATCACGTTTGGCTTTTTCATATTTTTGCTTGCTTTTCCAACGCTCAAGCACTTGCTCTAAGCCATGTACGCGCTGCGACTTTTGCTGCAATTGTGCCTGTATAGCATGACACTCCGCCTGCATCACCGCCTGCTCATGAACTTGGTGGTTTAACATGCCTTGCAACATACGATCGACCATTGTCATGTTCATCAAACTCAGTCGACTACGAGATTGCACTCCATGACCATGGTGAAAGGATTTCAGTTCAGCTAATGCCGATAATCGCGACTCGAGTTTCTCGGTTTGTTGACGTGCAGCATCCAGTTGTGATCCAATTCGGTCGCGTTGAGTTTCTTCAAGCATAGTCAACGCACCGACCGCTTTTATTTTACTCTCCATGATACCCTTCCCTGATAGTCAGCACGCAATATTGGCACTCTTACGACGATGTCGCTTCACTGGCAAAGAGCTGCGCCAATTGCGTTAAGCTTTGCGAGTAATCCAACGTCTCGTCAGCGCCTTGAAGTAAATAGGCTTTCAATTGAGGATGCATCATCACTGCGCGATCAAGCTCGGGATCTTGCCCAGGTTGATAACCGCCTAGCGGCAACAGCTCTTTGACCTGCAAGTAGCTGGCATAGCATTGACGAAATTGATTAGCAATCATGTGATGTGGCTTTTCAGTACAAGCATTCATGCATCGGCTAATCGACGCATTAATATCTATCGCTGGATAATGCCCTTGCTCCGCAAGCTGCCTAGAAAGCACAACGTGACCATCTAATATAGCTCGCGCAGAGTCGACCACCGGGTCTTGCTGATCATCACCTTCCGCTAGTACCGTGTAGATCGCCGTAAGACTGCCATCGGGGTGCTCACTGTTCCCTGCTCTTTCTAACAATTGCGGCAAGATACTAAAGACTGAAGGCGGATACCCCCGTGAAGCAGGTGGCTCTCCCAATGCTAAAGCAATTTCTCTCTGAGCCATGGCATAACGTGTTAATGAATCCATCAACAACAAGACATCTTTACCTTTGTCACGAAAATATTCGGCGACTCGGTGACACAGCAATGTAGCTCGTAATCGCATCAACGGTGATTCATCCGCGGGCGCGGCAATAATAATGGCTTTGCGTCGGGATTCTGGTGTGAGATTACGCTCAACAAACTCACGCACCTCACGACCTCGCTCACCAATGAGCCCGACCACAATGACATCAGCTTCGGTGTTTTGGGTAATCATCCCCATCAAGACACTTTTCCCGACTCCACTGCCAGCCATTAATCCAATTCGCTGGCCTTTTCCCACGGTGAGCAAACCATTAATGGCACGCACTCCCACATCAAGGGGTGTGTCTACCGGACGACGTTTTAATGGATTAATCGGCTGAGGATCCAGCGATACTCGATCCCCCCCGGTTAGCGGCGCCCCATCATCAAGAACTTCACCTAAACCATTAACCACACGCCCTAACCAGTGATGCCCCAGGTGCACATGGCTGTCCCCTTCTAATGGAATCACCTTAGCGCCGGCAAATAAGCCTCCTAAGCGACGGATCGGCATGAGATAAGCTATCGTATGATCAAACCCAACCACTTGCGCTTCAATCATGTCGCCTTCTGCCGTTTCAACCAAAAATCGTTGATCAAGCTTAAAACGGCAACCCACCGCTTGCAGCATTAATCCATTCACTTTAACTAAGCGGCCTGTCACTTTCGCAACCGGCACCGCCTCCAGTGACGCCATCGCATCATGAAGCCTCGCCGTCAAAGGTAACAATGCAGCGCTAGTCATGATTGGACTCATGTCGCGCTGGCAATGTTTCATCAAGTAGATGATTCTTCACATTATCCATACACGTTTCTAAGCGTGCATCACAACTGGCATCCGCTTCTGCATCATCCGTGACCAAATGACAACCGCCCACTGGAAGTTCTGCTTTTGCCACCAATTTCCAATTATGTGGCAGTTCGGCATTGATGTTGGCGATACGCTCTAAATCTTGCGGATTCAAATGCACCGTCACTTTTTCAGTCTTACCTGGCATCGCTTCCAACGTTTCATCCACCAGTGCAAGTATTTGCTGCGGCATAAGCGTCAGTTCTGCACGAATGACCTGCTGGGCAACCTTTTGCACTAATTCACAAATCACGTGGCGCTGCTGTTGATCTTTCTCTTCCTGCCAACGCTCTAAATGATGGTAAATCTCGTTGACGGGCTTAATTGCCTCCAAAAAAGCCTGCTTTCCTGACTGCTCACCGGAAATAAACCCTTTTTGAAACCCTTCCTTCTGCCCTTCAAGCAGCCCTTGCTGCTGCCCTTGTTCAAGACCTTGTTGCACCCCTTCTCGATGCCCTTGCTCAAGCCCTTGCTGAAATCCTATCTCGAGTTTTTCTTGCACGTCTGCCTGTGACGCTTCTTCTCCCCACATCATTTCCGAAGAAAGCTCATTATCCTGAATTACAGGGGCGACAGGAGGGAAGCGATGAGGTCTATACTCAGAAGCGGCTAAGCGAAGTATCGGTTTATTCTCTACGGCAAGAGCGTTTTTTGCTGAAAATGACGTTCTGTATTTCTGAGTCATCACTATTCCACCGTCTGCTCTTCATACAACACCAATTCTATTTCGCCCGCCTCAGACATGGCCTTAACCATCTGCATAATCTCACTGCGCGCCCGCTCAACTGCACTAACAGGAACAGCGCCCCGCAATTGCATATCATCTTCCAGCGCTTGAACTAAACGCTGAGGCATAGAGCGTTTTATTGCTTGTTGCAGAGCAATTTCCGCCCCTTTCAGTGCTGTCCCCCATAACTCAAGCGGCACTTGCTGCACCAACCGGTCCATCGTGTCTTCACGCTGTCGTCCAAGCACCATAAAGTCAAACATGTTTTCTTCAATTTCATTCACCACGTCTTCATCATGAAGTTTGAGCATTTCCATCAGCATGCCCTTGTCTCCAGAGAAACGATTAATAATATCCGCCACCTGTTTAACACCAGATAGTGGCGCACTTTGGCTGCTAGATACATGCTCAATACAACGTTCAATCAACTCATTAAGATCACTGACCACGTCATGGTCGATGTCCTGTAAGCGAGCAATCCGATACAGCAGCTCATCATGGTAATCCGCCGGTAACTGCTCCAATACCTTAGAGGACGTTTCTGGGGGCAAATAAGCCAAGAAAATAGCCTGCATCTGAGGGTGCTCTTGTGAAATAAAACGAGCCAGCGTGTCCGCATCAACCCACTGCAGCCGTTGCATGTTATTGCGAATCTCATCGCCATATAAATTATTGAGCAGCCCTTTGGCTAAATCATTCCCCAAAGCTTTACGTAACGTATTCGATAAATACGCTTTGGAGGCGCCGCGTATGCCACTATGTTGACGAAAGTCATCAAAAAAATGTTGAATCACCTGCTTAGCATTATCACTTTTGATACCACTCAACCGTGCCATTGCTTTGGTCACACGCTGGGTTTCATCACGGGTGAAATATTGAAATACCTGTGCGGCGGCATCTTCTCCCATCCCTAGCAATACAAGCGCGGTGCGCTCAACATGACTAAGCGTGGCTGGTTTTGACTGCGCTGTTTTCATTCACGTTCACCCATTGTTTTAGTACTTCTGCGACACGCTCAGGCTCTTCGTTAGCAATAAGCTGCAGATGTTTTAATTGAATCTCTAGCGGAGAACCCGCCGGCGGTAACATATCGCTGCTCGCATCCAGACCCGATGAAGCCGACGTAATTCCCTTCTCAGACAACTTGCGGTTGAGTAATTCCTCTCGCTCTCGCTCTTCTCTAGTTTGCACATTCTCTTGATAGTCATCCTGAGGACTCTCAGCAAACTCAAGGCTTACATTGCGCTGATCGGCACCCGTTAAATGCATGATCAAAGGACGCAACACAAACATAATCATCGCCATACCCAGCAAGCCGCCAATCACATAACGTAAAGGTTGCTGGACCGTCGGATCTTGCCACCATGGCATGGCAACTGGAACGTCAATTTCAATCGGTGTAAAGTTAAAGCTCATCACGTTAAGGCGATCGCCACGACCTGCAGAGATCCCCACCGCATCCATAATCATGTCCGAAATCTGATTGCGTTCAGCGTCTGTCCAGGCTGTACCATTCGGCGCTGCCGCTTCATTAAGCAATACCGACACACTTAATTGCTCTACTTCGCCTTGCTGATATTGCGTTCGGCGAATACTGCTGCCCACCGCATACTGGCGATTCAACTCACTGCGCGCGTTGGTATTTTTACTGTCTTGTGTTTCGACCTCACCCGTAACCGGTGGCTGGTTACTTAACGCTCCGGGAATACCTAACGCAATATTATCGATGCTATTATTTTGAATACTGTGTTCATTACGAACGACGGGAGTCGAATCAAGGATCTCTTGCGTTTCTTCCACTTGACTGAAGTTAAGATCGGCAGCAACTTGAACCCGGTAGTTACTTGGTCCAACAATAGGCGTGAGCATATCGGCCGCACGTTGAATCACCTGCTTTTCGACACTCTTCTGATAGTCTAGATATTTTGCATTTACCTTACCGGCTTCCATCGAGCCAATATCAGCACTTAGCAATCGACCATATTGATCAATAACGGAAACAAACTCAGGTTTCATTGCCGTCACACTGCCCACCACCAAGTTAACAATGGCCTCCACTTGCTCCGGTTTTAGGTCATCACCGGTCTTGAGTTCAAGCATGACTGACGCAGAAGGCTCTTCACTTTGCTGGCGGACAAACAACGTCTGACGAGGTATAGCAAGATGAACTCTCGCATTCACTATCGAATTTAAGGAAATAATGGTGCGAACTAACTCGCCCTCCAACCCATGACGATAACGAGCGTTTTCCATGAATTGACTGGTACCAAGTGAACTGTCTTCTTTCAGTGCATCCAAGCCTGTCGGCAGTTGAGCCTTTACGCCTTTTGCGGCAAGTAACATACGCACTTTTGCCACCTGACCTTCGGCGACTAAGACTTGCCCATTTTCCTCCTGTAACCGATAAGCAATGCTTTCCGACTCCAGCACTGAGATGATTTCACCGGTATCAAAGCGTTCTTGTTGACTGTATAAAGGGCGATAGCTTTGCGACGAGCTCCATAAAGCCACAACGATAATCGCCGCAACAATGGCAGCCAGTACGGCTGACAGCACTAGGTTACGCTGCGAGCTTGACCACAATCGCTTCAACTTCTGGCTCACATCACCGACTGATTTGCTCTGAGTCAGCGGCTGATTATTAGAGGATGACGAATCCATCGCCGTTATGCTAGGTATCGCTTGAGAGGTTATTTCTGACATTATCTACACCGGCATTTTCATGATTTCATCAAATGAAGACACGACTTTATTACGAACCTGCATCAGGGCCGAAAATGATAAGCTCGCTTTTTGGCTCGCGACCATCGCTCCAACCAAGTCATCACTTTGTCCAGTTTCGACCGCCGTCATTTTGCTGCTTGCCAATGACTGGTGCTCATTAACCCGATCCAACACTCCTTTCATCGCCGTCGAAAAAGATAAAGGTGACAAGGATTGCTGCGCATCAACCGGATTTGATGACACCACAAAGTCTGGTTGTATTTGTTGTTGCATCGATTGAAGCTTGGTCAGCATGAGTTGTTCCGCCGAGACCGCGCTATTGATAGGTTGCATTGCCATCGTATTTCTCCTTTACGCAGCCGAGCCTAATGCCGACTGCAGATCAATTCCTTGCTCGCGCATTGCCGCCAACTTATAGCGCAGCGCACGCGTTGAAACACCCATCGCGTTCGCCGTTTTAGTTCGATTACCACCAAACTGACGCAGTTGCTCTAGGATAAATTGGAACTCTGCCTGTTTTTTTACTTCCACGTGTCCGAAAGAAGCACTCGCTGCTCTATGAGTAGACGTCTCGGTATTTGACAGGGATGGGGCAGAGAGTGAATGTGGTGATACCGCAAGTTCAATAGGAAGCATCAGATCTTGGGCAGTAATAAAATCGCCGTGACGCATCACTAATGCACGTTGAATAACGTTTTCTAATTCACGAATATTGCCTGGCCAGTGATACTGACAAAGCGCTTGTTGCGCATCTTCAGAAAGATGGCAAGCCGCCTTCTCTTTATATTTATTGATAAAAAATTGGCTAATCGGCAAGATATCTTCCTGACGCTCACGAAGTGGTGGCCAATACAACGGCAGCACATCCAATCGATAATAAAGGTCTTCCCGGAACTGGCCTTTCTGCACTTCACTTCTCAGGTCTTTATTGGTCGCGGCAATCACACGAATATCGAGTTTGATAGACTTATGACTGCCAACCCGCTCAACTTCTCGCTCTTGTAACACGCGAAGCAACTTAGCTTGAACCGCCGGTGACATTTCACCAATTTCATCCAATAAAATCGTGCCGCCGTTGGCTTCTTCAAACTTACCGCTCTGAGAGCCTGACGCCCCAGTGAATGCGCCTTTAACATGACCAAATAGCACCGCTTCCAGCATTGACTCCGGTATCGCCGCACAGTTCACTGCGATAAAAGGCTGGGATGCTCGAGGAGATTGGTCATGCACATAATGCGCAAGCACTTCCTTACCTGTCCCTGACTCACCTGAAATCAAGACACTGGCGCTGGTGCACGCCGCACGATGAGCCAGTTGCAACACCTGCTTGCTACGCCATGACTCCGCAACAATGTTGGCCATGGGTTTTTCCATCGCTTCGACACGATTGAGTAAATTGATTAGCTGCATCGCTTCAAAAGGGCGCAACAGATAATCCGTGGCGCCCGCTTTCATAGATTCTGCAGCGAGCACGCCTTGATCCTGTTCAACAATAGCAATAGCAACGCCTGCGTTCGCCTTACGTTGCTGACACACCACCCACTCACGGACACTCATATCCGGTAGGTTGGAACTGACTAAACTGATCGCCGCCGTCGGCTCCAATAATGCTGCTCGCCCTGTTCTCACATGACGAACAAGAAACCCTTGCTGCTGCAATACATCAATAATCGGTCGAGCATCATTGTCGCAAGGTTCAACGAGTAAAATATCCTTATTCATTTCAATGTCACCCCCGTCTTCTCATCCTGAGAAGGCGTCAATGTGTTCACAGACTGACGAATGACTCTGACGGTCACTCGTCGATTTTTGGCTTGACCACTTTTTGTCGCATTACTACTCACGGGATAGCGATCACCGTGTGCTCTCACCTCAATTAACGGATTTGGTGTGCCAAACTCAGTTAAGAGGCTGGCCACATCATCGGCACGTACCCGCGAGAGTTGCAGATTCGCCATTGAGGAGCCCAGATTATCTGTGTGTCCATCAATCAACACTCGCTGGACAGTTTTGTCAGATTGGATATAGCTCGATATCGCTTTCAGCGCTTGGCGTTGCGAGGCGTCAAGTACTCGTTGCCCAACACGAAAACTCAATTCAACATCTCGAGCTTGCTCATAAGACATGCTCGGCAATGCTGCGCGACAATCGTTGAACTGACTATACGCTTGCTCGATTCGTACCGAAGGAACGGTAACGCCTTCACTGACTAAAAGCTCACCTTGGTCACGCTCGTGACCAAACTCCAAGCGCATCCACGCCCCTTTAGCAAACGCTGTCAAAAAAGCGTCGATACCATGACGAAATTCCACCATACCCGATGAAGTTTGGCGAGACGTTGAAATCGTATTGGAGTACGCTGGCGCCTGCCAAGGCGGAGAAGTTTGTAGCAACCTTGCTTGAGGGTAATTCACATGCGTTTTTATCAGTGCCATCGCGCTATTCGGCTCGGCGACAAAAGAAATATATTCCGAGTTAGATAATGAGTAACGCAACTGACATTTAAATTCACTCTGAACAAATTGCCAATTTACCATATCCATTGGGATGTTATTTTTAGCAGCAAATGAGACATTGCCCCAAAAAATAACGATGCAGAAAACCACTAGCGGAAATAACCCTTCCGCCCGGAATGAATTATTCACCTTCCTCACAAGTAGACTTTGCAAAAAAGTAATTAATTTGAAGTCATCATTACGAATAACTTTACTATTCATATCAATACCAATTCTGACATGTAACTAGGCTCATATATTCAAGTGAATATCGGCACACAAAAAGAAACTATATTTATATCTTTCAAAACAAAATCTTAATCGTGCAACACCATGCTCGAAGCAAACATAATCGAGGGCTTCGATAGATAGTCGCTATATTTAGATTTTTATAATATTTATTATTTAAACAAACTAACCCTATTTATTTTTTATTTAAAGATGCTTGTATAATGCATAAACAAACATATGAACCAAGCTCACAAATTTAAATTTTACGACTAAAAAGATATAAAAAAATCAGAGTAGACTAAAACAATAACGGCTAGTTATTAATTTGAGAGGCTAGTGTTTAGCCATATCAGCATCTCAATCACTTTTCGGAAATATTATGGATTCTGAGCATTCTTTAACATTAGATCACGTACCATCACTCAATATCGAGCTTCTTGGAAAGCCGATTCATCGAGTAAAAAATAAGCTGGAAGACGAATTTAAGCGCTCTCGTCACTCCTTGCGCCAAGCCATACAATCTTGGCTCAATTCATCTAATGTAGATGTTATCATTCAAGCGATCACGATTAGCAGTGACAGCCATAAACATCAGGATTTCGAGAACATCAGTGCTTTACAGCATGAAACTGGTGGACAGCTGTCTATCCATCTCTCCAGCACATTGCTTATCCACCTAGCCGACCAGTTTTATGGCGCGAACATTGAGCGAACGACTCAAGCTCTCTCTGCCAGTGACCTAAGGCTTCAGGAACGAATCGCAAAATTAATCAGCGCTTGGATTGCTCCAATAGATCACTGGCATCCCAGTGAAGCAACCCCTCATCAGGGGATAGGGATTGTTGCGACCCTGTCCATTACTTACTGCCACCCAACCCTTGGTGATATGAAAGCTAACCTTATCGTTCAGCTCGACAGTATGTTAGTGCAAACACTTGTGAATGAACTGTCCCTCACGCCCAACCCTCATATCGCCAGCGACTTTCAACATGCACTGCAAGCAACGCCTGTGCGGCTTAATGTACAACTCAGTAAAACTCAACTGCCATTAACTCAAGTATTACGTCTACAACCCGACGATATTTTACCTATCAACTTACTCTCTAGCGTCCCTGTCCATATTGGAAAAGAGCGCCTATTTACCGGTCGTGTCGCAGAGCAAGACGGACAACTGGTCTTAATTTTAAATAATGAAAAGGAAAGTAACTCATGAGCGATACGCCTGAACAAAATGCATTTGATGGGGACGAATTGAGCTTTGATGACTTTCAGCTAGAAGGCTTTGACACGGATGCACCACTTGCTGCACCAGTTTCAGCCCAACGTGACCTCAGCTTCTTTAAAAGTATTCCTGTCACCGTCACCCTTGAAGTCGCCAGTAAAGAAATCGCGTTAGGTGAGCTAATGAGTGCTGGTGAAGGCAGTGTTATTGAGCTAGACAAGCTCAATGGTGAGCCTCTCGATGTGAAAGTGAATGGCTCATTAATGGGGCACGCAGAAGTCGTTGTCATCAATGACAAATACGGTTTAAAGCTGATCGACGTAGTGGATTCCACACTAACAACAATGGGGCAATAGTTAGTGTCTCATCCGCTTACTCACAAGGTTATTAAACCGCTAAAACGCCTCCCTACCTTGCTGTGTCATCTCCCTTGGAAGCTCATCGTACTGGTGAGCTTAATCAGTTTCCCTGTTGCTGCTGACAACGGATTAACCTTTCTAACTGTCAATGATGGACAGACCGACCAAGCGTATAGCGTCAAGTTACAGATTTTACTGCTCATGACCGCGCTGAGCTTTCTGCCTGCGTTTATTTTGATGGCCACTAGCTTCACACGGATCATCGTCGTCCTCGCCATTTTGCGACAAGCGCTTGGTCTGCAGCAAAGCCCGCCTAATCGCGTGTTAGTCGGCATCGCACTTAGCCTAAGTATTTTAATCATGCGCCCTGTCTGGAGCGACGTTTATCAAAATGCTTTTCAACCTTACGATCAGAGTGAAATCACCTTGATGCAGGCATTTTCCACCGCAGAAAAACCTGTGCGTAACTTTATGTTGGCACAAACCCAGCAAAACGCGCTAGAGCAAATGCTGCGTATCGCCAACGAGCCGCTGAATCAAAATATTGAAGATATTTCCTTTGCGGTGATTTTGCCGGCCTTTGTCATTAGCGAACTCAAAACCGCATTTCAAATCGGTTTCATGCTGTTCATCCCGTTCCTCATCATAGACCTCGTCGTCGCTAGTGTCCTAATGGCGATGGGGATGATGATGCTTTCACCACTCATTGTCTCTCTGCCTTTTAAGCTTGTGGTCTTTGTATTAGTGGACGGCTGGGCGATGACCGTTGGCACACTCTCGGCCAGCTTTGGATAGCGCAAAGGACAACCTATGACCCCAGAAATGACCGTCACGCTATTTTCTAATGCCATCTGGCTTATCATCAACATGGTGATGGTGCTGGTTCTGCCGGGATTAGGTGTAGGTTTGATTATTGCTATTTTTCAAGCAGCAACTCAAATACAAGAGCAAACGCTAAGCTTCTTACCTAAATTGCTGGCGACCTTATTAATGGTGATTTTTGCTGGCCACTGGATGTTACGAAAAATCATGGAATTGTTCGATTACCTGTTCCACAACATCCCAGGGATGATTGGCTAATGCATCTGACCTTTGCCGATCTATCACAATGGCTAGGGCAGCTATGGTGGCCGTTTTTTCGCATTGGGGCGGCATTCCTGTCCTTACCCTTTTTTGGTGATGCGCTGATTCCGGTTTGGGTACGCAGCTTACTCGCGCTGTCCATCGTCGTCATTACCGCGCCCCTTATGCCGCCCATGCCTGCGGTCGAATTATTTTCTATGACATCCTTATTCCTTGCCTTTGAGCAAGCGCTATGGGGGGTGTTTTTCGGTCTGATTTTGCATCTGTTTTTTACTATTTTCACCATGCTTGGACAAATTGTTTCCATGCAAATGGGGCTAGGCATGGCGATCATGAATGATCCGGTAAACGGGCTGTCGGTCGCGATTCTAGGGCGTATATTTTTACTGCTCTCCACCCTGCTTTTTTTAACGCTAGAAGGACACCTTTTAGTGATTGATATTCTCGTACAAAGCTTTGTGATTTGGCCGGTAGGCTCTGGTCTCAGCATGAGCGCGCTCAATCAAGTAATTGGGCTATTTGGCTGGATGTTTGCTTCCGCTCTTGCGCTCGCACTGCCTGCTATTGTTTCAATGTTACTCGCCAATATCAGTTTTGGTGTGATGAATCGCGCCGCACCCAGCTTAAATGTCTACGCGCTCGGTTTTCCGATGACCATGCTGCTTGGTCTATTCAGCATCCTGCTCACCGTTACGGGTATTCCAAGTCGCTATACCGCCTTGGTTCATGAGGTGCTTCGCCATCTCAATGGATTTGTTGTGGGGGGCGTATGAGCGAACAATCTAGCCAAGACAAATCAGAAAAAGCCTCACCGCAGAAGGTAAAAAAAGCGCGCCAAGAGGGACAAATTCCGCGGGCCAAAGAATTTTCCTCCGCGGTTATCTTCCTTGCAGTCGCGCTGTTTTTTAACAGCCAACTGCCCAGTATTTGGGCGCATATTTCCGGTATTTTTCGTTTCAACATGAGCCTGACTCGCGAGGATCTTGACAACCCAATGCAAATGATTGAGCAGCTCGGTCATAGCTTGGGGATCCTAATCGACATGCTGCTGCCCATGTTCTTAGTTATTGTGATTGTCGCGGTTGCCAGCAGCCTGATTTTAGGTGGCTGGATGTTTCGCCCCGCTAACGTCCAACCAAAGCTCAGTAAACTCAGTCCGCTGTCTGGCATTAAACGCATGTTTTCTACTCGCTCACTGGCCGAGTTGCTCAAATCAACGTTCAAGGTTTCGGTCATTTTTGCTCTGCTCTACAGCTACCTCAACAGTAACCTTCAACACTTGTTAGGCATGCAACAGCTCACCCTAAACCAAGGCGTCACCATGGTGATGACCATTTTATTCGAAGGCTTACTATTGATGGGGGTGGCACTGTTGATATTCGGTGTCATCGACATTCCCTATCAACGCTGGGAACACCTAAAACAGCTCAAAATGACCAAACAAGAACTCAAAGAAGAGTACAAAAATAATGAGGGTCGACCTGAGGTCAAACAGCGAATTCGACAAATACAGCAACAGTTTGCGCGTCGTAAAATAGAAAAAACCGTGCCGAAAGCCGATGTGGTGATCACCA
Organism: Vibrio nomapromontoriensis; assembly: GCF_050337205.1. Classification (NCBI taxonomy): domain Bacteria; kingdom Pseudomonadati; phylum Pseudomonadota; class Gammaproteobacteria; order Vibrionales; family Vibrionaceae; genus Vibrio; species Vibrio nomapromontoriensis. The sequence goes on from NZ_JAKJSS010000018.1 coordinate 39,577, forward strand.
ACCCTACGCATTATGCGGTGGCTTTAAAATACGACACCAGCCTATCGGATGCGCCATTTGTGGTAGCAAAAGGCATTGATGAAGCCGCCATGCACATCCAGCGCATCGCACGTGAAAATCAGGTGGAGATCTTAAACTCACCGCCCCTGACACGATCGATTTATCACACGACTGCGATAGAACAAGCCATACCGAGTCAGCTCTACATTGCGGTCGCACATATCCTGACCTACGTCATGCAGCTGAGATCATTTCGCCGTGGCGCAGGAGAGAAACCGCTGCCGATACCGCAGTTTTCGATCCCAAAACATTTACAACACTAGCGTTGAAATTACGGCATTTATATTGAGTGCAGTACACCACTATCACTCATCGCCAACTATCTCTCACCGCCAACTATAGAGAAAAAGGAACCTTCATGTTGAACCGAATCAAACAACTTCAGCGAACCAGCAAAGGGTACATTGGTATCCCTGTCGTGCTGCTGATGATTCTGGCAATGGTCATTTTGCCACTTCCACCTCTATTGCTGGATGCGTTGTTCACCTTCAATATTGTTCTTGCCATCTTAGTACTGCTGGTTAGCACCACCGCAAAACGACCATTGGACTTCTCAATCTTCCCGACCATTTTGCTTATCGCGACACTCATGCGATTAACGCTGAATGTCGCCTCTACTCGAATTGTCCTATTGGAAGGGCATCAAGGTGGCGATGCAGCAGGTAAAGTTATTCAAGCCTTTGGTGAGGTCGTGATCGGCGGCAACTACGTCGTCGGTATGGTGATATTTGTCATTTTGATGATCATCAACTTTGTCGTTATCACCAAAGGTGGCGAGCGTATTTCGGAAGTCTCCGCGCGTTTCACCCTTGATGCGCTGCCCGGCAAACAAATGGCCATTGACGCCGATCTTAACGCAGGTCTCATCGATCAAGAATCGGCAAGACAACGTCGACAAGAAGTGGCGAACGAGGCCGACTTCCACGGCTCTATGGACGGCGCTTCAAAGTTTGTTCGCGGTGACGCTATTGCCGGTTTAATGATTCTGTTCATTAATATTATTGGTGGTATCAGTATCGGGGTATTTGAGCACGGTCTTGCCGCCTCAGAAGCCTTTAAAACCTATGCCCTACTCACCATCGGTGATGGCCTAGTCGCACAAATTCCGTCTCTACTCTTGGCAACCTCAGCCGCTATCATCGTGACTCGTATTAACGACAGCGAAAATAGCATGGCTGAGACCATGCAAAAGCAATTACTGGCGACTCCGTCGACCTTATTCACGGTAGCAACCGTCATGCTGATCATCGGCATGGTTCCCGGTATGCCTCACTTGGCCTTTTTTACCTTTGCTGCAGCGCTCGGGTTTGCTGGCTGGCGACAGTCCAAATCGACCCCTGTCGATCCACAGCTTGATGAAGTCGCAGCGATCTCTCAGGCCATGCACGACAACCCCGACATTGCATTGGCGTGGGAAGATATTCCCCATGTCCATAGTCTATCGCTAGCGCTAGGCTACCGCTTGGTTCATTTGGTTAATAAAGAGCAAGGTGCACCGCTGGCACAACGCATCCGTGGCGTACGAAAAAACCTTTCCGAGCAGGTGGGGTATTTGTTACCCGAGGTCGCCATACGAGATAATTTAAACCTCAAACCTAACCAATACACCTTATCTCTCAATGGTGAAGTCATTGAAGAAGGCTTGATCGAGCCTGACCGATTAATGGCCATTGCGGTGGGCGAAACCTATGGAGAAATTGACGGCATTTTGGGTAGTGACCCCGCCTATCACTTACCAGCGGTATGGATAACACATCAAGACAAGGCCAAAGCTCTTAATATGGGTTATCAGGTAGTAGACGATGCGACCGTGATTGCCACTCATATCAGTAAAATAATGAAAACCCATCTTGCCGAGCTGTTTAATCACGATGATGTCGATGCAATGAACCTGCGCTTAAGCCAACAAGCTCCTAAACTTTGCGAAGCATTAAGTGCAGCATTAAGCCTGTCACAACAATTAAAGGTGTACAGGCAACTGCTTGTCGATCAGGTACCCCTTAAAGATATTCGCACCATTGCCAATACTATGCTGGAATCGGCTGACAACACTAAAGACCCGATTTTACTCGCCGCTGATGTTCGTTGCGCATTGCGCCGTACATTAGTGAATTTGATCGCGGGTCAACGTAAAGACTTAAATGTGTATGCGCTGTCCGATGAGCTGGAACAGATGTTAATGACCTCCCTGCAACAGGCGCAGGCCAGCGGCACTGTCATGCTCGATAGTTTCCCGATTGAGCCAAATATTCTCAATCAATTCCAACAAAATATGCCGTTAATCAAACAGCAACTTAAACAACAAGGGCTGGCGCCAATCTTATTGGTGATGCCGCAATTAAGACCCTTGCTCGCTCGCTATGCACGTACGTTCTCACAAGGATTAGCGGTACTGTCATATAACGAAATTCCAGATAACAAACAGATAAATGTGGTAGGAAACCTTGGATAATCTCACTTCAAATCAAGCGCTGTATTACTATCTCAGCCAATTGATCAGTCAGCACGTCGTCACGGAAGACGACCAGTTGATATTTTCTGCGTTCGAAGCCAACGACATTCATCATGCCTGTCAGGCGATTCGAGACACCAATAGTGGAGATATTGAATATCAGCATCTTACTCTGCGCTTTGGCAGTCATAGCGAGCAAAGTGTTTATCAATTCGATTTGTCGACGTCCATGCGATTTTGCTTGGATCTCTACAGCTTATATTTGGCAGTGCGACAAACTAAATTCCAGATTGAAACATTCCACCCTGATCTCATCAGCAATGTGGTCGTTCCCATCAGCCACGATGCGCTGCTGTGGCAACAAGGGCAGTTCTTCCTAAAACAGATCATACGTTTTCATGCTGGTGCGTTTTATCACATCATCCCCTCGTTGCAATTAAGTGAGACGAGTACGCTGCATCCCGATACTCAACCACTCAGCGAAACGCTCAAAGAATACGCCTACGCATTGTGGTTTGATATTTCACCATCACAAATGCAACTCGACCGTTTGCTGCCACTCGCACCTGATGCCTTTAAAGTCGCAGTTACAATTGAGAGTAAACAAGATCGCAGCGCCTTATTACCATTAGTACGTTTTTGTCGGCTACATAAAATAAAATGGGTGGCAGGCCGTATCTGCAGTCAAGAAGAGTTAACGCAATTCAAACGACTTGGGGCGAGCTATTACTTTGGCTATTTCAGTGACTTACCCACTGCCATGTCATTTAAATCGTTTGGCGATGCGCATAATGAAGTGATGTAAGGTTCGAGGAGAGCATGTGGGACGAATAATTATCGTCAACAAAAGCGAATAATGTCGACCCACTTTCAACTCTCCTCCTCCCCTCTAGGAGCTAGGCACCAGGGACCGCTCTATACCCATAAACCGAATTCACCCTCCTTTCGCTTGAACCAACCTCACACATTCACGCCCAATTTCAACAATTTGGCTATTTTTTTCACTTTTGAGTTAATCCTAGAAATTAACTGACCGCCTCTTGTTAGTGAGCGGGGCGAATGTCCCAAATTGATAGTAATTCAAGGAGAATGACAATGGCTCTTACCATGCACACTAATTACGCTTCGTTAGTTAGCCAAAACAACCTAACGAAAACAAATGACCTACTAAACACAGCGATGGAACGTCTGAGCACGGGTTACCGCATCAACTCTGCGGCAGATGATGCGGCAGGTATGCAAATTTCAACCCGTCTAGATACACAAACTCGTGGTATGTCAGTGGCAATGCGTAACGGCGCAGACGCTATCTCGATGATGCAAACCGCTGAAGGTGCATTTGATGAGATGACAAACATCGCTCAACGCATGAACGACCTTGCACTACAAGCCGATAACGGCTCTAACACTGCAGCAGACCAAACAGCACTTGATGCGGAATTTACAGCACTTAGCGCTGAAATGGGCAAAATAATGACGAATACCAACTTTGGTGGTCAAGCACTACTAAAAGGCGGTGGTCTAGGTGCAGCAGCAGTTAGCTTTCAATTAGGTACAACAGCAGCAGATGCACTTTCTGTAGATGTTTCGACTGAACTTGGTGCTATTGATACCGCTATTGGTGGACTAGGGGCTAATGCGGCAGGCTCTGCAGCTGGCATGCAAAGTCTCATTGAAACTATCGGTACTGCACGTTCAGCACTAGGTGCTAACGTCAACCGTGTTGAGCACACAGTAACTAACCTGATGAATATGAGCGAAAACTTATCAGCGGCGAAAGGTCGCATCACCGATGCTGACTTCGCAGTAGAGTCTTCTAGCATGACGAAAAACCAAATGTTGATGCAAGCGGGTACGACAGTTCTATCTCGTACCAACCAACTACCAGGTATGGCAATGTCTCTACTAGGTTAATCGCATCCTAATCAGCCGTACCTTTTAACGTACGGCTGATTGTGGATAAGATGAATGTTCCTTTGTTAACGTTTCATCCGTCCTTTAGAACCTCCTTCGGGAGGTTTTTTATCGTCCTAAACCACCAATCACGCTGCACATCCCACTGATTAAAACACCACATCGTGAAGCAAGATCTCACTCTTCCACAATACTCACCATAACCGTTAAACCCCGCACACACCTTGGTCGCCTTAACATAACAACCTAGAAGTTAGAAGCTAGAAGCTAGAAGCTAGAAGCTAGAAGCTAGAAGCTAGAAGCTATTTTAGTGGAAATGCGGAACCACACCACTGGAAACTGGCCTTCCGCAATCAAAACAGAAGATAACTAACCCATTGATTCATAACACATGAATGCGTGGCATAGTTCTTGATTTAACCCTTCATAGCTTTGTTCGATAAAACGGCTATAGACCATACTAAGGAGCAGTAATGAGTTCGATTGATCCAGCCACAATGGCACAGCAGCTCGCCGCGCTAGAGGTTCAACCATTTCAGCAGCGCTATCAAGCCCAGGCAGCTCGCTTTCAAGCGCAAGTTGCCGCATGGGGGAAGGTTGAAACGGCACTAAGCGACTTTCGGTCCGCCGTTGAGGCAATGAATGAAGCCGGTTCAAGCATCATAAAAAATAGCGCAAGTGTCTCTCAAGATGGCTTTTTTTCTGCTACTGCTGACGCCAATGCACTGCAAGGCAGTTACCAAATTTTTGTTGAGCAACTTGCAACAACGCACCAGTTATCAACCAGTATGCCTGCCGATCTCGATGCGAACACAGTGATCCCGACCACAGGCACATTAGATTTTACCGTTAACGGTGAAAGCCTCTCGATCGATCTATCAACATTAGACACCAATGGCAGTGGCACCGCGACCATGAGTGACTTGGTCTCTGCGATTAACAGCGACCCTAATAATCCTGGAGTCAATGCCACACTGGTGCGCTCAAATGGTCAAACCCACTTCATGCTATCAGGTACTGAAACTGGCGCTGCCAATACCATCAATGTGTCCGCATCCGCAACAGGCGCAACATGGTTTGAAGACGCCTTTACCAACACCAATACCATCAGCAGTCCACAAGATGCAGTGATCTGGCTCGGCGCCAAAGATTCAGGGCTGAAACTAGAAAACAGCAGCAATACTTTCACTGGTGTCATCGATGGGGTTGACCTCACTGTCACGAAAGCACAAAGCATCGGAGAACAACCACTCACCATGGAAATTGGGGCGGACTCTGAAGCCACAAAAGAGCAAGTTAATGGATTTATCGATGCCTATAACACTCTTGTTTCCACTCTGGATCAGTACACCCAAATCGGTGGAGAAGATAGCGAACGCGGTGTCTTAGCGGGCGATGCCACATTACGCTCTATTGAGAGTCAATTAAGTGGCTTAGTGCGCGGCGAATATGAAGGGCTGCGATTGAGCCAAGTTGGACTGGAAATCGACCGTTATGGAAAAATGACCCTCGATTCAGATAAATTCGAACAAGCACAAAAAACCAACGGTGCTGCTCTTGAAGCCATGTTTAACGGCAAAAACAACCTACTCGATAATATCGACAACATGATTGACCCCTACCTTTCTTTTTCATCCGGCCTACTGAAAGGACGAAAAGATGGCCTACAACAAAGTCTCGATCGCATCGACGATAAACAAGCTGGGCTCGATAGAAAATACGATATGACCTACAACCGCTACCTAAAACAATTTACGCAGATGAACACCATCATGAATCAAATGAACCAAACCATGAGCATGTTTGGTTAGCACTCGGAGAACACAATTATGCTAATGGATTCTGGCTACGACTCATACCAACAAGTCGATCTCAATGCACAAGCAGCAGCTGCTACCCCTCATCAATTAGTTGTAATGCTCATTGATGGGCTACTCGATGAAATAGAACGGGTGCGCGGTCATATCACGGCAGGTCGACTCGCTGAAAAAGGTCAAGGCATCAGCAAAAGCATGAACATTTTGGTCGGGCTCGACAGTGCGCTCGATCCCGATACTGGCGGTGAAATTGCCGAAAATCTCCATCAGCTCTATGACTTTTGCCAAGTCGAACTGTATCAGGCAAGCGTCAACAACGATATTGACAGATTGACGAACGTTGAGCGCGTCATGGACACAATCAAAGAGGGGTGGCTAAATTTTGGCAAACACGCATAAGGTATCCCCTGAGCGATTTCGACACCTAAGTCAACTCATTGAAATTGCGACAAAAACACAAGACTGGCCCACCCTTCAGCGCTACGACGTGCAGCTTAGGGAGCTTTTGGTCACCCATGATCCTTTTACTAAGGGAGGCCGCCAAGACCCACGTTTAGCCGCTGAGATAGAGCGGGCAAAACAAGCGCACTTACGAGCATTTATTGCGCTATCCGAAGCAACCAATGCGTTAAAAACACAGCTTGGTGAAGCCGATGAGCAAAAAGAACGGGCGCAAGCTTACCAACTGGCGATGAGTCTGGAGTAACCCATGGTAACCATACCTTCTGCAACAAATACCACCACTCAAACGCCGCCGCATCGCGGAACTGAGGGTGAGCGCTCTATCGCCCCATCAAGCCAAGAAAATGCGCGACAAAGCCCGCCCGCGTCATTCAAAAAATTGGTCGGCGACAAAAAAACACAACCGTCATCATCAAACGAAGCGGATGCGCTGCCTAGCGACGCGATAGCAATGAATGCCACCGCAGATACGCTAGTACCACCATTGACCACGGCATTGCCGCTCACTCCTCACCCTCCCAGTGACGGAGCATTTCACGCACCACCGAACGCGCTACGTAATATGACACTGGCTACACAAAGCCGTACCGTTCAAAACGGTGCTATGCAGGCTCAAGCTCACCTTTCTGAACAGGGAGTTAGTCCACTTATTGATGCCAGAGTAAGCACACCTAGTCAGTCTACAGAGCGATCTTTTGAAGCATCAATTGGACAACAGGCTCATGCTACGACTTTGGCTCACTCGCGACTCAATACGTCAGCATTAGGCAATGACATTCCTTCATTACTAATGACGGCAACCGCAGCTAGTAGCCCGTCAGCCACGCATTCTCCAGCGCCGCCTGCAGTCAGTAGCAATACAGAAACCAGTACGGCGCAGTGGGCCAATGTCCGTATTGATACTCAAGCTGGGAAATGGGGAGAGCAGATGCTTCAGGTACTGCATGACCGAGTGACCTTGCAGTCCCAGCAAAACTTACAAGAGGCACGCATTCGACTTGACCCACCTGATTTAGGCAAGCTCGACCTAACCGTTAGAGTCGAGGGCGATAGGCTCAGTGTGCAAATTAACGCCAATGCCGCGGCCACGCGCGAGGCGTTAATGCAAGTTTCTGATCGGCTACGCAGTGAATTGCAGCAACAAAATATTCTGCAAGTCGAGGTGCAAGTCGGTTCTGGTGATAACCCTAACCCTTCTTCCAACACACCAAATCGCGATGAAGAGGTAGGCATCTTCGCCGCGCGAGAACGAAATGAGCAGCCGACGAGTTTCTCATCACACTCATCTTCTGGCCACTGGCTCAACATTCACGCCTAGTGCATTCATAAGGAAATAGGTCATGACCAAACAACAAATTTTTGCTCTCTTTATCGCCACCATTATCTGCAGTGCATTAGTCTCTGGCGGGACGATTTTTGGCACCGCGTGGTACCTACAGCAAGAAAAAAACGACACCTTGACCAGTAATTCATGGCTATCGGAGTTATTTAATAATCAGCCAGAGCGTCAACTACAGCCAAGCTTTCAAGCGCTTGATAAGTTAGTTCTCAGTGTGAGAGGAAAGAAGCAAACTCACTTTGTCATGCTAGAGCTCGCCATTGAAACCCGTCGCCCAGAGCGCATGGAAAATATAAATGACTACATGCCAGTGGTTCGCAACGCCATGCTCAACCTCTTTAGCCAAAAAACCTATGAGGAGCTGCACGGCGAAAATGCATTAGCGATGCTGCAAGATGAAGTCAAAGTGACTGTACTTGGCGCGTTCGAGAAAACGGACCTCGTCCGCGATATTGACGATGTGCTCCTGACTAAATATGTCGTGCAGTAGGTGACGCTATGTTGGATATGAATTACAAGGACAGTTACGGTATGGAAGAAGAGATTCAATCTCCCTCTGTACCCATTGATGAGCAGCGATTACTGAGTCAGCATCAGATACTCGTCAAACGCGTCGTTAACCAACTGCGTCATCACGCCACCACCCATTGCAGCATAGAAGACATGCAGCAAATAGGACTTATTGGGTTACTGGAAGCGGGGCGACGTTATGGCGATATCGATGACAGTCAATTTCCAGCGTTTGCCGTATGCCGAATTCGTGGTTCGATTTTAGATGAATTACGTCGGCTCGATTGGCGCTCGCGTAAAAACCGTCAGCAAGCCCACGAACTCAACGACATCACGCGTGACCTCACCAAATCTTTAGGTCGCCTGCCCACAGACAAAGAAATCATCAGCGCTTTGGGTACTGACCAAGCGGATTACTTAGCTCGTCTTAATGCTTCCATGGCAGGAGAAATGCAAAGCCTCGATCAACTGCTCGATAGTGGTCTTGAAGGTAACATTCATTCTGCTTATGACGCTACTCAACATGAACACCATCGGCGCAGCCTTGAAGTCGCACTAGGTCAATTGGCCAAGCGTGAACAGCTCCTCATGACCCTGTTTTACCAACACGACATGAATCTTCATGAAATTGCGTTAGTACTCGATTTAACGCCACCACGCATCTGTCAGCTTCACAAGCAAGCTCTCAAGCAACTCAATCAATTGTTATCTTCTTAGGAGTCACCTATGCAAAAATTTATGGGCGCGGTCATCATTTTGATGTGTGTCTTCGGCGGCTACGTTTGGGCTGGAGGCAGCCTAATGGCGATCTGGCAACCGGCTGAATTCCTCATCATTATTGGTGCAACGGTTGGCTCGCTGATCATTGGTAACCCACCACAAGTACTCAAAGAAATGCGTCTCCAACTGCGCTCTATCTTATCACCCCATAAAGAAGAGCAAGCCTTTTTCATGGAGCTGATGGCACTACTACAAATCCTGTTAGAAACTGTGCGCAGCGGCGGCTTTAAAGCGCTGGATAAGCACATTGAAAATCCAGAAGAAAGCCCATTATTTAACCGCTACCCACTGGTTAGCCGTGACTATCGCCTCGTTTCTTTCATAACCGACAATTTACGTTTAATGGCAATGGGACAAATGTCGCCTCATGAATTAGAGGGGCTACTAGAACAAGAGATCGAAGCCATACAAGCGGACCTTCTTCTGCCGTCACGTTCGATGCAAAGAACGGCAGAAGCCCTACCAGGTTTTGGCATCTTGGCAGCTGTTGGCGGCATTATTATCACCATGCAGGCCATTGATGGTTCAATCGCGATGATTGGTTATCACGTTGCCGCGGCTCTAGTGGGCACATTTTTAGGAATTTTTGGCTGTTATTGCTGCTTAGACCCAGCGAGTAACGCCATGGCTCAGCGCGTAAAACGAGACATGTCAGCCTTTGATTGCATCCGCGCCACCCTAGTGGCGTATGTTGCCAAAAAGCCAACACTGCTCGCCATTGACGCTGGCCGCAAACACATTCAGCTCGACATCAAACCAACCTTCAACCAAATGGAGAGGTGGCTCGCTGAACAGGAGGGATAATGCAAAAACAAGAGCACGTTGTCTTTAGGCGCTCAAGCCGCCGCCATGAAGAAGAATTCCATGGCGGCGCATGGAAAGTCGCATTCGCCGACTTTATGATCGCACTCATGGCTCTGTTTCTCGTATTATGGGTGATGCAAGTCGTTGATAAAGAAGAGCGAAAAGCGATTGTCGCTCACCTACAAATGGCCAGTGTCTTTGATAAGAGTACAGGTAACCTCTTTGATACCTCACAAAGTATCTCGCCTATCGATCTGACTTCAGACTCTTCTGTTGCTAGCCGTCATGATTCGGTGCATACGGTGAGCTCTTTTTTTCAAGGGGATCGCGATGGGCCCGAATCCGACTCGCTGATTGACGGCACATTTGATACTCAGGAGCGTCTCGCTGCGCTGGCAAAAGTCGTCAATGACATGATGCGTCAAATTAACGCTGAAGGTAATGTCGACATCACGGTCACGCCACAAGGCCTAAGGATCGTGCTGCAAGATGACTACAAACAAAATATGTTCCGACGAGGTGGTTCAACATTAACGCCATTTTTTGAAGACTTATTACTGGCTTTAGCGCCTATCTTTAACCGCGTTGAAAACCCGATGATTATTAGTGGTCATACCGATGCCACGCAATATCAAAAAGCCTTTCGTGACTCATCAAACTGGGAGCTTTCTTCCTCCCGCGCCAATCGAGCAAGGCAAACCCTTGTCGCAGGAGGCATGCCAGAGCAGCGAGTATTGCAAGTCACCGGCATGTCGGATCGGGCACTGCTAAACCGAGAAGAACCCAAATCGAGCGAAAATAGACGCATCGAACTGTTTGTTCTCACCACACCTGCCGCCCAAGTCATCAGTACGTTATTTGGCGAGCAACCAACCAGTGAACTAAATAAAGCGCGACAAAAAGCTAAATTCAATCAACCTGTATTCAGGCACGACACGATTGGTTATTCGGTGGACACCTCTCCCCCTATAACCCCTCAGCCTCTCTAGTGGTTTTATTGCTAGCAAGTTCTATGCTTTAGATAACTTGCTAGCAATAGACACATGTGTTTGTGATGAATAATGGTGACCGACCAAGAATCGAACGCCAGTTGATGAATTTAAGTTGAGTCTTTATGAATCAAACCCCTCCACATACTGCTGCGTCTCAACCGGACTCGCTAAAGAAGGCGTTCCTGTGGTTGGTGATTATTGATTATATTCTTCTGGCATTGTTCTTAAGCCAGTTGCCAACTCTCACCCTTAAAGCAGGAACCGGGATCAGCCTGTTATTGGTTATCTACAACGTGTTACTCAGCTTTCTTTGTTTTCGCCGTACTCAGCAAAGAGATGGCTATATCATCTACCCCACTCTCTCCGCCACCCTACTGGCGTTTATCTGCTTTTTGTATTTTTTCTTTTTGGTATAAAAACAGCTTACTCATTACAATGGGTAAGCTGTTTTTATATTGATGCTGGCGTTATTAGGATAAAGAGCAGAACCGCTTCGTTAAGGCACTACTTCAACAACGCCACAACTGTGTGGCGACGCACGTTAGCTTGGGCATTGAGGGCTTGGAAGGTGCTGGTGAAATCATTGGATTGCTGGCTAAATTGCGCCAGAGAACCACTCACCTGATTGGCTGAGGGAAGGTTGGATTGGCTTTGAAGTCGCGACATTTGCGCGTTAAGTTGAGACTGGAATTGTTTGCTCTCTCTCAGGCTAGATTGGGCTTGCTGAAGGTGCTGATTCACGGTGGTAATAGACTGTTTAATACCCTCGCGAGAACCCAAATCAAAACGCAGTTCAGCGATGCCATCTGGCTCTGCTTTTACGGTAAACGTGTTCGCTTGACCTGCGGGGAAACGATGTCCCTGTCCGGTAACGTTAACTTGTTGCTGCATCGCAAGGTAAGCGGACTCTTGTGCTTGAAACACGATATTACCATCCTGAGCAAGGCTTGCTCGCATACCCATTGGAATCAAATTTCGATCCAATTGCTTAACGGTGCGATCACCCTGAGATTGTCCATCAAACTGCATGATAACCGTGCCGTGACCGGGAAAATCAAGACGCACTTGCTCACCGCGCTCACTCATTCTGTTGACGTTTAAGCCAGGAATAGAAAAGTGCCTGACATCCGCACTGTTTAATTTCAGCTTAAGCTCATTATCCACGACACGCTTATCATCAAAGCGCGCCTGATCTAGCGCTGATTCAATATTGTGTTTTGACCGAGATAGTACATTGGTCAGAGCGGGAGACGCCCCTTGGTTAAGCGCCTGAGTTAACGTGCGCTTTATCTGAGTCAGCTCTTTCCCCACACTATGCAGCGCTTTATCAGCGATTTGTACCGATGTTGCCTGTTGCTGGCCTTGCGTGAGCAAAATACCAGAAAGCGAATAGGACGTAGGCGTCATATTCGCTTGGGGCGCTAGGTAACGTTTAGACAGAGATGAGCTTGGTTCCGAGGCTTGGGATAGCGCAATATTAGTGGTTTCCTGCCCGCTTAATTTAATACTATGCGGTCTTACTTCCACGGTACTTACTGCCATATTACGTTCCCTAATTGACTCTTCATGCGTTAAATTCGATCAAACAATGACAGATCATTGATTTTCACATAACTGGCCTGCGTGGCTTGCAACGCCGCCATATAATTGCTCAGGCGTACCGAGGCTTCTCCGTAATCCAAAGCAGAAATATCGCTGGTGACCTTATCAACAAATAATTGACTTTCATTGTGTGCGTCATCGAGTAGATCGAGATTATTATGACGCCCACCAATTTCGGTCATCGCCCCCAAAACGTTACCCAAGCTATCATCGATCGCCGCAAGGCTGGCATCAACTTCAGGTCTAAAATTTGGGCTCGGGTTCTTAAATTCGACAATGAGTGCATCAATTTGATTAAGAGCATTGCTGCCTCCACCAAGGTCGAGAATATCTTGTGCCGTCATGTTGGACGTCATCGTCACGCCCTTGGCTACCGTCACAACCCGTTTATCGCTATTACCATCAATGGTATAACCGGCCCCTGAATTCGACACCGCCGCGGTATCCGTTTTGGTTCCAGAGAACAAAAAGTGCCCTTCTTCATCTTGAGCGTTAAACGAAGACACGACAGAGTCTCGCAAGCTTTCAAGCTCGGTGATCATGCCAGCACGGTCTTCATCGGTTAACGTACCATTGGAACCCCAAAGCACGAGTTCTCTCATGCTTTGTAAGCTTTCTGTCACTGAATCAAGTTGAATTTCCTGACTCGACAGCGTCGTTTTAACGTTGGCAATATTGCGATGATATTGATTAATGGCGCTGCCCTCTCGCTCTAAGTTGAGCAACTTGATCGACGCCATGGGATCATCCGATAGCTTGGTGAGCCTATCCCCGGTTGCCATTTGCTGCATCACTTTGCCTAAACCGGCATTATTTAACTGCAAGCTTTGCAGCATCATTTGGCTAAATTGGGTATCACTGATTCTCATCATTGCTCCTTAAAACAGTTGCAGCACGGAATCAAACAATTGATTCGCAGTGCTGATCACTTTCATGTTGGCATTATGAGCATTGGCAAACGTCATCAGGTTTGCCGCTTCTTCATCGCTACTCACCGCACTCACATTATCGCGCGCTGCAACAGCTTGTTCATTCATAGCGTTTTTCGCCTGATAATCAGACTCGGCTTGGCGGGCTTTAATCGCCGTTTCACCAATCATGGCGGTAAAAGCATCATTGAGTGATAACGACCCAAACCCCGACACCGCTACTGGTTTATTACTGATAGCAATAAGATCGGTTAAATTGTCGCTGTTACCCGGATTACCATCGCCAGACAAGGCCAATTCATCGGCTTTGATATCACTGATAGAAAGGCTGGCTGCTGGGTTGGCAGGGTCATAGGTAAACAAAGGCTTACCCGCATTGCCATTGAGATCTAAACCCGCCGATAACGTGGTATTAAATTCATCGGCGAGATGCATCGCCATGTCATTCAAGGCATCTTGATTAGGTTTGAGTACGTCGATTTGGTATTCATGCAGTGCGCCTAACTTACCGCCAATATCGCCGTTGGTGGCAAAAGTTTGTTGACCAAACTTTATATGCAGCTGAGCTAAATACGGATCACTGGCATCTGGAATCGCAGTAATTGAACCTGCATCACCGCCTAAGACGAGAGGCTGCCCAGAGGCAAGTGATACCTGCACACTGCCATCGGGTTGATTCGTGGTTTTCACGGCCATCACTTCCGACAACGAACCAATGAGGTTATCGCGGGTATCCATGAGTTGAGCAGGATTGCCGCCTGTACCATTGGTCTCAACAATCTGTTTGTTCACTTCTGCGATATTGGCCAGAAGACTGTTGGCATGAGAAATTGCGGCATTTCTCTGCTCGTGCGTATCTTTGTGTTGATTGTGCAAAGACTCTGTCAGGGTATTAAAACGGCGAGCCAGTGCTTCAGATTCATTAATAATTTGCTGTCTGAGTGGTGTGGACTCTGGCTTTGATGTCGCATCATTAAGCGAGGCAAACAGAGAGTCCAATCCTTGGTTCAAACTAAAGCCATCAGCACCGAGCATGCTTTCGAGCTGGCTCATGCTACTCATGTAGCTGGCTGAGTAGTTGGCAGCGCTGCTAGTCGACCATGTTTGAGACACTAAATACTGGTCGGTAACACGGCGAATACTGGTGACCTCGACCCCCATACCCGGGCTAGTCGCGTTGTACTTTCCCCCAGCGACGGACGCCATCATCGCCTGCTGACGGCTGTAGCCTGGGGTATTAATATTGGCCACATTTTGCGCCGTCACATCAAGCGCAACGCGATTGGCATTCATGCCAGATAACGCAATGTTAACGAGATTCATAATAGCTCACGCTCCGTTGTTCTCATGAGAGGCTGGGAAAATGCCATCGTGGTGGCAGACTCTTGCGGTGATTGCAAAGTAAAGGCGACCTTGCCAGGTGGCGCATTAACCTCAGAGGCAACTTTGTTGTTCTCTATCGGCAAGGCTTGTGAGCTTGCTTCCAGATCATTCGCAGACGCCATGGCCAATGCGCTGTTGGTATCGAACTGCACTTCTGCATGAGAGGGGCTCAATTGCTTAACCAGCATGTCGGCAATACCGGAATGCTGCTTTCTAGCTAGCTCAATAGACAACTGGCCATCGTGCATATCTCGAAATACCCCTTGTTGCTGCGATGAAAATGGGCTGTCTTCATCGGCAAGCACATCACTGCTGCTGCGCATTTGTCTCAGCACCATTTGCAAGAACATCGCCTCAAACTGCCCGGCGACTTCTTTGAGTGCCGTTTGAGAATCCGTACTGTGCTTGATGTTCGCTAACGCCGCATTGTCGTGATACAGCACTTGCGTTTTCATCGCCGAATTCGTCGTATCTATCTTCATACTGCTCTCCTAAATCACGACAAGTTCTGCGTTAAGCGCACCCGCTTCGTGCAGCGCCTGTAAAATAGACATCAAATCCGTTGGGGTAGCTCCTAAACTGTTCACGGCATTCACAATGGTATTTAGCTCAGTACCAGGCGGCCAAATCACCATTTGAGCTTGGTCTTCACTAATATCGATTTTTGATTGGTCAACAACGACGGTATCGCCATCGGCAAACGCATTCGGTTGGCTTACTCGTTGTGACTCGGAAATGGTCACTGTCAAATTACCGTGGCTCACTGCCGCTTCGCTAACTTTGACATTTTTACCAATCACCACCGTGCCAGAACGAGAGTTAAATACGATACGCGCAGGCTTACGCCCTTCGACCACACTCATTTCTTCTAACATCGACATCATGGTGACTCGCTGCTGAGTATCTTGTGGGGCACGCATATCCACGCGCGCTTTATTCACCGCAATGGCGACATCTGGCCCAAACGTCGCGTTAATCTCACGAGCAATATTTTTCGCCGTGGTAAAGCTAGCTTTGCGCAGATGCAAGGTGACTTGGTCGCGGCTATTAAAGTCTGATGGAATTTCTCGCTCTAGTATGGCGCCATTAGGAATGCGTCCCGAGGTTGGCGTATTCACGGCAATTTTCGAACCACTTCGACCCTCTGCCGATACACCACCAATCACCAAGTTACCTTGTGCGACCGCGTACACTTCTCCGTCGACGCCTCGTAATGGCGTAAGTAAAAGCGTGCCGCCTCGCAGGCTTTTCGCGTCACCAATAGAAGACACGACAATATCTAAGGCTTGTCCCGGCCCCGCCATTGGATCGACCATCGCCGTGACACTGACCGACGCCACATTACGCAGTTTTGGGTTGTCGGCATCATCAATTTGTACGCCAAATTGACGCAACATGTTCATGATGGACTGAGCGGTAAATTTCACTTGGTTACGGTCACCCTGACCGTCTAATCCCACCACCAAACCATAACCGACCAACTGGTTGTTGCGGATGCCTTGCACATCCACCAAGTCCATAATTGGAATCGGCGTCTCTGCTTTTGTCGTCGTCACCATACCGAGTGTCAGCACCAAAAACAGCGTGGTGCACATTATTTGTTGTCGATTCATTAAAAAGGTATCCATGGGCTGGTAAAGAACTGCGTTAACCACCCAGCTGAGTTACTGTCGGCTAATGCGCCACGTCCTGAGTAAGTGATACGGGCATCACCAATACGATGGGAAAATACTTGGTTGTAACGGTCGACATCATCAATGCGCACGATCCCTGTCACACGAATAAATTCGTCCCCTTGATTAAGGCGAATCCATTTCTCTCCACTGACTCGCAATACGCCATTAGGCAACACTTCATGTACGGTGACGGTAATCGCCCCTTCCAAACTGTTGCCCTGCGAACTGGCGGCGGAGCCATCAAAATTACGGTCACCATTGAGACCAACAGCGGTTTCATCCAGCGTTTTACCGCCAATGGTGGCCGCTCCAAAGTTCACACTCGACGATTTGCCAAATTTGGTATCGGCTTTCTTACTGGATTGCGTTTCTTCAGCAAGCAAAATCGTCAGCATGTCACCAACACGGTATGCTCGACGGTCCTGAAACAAGGTTAAGTTATAGCGGTGGCGATACAGACTGCCGCCCTCCGCTTCTGGTAAATCGTAGTTAAGCACTGGTGGCGCGTATTTTTGCTCGTCGGGCTCTGGCGGCACGAACTCTTGACGGACAGAGCATCCGGTTACGCCGAGCAATAGCATTGCAGTGATCAATATTGAACGCCATGTCATGTCAAAAATCCTTACGCGTAACGCGACCACTTATACTGATTGAGCGACAAACTTGAGCATGTCATCAGCCGCAGAAACCACTTTGGCATTCATCTCATAAGCACGCTGAGTGGTGATCATATCGACCATTTCTTCCACTACCTGCACGTTGGAACCCTCAAGCGCCCCTTGTTTAATGCTGCCAGCCCCATCTTCACCGGGAATCAACTCTTCTGCCTGACCACTGGCTTCAGTCTCTTTAAACAAGTTGCCACCGACCGCTTCCAAGCCAGCTGGGTTAATGAACTTTGCCAGCGAAATCTGCCCCAAATTTTGCGGCACTGTACTATCTGCAGTAGTGGCGCTAACCGTACCATCAACTCCAACCGATAGACTTAACGCGTTATCAGGCAGCTGAACTTGTGGCTCTAATGGCAAGCCCTGACTGTTCACCATCAAACCTTCTGAGTTGACATGAAACTGGCCATTTCGGGTATACATGATCTGACCATCGGAATTTTCTATCTGGAAAAAGCCTTGCCCCATGACCGCTAAATCCAACTCTTGTCCGGTATTTTGTGCACTGCCTTGCGTAAACACTTTTTGCGTGCCGACCACGCGTACACCGCTCCCTAGCTGAACCCCAGTTGGCAGTTGATTAACTTGGTCGACTTGTGCGCCTGGCTGGCGCTGAATGCTGTAAAATAGATCTTCAAAAACCACGCGATCGCGCTTAAAACCGACCGTATTGACGTTGGCTAGGTTATTCGAGATGGCCGTCATCTTCGTATCTTGCGCGGCCATACCCGTTTTACTGATCCATAGTGCTGAATGCATTGTGTTGCTCCTTTACTGTGCGCGTTAACGCGCACTCATCAATTTATTGCCTGCTTGCGCCAGGGTTTCTGCCGTTTTCATCATGCGAACTTGCATCTCGAAGTTACGTGTCAGTGACATGACACTAAGTAACTCGTCTATTGCCGAGACGTTACTTGCTTCAATATGCTCAGGGGCAAGGTTCACCGTTGCGTTAGCCGCAAATGGCGCGCCAGTATTGCTGTGAAGCAGGCTATCGCTCTCTTTTTGCAATTGAGTCGGCTCAGGCTTAACGAGCTTAAGTTGCCCCACTTCCACTTCGGCATTGCCACCGGGAGGAATGATAGACACGCGACCTCGCTCGCTGATCTCGACTTTTTGATAATCAGGCAGAACCATAGGACCGTTGTTACCGACTACCGCAAAGCCGTTGATGCTCATGGCACCGAACTCATCGACTTTAATGTTACCAGCCCGGGTATAGGCTTCATCGCCTGCTGGAGTTTGCACGGTTAGAAAGCCATCCCCCATCACGGCAACATCCAATGCTCGACCAGTTTTCACTACGTCCCCTGCATCAAAACGGGTTGCCGCTGAGTTAGTCACCACCATCGTACGACCGTCAAAGCCAGAACCTTGCAACGGCACACTTTGTACCCGCTCCATATCGGCGCGAAAGCCGGTGGTATCAGCATTCGATAAGTTATTTGAACGAACGTGCTGGGCTTTTAATACCCGACTGGCGCCGGTGGTGGCGGTAAACAATAAGCTGTCCATGCTCGATTCCTTATACTGCGTTGAACAGGGCTTGAGTCAGCTTGTCTGAAGTCGAAATAGTCTTAGCATTGGCTTGATAGTTACGCTGCGCGGTCATCAAGTTCACCAACTCTGAGGTCAGATCCACATTCGAGCCTTCCAACGCCCCAGGTGTTAAATCCCCTAACACGCCAGTCCCTGGCGTCCCCATCACTGGTGCGCCGGAGCCATAACTTTGTGTCCATGCCGTGCCATTGGTTTTCGCTAGACCTTGTGGGTTAGCGAAATTAGCGAGCACCACCTGACCTTGCAGCTGCGATTGACCATTGGTGTAAGTTGCGAAAACCATACCGTTGTCTTCTACGCGTACACCCGCTAACTCACCAGAGGTGTAGCCATTGGGGCTATTGGTACTCACACCAAACGCCGCGCCAAATTGAGTACTGCCTGCCAAGCTAATATCCACACTCATGCTATTCGCGCCCGCTGCCGGGAAAGCGACGTTAAAGCTGCCAGTTGGTG
This sequence comes from Vibrio nomapromontoriensis, assembly GCF_050337205.1. NCBI lineage: Bacteria > Pseudomonadati > Pseudomonadota > Gammaproteobacteria > Vibrionales > Vibrionaceae > Vibrio > Vibrio nomapromontoriensis. The sequence continues at coordinate 58,981 of NZ_JAKJSS010000018.1, forward strand.
ATGCGAGTGTCCCGTCTGGATTAAAGGTGACGCTTTGAGTCGTCGCTGGGGTGGTCGCCGAGCCGTCCACTTCTACATTCACTTGCCATGTGTTGTCCGCCGTTTTAGTAAAGTACTGCGTCACAGTATGAGAATTACCTAACGAATCATGCACTTTGGTGGTGTAAGAAGAGTTAAAAGAATTCGGATCCGTGGCATCAAATGGATTCACCGCTTGGTCAATCACATCTGAGCTAGCATCAAAGTTGGCGACAAAATCTAATTTATCTGTGGCTTGAGCGGCTAATGATGACGTGCTGATTTTGACATCGCCAACGGAGCCTGTGAGGAGGTTATTATTGCCATCTACGCTATAACCTTGCAGCTTGGCACCAGTATTACCGACAACGTAATTGTCTTTGTCAGTACCAAACACACCCGCGCGGGTATACAACATCTGTCCCATATGGTCTTTGGTGACGAAAAAACCGTTACCGTTAATCGCCAAATCCATTGAACGACCAGTGCCTGATACCGAGCCATTTTTATCAAAATTTTGCGAAATGGCGGCGACTTCTACTCCGCCCGCCTGCATGCCGTTATACACGGCTGAAAATTCTGTTCTTGCTTCTTTAAAACCATACGTCGATGCGTTAGCAATATTATGGCTGATCGTATTAAGTTGTGAGTTGGTGGCGTCCAAGCCACTGAGTGCGATATCAAAGCTCATGATGTCCTCTTCTTTGTCTTTTAGTTGGTGCTCAATTAATGGTTATATTCAATTACAAGTTGCACTTAACGTTTAACACTTAGCATTTAACACATAGCTAGGCGCTAGGCACCGAACTGACTGATTTGATAGAAAGGTACGCTGCCGACACCGGTAATATTGACGAGTGCGGCACCACCAGTACTTGGAATTCGAACTTGCTCAACTTCGCCAGCAAGCAGTAGATTGGGTGCCGCTTGGCCTTCTTGTACTTCCACCGATATACGATAATTTCCGGGCTTCAATCCATGCTTTTCAGGATCGAGAGAGAAATCGACATCACCCGCAGCATGGGCACCTAATGGCACCTTTGTTTTCTGGCCGAACTCATCTTCTACGATCAATGTCACCTGATTCGACGGATGAGCAAGCTCAATCTTGCCACTCTGTACCCCTTCTCCCATTTCAAATTCATTACTGTTGACGTACACGGTTTGCCCCACAAGTCCTGCGGTTGATAACACTTGCATGTTGTCGAGCAGCACCATGCTGTTTTGCATTAACGTCGACATATTTTCAGTACTTTGAACTTGAGAAAACTGAGCCAATTGGCTGACGTATTCGGTTCCATCAAGGGGGTTTAATGGGTCTTGGTTTTGTATCTGCGCCACCATTAGGCTGATAAATTCATTCTGCAAAGAACTGGCGCTGTTCATATCTTGCGGGTTCGCCGAGATCCCAGCATTGCTTTGTGTAGCCAGCGGCGCATCGGCGTCTAACGCCGTAAATTGTGCAATGCTCATTAACGTCCCTCTCCTAGGCGAAGTAGCCCTTGCTGCATGCTTTTGACATTCGCCAACACTTCCACATTGGTTTCAAAGCTGCGCGTTGCCGACATCATGTCAGCCATTTCCGTCACCACATCTACGCCGGGGTAATACACGTAACCTTCTTGATTGGCGAGCGGGTTATTGGGCTCAAATCGCTGTTCCGCTTGGGTTTGGCTTTGCACCACATCGACAATGCGTACTTCCGCATTAGGGTAAACGGATTGTTCCGCGGAAAGCTGAGATTGGTTGTACACCGTAGCAAACACGGGTTTGAGTGCTTTATAAGCATCATCAGGGTTAGCCGATACGGCATCCGCATTGGCTAAGTTACTGGCGACCGTGTTAAGGCGTACGGTTTGCGCCGTCATCGCAGAGCCTGCGATCGAATAGATATCAGTAAATGACATGATTAACGTCCTTCAATTGCTTTCGCCAGCCCACTTAGCTTCATATTGAGAAACGTCAGGCTAGTTTGAAAATCCATGTTGTTTTGCGCGAACTTGGCTTGTTCGACACCTAGCTCAACGGTATTACCGTCTTTGCTGTTCTGGTAAGGCATGGCATATTTCGCTTCCACAGTCATTTGCGGGGCTTGCGGTTGCACGCCATTAGGCGTCATTTTTCCCATCACAGTCTTAAAGCTAAGATCTCTTGCGAGGTATCCAGGGGTATCGACATTTGCTAAGTTACTTGCCAAGACCTTGGTACGTTGCACTCGAAAATCGAGCGCGTTAGGGTGGACACCCAGTGCATTTTCAAAGCTGATTGCCATCTCATATTCCTTTTCCATTCGCCAAGTACCACGAATAGATTACAATATGCGTGCCATAAATATTTTCTTTTAAAAACAACAATATAAAAAAGCAAAGGGAAGCCATCCTTCCGTTTGTCGGAAGCAGTAGTCATGATAGGGAAGCGAGTAGGAAGTGCTATTTGGATGATATTTTCTAGCGCCGTGATGTCACAACAAGTGACCACAATGAGCGCCGACGATATTCGCCAAACCGTAGAACAATCCGTCAAATCTGAGCTTAACTTGCTGGCAAAGCAGCAAAAATGGAGCGCGTTTGACATCGCTCTCGTGACCTTCGTTCCAGAGTCAGTAAAACACTTACCACGCTGCCAACAACCACTCATGATTAACGGACGTGATAACCAGTCAATGCCCATTGGTCATCTAAAGCGCAGTGTCATTTGCCAAGATGGCATGAATGACTGGCGCATTAACACCACGATACGATCGACATTAACGTTGCCTGTCGTTGTCGCGGCGAAAACTTTATCTCGCGACAGTGAAATTACCCTAGCGGACATCAAGCTTGAGCGACGTGACTTAACTCGAGACACGCCCTTTATTGCCACCCTAGAACAAGCCACTGGCAAACAAGTCAATCGTCGACTTCGAACAGGTCAAATGGTGAATTCACGTTATGTCAGCGCCCCTCCTTTAGTGCAAAAAGGCAATGAAGTGATCATCATCGCCAGCAGCGGAAAATTCAGTGCCCAAACACGCGGGGTGGCAATGGAGACGGGTGGAAAAGGTGAGCAAATTGACGTACAAAATAGTCGTTCAAAAAAAGTTATTCGCGCCGTTGTGACGGGTTTAAACCAAGTGCATACTCAATTTTAATCATAACCAGCACCGCAGTAACGACCACAACCAATAACCCAGCAAAATAATTGCCACTCCTTATTTATAAAATTCGAATATTGGTTCCAATAATATTTGTAACGACTTTATTTCTTGTAGCTATCGTAAAAAAGAAAAAACATCCAATTATAAATAATAAGTGGTGATAGTTATGCGAACACTCACGTTTATGAGACGGTCCTCTTTGAGTCTAATGACTCTTGTTGCACCAATCTCACTTGCTGCAAATAATATAGTTATTGAATTTGAAGATTATGATACGGGAGGTCAACCCCTCAGCTACTTCGATAGCACACCGGGTAACTCTGGCGGTAAATATCGGACAGATGACGTCGATATTCGAGGAAATGGTTCTGGTGGTTATTCCATTGGCTGGACGAAAGATGGAGAGTACCTTAATTATACGGTTAACATTGAACAAGCCGGGCAATATCGACTCGATGCACTCGTAGCAGGCAACAACACCAACCCTATGACAATGAGTTTCCACCTGACCGATGGGAGCCATCTAGGAACGCTTACTTACACGCCTCTTATTGCCGATGTCAGAAGTTTTCAAACCGAAACACTCTCCGCGATTCAGCTTCCTAAAGGCCCTGTCACCATTCAAGTACGCCTATATAGCGGTGCCCTTTCTCTCGACAAGTTCAGCTTAACGCTCGAACAAGCGGCTTCAGAAGAAGACACGCTATATGGTCCAGGCTCTAGCATCGTCAATTATGCCAAACTACCCGGTTCCTTTTATGCCGCAGACTACAGTGGTTACTTTGATACCACAGAGGGAAACCTAGGAGGCGGCTATCGTGACGATGATGTCGATATCCGTTATAGCCAGCAAACGCCATTAGTTGGCTGGACACAACCGAATGAATCTCTTCGTTTTGACACCGTGGTTGCTAAAAGTGGTGCGTATGATGCTACGTTTTATCTCGCCTCCGACAGCGACAAAGACAAAAATCTCGCCCTCTTTAACCAGCAAAACCAAAGACTGGCAAGCTTAACCTTCAACACGCAAGCCGAAGGAGCCTACAACTTTGCGCCTTTCGTCATGACAGGACTCACTCTGCTTAAAGGAAGGCAACAACTTGAAGTGAGGTTAGCAAGCAACGGGTTCAGAATTCGAGACATTGCTATTACACCGTCTGACGACCGAGATGGTGATTGGGTCGGTGATAATACCGATGCCTTCCCTGATGATATCTCAGCTAGCATTGACAGCGATAAAGATGGCTACCCCGATCAATGGAACAACGGAAAAAGTGCCGCAGACTCGTCAGATAATCTCGCGCTTGATCGCTTTCCTAACGACCCAAAAGAATGGCAAGATACCGATAACGATGGCATGGGAGACAACGCCGATCCCTATCCCACACTGCCTGATCTTTCCATCGCTCCAGTTATGCTCGTACCGGGAGAAATGCAAGCCGAACACTTTCGCTTCGGTTCAAACCACGACGCCTACTATGACACCACGGCAGGCAATGCGAGCAAGCAACATCGCTTAGATGTAGACGTCGATATTCACAATAACAATCGTGCAGACGAAAATGGCCAAGCCACCTACGGTGTCGGCTACATTCACGATGGGGAATGGCTAGAATACGAAATAGACGTGATGTCTAGTGGGCTCTATCAGTTTACGATGATGGCTGGAAGCGGACAAATCACCAAGCCTGTGAGCGTGAGCGTCTATGTGGACAATCAAGATTATGCCTTGGAGTATACCGCCGCTACTGAAGACAAGCGCCAATATCAGCTTGCTTTGCTAGATAAAGACATCACGTTGTCTGCTGGCACACATCGCTTAAGGATCCTATTTAGCGATGCTAATAGCGCATCATTCGACGCTTTCTCTCTGACACCGCTAAACGACTCAGACCAAGACGGCGTGTCTGACGGCAGGGATGCATTCCCAAATGACGCAAGCGAATGGCTCGACAGTGATGACGATGGAATCGGCGATAACCAAGACGCTTTTCCTCACAATGCTGCCGCAAGTGTTGATGGCGATGATGATGGTTACCCTGACTCATGGAATGAACATTGTAGCCGAGACTGCCAATTGGCATCGGGATTAAGACCGGATGAACTCCCTCATGACTCTGGCAACTATCGCGATAGCGATGGCGATGGTATTGGCGATAACGATGACCCTATCGACAATCGATTCAACCAGACTGCTTTTAATAGCGAACAATTGATATTTAACCGTTTTGAAATCAAAACCAAGAGCGCTGCAGGTGACATTGTTATTGGCCAAATTCAGCCAGTAAGCAACCGATTTGCGCCCGATTCACCGCTAACTGACAGCGCTACTTTTGTTCTAACACGAGATGATAGCCAGTTATTCTCTTTATCTAATGAGAGAGACAGTGCAGGCCGCTTATTTGGGCGACTCACGCTCAATAAAAACGATGCGATAAACTGGGACAAAAGCCATTTTATTGAAGTTGAGCTTCAAGATGAGGGCGAACTGATTGCCCGAGTAGAAACCTTAGTTGAAGCGGTAGATAACACCGCTTGGCAGCAATTTTTTGACCATTTCTATCGGTATGCAATGACAGAGCAATATCGACTGCACAGTGGCAGAGAATACTCAGATGAAGTGGTTAACACTGAAATTAATCACCTAATAAACAATAGCTACCAGGTTGAGTATGCATTCCACCGCACATCGTCAGGCTGGGAAGCCGACAGCCACTTACCGATTCACTTCTATGATTACGATAGCGAAGACGCACTCGCTGACTATGGCCAAAATACGGTAACACCTTCTGTATTAGCGGATGAAATGGAACAAAGCGCGTTGCACCTCGCGGCGTTATCCTATGCATATACCCACCTTGAAGCGTATCAATCCGGCTCAAAGCGTACTCAATTGCGGGACACGCTACTGCGAGCGCTAGAAGTCTGGCTTGATGCTTTTCCAAGCACTGATTTTGGTAATTTTACCGGAGTGGACTACAACGATACCACACACGCTTGGCGCTTCACCGACCCAATATCGGGGGTTGTAATTAGCCTAGCCGAGGACATCCATGCCGGAAAAATAAAAGGAAAAAGTCTCTATAAACGCCTAGACGAGAAAATCAGTGATTTCCTCTCGCAAGTCGCTTTCGACCTTCCCAAGGGTAACGTCTCTATAGACTATTTCCGTTACTACAATGCCGAAGACCTCGATTCATCGCCTGGAGCATGGTCCGATGCCAATCGCGCACATCGTCTGCGAACTTGGGCAGCCATGGTTGCCTTTTACAAAGACTATAATCGGCCAATTACGTACAATCCTCTCTGGTATCGTGATTATGAAGGTGACCAACCAGGTCTCGGTTGGGCCTCACAAAACACCACTTTATTACCGGGATGGAGCCCAACGGCAAGCTTCAGTGACCTAAAATTTTGGATTGAAAGCAATGGCATTGAAGCACAACGTTACGGACGATCTGGGCTATTGCCTGATGGAACCATGAGCCACCATACTGGATTAAGACAAGATCTTGCCATGTATGCGTACGGTTATGAGTGGATTACCGAAGAAGCTTATATCTTTGCTTCTTACTTAAAAGAAACACCCTTTGAAATTTCTGCTACCCCTTATGATTTTTCACTGCAGGTTCTCAATCACACGATGCCATGGTTAATCTACGGTGAATCGACAGATTTCCAAGCAACAGGACGCAGCCATTATCAAACTCATGTCGGCGATTTTGGTCGCTATATTCTGGCTAAGGATGCTAACCGGCTTATCACTAATGCGCCTCCAGCAACAGATACCGATTCTGTGCATCAGCTATCTAAGCTAGTTCAAGACATTTCAGAAAACACCCACCAGCAATTGGGTAGTAATGCCTTTTGGGTCAACGACTATCTGATTCATCGCCGAGATAAATGGGACAGTAAGACATCTCAATACAAAGAGTGGTTCAGCTCACTCAAAATGGAATCACAACGAACGCGCGGTGCAGAAAGCTTCTCCGAAAGTCCATACGGCTTTATGAATGGGCGCGGTGTACTGCAAGTCAAAACTAACGACAGTAACTACGATGAAATTCGTTACGACTGGGATTGGCATTTACTCCCTGGAATCACGGAGTCATGGCGACAAGACGCCCTTCCTCTTCAATCCAGTGAAAAAGCCGGTAATCCCTCTGCCTTCGCTTCGGTTCTGGCCAATAGTTATACCGATAGCAATAATGCGTATGGCATGGCGGCGTTTGAGTATGCGAGCGATCACAGTTACACCACCGTAACCGCTAACAAGTCTTACTTTTTCCTTGATGAGATGGTGGTCGCGATGGGAAATAACATCCAGCGTATCCGTGATGATTTATCAACACCCAACGGCAATGCCAATATCCTTACGGTGATCGACCAATTACACTGGCAAACACCATTCACTTACAACCCAGGGCAAGGCAACAGTGTCGGTTCCAATGGCAAGAAAGTCGCCCAGATTCAAACCGAGTGGTCTTCTAACCCTGCCAGTGACCCAAGCCAGCCTGTCGAACAACAAGTCATGTGGTTCCACCACGCTGATAAGGGCTACGTCATCTTGCCGCAAAATGGACAAAAAGTACGTACCTACCTACGCGGTGGTAACGCCATTCCGGACTCGGATAGCAAACTGAATAGCGGAGAAAATGGAGCAAGGCTTAAGCCACTGATGATTGCTATTAATCACGGTAAAGAGATTCAAGGAGCAGGCGAAAGAAGCCACTATACATACCTGACATTGCCTTTTATCACTGCCGATGAAATGCCGACAACGGTAACGGATATTCTTAGTCGATTAGAGGTATACCAGCAACCGGAGCGACACCTAGAAGCAATCTACTACCGTAACGCCGATGACACGCAACACGTTGCGCAAATTGTCTTTCGACAAGCAGGGTCGCTCACTTTCGATAATGGATTGAACGTTGCAGTGAACAAGCCAGCTCTCGTACAAATGGTGAAGTTAAATACGTCGACATGGAGCATCACAATAACGGATCCTTACGCAGACGATGATCCAAGCATTGCGGCTCCCACTAATAAATTTCAGCATCATGCCTTGAAAGCGACCAACGAAATAATTTTGAACGTAAGTCTCAACTTTGCTTCAGGCCGTTACTCATATCTGACTCAAGGTATCAAAAAAGAGGCGATCCCCTCGCAGCAAGTTTTCGTTTCCAGTATCAATAATGGCACGGAATTCATTTTTCGATTGCCTGATTCCACTAATGCGGATGATTATCAAGGTAAAGAAAATCTGTACTTAGGAATGCCTGTCAGCATTCAAATTGAAGAAATAGACTAGCTCGCTGAATAACAGGCAAACAAATTGTTTAATACTTTTTGTTTGCCTGTCGCCCTATACAGTTAACGACACAGCGACAGGACATCATAGCAATGAAAATAGACAAGGTAGCTGGTGGGCACGTCCCACAAACCAACTTTAATCAATCTAAAAATCAAGCCCCTGAAGCCCCTGCTCGTAGGGCAATCAGCAACACAGATTTTAACGCCAATACTGCTGCCTTAGATAAAGCACAGGCCGACCTCGCCACATTACCTAATGTCGATATGGCAAAAGTTGAACAAGTGCGAAATGCTCTAGCTAATGGCGAACTTGGACTGGACATTAAAGCGTTGTCACAAGCGGTGATGCGTTTTCACACTGGTCATGAATAAGCGCGTAAACGAATAAACCTATCGATAGGACACAACCGATACCGCCAATCGGTAACAGCAAAAGGACGACTTTTTATGGCCGCCACAAAAAGTGAATTGGTGCAAAATTTTGTAGTTTCAATCACTGAAGATATTAAGCTTTATCAAAAGTTACTTGCGCTGCTACAGCACCAAAAAGCCCTGTACCTACAACTTGATAGTGACGCGCTCAATCGCAATATTCAGCAACAACTTCCGGTACTCAAAAAACTCAGCTACGGCGCCAAATCACGGACGCTATGCCTGCAGCAATTACAGCTGCCAAGCTCAGAGGTTGGCGTGAAAACACTGACTAAAGCCTTACCGGTAAAATTGCAGACACACGTTGCAAAGCAGTGGGCGGTACTTGAAGCACTCATTAAACAGTGTCAGCGCTACAATCAAGAGAATGGTCAAAGCTCGGCGGCGTTTCATGAGCTGCTGGGGCAACTAATGGGCAAACCCGCCATCACGTATGAAGATAAAATGGTGTGTGAGGAATATGCTCGCTAAGCGAGGATTGACCTTTATTATAATTAGCCTTTGGGGTGCGGTGTTGCATTCAAGTTGGGCGGCTTCCTCGTCCCATTCCATCATATCACCCCATCTCATCGCCCCGCATATTGAAAAGCTACAGCCATACCAAGCGCCTATTCTCGCCAAGCTCGATGCTTATAACCCGCTGATACAACAGCTGTTCAAACGTTTAGCTGATTACTCATTGCCAAACAATCTCATACTCGTGCCCATGTTAGAGTCATCCTATAACCCTAACGCCGTGTCCGCCGCCAATGCCGCGGGGCTATGGCAACTCATTCCCGCCACCGCCACCCGATTTGGGCTCATCGTCAATGCGCAAAAAGATGAACGCTTCGATATTGATGCCAGCAGTGCTGCCGCGCTTAAGTACCTCAATTTTCTTTATCAAAAGTTTGATGGTGATATCAGCCTGACACTCGCCGCCTACAATGCAGGGGAAGGGCGCGTGCAACGCGCGATTAATCGTTCAGGTAGCCGTGACTTCAACCACCTGTCTTTGCCAGCTGAAACTCGCCAATATGTGCTTCGCTATCACGCTCTGCTCACGTTAGTGGATATGGACCGTTTCACCGTTCAAAATCGCACAACGCTGTTTTTATTTGGTCAACAGCAACACCACAAACCCACAGCCCTAATTGACCTTACGCCCCTCCCGGCATTGATTTCATTGTGACCCCCTTCAAGATCCACAAACTCTTGCTTTTCAGAACGCTATTCACTGGTAAGATGCTGGCACTTTATTTACTCAATCGCGTACCACACCCTCATGCTAAACGAACGAAAAGCTTTATTCTTTGCTCTGTCTGCCGTGCTCCTTTGGTCGACGGTTGCCACCGCATTTAAACTGACACTGGCCGAGTTCACTCCGGCCCAAATGGTCTTTGTTGCCTCACTGGTTTCTGCGATTGCGCTGGTAGTGGTGTGCGGGGTACAAGGAACACTAAAACAAATCAAAACGACGTTTATATCCAATCCGTGGTACTACGTATTACTTGGCGTCATCAACCCATTCGCCTACTACCTGATTTTGTTCCAAGCCTACGAACTGCTGCCAGCCTCACAAGCTCAACCAATCAATTACAGCTGGGCGATCACACTCACCTTAATGGCGGCCGTTTTCTTAAAACAAAAAATCCGCGGCCAAGATTGGATTGCCTGCTTGCTTGGTTATTTTGGTGTTGTCGTCATTGCGACGAAAGGGGATGTCCTTGGGCTGCAATTCGATAGCCCTCTGGGCGTGGGACTGGCGCTGATTTCGACCCTGCTATGGGCTAGCTACTGGATTCTCAATACAAAAAATACCGCTGACCCAGTGGTCGGGGTGTTACTTGGCTTTTTGGTGGCACTACCTTTAGCGTTTGGCGTGGCTATGTATGAAGGAGCAGCTTGGGGTGGTATCAGTATACAAGGTTGGTTAGCGGTCACTTATGTTGGTCTCTTTGAGATGGGGATTACCTTTGTTCTTTGGCTGAGCGCACTGAAGTTGACACAAAATACCGCTCGCATCAGTAACCTTATCTTCGCCTCCCCGTTTATTTCATTAATGCTTCTCGCCTATGTGATTGGAGAGGAAATCCATCCATCAACCTTAGTCGGCTTAGTATTGATTGTCGTTGGACTTGTCATTCAGCAGATCAAACGCCGCTAATCCGTTGACGAGCATGACATAGCAAGGGCGAGGTTGTCTCGCCCTTGATGCCTGCTGTTAATCCCTGAAAAAGGTACACCCCATGCATGATATAAAATGCCCCACCAGCAGCGAAGTCATCGCCGCTCGCTTAACCAACGGGCAAGATCTCAAGCATGAAATTCAAGCTCTAGTCAGTCAATACCAGATTCAGGCAGGCAGTATTGCATCGTGCGTCGGCTGCTTAAAAAGCATCAATATTCGTCTCGCAGGGGCAACAGAGTCACTCACCATGCAACAGCCATTTGAGATTGTTTCTCTCATGGGCACGCTGACCCCTAACCATCAACATATTCATATTTCTGTCGCTGACTCACAGGGACGAGTGATGGGTGGGCATTTACAAGAAGGAAGTGTTGTTGATACCACTGCTGAGCTCATCATTCATCAGTACGCTCACCTCAACTTTTCTCGAGAGCACGACCCTCAGACCGGATACACTGAGCTAGTGATTACTCGCACCTAAGCTATTAGCTTCACCTAAACCATTAGCTGCATCTAAACTATTAGCCGCCTCTAAACGATTACCCTCACTTAAGTATTACCCTCACCCAAGCTATCCCACGCTTTAAAAGCCATGTATCTGCGTCGTTTTTTTTCCACTTTTTTATCTCTAACGACACCGTAAAAAACCAATTCATAGCAACAAAGTTGGTGCAATCATCTAAATACCAGCCACTAATCAGCACCTAGCACTAATTGTTCAATTTAAAACCAGTGCCATTCGTTGCATCTCACTGTAAAACCTGTAGAAAAACAACGGTGGCAAAATAATTTTAGCGTGAAGTGTACATATTTTTGAACGCGTTTTGCTGTGCCCCTATAGATAATAAATACAAAGGAATATGAATATGGAGAATACCCTCTCTTCAACAGAGCCGAAACGCTCTGGATTTACCCAGTTAGTGCGTTCGCTTGGTCCTGGCATCATGATGGCAGCCGCGGCCGTTGGTGGTTCACACCTTGTTGCTTCTACCAAAGCAGGTGCCATATACGGATGGCAACTTGCTGTACTTATTTTGCTCGTTAACCTTCTAAAATACCCTTTTTTCCGAGCAGGCATTCAATACACCATGGGCACAGGCACAAGCTTAATTCAGGGGTACGCCAATTTAGGTCGTGGCTACTTGTGGGTGTTTACCATACTCAGCGTTATTTCTGGCATCGTAAATACCGCCGCACTGTTGTTATTTAGTGCGAGCCTATTGGGTTATTTTTTACCTTTTGACCTACCAATCGTCGCCCTGTCTGGCATTGTACTTGCGACCTGTTTAGCGATTCTATTTGCTGGTCACTATCGCGCACTCGACACACTATCTAAGGTCATCATGGCCGTTTTGACGATTGCCACCGTGACGGCGGTTTGTATCGCGGCTTCTAATGGCAGCGTCGCTCCGGCAGATTATCAAGCACCATCACCTTGGACGATTGCATCGATTGGCTTTATTGTAGTTACCATGGGCTGGATGCCAGCACCGATTGAAATTTCAAGCCTGACTTCCATGTGGCTAAAAAGCCAGTGTAAGAAGCAAACCGTCACGCCAGAGTCTGCATTGTTCGATTTTAATGTCGGTTACATTGGTACCGCTATTCTCGCGATCGTCTTCCTCGCGCTGGGCGCGCTGGTGATTAATGGCTCTGGTACCGAATTATCCGCATCCGGCGTAGGCTTCTCTCATCAACTGGTGGGAATGTACGCCTCCACCATCGGTGAATGGTCCCGTTACTTAATTGCCGTCATTGCTTTCTTCTGTATTTTTGGCAGCACCATTACCGTCATTGACGGTTATTCACGAGCCATTGCAGAATCTCAGCGTTTGCTACAAAAGCAACAAGACGACAATCCTAAGCACTTTCAAGCTTGGGTTGTGGTAGTGGCAACAGCCGCGATTTCTATCATTGCCTTCTTTGCTTCCGCACTGATGCCCTTGCTAAATTTCGCCATGATTCTCGCCTTTGTAACCACGCCAATTTTTGCTCTGTTGAACTATATCCTAGTCTCACGAGCAACACTTCCTGAGTCGTTGCAACTGGGTCCTAAACTGAAAGCCCTATCGTGGGCCGGCCTGATTTACCTGTTTGGTTTCTTGGCTATTTTCATCTGGTGGAAATGGTTGATGTAGCTTAATCAGTAGGTTTCATTATCGGTCTCAACTAGGTTGAGGCCGATTTTTTATGCCTGCTCCCTACCAAAATCAACACCGAAAAGACGCTTGCTCAGCACATTCTGTTCGTCTGAATGGAAGCAACTGGTAACTCATTTGGCGAGTATCGGTTCGTAAACAAAGTGATGCTCTTCACGCTTTCTTCACTCCCAATTCTGAACTACGAATTTTTCCTAGTCATTCTAAGACCCTCTCTCATGCGGTCGCTTTTTCGACTCCCTATTATTTCCCGGTCAAATAACAAAGCGTGCATGGTCGGAAAATTACCGTGCAGACCTCATAAACTATAAGAGAGTTTACAATGTTAAAGTTCCTAGACCAGGTGAGAAAACCGACGTTGGATCTTCCGGTCGAAACCAGAAGAAAAATGTGGTTTAAGCCTTTCCTACAATCTTATCTAGTTGTATTCATTGGTTACTTAACCATGTACTTAATCCGTAAAAACTTCAATGTTGCACAAAACGACATGATTTCTACTTACGGATTATCCATGACTGACCTAGGTCTCATTGGTCTTGGGTTTTCAATTACTTATGGCATTGGTAAAACAGTCGTTTCCTATTACGCCGATGGTAAAAATACCAAACAATTTCTACCATTTATGCTGATCCTATCTGGCCTTGCTATGTTGGGATTCAGCTTCAGCATGGGCGGAGGCAGCGCGAGCCTGTTCATGATGGTTGCCTTCTACGCATTAAGTGGTTTCTTCCAAAGTACAGGCGGGCCTTCTAGTTACTCAACCATTACCAAATGGACCCCTCGCAATAAGCGGGGCTCATATTTGGGTCTTTGGAATATGTCGCATAACGTTGGTGGCGCGGGAGCGGCAGGGGTTGCTCTATTTGGCGCAAACTATCTATTTGATGGTAACGTGATTGGTATGTTCGTGTTCCCATCTATCATCGCCATTGTTGTGGGCTTTATTGGCATGCGCTTTGGTAATGACTCTCCAGAAGCATACGGTTTAGGTAAAGTAGAAGAGCTCTTTGATGAAGAAGTCAGCGAAGAAGATACCGCCGCTGAAGAAAATCAAATGACCAAAAAAGAAATCTTTGTTGAGTATGTGCTTAAAAACAAAGTGATTTGGTTACTCTGTTTCGCGAATATCTTTTTATACATTGTTCGAATCGGTATCGATCAGTGGTCTACCGTTTACGCGTATCAAGAATTAGGGTTATCAAAAGAAACGGCTATTTCAGGCTTTACTTTGTTTGAAGTCGGTGCTCTGGTTGGCACGCTAATGTGGGGCTATTTGTCTGACCTTGCTAACGGACGCCGTGCTTTAGTTGCGTGCGTATCTCTTGGTTTAATCATTGTTTCCCTTGAATTTTACCAGCATGCCACCAGCGAGTTCATGTACCTTGCATCACTATTTGTACTGGGTTTCCTCGTGTTTGGTCCTCAGCTCTTAATCGGTGTTGCTGCGGTTGGCTTTGTGCCTAAAAAAGCGATCAGTGTGGCTGATGGTGTGAAAGGTACCTTTGCTTACCTAATTGGTGACAGTTTTGCCAAATTAGGTCTCGGTATGATTGCTGACGGAACGCCAATTTTCGGCTTAACTGGCTGGAAAGGAACATTCGCGGCACTCGATACTTCCGCCGCCATTTGTATCATTTTACTGCTATTCGTTGCGGTTGCCGAAGAGAAGAAGATTCGTCACGCTAAAAAGATGCACTTAGCTGCTCAAAATGCATAACTAGTCTCACATGGATGCTCTCGCGTACTTTATTCGATTAAAGCACGCGAGACCATACCAATCGATAGTGTGATTCAGTATCATTCCAGACATTCAAATTAACTATCTATCGCTCCTGCCGGGGCACTTTTCTTTTCCATTCTCAGTTTTGGTTAATATCATGATTAATGTTGCTCTTGTTGACGATCACGTCATTGTTCGATCGGGCTTTGCTCAACTACTCAGCCTTGAAACGGATATTACCGTCGTAGGTGAGTTCAATTCTGCGGCAGAAGCGCGCCTCGGACTTCCAAGTTGCCATCCTGATGTCGTTATTCTGGATATTTCAATGCAAGATGAAAGTGGCCTGAGTTTACTGGCAGAAATTCCATCAGGGATTGCCAGCATTATGTTGAGCGTACATGACTCACCAGCGATGGTTGAAAAATCATTAGAATTAGGCGCGAAAGGTTATCTCAGCAAGCGTTGTAGCCCAGATGAGTTAATTCAAGCCGTACACACAAGTGCAAATGGTGGCTGTTATCTCACACCAGATATCGCAATAAAGCTCGCGACACCGATAAAAAATAAAGCATCATTAAACCAACTAACGCGCCGCGAAAACGAAGTGTGCCAGTTATTGGCAACAGGGCTAGATGTAAAGTCTATTGCTGTTGAATTAGGGCTTAGCCACAAAACAGTGCATGTTCATCGCGCCAATGCGATGGATAAACTGAATGTTAAGAACAACGTTGAGTTAGCCAAACTATTCACTCAAGAACCGTACTAATGCGATCCTACCTAGCCACTTCCCTATGCGGCGTTTTTATGGCTGGTTGTGCATGGTTCTGTTTATGGGTGATTGCCTTCTATTTTATTAATGACCCAGAACTCGCCATTCTATTGTTTCCCTTTTCATTGCGACTGGGTATGACGCTGCACACTCGCACACAATACTGGCCGGCTATTTATGCTGCAGAATGGGGACTCGCCATCGCTTTGGCTTTATTACTTAATGAGCCACAGTGGTTAACGATATTAATTGCCAGTGGATTAAGTATTCCTGCCACTCTATTTGCCAAACGTTATTACTATGGTGATCAAAATCGTCACCTGTTAGTGATGGCGAGCTTAATAATGATCACCGCATTGATTAACGTTGCCGTGGTAAGTACTCATGTTCCTGCCGTTTACATGGTGTGGTTGGTCAGTATCACGGGGGGGCTTATGCTGGTGCCTATGTGTTACTTAGTGTGGAATTATCTATTTCAAAACAAGTGGGCACCACTAAGTTCTCACTTAATCAACAATGTTATTGAATTTAAAATACGCCACATCGCATTATACAGCGTGTTGCTGGTGACCAGTATTTTGATACAAACCAGCCTGCCGGATGAACTCAGACGGTTCGCGCCATTTTGTATGGCGATTCCTATTATCTTGCTGGCCGTTCGTTATGGCTGGCAGGGTGCTCTGCTCGCGACACTGCTCAATAGTGTCGCTTTAATTGCCGCCCATAGCGGCACATCTAGGCTCGAAGTCACTGATTTACTCTTGTCTCTTTCGGCTCAAACCATCACAGGTATTTTGCTTGGCCTTGCGGTTCAGAAACAAAAAGACCTGAATTCAAAACTGCGAAGCGAGCTGTCCCGAAATCAAAACCTTTCACGTCAGTTAGTGACGACTGAAGAGTCTGTTCGCCGTGAGATTGCTCGCGAGCTACACGATGAAATCGGCCAAAATATTACAGCAATTCGGACACAGGCAAGCATTATTAAACGTGTCGATGCCGCAGAAATGAGTGTTCGCTGTGCGGGCATGATTGAGTCATTGTCTTTGAATATCTACGACACAACCAAACGCCTACTAACAAAACTTAGACCTAAAATGTTAGATGATCTGGATCTAAAAGACTCGGTTGAACAGCTCATACGGGAAATGGAATTTTCGGACCATGGCATTGATACACAGTTAAATTGGCAAGGTGATTACGCATGCCTGAGTGACACTCTCAAGGTCACGCTGTTTCGACTGTGCCAAGAATCATTAAACAACGCCTATAAATATGCCCAAGCCAGCGAAATTAGAATTGAATTAACTCTAGATGAGCAAGTTGCACTTCGAATCTCAGACAATGGCGTTGGCTTTACCGCACAAGATCTTCTGAAAGGAATGGGGGTTCGCGGTATGCAAGAACGTGTTCAAGCGCTCGGAGGCAAGATGATAATCAACGCGAATGGCGCCTCTACGGGCACGAATATCAGTATTACATTACCTAAAGTGTGAGAACGACTATGTTTGGATTTCTGCGCTCAACCACTTCAAATAGCCAGACTTTAAATCATGATGAGGTCAATCAGAGCTATCGATACTGGCGTCTCCATATCATGATAGGAATGTACGTTGGCTACGCAGGTTTTTACTTCACTCGTAAAACTTTTAATTATGCGACGCCTGCAATGATCACTGACCTTGGCTTGGACAAAGGTGATATAGGCTTAATTGGTACGCTCTTTTACCTCTCTTATGGCTTATCTAAATTTATTTCAGGCACGATATCTGACCGTTCAAACCCGCGCTACTTTATGGGCTTTGGCTTAATCGCGACAGGGCTGATTAATATCGCTTTCGGCTTTTCCTGTTCGTTAGCTGCTTTTATCTCGCTTTGGGTACTTAATGCGTGGTTCCAAGGTTGGGGTTGGCCCTCATGCTCTAAATTATTGACGACATGGTACTCACGTTCTGAAAGAGGATTTCGCTGGGCCATATGGAATACCGCACATAACGTAGGTGGAGCACTTATTCCTATTCTCGTCGGCTACCTGACTCTTCAATTTAGTTGGCGAGCTGGGTTTATTTGGCCTGGTGTGATTGGCGTTGTTATTGGGATTATTGTCTGTTGGCGTTTACGGGATAAGCCAAGCACTATGGGGCTCCCTACCGTAGGAAAGTGGCGAAATGATCCCCTAGAATTAGCACAAGAGAGCCATGGACAAGGGCTCAGTTATCGAGAGATATTGAAAACTTATGTGTTCAGTAACAAATACATTTGGCTGCTCGCCTTTAGCTATGTGTTGGTCTATATCGTAAGAACGGCCGTTAACGATTGGGGGAACTTATATCTAACCGAAGAGCACAATTACAGTTTGATCAATGCGAATGCCGCTCTGTCTTTATTTGAAATTGGCGGTTTCGTTGGGTCATTAGTGGCTGGGTGGGGCTCTGATCGGTTGTTTGCAGGCAATCGTGGACCAATGAATATTTTGTTTGCCATTGGCATTTTCCTCTCGGTATCAGCGCTATGGCTTATGCCGCTAACCAACTTTGTGTTTCAAGCCGCCGGGCTATTTTGTGTTGGCTTTTTTGTTTTTGGGCCCCAAATGTTGATCGGAATGGCCGCGGCCGAGTGTTCGCATAAAGACTCGGCAGGCGCGGCAACGGGCTTTGTTGGCTTATTTGCTTATATGGGAGCAGCACTTTCTGGTTACCCATTAGCGCTCGTTTTAGAAACCTACGGCTGGAGTGGATTCTTCATTACCATTTCTACATGTGCTGCCGTTATCGGGCTTCTTTTACTGCCTTTCTTACAAGCACAGTCACCTCAAAAAAGTACCGATGTTCAAGTTGGTTTGTGAGGGGTATTGCGGCCAATAAGATAGCGGCGCACTTTATTGACCGCTATCTTGTTTTCCGCATCGCCCATCGATAAAATCCAAATGTGATTCTATTCACGCTTTTCACCTTTCTCATTCGCTTCTAAGAATTTTTCCTACTCCCTCTAAGACCTCCTCTCATGTGAGTTCTCACCTCTCTCTGTAACCTTTCTGATTATTTATCGCCATCAGAAATGTGCTCTCTTGAATTGCTTCAAAGAGTTCACTACGGAAAAACTCATGTCACTTCGCCCTTTATCAGAACACTCATTTTTCCCTATGCAAAACACGATACAGAACTATGCATGGGGAAGTGTTTCTTCAATGCACGAACTGTTTGGCTTTAAAAATGAGCCACAACAACCACAAGCTGAAGTATGGATGGGGGCGCATCCTAGAGGGTGCTCAATGGTCATAGTTGACCAGCATTTGCTCTCTCTATCTGAACTTATTAACAAGAATAAGCCAGCATACCTATCAACCGATATCGCACAAGAGTTTGGCGAACTGCCATTCTTATTTAAGATTTTGGCGGCAGAAAAAGCGCTATCTGTTCAGGTTCACCCTAATAAAGACCAAGCTGAGATAGGTTTTGCAAAAGAAGAACAAGCAAAAATCCCTCTCACCGCAGGGCATCGTAATTACAAAGATTCGAACCATAAACCTGAGTTGGTTTACGCGATTACAGAATACAAAGCGATGAATGGATTCCGAGAATATAGCGAGATAATGAGCTTGTTCAGGCAAGTAAATTGTTGTGAGCTTACAGGTTTGATTGAAGACTTTAGCAACAACCTTAACGCTAAAGGCTTGAAAACTTTTTTCCGTCATCTATTAACTCTGAATGAGCAAGCGAAACACAACGCATTAGAGCAGTTGCTGGCTTACTCTGCCGTCCACCAAGAACAAACCGAATGCGCATTAATCATAGAGCTTAGCCACCAGTACCCCAACGATATTGGACTATTTTCGGCTCTACTTCTTAATTTGATCACATTGCAACCAGGTGAAGCGATGTATTTAAATGCGAACACTCCGCACGCTTACATTAAAGGAACCGGGTTAGAGATTATGGCCAATTCAGACAACGTGTTGCGTGCTGGATTAACCCCCAAACACATTGATGTAGCAGAGTTAGTCGCATGTACAGAATTCAGCCCTACCCCCTTTAACCAGTTGTTACTCTCCCCCTCACACACGGGTTCATGTGATCACTATGAAATTCCAGTGAATGATTTTAATTTCAATATATTTCATTGCCCTCAACAGGAACAAATACTCACTAGCAGCGCTGAAATAGTAATGGCAATAGATGATGATCTAACGCTGACGAGTCATAACGGTGAATGCTTGTCTCTAACCAAAGGTCAATCGGTCTTTATTCCTGCTTATATTGGCCATTACGTCATGAGCAGTGGTGGACGAGTCGCTAGAGCTTTCAGCTAAGTATATCGTTCAAAACAAAAGCGGTAAGTGGCGAGCTGCTCTGGGTGGAACGGTATTTGATCGCGAAAGCAAAGGTGTCAGGAGTGTTCTCAGCAGCTTCTCAGCATCAAATTGATGCTAGTACCCTATAATCAGGATATTTATGTGGTTAAATCTTGATTGAGCAGACTTTCGCGCTCATATTAGTCAGGGTACTTACTATTCAATCATCAGGAGCCACCATGAAGGGCGTTATCTCCATTCAATCCCATGTTGTCTATGGCCATGCTGGCAACAGTTCAGCCACTTTTCCTCTGCAGCGAATGGGATTTGAAGTTTGGCCTATTCATACCGTTCAGTTTTCTAACCATACTCAATATCAGCAAGGTTGGACCGGACAAGCCTTTTCTGCCCAAGACATTGCTTCTTTGATTGAGGGAATCGACAATATTGGCCAACTGG
This sequence comes from Vibrio nomapromontoriensis, assembly GCF_050337205.1. NCBI lineage: Bacteria > Pseudomonadati > Pseudomonadota > Gammaproteobacteria > Vibrionales > Vibrionaceae > Vibrio > Vibrio nomapromontoriensis. The sequence continues at coordinate 79,448 of NZ_JAKJSS010000018.1, forward strand.
CTAATTGCCAGGCTGTTTTATCGGGCTACCAAGGCAGCGCCGAGCAATGCCTTGCTGTCATTGATGCCGTCAAAAAAGTCAAAGCTCAAAACCCAGAAGCCATCTATGTTTGTGATCCTGTGATGGGCTCGCCAGAAAAAGGGTGCATCGTGCCCGCAGGTACGACGGAGCACTTAGTCAAACGCGTCATGCCTATGGCAGATGTGATCGTGCCGAATCAATTTGAATTAGGCCAGTTCGCCGATATTGCGATTAATAGCCTCGAAGATGCCGTCACCGCGTGTCATATAGCCTTAGCTAAGGGGCCCCAAATGGTACTGGTTAAGCACCTGCATAGTGTGTCGAATGAAAAGTTCACCATGATGCTAGCGACGAAACAAGGCTGCTATATTGCCCAGCGCCCGCATCTAGATTTTGATAAACAGCCGGTCGGAGTTGGCGATCTCATCTCTGCATTGTTCACTGCGGGTCTGTTAAAAGGTTGGTCGCCAGAGCAGGCGTTTGAACATGCCAATAACGCCAGTTATGGCGTGCTAAAAGAGACACAAAATCGTGGGGAATGGGAGCTACAAACCATTGCTGCGCAGCAAGAGTTTATTGCGCCAAGCGAGGTCTTTCCGATACAAAAAGTGTAGTTCAACATCACTAGGACACGGCTCTATTAGAGCCGTGTCACTCGATAATAAGAGGGGATAATGCGTTAAACGTGTTGCCCCGCAACAAACCCAGAGGACCAACACCACTGGAAATTATATCCGCCCAACCAGCCAGTCACATCCATCACTTCGCCAATAAAGTACAAACCCGGGACGGATTTACATGCCATGGTTTTTGAAGATAGATGATCGGTATTCACGCCCCCTAAGGTCACTTCAGCAGTGCGGTAACCTTCAGTACCATTAGGTACAATCTTCCACTGCTCAAGCTGGCGTACAATATCGGCCATTTCTTTCGGGTTAAACTGCTTTAACGGCTTATCGGCAAACACTTTTCTTTCGATGAGAAGCTCAACCAACCGTTTAGGTAGCACTCGGGCTAAGGTGTTTTTTAGGCTTTGATTTGGATGATTTTCACGAGTAGATGACAGGAGTTCATCCACATCTGAATTTGGCACTAAGTTAACCGTAACTGGTTGCCCTGGCTTCCAAAATGAAGAAATTTGCAACACAGATGGCCCTGATAAACCACGATGGGTAAACAGCAATGCTTCTTTGAACATTGTCCCATCCACTGCGGTGATTTCGGCCGGAATAGCAATCCCGGACAATTCAGCAAAGTCCTCTTTATCTTCTTTGTGTAGCGTAAACGGCACGAGACCCGCTGACGTTGAGATAACCTCTAACCCAAACTGCTCTGCCACTTTATAACCAAACGGGGTCGCGCCTAACTTTGGCATAGATAAGCCACCCGTGGCGATCACTAGCGAGTCACACTCGATGACGGCATTACCCGCATTAGCACTGTCGGCGTGAAATGAGAATCCACTGTCTGTTTTGGTGATGGAATGTACGTCCGTTTGGTACTGAAAGCGAACGGTCGGCAGATCGCATTCATCCAATAACATTTTGACGATTTCTTTTGCCGAATCTAAACAGAAAAGCTGACCGTGGTCGCGCTCTTCAAACTCAATCCCATGCTTATAAATCATCGAGATAAAGTCCCAATTGCTGTATTGAGACAATGCGGATTTTACGAAATGACGATTTTGGCATAGGTAATGATTTGGCGTCACATCATGGTTGGTAAAATTACATTTTCCACCACCTGAAATGAGAATTTTTCGACCTGGCTTTTTGGCATGATCTAAAACCAGCACACGACGTCCGCGCTTACCCGCTTCCGCAGCACACATCAATCCTGCGGCTCCAGCACCAATCACGACCACATCAAATTTATTGCTCATAGCTTTACTCTACCGACACACAAAAAATGGAATCAACAAAAAAGGATGTGCCAAAGCACATCCTTATCTCTTATTGCTCGCCATTGTAGCGAGTCTTTTTGGTATTGCAATCTTTCGCGCCCTCGCAATCCCTGAGTGAGTAGTCAAAGGTTGCTCGATTACGTGACGTTCAAATCAACGTCATCCCCAACTCTACAGTAAAAACGCCGCCAATAGTGACACACCAGCCAATGCACATGACAAGACAAACAGCTCTCTCACTCGATTACACTTGGAAATAAACACTTCGTCATGGTGATGATAGTATTCCTTGGTTTTTAGATAGGAATACAGGCGAACCTGCTTGGTCATATTGCCATGGGTGGTAAAAAAGCCACCGCCATCCACTTGCTGATATAGCAACGGGTGGGCTTCACGCATGATATAAATAAGTGAGCGTAGTGCAGTCAGATACCTTGCCATATTGACTGACGTAATGAGCATCAATGCTAGTAGAATAGTGTCGCCACTGATCATCTTTTCCTCCCTACCTCTTCCAAGATACCCAAGAGAAAAAGACGATCTAACGGCTTTTTTCGCTGATGTTACACAGCGGGGGTATCCATAATGGAAGAAGAACCTTCTTTTGCTAACATGGCTAAATCTTTGTCGATGAAGAATAGCGCTTGACCATTTTCACCAACGAGTTCTAGCTTATCTAAAATCCCTTTAAACAATTTTTCTTCTTCGTGCTGCTCGGCAACGTACCACTGAAGAAAATTAAACGTCGAGTAGTCTTGTGCAGTGAAAGCGACATGTGCGAGCTTGTTGATTTGCTCGGTAATCATTTGCTCATGCTCATACGTTTCACGGAAGACATCACCTAAACTGGTAAAGTCATGTTTAGGGGCAGCTATCGCGCCAAGAATAGGCAGTGCGCCGGTCTCACTTACGTAAGTAAAAAGACGTTGCATGTGCTCCATCTCTTCCACCGCATGCTGACGTAAAAATTCAGCTGCACCTTCAAATCCTTTGTCTTCACACCAAGCACTCATTTGTAAGTATAGGTTGGATGAGAAAAATTCGAGATTTATTTGCTCGTTTAGATGTTCAACCATTGCTTCTGAAAGCATGCTCTACTCCTAGTTTCATAGCTTCAATTAACGCTACTATAACATAACATTTTGCGGAGTATTGCTTCATCCATCCATTCTTACCACTGAGTAAGACACTGTACTCTTAATTTGAGTCTAGAAAACTTGAGCGATTTTGCGCACTATTTATTGTCTTGATGTTGAGAAAATACCCGTGAGATTATTACGTCACGACAGTGAATTGAGATCATCTCAACACATTTTTTGCCAACACAATGCTATGTTATACCTAGAACTTACGTCAGAAGGAGTGCGTTATGGGCTATAAACATATCTTGGTCGCATTGGATCTCTCAGAAGAAAGTAAACTGCTTATCGATAAAGCGGTATGCCTAGCCAAGCCACTCGATGCTCAGGTTTCCTTTATTCATATCGATGTGAACTATGCAGAGCTTTATACGGGTTTGATTGATCTCAATATGGCTGAAACCCAACATCAGGCAATGGAAGCGTCCATGCGGCAGCTAAAAGATTTTGCCGACTATGCTAACTACCCTATCAAACATTCTTTGGTGGGGAGTGGCGATCTCAGTAACGAATTAACCGACACTATTGGTGAATTTAACGTTGATCTCGTGGTGTGCGGTCATCATCAGGATTTTTGGAGCAAGATTTTATCGTCCACTCGACAGCTAATAAATACCACACCTGTCGACCTTTTAGTGGTGCCGATTAAAGACTAACCGCCCTTATCCAACAAGGCTTCCAATAGGAAGCCTTTCTTATCCGCCCACTTTCCTTGTTTTAAGGTGATATAATCACCACCCCATTCAAAACAAGCACTTAATCACTGTTATGAGTTACCTTTATTCCGTCACCCTATTATGGGCCTTTTCCTTTAGTTTGATCGGCGTTTACTTAGCGGGTCAGGTTGATTCTTGGTTTTCAGTATTGATGCGAGTAGTCTTGGCTGCAGCCGTCTTTCTACCGTTCACTAAATTCAAGCTCGTTCCTAAAACGTTGATGGCAAAGCTAATGGCGATAGGTGGGATACAGCTAGGCTTGATGTATTGCTTTTATTATCAGTCGTTTCTGCTGTTGTCCGTCCCCGAAGTATTACTATTCACGGTGTTTACCCCTATCTATGTGACTCTCTTTTATGACCTACTCAAGGGTCGCTTTTCACCGTGGTACTTAGTGACCGCTGCGATCGCGGTTAGCGGCGCAGCCTTTATCAAATTCGCAGGCATCAATGACAACTTCTTAATGGGCTATCTTGTGGTTCAGGGGGCAAACCTATGCTTTGCCATCGGACAAGTAAGCTACAAGTACGTGATGGAAAGTGAAACTATTGAGCTACCTCAACATTCTGTATTTGGCTATTTCTATCTTGGGGCCACCGTGGTTGCAACCGTCGCTTTCTCAATCTTTGGCAGCTTTGAAAAACTACCCACCACCATGACTCAATGGGGTATTTTGATTTACTTAGGCACGATTGCTTCTGGTTTAGGGTACTTTATCTGGAATAAGGGGGCGTGCTCTGTCAATGCGGGCGCTCTAGCGGTAATGAATAACCTACTGGTTCCTGCAGGCTTAATTGTCAATATCGTCATTTGGAACCGAGATGTCGACATACCGAGATTGCTGATTGGCGGAGGGATTATTTTGCTGTCTTTAATCGTCAATGAGCGCTGGGTGAAACCTCGTGTAGAAGCTCAATACCGCAGCCTGTCCGGCATAACAAAGCAATAAGCCTGTACAGCCAAACGTTCTCTACGATAAAAAACGCTGTACAAACAAGAATATCGCACAACAACTCACCGTCGTTTCACAAGACGTCTACTATTAATGCAGCTGCTCGGGCTGCATTTTTTCTAGCTGCTGACTAACCAGCATTTCTGCATGATGATACTTTTGTTCAAGCAGGCTCTGTTTACGCGCCAGTTTTTGGCTCTTCTTGATTATTTTCTGCAGCTTTTTCTGCATCTTGACCTGTTTTTTTAACGCTTTCTTCGCGCGTTTTAACGCTTTCTTATCACTACCTTCTGGCTCCTGCATTATGACAACGTCTGACTCAGATACTGCCGCTTCTGAAGCGATAGCTTGTTCTAGACTTATTTCTTCTTTTGTCATGCCCTCAAGTAATAAACCACAGGTAAGTTTCTCTTTTGCTGGTTTTACTTGGCAACTCATCGGTGGGATCGCGGCTGGCTTACATAACGTTGAGCTATCGGCAGATGAACGGGAGCAGGAACGACAAAGAAATTTAGGCTCAGCAACTAGACGATGAATATCCCCTAAATTTGCATTGATGTCATGACGATTTAACTTACAAAGACGCTTAGCCATACAACCCTCCAGCTAACCAAGATCCGCAAGAGCAACCAATAACGGCCACTCCCAATATCAGCTACTTAAAATAACGAATAATAATGATTCTTAGTTAGATATACAGCCTAATGAGACTGGTGACAAGTAACTTACGCAAGTTACATGGAGGGGTTTAGTCACAAAGTAAGCCGAGTTAGGTTTAACTCATTGATGCATTAACATAAACATCAAACCGATTTTTTTTGGTTTCAATCGCCATTGTCGGTTTTTTCTCATCGAGCCAATTCGCGTAATCTGGACGCTTTACCACCACACGCTTACTCGCTAATCGCAGTGCGGGCTCCAATAGGCCATCGGCATCCATATCGGCACCAACCAAAGATTGAAAAACTCGCATTTCTTTTTTGACCAATGCGCTTTTTTTCTTGTTTTCTGGGTGAGGGTACATGGGATCCAAATACACTACATCGGGCTGTTGAAAATCCGGGTCATCGGCAAGAAGCGTTAACGCATCCAAGCTTGATGCATGGAGCAATGACATGCGCTCAGACACCCACGAGCCAATCTCTGGATCTTGCTTAGCGCGCGCTAAACCATCATCAAGCAGTGCAGCAACGACTGGATGCCTTTCAACCATTTGCACCTTGCAGCCAAGCGACGCTAATACAAACGCGTCTCGCCCCAATCCTGCGGTGCCATCGAGTACCACGGGGGTCGCCCCTTTATTCAGTCCAGCAGCTTTCGCAATGGCCTGCCCTTTTCCACCACCAAACTTTCGGCGGTGCGCCACCGCTCCGCTGGCCAGATCCACAAAAATAGCGCCCAACTTGGGCTCATCAAGTTTACGCAGTTCTAAGCGCTCTTCAGTCAGTACCAACGCAAACTCACTGTCATCAGATGCGTCCAATCCCCAACGTTGTGCCAACTGATCGAGTTCACTTTGGCGCGGGGAATATTCACAGATAAGTTGGATGTGCAAGGTTGGCTCCGAAAAGGTTTAAAGTAACGCAGCAAGTGTACATGAAGTCCATCCGTCTACCAATAAGCGTGATCCATACGCAGACGGCCTCAACATTTTAGTGCTAAGCTCTACAGCCTCTTTATTGTCAATGACAGCCTAAAATTAAGGATTCACTATGCACAGCGTCAATGGGTTAGATGATCTCGACAAGGCGATTCTAAAAACACTGATGGAAGACGCACGACGCCCTTATGCTGAAATGGCAAAAAGCTTTGATGTCAGCCCTGCGACTATTCATGTTCGTATTGAAAAAATGAAAGCGGCTGGCATTATTGAAGGCACAGAGGTGGTGGTGAACACCAAAAAGCTAGGCTACGACGTCTGTTGTTTTATTGGTATTAACCTCTACGCAGCGCGTGATTACCACTCGGCACTGGAAAAACTCGACGCACTCGATGAAGTTGTTGAGGCTTATTACACCACCGGCGCTTACAACATCTTCGTCAAATTGATGTGCCGCTCAATTGAAGAATTACAGCACGTACTCATTAATAAACTTCAAGCGATCGATGAAGTGCAGTCCACGGAAACGTTGATTTCGTTACAAAACCCAATCAGCCGCAATGTCGACCCATAAAAAAGCCTCTCAAGTGAGAGGCTTTATCATTTCGTCATAGTGTGTTTTAAGCGCTGATGCCAGAATGACGCAGTAGCGCATCAATTTGAGGCTCTCGACCACGGAAGCGTTTAAACAGCTCCATCGGCTCTTCACTTCCGCCCATTTCTAAAATGTTATTCAAGAAGCTTTGTCCGGTTTCTTTGTTAAAAATCCCTTCTTCCTCAAAGCGTGAATACGCATCTGACGAGAGTACTTCCGCCCACAAATAGCTGTAGTATCCCGCACTATAGCCACCAGCAAAAATATGGCTGAAGCTATGAGAGAAACGGTTCCACTCTAGGCTTGGTAACACCCCAACTTTCGCTTTCACATTCGCTAACGTTTCCAGCACACGCGCACCGATTTCTGGGTCATATTCAGTGTGCAACGTAAAGTCGAACAAGCCGAATTCAAGCTGACGTAGAATAAACATAGCGGATTGGAAGTTTTTCGCGGCCAGCATTTTATCTAGCATGGCTTTTGGCAGCGGCTCACCTGTTTCATAATGCCCAGAGATAAACGACAGCGCTTCTTCTTCCCAACACCAGTTTTCTAAAAACTGGCTTGGTAGCTCAACGGCATCCCAAGGCACGCCATTAATACCAGACACTGCACCAGTTTCAATCTGAGTCAGCATGTGGTGAATGCCGTGTCCCGTTTCATGGAATAACGTCACGACTTCATCATGAGTAAACAACGCAGGCTTATCACCAACCGGTTTATTAAAGTTACACGTTAAGTACGCTACAGGCGTTTGTAAATCACCAGCAAGATTGGTTCGGCGCACACGGCACTCATCCATCCATGCGCCGCCACGTTTGTGCTCTCGCGCATAGAGATCTAAATAGAAGCTACCGCGTAGCGTGTTTGAGGCGTCAAAGATATCAAAGAATCGCACAGACTCGTGCCATGTATCGATGCCCTCACGCTCTTGTACTTGCATGCCAAACACTCGATTTAGCACTTCAAACAAGCCACTCACTACTTTTGACTCTGGGAAGTAAGGGCGCAGTTCTTCATCAGAGAACTGGAATAAGTTTTGTTTTTGCTTCTCGCTGTAATACGCGATATCCCACAAGTTAAGCTCCGTCACACCGCACTCTTTTTGTGCAAACTGACGCAACTCTTCAACTTCACGCTCACCTTGCGGTTTAACTTTCGTCGCTAAATCGTTCAAGAAGCTAAGCACTTGTCCTGGATTTTCAGCCATTTTTGTCGAGAGCGATTTTTCACTAAAGCTACTAAAGCCTAATAAACGCGCGATTTCATGGCGCAATTTAAGCTGCTCAGCAATAATTTCCGTGTTATCCCACTTCCCTGCTGTTGGACCACGGTCAGACGCGCGTGTGACATAAGCCTCGTACAGCTCTTTGCGCAGCGCTTCATTATCACAGTAGGTCATCACAGGAAGGTACGATGGAATATCCAACGTGAGTAGATAGCCATCAAGCTCTTTTGATTCCGCAGCAGCTTGCGCGGCCGCCAACGCCGATTCTGGCATCCCCGCGAGCTGTGCTTTATCAGTAATATGCTTGTTCCAGCCCATGGTGGCATCGAGCACATTATTCGAAAATTGCGAGCCTAGCTCAGACATACGTTTGCTGATCTCACCATATCGGTGCTGCTCTGCCGCTGGAAGGCCAATTCCCGACAATTCAAAGTCTCGCAATGAATCTTGGATGGTCTTCTTTTGAGCTTGCGTGAGCGCTGCATACGCATCGCTGGCTTTAATCGTTTTATACGCTTCGTATAGCCCTTTATGTTGACCAACCCATGTGCCGTACTCAGACAAGATAGGCAGGCAGCTTTCATAGGCGTCACGAAGCTCATCACTATTCATCACCGAATTCATATGGCTGACGGGTGACCATAGACGACTCAGACGATCGTCAATTTCATCAATGGGTGCAATCACTGAATCCCACGTTGGCGTCTCATTTTCTGCCAACACTTGATCGATTTTACGGCGGCACGCTTCAATCGCTTGCTCAACAGCCGGTTTTACGTGTTCTGGCTTAATCTGTGAAAAAGGAGGTAAGTCAGTAAAACTGATTAACGGATTAGACATGCAGCATCCCTTTTGAGTGTTTGGGTCCTTCACTTTCTCTTAAGAAGATAAGTGAGCGTAATTAATAGATAAATGTAGGCGATAATAGAAAAAATCAATAGCAACTCACCACTCATGACGCAGAGTGTGATTTTAATGATGCACAGTTTTCTGCTGGTTATCTGGGTATCGGTGGCAGATAGGGTTATAATCCGTGCATTCGACCTTTTAAGTGAGTCTTCATTTTGCTGAGCTATCGACACAGTTTCCACGCGGGCAACCACGCCGACGTCGTCAAACATATAGTACAAAGTCTTATCCTTAATTCCCTAAAAAACAAGGATAAGCCGTTCGTTTATCACGATACTCATTCTGGTGTTGGTCGCTACGATCTTACCCACGAGTGGTCGGAAAAAACCGGCGAATATAAGCAAGGCATCGCCCGTATTTGGGGTAATGCTGATATTCCTAAAGAGATGGCGTCTTACATTGAGTCGATCACTCAGCTTAATAATGACAGCACGCTGCGTTACTACCCTGGCTCTCCTAGAGTCGCACGCGCCCATCTTCGCCCACAAGATCGCATGATGTTAACGGAGCTTCACCCAAGTGACTTCCCGTTACTTGAGCAAGAGTTTCACCGCGATCGCCAAGTGAAAATATTTAAAGAAGATGGCTTTCAACGTCTTAAAGGTAGCCTTCCACCAGCAGAACGACGCGGTTTGGTCCTAATCGACCCACCTTACGAATTGGCGAAAGAATATCGTGATGTCGTCACTGCCATTGCGCAAAGCTATAAACGTTGGGCAACGGGTATTTATGCCATTTGGTATCCGGTGGTGAACCGTGTCGATATCGAAGACATGATTGAGGGGCTACAAGGCTTAGGCATTCGTAAAATCCTGCAAATTGAGTTAGGCGTATCGCCGGATACCAATGAGCGAGGCATGACGGCATCGGGAATGATTGTGGTCAACCCTCCATGGATGCTAGAGCAGCAAATGAATGACATCTTGCCTTATCTCAAAGACAAGATCGCCCCAGCGACGGGACATTATAAAGTTGAATGGATTGTTCCTGAGTAAACACGATTCAATCATTTGAACGGCATGAAGGCGTAATCTCTTGTTTTTCAAAACAAGGTTGCGCCTTTTTTATCTCTATTCCCTCAGCTTTCTAAAATAATTTCCACTTTATTGAAATTATTTTCGTCTTTTTCCGTTGCGCCACGTCTTACTAGTGAAAGTACTCCCGTACTCCCTATTACTAACCCTAGTGAGAAACCCAAATGATTAAAATTGTTAGCTTTAAGATTTGTCCGTTTGTTCAACGAGTGACTGCTGCACTGGAAGCAAAACAGATCCCTTATGAGATCGAGTACATCAGCCTAAAAGAAAAACCTCAATGGTTTCTAGATATCTCACCCAATGGTCAAGTCCCTGTTATGGTGACGGAATCCGGTATCAGTTTGTTTGAATCTGATGCCATCATCGAATACATCGAAGACGAATACGGCCCATTAGAGCAAGGGGTCACTAATGAACAGCGTGCATTAGACCGAGCTTGGAGCTACTTAGGGTCTAAACACTATTTGCCGCAATGCGGCACGATGAGCAGTAAAGATAAAGCAACATTTGATGCTCGCGCGGAAAAACTGATAGCCGCTTTTACCAAAGCAGAAAACCAGCTTTCAGGTAAGTCTGCGTTCTTTAAATCGGATACGTTAAGTCATGTCGATCTCGCTTGGTTACCTTTACTGCATCGTGCGTCAATCGTAAAACAGCACTCTGGCTTCGACTTTTTATGTGGTCTACCAAAAATGCAAACTTGGCAGCACAACCTGCTCGCGACAGGGTTGGTTGAGAAAACGGTGTCTGATGATTTTTTGGCATTATTTGGTGATTTCTATCTGACCAATACCTATCTTGCTGATGGAAAAGATATACAAGCACAAAGTGGTTGCGGCACTAGCAGTTGTTGCGGTTAATCCCATCAACAACGCTATGTCCTTTCTACGCCAATAACCATCAATATTAGAATGGACACCAAAATCCACCAGCCCTTGTAATAGCAAGGGCTGGGCAAGAAAAAACCAACATTCTCTCAATACCCTTACCATTAATCGTTATTACTCATAATCAATGCCACTTTTTCCCATTGGCTAAAGTTGCTAGACTCGATTTATGATAGAGATAGCGATTCTTTAACAAAACATGACGGCTATATTGAGTTCAACTATGCTCACCCCAATGTTCTTGTTATAAACAAATCATAAAATTAATCAGCTTTCGGAGAACGTAATGGCGACTCATTTTGACTATATCTGTATTGGTGGCGGCAGCGGCGGTATTGCATCGGCAAACCGAGCATCAATGTACGGTGCTAAAGTTGCGCTAATTGAAGCGCAAGATCTTGGCGGCACTTGCGTCAACGTTGGTTGCGTACCAAAGAAAGTAATGTGGCATGGTGCTCAAGTAGCAGAAGCCATGAACCTATACGCTGAAGATTATGGCTTTGATGTTGAAGTGAAAGGCTTTGATTGGAGTAAACTGGTTGAGAATCGTCAAGCCTACATTGGTCGAATCCATCAGTCTTACGACCGTGTACTTGGTAATAACAACGTCCATGTCATCAAAGGGTTTGCCAAATTTGTTGACGCTAAAACGGTAGAAGTAAATGGTGAGCACTATACTGCTGACCACATTCTTATCGCCGTTGGTGGTCGCCCAAGCATTCCAAACATTCCAGGTGCAGAGCACGGCATTGATTCAAACGGCTTCTTTGAGCTTAACGAACAACCAAAACGCGTCGCAGTGATTGGTGCTGGTTATATTGCCGTTGAAATCGCTGGCGTATTGCACGCACTAGGCACAGAAACGCATTTGTTCTGTCGTAAAGAATCCCCACTTCGCAGCTTTGACCCAATGATCATTGAAACCTTAGTTGAGGTGATGAACACCGAAGGTCCAACACTGCATACGCACTCTGTACCAAAAGAAGTGGTGAAAGAAGCCGATGGCAGCCTAACTCTCCATCTAGAAAACGGCAACACACAAAACGTTGACCAACTTATTTGGGCCATTGGCCGTCACCCAGCCACCGATGCCATTAACCTAAGTGCAACCGGCGTGGCAACCAATGATCGTGGTTACATCAAAGTAGATGAGTACCAAACCACTAATGTTGAAGGCATTTACTGTGTCGGCGATATTATGGAAGGCGGTATCGAGTTAACTCCAGTGGCAGTAAAAGCCGGCCGTCAATTGTCTGAGCGTCTGTTCAACAACAAACCTGACGCAAAAATGGATTATGACTTAGTGGCAACCGTCGTCTTTAGCCACCCACCTATTGGCACCATTGGTCTGACAACACAAGAAGCTGAAGAGAAGTACGGCAAAGAAAACGTCAAGGTGTACACCTCTGGCTTCACAGCAATGTACACCGCAGTGACGAAGCACCGTCAACCATGCAAAATGAAGTTGGTCTGTGCTGGCCCTGAAGAAACCGTAGTGGGCTTACACGGTATTGGTTTTACTGTCGATGAAATGATTCAAGGTTTTGCCGTTGCGATGAAGATGGGCGCAACCAAAGCGGACTTTGATGCGGTAGTCGCTATTCACCCGACTGGCAGTGAAGAATTCGTCACAATGCGTTGATTATTAGAAACTTTTAGCAAAAGGGCTTAAGTATAACTTAGGCCCTTTTTCGTTTTACGAGACTATTTGGCGTAATTAACCAAGGTCAGAGCCATTGCTGGTAATCACTTTTTTATACCAATAGAAGGATTTTTTCGGAATGCGGTTTAATGTGCCGCCGCCAAGATTATCGCGATCAACGTAGATAAACCCATAACGTTTAGTCATTTCACCAGTTGAAGCGGCAACAAGATCAATACATCCCCAAGGCGTAAAGCCCATCAAAGGTACGCCATCCGTCATTGCGTCATGCATCGCCTTGATGTGCTTTCGCAGATAATCGATACGGTAATCGTCATTAATCTCACCATTCTCATCTAGGCTATCTTTTGCTCCTAAACCATTCTCAACCAAAAACAGTGGCTTTTGGTAGCGGTCATAGAGCGTGTTCATGGTGATACGTAACCCCGTAGGATCGATAACCCAGCCCCAGTCACTTGCTGGCAGATGCGGATTTTTAATCGACTTAACGACATTCGCAGCGCTGGTATTGCCTTCATTCATATCAGCAGCAGCACAGCGAGAGGCGTAGTAGCTAAACGAAATGAAGTCGACAGTATTGGCTAAAATTTCAAAGTCTTCCTCTTCCGTCTCAAGAACGACGCCTTTTTGATCGAAGACTTTCTGAGCATAAGATGGATAATAACCACGTGACTGAACATCAATAAAAAATAGATTTTCGCGATCTTTCTCCATGGCCGTCAATACATCTTCAGGCTTACAAGAGTAAGGGTAGAAATTACCACCAGCCAGCATACAACCTACTTGGTTTTGCGGATCCACTTCGTGCGCAATCTTGGTAACTAGCGCACTCGCCACTAACTCATGGTGAGCCGCTTGGTATTTCACTTGGTCATGATTTTCACCCTCTTGAAACAATAGTCCTGCACCAGAAAATGGACTGGCGAGAAGGATATTAATTTCATTGAAAGTGAGCCAATACTTAACCAGACCTTTGTATTGCTCAAAGCAAGTACGAGCATAGCGACTAAAGAACTCGATCATTTTACGGCTGCGCCACGAGCCATATTCGTTAACCAAGTGCATAGGCACATCAAAGTGACATAGCGTGACTAGCGGCTCAATGCCATATTTTTTACACTCTTCAAATACAGCGCGATAAAAGTCCAGCCCAGCCTGATTTGGCTCTAATTCATCACCCTTAGGGTAGATTCGGCTCCATGCAATCGACATACGGAACACTTTAAAACCCATTTCAGCAAGCAGTGCAATGTCTTCCTTATAGCGATGATAAAAGTCGATCGCATTGTGGCTAGGGTAAAATTCCTCTTCGCTCAACTCCACCTGTTCAACTTGACCCAGTTTTATTGGCATACGGTTTTCGCCGTATGGGATCATATCAACCGTGGTTAATCCTTTTCCGCCCGCTCGATGAGCACCTTCTGATTGATTGGCAGCAATTGCACCACCCCACAGAAAGTCGTGGGGAAATTGTATCTCTGACATAACGCCCTCTAAACAGTAAAAGTCACCGATACCCTCGGTGACTTGAATAGTAAATTGCCTAACAACACGGTATGCGCGACTTAAGCGGTGACTGGTGCTGTGGTGACTTTATCTTTAGCGTCTTTCTCCGACTCTTCTTGTAGCGATACTGAATTGTAATCGCTGTCATCTTCTGGAATATCTTCAAACCCCAACATCAGTGTGAGCACGAATGAAAGAACGATCGACAACGCAATCAGACCAAAGACCCAGACAATACTCATGGGATCATTAACATCAAAAAACTGCACGCTAGTAAAGAGACTTGGCGCCGCCATAGAGTGACTAGCAATCCCCGCCATTCCAGCTAGACCGCCAACAATGAAGCCTGTAATCATGGTTGCGATAAGTGGACGTTTAAGGCGAACGAGTACCCCGTAAAGCGCAGGCTCTGAAATGCCAGCAAAAATAGCGGACGCACCTGCTGCGAGTGACGTTTGCTTTAGTGCGCTGTTTTTCGTTTTGTAGGCAACGGCTAGACACGCTCCACCCATGCCAATATTGGCACCAATTTCAGATGGCATAACCATGCCCTCTCGGCCTGTTTCGGCAATAGTTTGAATGATGGTTGGGGTGAAAACTCGGTGCATGCCAGTGAGCACTAATAGCGGCCAAAGTGCCCCCATAATCGCGACAGACAACCAACCTAATGTATTGTAAATCGTGTAAACCAGTGCAGATAGAGCCGTACCAACCCAAATACCAAATGGACCAATCAGAACAATTGCAATTGGTGCGGAAATTAAGACAATTAACATTGGTTTTAGGAAGTTCTTCGTTACCGCAGGTGTAATACTATCCACCCAACGCTCGATATAAGAAAGCACCCAAGTCATCACCAGTACAGGAATCACCGTATAGGTGTATTTCACTGACGTAATAGGTATGCCAAAGAAATCAACATGCTGACCCTGAGCGGCTTGCTCCATCAGTGCCATAAAGTTGGGATGAATAAGCACACCCGCGATAGCAATAGACAGCGACATATTAGTTTTAAATTTAACCGAGGCAGATGCCGCAACCATCACTGGTAGGAAGAAGAACGCCCCATCACCAATGGCGTTTAAAATGATCAGTGTTGGCGCGTTTGGCTCCATCCAACCTGTCATTTGCAGCACCATTGCCAGCAGCTTCACCATCGAACCACCAATGATCGCCGGAATCAGTGGAGACATCGTGCCCACGAGGGCATCCAACATTTTCGCACCCACAGACTTCGCAGTTAGCTTCTCTTTTTTGACTGGCACTGCTGCACCACTGTCAGAAGCCATATTGCAGATAGCCATGATCTCTTGGTAGGCATAAGACACTTCATTACCAATAATAACCTGTACTTTGTCGCCATTATCTACCACACCCATGACACCTTTCAGTGTTTTTAGGCTTTCGATATCCACGCTCTCAGAATGATGTACAACAAATCGTAATCGAGTCATACAGTGTGTTAAGGCGGAAACGTTGTCTTTTCCCCCTAAGTGTTCAACAACCGATTTTGCGATTGCTCGGTAATTATTGGCCATTTTTATCCCCTAAAGACATTCATTCCAGTGACAGCAAGCGCGTGCTCAATCACGATTCACTTACTCTTCATTCCATGCTGTTTTATATGTGACTTCACATTTCTCGACGTTACCAGTAACATGTTACCCATAACATTTATAAGATAAACATTAATTTATAAGCGATTTCAAAAAATGAGAGAGCGCGCAGGTTTCTGTAGAGGAGATTAAATGAAAGGAAGTAGCATTATTGTCATGGGAGTCACTGCATGTGGTAAGAGTACTGTGGGCGCTCAATTGGCTGAACGGCTAAACCGAAAATTTATTGATGGTGATGATCTTCACCCTAAAAGTAACATTGAAAAAATGTCACAAGGCTGCCCATTAACAGACGAAGACCGAGCGCCCTGGCTAGAGCGAATTCATGATGCGGCCTATAGTCTGGAACAAAACAATGAACATGCGGTCATTGTCTGCTCGGCACTCAAACAATCCTATCGAGAGATCATTCGTGGCGACAATCATAATGTCACATTTTTGTTTTTAGATGGTCATCAGGAGCTGATTTTGCAAAGAATGCGCCAAAGGGACGGTCACTTTATGAAAGAAAATATGATTAGCAGCCAATTTGATATTCTTGAACGTCCAGAGAGTGAACCACAAACCCTGACAATCAATATTGACGGCTCTGTCTGTGACATCGTCGAGCGTTCAGTCGCGGCGCTTTTGGATCTTCAATAGACAAGAAGTAGAAAAAATTCACTTCACTGCCCGATAAAAAGCCGACCTCATATCGGTTTTTTATTTCGCTCTCGGTCATATTTCTAAGCAACATCACTGCTCAATCCTCACATAGGATCAGAAGTGCCTCGCATCACGACAATAGTTACTATTCGTTTCTCACGTTCGACTCGTACTCATTCCACCCTTTTTCTATAGTTTTTTTCGCTACTAAATAAAAAGAATGCAGAATGAGCATCTAAGTAGCGACCTCTAACTAATCAAAAAAAAGGAACTCTACAATGAAACCGACTCTTGGGCTCTGCCTGCTCAGTATCATCAGCGCCCCCACTTTGGCAGTGAATCCCCAACCCGACCCGCAAAACCCAACCGGATACATATTACTGCGCTCTGAAGTGATAGCCAGCGAACAAGCACAAACGTCCGACCCTATGTATGCCGTGTGGGCGAATGCGTTAGCCACCGCGCCAAATAGCGCGGTCGACCTTATTGATGCTGGTGCGGCGAATAACCCAAGCAACGTAAAAAGAGCAGAACGCGTATTCCCTCGTAGTGAGTGGGATTTTTTAACCCAAATGGCAGCACCGGAATATACCTATCAACGCTTCTTACAAGCGATTGGTAAGTTTCCTGCTTTCTGTGGTGACTACACTGACGGGCGTAATGCGGACGCTATCTGTAAGCGCTCGATTGTGACCGCCTTTGCGCATTTTTCTCAAGAAACAGGCGGGCATATCGCCATTGATAATACTTGGGATAACCCACTAGCGCTGGAGGAGTGGCAGCAAGCTTTAGTCCATGTGCGCGAAATGGGCTGGTCAGAAGGGCAACCTGGTTACACGACTGGCTGCGGCCAAAATGACTGGCAAAATAAGCGCTGGCCATGTTCGCCAAACCAAGGCTACTTTGGTCGAGGCGCTAAGCAGCTCTCGTATCACTTCAATTACGGGGCATTTTCTGAAGTGATGTACGACGGTGATGCGACGGTCCTATTAAATAATCCCGCTTTAGTGGCTGACTCATGGCTCAACCTTGCCTCCGCTATTTGGTTTTTCTTAACCCCTCAAGCACCAAAGCCGGCAATGCTACATGTGATTGATCGTACATGGACACCTTCTCAACGTGAAGTTGATGCGGGTATTGGCTATGGTTTTGGTACCACCATTAACATCATTAATGGCGGTATAGAATGTGGTGCACAAAACAAAGACAAAGGACAACCCGTTAATCGTATTCGCTATTGGGAGGGGCTATCTGCTCACTACCAAATTCCAATTGAAGCCGATGAAACCAATACCTGCTGGCAGCAAACCCCTTACGGTAGCCTGAATCTCAATGGTGCCACTGATGTGCTGTACACCAACTGGGAAGCAAGCTGGAAATACCATGCAGACCGCCCTGGTGGCGTATCCTTTGAGTGTAACCTCGTCGGCTATCAAACCGCCTACTCGGCACTGGTTCCTGGTGACTATGAAAAATGTGTCACCAACCTCTTTGGCTCACACGCCAACTGGCCTGAAGTTCGCATTGTTGATGTCATTGATGGTGGCACTGGCGGCGGTACCGGAGGAGGGAATGATGGCGGCACTGGTGGTAACTCCGGAGACACGCCAGTCGGCGTCATCACCTGGGAAGCAGGAATCACCAAAGTAAATGTGGGTGAGACTGTCATCCATAATGGGAAATGTTTCACGGCTAAAAACGCTCCAGGCGTATGGGAAACCCCGACACAATCCAACTGGTTTTGGGATGAAGTAGCCTGTCCTTAGGCTGTTGTTCGAGCAGTGTTTTTACACTGCTCATTTCCCTTAGGCCTTGTGTGTTTTCGGCATGCTAAAAAGAGTCACTCAATTATTATCAAACACCTCTATCTGCATCCGCTTATATCTATTATAGTTTTTACTTATACTATAAGGAGTGTTAGCCCGTGGATAAAAAACACATCTTTTTCTTTGATGTAATGCGATGCGTTGCCGCGCTTGCGGTCATTATCATTCACGCATTGGGTCCCTATCGCCACGAACTTGGGCAAATCCCTATGGGAGAGTGGATCACGGCGATTACCTTCAATGGATTCAGTCGCTGGGCGGTACCGGTGTTTATTTTGATCACGGGTGCATTGATGCTCAATGACCAACGTCCATTTGATTTGAAATACTATCTTTCCAGAAGGTTGGGGAAGGTATTAGTCCCGTTTCTTGCTTGGTCGTTGTTTTATGCGTATTTGTCCGGCTGGACAATTTCTGGGTTCGATGCGGCAACAGTGAAAGATGTACTGGCGGAGAGTTACCACCATTCCACCTACTACCACCTAGGCTTTTTCTACTACTTTATACCGCTCTACGCTGCGATCCCGTTTTTACAAATTTTTGTACGCCGCTACAACGATAGCGCTCTGTATGCGCTGACTGGTGTGTGGTTACTCACCACTTTATTGTTTTTAATGCGAATTGATGGACCTTGGAGCGAGCAGTTTTGGCTCTATATGGGGCTGTTACCGTTAGGCTACATCTTATTCCAAAAGCTGCCGATCAATAACACCACGGTGGTGATCGCGCTTATTCTTGGCTTAGGCGGAATGGCATTGGGGACTTACATGGTGATTGAAAATAGTATTGCCGCAGACCGTTACTCGGTTGGGCGTTGGTTCTCGTACAAAACGACCAATACCATTCTCGCAGCCTGCATGATTTTTGTTCTGGCAAAAGCCTATGCCGACAAGATCAATGAGTCATTTAAAAAAGTGATTAGCGTTGTCAGCCAGCATAGCTTAGGGATCTATATCCTTCATCCTTTGTTTTTATGGCCGATGAATGAACTCGCCCTGTATCAAGGTCACCCCATCGTGATGATTCCACTCTGGGTTATCATCAGTGGCAGTTGTGCGTTGTTCACAAGCTGGCTATTGTCTCGCAGCACGAAAACTCGCTGGCTACTACCTTAATCATTGCTATACGGGCGCAGCTACAAGCGCCCTATTTACCCACACAAATGACATTGAGCAAAGTATTACTTTTTAGTGGTGATACCTTGCCATTGGTAAATAGCCCCTTCTGACCATCCCCCCAATATGGCATCTGCATTGGCCACAGATTCTTCTGCATCACTTTCGCATTAAGTAGCTTTTGCCACTCACTTGCGGTGACTAAATGCATATTAAGATCACCACATACTTTAATGGCTGCGCTGTAATCCATTCGATTCCACGCTTTATCATGTTCCATATAAAACTGGTGCTGACTGCCCGCTAAATAAGGCACAACATAGCGCTGGCTGCCAAGCTGGGTTTGTCGCCGTACTGATAAAGATGGTGATACAGACTTGGCTAGAGGCTGAATCGGTTTCACCTTATTGACACTCTTAGCCTGTTTTACGGTGGGCGAACCTATCACCTGTGCAATAGGCTTAGCCATCGCTTTCATTGGCGGTTTTGGTGTCGATTTAGGGTACTTTTTAGGTTCACTCGCAGCGTGAGTAGCTTGCGGCTTTGAAGGGCCGACCTGACGAATAAAGGCATCTTGGTATCCCTTGATTGATTTAATGTTCGACAGTTCTTTCTTTAACAAGTCGACATCATAATAAGGACCAATGAGACACCGCTGAATCTCGCCCTCAGGCTTCATCCACACATCCGTTGAAATCTCACTATACAAGACTCTAGCCGTATTCAATGACATGGGGTCATCCAATATGCCACACTGAATCCAATACACGGATGTCGCCGTTTCCGGCACCGTCTGACTCCAAATTCCCTCACCTATTGGACAATCCTGGCTAAGTATTGGTAATTGGGAAGAAGAAGGCTGAGACGCATCACACAACACGCCAGTCGCAGCGACAGGCGCTGAAAAGGTACTAACAACAAATAACAAGGTACTCATGATTGCGCTTACCGATAGGCAATGTGATCCCTTAACACCATTTAAAGAGCTCATATACATCCTCAGAACACTCTAGATAAGACTGGCTAGTTTCCATAAGTGGCACTAATAAAAAGAGCCGCACTTATGTGCGACTCTTAGTGTAGTGAGGATTGGGATTAAAAATCAATCTCTCTAGATCACCCTTTGTAGATTTTCGGGTTAAATACGTCTCTTAACCAGTCACCTAATAGGTTGACCACCAATACTAGTGTAATCAACACAATGCCAGGGAAAACCGTAATCCACCACGAACCGGAGAAGATGTAGTTAAAGCCGATGCTGATTAATGAACCTAGTGATGGTTGATCAACTGGCAAACCTAGACCTAAGAACGACAATGCAGCTTCCGACATAATGGCGTTGGCAATTTGTACCGTCGAGATCACTAGGATTGGAGACAGACAGTTTGGCAAAATATGACGGAACATGATTTTAGGTGCTTTAAAGCCCATGACTCGCGCTGCTTCTACATACTCTTTCTTTTTCTCGGCCAATACTGAGGCACGAATAGTCCGAGCATATTGCGGCCATTCGGCCACCCCGATGATCACCACCAGCATCGTCACCGCGTACTGGCTATAAAACTCCGTACCAAAACTGGCCTTGAATATCGCCGATACAATGATCGCCACCATCATGGTCGAAAACGACAACTGCACATCGGCAAAACGCATCAAGAAGCTATCAACACGACCACCAAAGTAACCCGCGGACAAGCCAATGATAATACCTAAAAATAGTTGTAGACCTACCGCAAGGAAACCAATCGTCAACGAAAGGCGTGAACCATAAAGGATGGTCGATAAAATATCACGACCTTGGTCATCCGTACCTAAGACGAAATTCGAATCGCCATCTTCCATCCAAGACGGAGGAAGCTCTGAATCCATAATATCAATCGAACTGAGATCATAAGGGTCAGCCGGTGCGATAAGTGGCGCGGCTAACGCCATCACCAAGAAAAACATAAAAATAGTAAAACTCGTCATCGCGACTTTATCGCGCTTAAAGTAGTACAAGAAATCTGATTGCTTAAAACGTTCCCAAGCGGAAGGAACTGTTGCTACATTTGCTTGGCTCATGACTACGCTCCTTTTCCAGTTAGGTTGACAGTTGGGTTAATTAATCCATACAGAAGATCGACGATGGTGTTAGTCACCACGAAGATCAGACCAACAAAGATAACGTATGCTGTGATCAGCGGAGTATCCACACGGTTGATGGCTTCTAGGAAAAGAAAACCTGTGCCTGGCCACTGGAACACAGTCTCAGTCAAAATGGTGTACGCCACCATGGTACCAATTTGAACACCACCAACCGTCAACACTGGTAACATAGTGTTTTTCAGGGCATGTTGGTAATAGATCTTACGTAAAGGTAAGCCTTTAGCTTTAGCAAACTTAATGTATTCTGAGCTCAGTACTTCCAGCATTTCAGAGCGTACTAGACGAATAAATAGCGGCAACATAATCGACGCCAGTGCGACACATGGCAGTACCAAGTGCTTAATGCCATCAATCGTAAAGAAGCCGGACTGCCATCCAAGAACGTTAGCGGTTTCACCTCGACCAAATGAAGGTAACCAGCCTAATTCAATGGAGAAAACGTACATCAGCATAATCGCGGTTAGGAAAACCGGGATAGAAATACCAATACTACTCCCTGCCATCACGAGCTTTGTGAAAAAGCTTTTAGGGTGTATTGCTGAATAGACGCCTAATGGTATTGATAGGCAGATAATGATTAACGTCGCGCCGAACACCAGTTCGAGAGTCGCCACCAGCTTGTCAAGAATGACATCTACGGCAGGACGTTTGAAAAAGTATGATGTGCCGAGATCACCTTGCAGTGCCGCACCAATAAAACGTGTGTATTTTGTAACGAAAGGATCGTTGAGGCCTAACTCATCACGCAGTGCTTGACGCTCTGCTTCCGAAACCGACTGACCTACAAGCTCACGCAGCGGATCACCCAGGTTATCCTGAATGGCAAATGCCACCAAACTGATCACAAACATCACTATCAGTGCCTGAAACAGGCGCTTGACCAGAAACGAAAACATCCCTTGCCCCTTAACTATCCATATGTCTCTGTGACGAGAACTTATTCAGTCTTAAAATCCACTTAGTCCGACTGAAATAAAACTAAGCAGTATAAAGCGAACAAAGAGGGGAAGGCTTTCCCCTCTTATCAACGTGTACTAAACGAGATTATTCAACCACTAGGTCGCCAAAGTAAGGCATAACCATTGGGTTTACGATGTCTGCTGCTTTCACGTTAGACTTCGCGCCCCACGCTTCACTTTGCCAGTGAAGAGGAACAAATGCTGCGTCGTTATACAGTGTTGCTTCAACGCCTTTTAGCATTTCCGCACGCTTGGCAGGGTCAGTCTCTACGTTTGCAGCTTCAACCACGGCATCCATTTCTGGGTTTGAGTAGTGACCACAGTTGTATTGACCACGACCTGTCTCTTCGTTACGAGTCATTGTTAAGAACTCATTGAAGTTCGCAGAATCTTCTGTATCTGAGTGCCAACCGATCATCATCATATCTGCAGAACAAAGGTCAAACTCAGGCCAGTACTGTGCTTTTGGCAACGTTTTCAGATCAACTTTGATGCCAATCTTAGACAACATCGCAGCCGCCGCTTGTGCCACTTTAGCGTCATTCACGTAACGGTTGTTTGGCGCCATCATAGAAAGAGTAAAGCCGTCTTCGTAGCCCGCTTCTTTCATTAGCTGTTTCGCTTTTTTCACGTCGTAACGTGGAACCAGCGCATCATCATGACCCACGTAACCTGCAGGGCTTTGTTGACCAGCCGCTGTTGCGAAGCCTTTCATGATTTTCTTAACGATGCCTTCGTTGTTGATTGCGTGCACAATCGCCTGACGAACGCGCACATCTTTCAATGCTTCGTTGCTGTTTTGGTTCATTTGGAACGTGATGATACGAGTACCAGGAAGCGTCACAAGATCGATACCGTCAGCCGATGCCACACGTTTGTGGTCATTTGGCGCAACCGGGTGAATCATGTCAACACCACCAGAAAGAAGCGCAGCAACACGTGTTGCATCTTCTTTGATTGGCACCAGTGTTAGCTTATCAACGTTACCTTTTGTTTCGGTATCCCAGTAATCAGCAAAGCGTTCGAAATCAACTTTAACGCCTTGCTCACGTGCCGTAACAACAAATGGACCTGTACCTGATACATGCGTAGAAGCAAACGAGTTACCGTGCTTCACGAGCTCAGATTTGTCTTTACCATCTTCCGTTTTACCTGAATAGAACTTGCTATCCATTGGGAAAATGTACGTTGCTGTTTGCAGTACGAGTGGGTAAGGACCTTTTGTCACTAGATCGAATGTGTAGTCGTCAACCTTAACGATTTTTTCATATGGGTCGAAGATTGCTTTGAAATCTGGTGAATTTTGTAGACGATCGAACGTCCAAACCACGTCATCAGCCGTCAATGCATTGCCAGAGTGGAATTTAACACCTTTACGAAGATTGAAACGAACCGTTGTGTCGTTAACACGTTCCCAGCTTTCCGCTAGGCGAGGTTCAAAGTCCATTTCTTGAGTAAAACGAACCAGTGGGTCAAACACCATGTGTGACATTTGCAGTGTACCACCAGACAATTGCTCATGCGGGTCTAGTGAAACTGGGTCAGCAGCGTAACCAACCTTGATGTCTGCTGCTAGGGTATTAAAGCTTAGGCCTGCGGCCATTAGCGCCACTGCTAGTTTGCTTTTCATGGTTCTCATATTTGCATAACTCCTTCATGCGGGGATCCGGATCCCGTAATTGTTGTGTTTGCTTCTGTTATCAAGTCCCAATAGGGATTTTTTATTGGCTTACGCCGTTTTTACTGCGCCTTCTCTTAAGCCCTTAAATTCGGGCATTAAGGAAATCAAATGTTGGCTGTACTCATGCTGAGGAGCGGTAAAGAGTTGCTCTGTTGGGGCAACCTCAAGCAATGTCCCCATCTGCATCACACCTACCCTGTCGCACATTTGGCGAATAACAGGCAAGTCATGACTGATAAACAGCATGGTTAGATTGAGCTCTTGTTGTAAATCTTTAAGTAGGTTCAAGATTTGAGCCTGAACGGATACGTCGAGTGCCGACGTAGGCTCATCACAAATCAATAGTCTTGGACGGGTTGCTAGTGCACGAGCAATAGAAATACGCTGACGTTGGCCACCAGAAAATTCATGTGGATATTTCAACCCTGCCATTTTCCCAAGCCCAACATGCTCTAGCAGATCTTCAACGATTTGCTTGGTTTCATTCTCATTCGCTGTCAGCTTATGAAAACGAATGGGTTCCGCAACAATGTCGAAGACTTTCATACGGGGATTCATCGAAGTGTACGGGTTTTGGAACACCATCTGCATTTGACGACGCATCGGACGACGCTCTTTTTCAGATTTCAATCCTGTAAGATCAATACCCTCAAAACTAACCTTGCCTGAATTCGGCGCATATAGCCCCGCAATCACGCGCGCAATGGTTGATTTACCAGAGCCAGACTCCCCCACTAAACCAAACGTTTCGCCTTCATGCACTTCAAAGCTGACGTTATTAGACGCTTGCACGTATTCACGACGACTTTCAAATAATGAATCTTTGGTGATAAACCGCAGGTTGACGTTTTCTACGTTCAACAATGGTCCCGTATACTCTCGCTGATCCTGGCTTTGCCCTAACCAGTGATTCTTAATATCAAGAGGCTTCATTTCTTTAGCGTCTTCGATATAACTCACTAGCGGGAAACGCCCCAGCTTAATATCAGAACGTGGCACAGCTGAAATAAGACTGCGTGTGTATGGATGATCGGGATCGCCCAACACTTTTGCTGTCGCGCCAAACTCCACTAAATCACCACGGTACATAACGGCAACACGATCGGTCACGTTAGAAACCACACCCATATCATGCGTCACCAACATACAACCCACGTTGTTTTTGATGCACAAATCGCGAATCAAACCCAAAATTTGGTCTTGGATCGATACATCCAACGCCGTTGTTGGTTCATCCGCAATAATAAGGTCTGGCTCACCAGCCAAAGCAATGGCAATAACAACACGTTGTCTCATACCACCCGAAAACTGGTGTGGAAACTGCTTAAGACGATTTTCTGGTTGCGGGATGCCCACTTGATTCATTAGGTTAAGCGAGCGCTGATATGCTTCCTCATCCGATACGTCCATATTGGCGTGGATGGTCTCTTTTAATTGTTGCTCAACCGTGAAAAGTGGATTGAGAGAGGTCATTGGGTCTTGGAAAATAAACCCAATTTTTGAACCACGGACTTTGCGCATGGCTTCCGGAGAAAGCCCTGATATTTTTTCACCATCCAAGAAAACATCGCCAGCTGCGACTACTCCAGGAGGAGAAAGCAAATCAATAACCGCGTTACCAACCGTTGATTTACCAGCACCGGACTCCCCAACCACACCAACTATTTCGCCACGTTCAACATTGAACGACAAAGATTTAACCGCGGCATGTATCCCATGGCGGGATGGGTATTCGATACGAAGATTTTTTACTTCTAATAATGACATTACCAGACCTCTACTGCTTTGGCAGTTTTCTGCCCCTGTCTGCAAAACTGAATCCATTCGTAGACAGCATTTTCTGCTGACTATTTATAAGGGCATCAATTTGGCAAATCTTTCACAGAAAAGCAACAAAAATAGGATAAAAATTCGAGATCAAGCAAATCCAAAGCAGTATGAATACATATATATGCACTTTAATTACATATAGTAGTGCTTCAAACTAGGTAAAAAGTTGATACTAGCTCCGAAAAATGTGCGGTAAAACGAAAATAAAACGCCAAGCTTCACGTTATTAGCAATATTAATGACCATAACGTATCGCATAGTTATTCCATCTCGCATTTAACACATTAGAAACATAAGTATCAGATCACTCCGTAATACAGTACTAAAACCTAGTTTAAGACAACGCTGTTACGTATTACAGCCTAAATAATTTCATAAATCAGCACTTTATTCCGTGCTTGTTTGCAACATATCACCCCATAAGTTTTTAAATAAAAATCTGTATTTTTCACAGATTGCAGCGTTAACGCCTATTTCTCATCAAAAGAGAATCGCGTAAATGTTATTCACTTGATTAAAGTTCACACAAATGACTTATTATTTTCGCGAGTAAATGGCTCAATACCACTAGCATCGGTCACGATCTCCAGGGTCATCGACCAACACGCCACAGATATTCTGAGGTGCATCAAAAGAGAAAATTGCTTCTAATTTTCCCCAAAGCTGCTCTCCCGCCATAAATAAAGCCACGATAAAAGTCACATCGCAAATTACGCCGATCACCCGCCTAGATTCAACCCAGTCTGGCGATAAGACTGGCAGATAAAACAGCACAATATTCATGATAGGTCCAACAACCATCATCAATATTAGTCCCGAGTAATAACCTGATTTTGTCGATTTGCGCTGTGGTTTAAGCTTTAGCACCTTTTCTACGACCCAATTTTTGATAACAAGTAATCGCTCTTTACCAAGTAGCATCACGGCAGCCAGCGTTGCCAATTCAGGCACCCCAAAGATCATCGCCCCACTAAGTAACGCTTTTGAGCCGTTACCAATTTTTAAAGTCGAAATGATAGGAATCAATAAGGGGCTCGCGCAGGCAATAACCAGCATCAATATGCCTGAAAATAGCCGAATGTTATCGACAAACCGATTTCGATAGATCGTTATTTGCTTCTTCATTGTCACCACCAAAATGGCCCCCGTTATACAACAGGGGCATCATGAAAGGTTAGTTAAGAAAGTGCTCGGCGAGTAACCGATATTTTACAGCGGATACCACCACACAATTTCGCATGATGTTTGAAAGGGACTGTCACCGGCGTCATGCCTTTTTCTGCTAGTTGCTGACACAGTTGCGGCGCTTCCTCTGGTACTAGAATATGCTTATTATCAAGCATCACAGCACAAGGGCCAGTCGCGAGCGCTTCTGCTCTGTTGACCCAAATCACATCAAAGTCACGCATAAATTCAGGTAGCCCATTTGGGAATGACTCTTCATAAGCAATGACCAATTTTGGCCCAGCAACACACATCACGGCGAATAGATGATGAATACCCACGTCAGGAAGGTTGATAATACAAACCTGATAACCATCATGTTCGAGCATACGTTTGACCCATTCAGCCCCACGCTGATTGGTGGAAGAAGGTCCGGTGGACACCAGGACTCGTCCATCACCCAAATTAAGCACATCTCCACCTTCATAGACATAATCTCGCGACATCGTCGGTCTCGGCGCTGTGTAGTGTAAGATATTGCTGTCGTTGTCGATAAATGGTTGATGCAGTTCTCTGACTGGCGCTATGCTTGCCCAAGCGATATCGCTTGCCCATACATTCTCTAGCACATTCCGCCCCACGACCCACAGCGGCTCCGCTGCGAATATTTGAGTAAACACCGTAGAATTTTGGCAAAATAGTATTTCACTTTCGGATACACCTCGAGCATGAAGTACGTTCACATCAAAGCGCTGTAGTGCTTTTGCCAAGGCTTCAGTTTCACTCTTTAAGCCTGCGAGATAGTCTGGGTAAGCATCCGATAATAGCTGCCCGCCCGCTTTGTCACACATTTCAAATAACTCAGGTTGCATGACACTTTGGTACGCAGCCTTAATATCGTCGGTTAATTTAGGCAAGCGCATATTGTCACTGTGACCCAAAATAACCTCTCGCAGTTTCCCATAGAGGTTAAACTCGCCATAGCTGTCCTGAGTTTCAGCTGGTACATGTATTTTTTGACTTACGCTTAATTTGGGCATGCTATCTCTCCGATCAAGGTGATTTAAAGATAGAGAGTCCCTTCTCCAATGAACGAGTTAAGCGTATCGAATCAAAGGCGGCTTCAAAAATCAGTGTCTGAAACAAAACGGAACCAAGATGCATGAGTCGCACCTTTTACGGAAGAAAATTAATAAGAGAGGGGCTCTTCCTTACGCACCACTACCTGATAGTGAATATTGCTTCCATGTTCATCACCGACTTCAACGCCAGCTTCACTATTCACTTCAGTGATCATCGTCGGTAAAACGAGCTGATTTTGGTCTTGTGGGTGGCTTAGTGACTGTTCGACAACGACAAAGTGTAATGTGGCTATATCGTCACTCACACTCGACTGACTATACAATATGACTTGTGTGGTCTCATTTTTCTTGATGACTTGGCTATCTTGCAGCCCTATCTCAACTTTGCCTTGATAAACACCGCGGACCATTAAATTCAATTCCGCGACATATTGAGCGTAGACACTAGGGGAAATAGAAACCACCATCATTACCGCTAAGCGTATAAGCCTTCTCGCCATAGTCACACTCCTTTTTCATTATGTGCCAAGTAAGAGTAAAGAGCTTTCAACGAAAGTAAATACCATATGTGTCATCACTTTATGACACAGGAAACTACGCATTAACCGCAAATGATTGGCTTAATTGGTGTATTTTTTCCACCAGCTTCAATTCACTATTAACATCACTTTGCCATATCAGTTGATAGCCTATGTTCTCTGAATCTCGCTTGGTAAGTACCAGCTCATGCCCCGCAAGAGACTCCTCGACTTCCCCTTTTGGCAACCAACCAATCCCATAAAACTCACGCATCGCACTTAACATATCTTGAGGTCGATTAAACGAGATTGCATTTAACGAACTGTCGCTCTGTGAACACCATAACGGCTGCCCCTTACTTCCGTGCACAAACATCTGTCGATGTCGTCTACCGGATTGTTCTGGAGCTTGTACTTCGACAAATTCACGCCGGCCAACAGGTTTAGATTGAAGATGAGAAGGTAAGTGCCTAAAAGGTTGAGTGATCGCTATGTCAATTTCTTGTTGAATCAATAATTTCTGTATCGCGTGTGTATCGACTCGAAATAAATCCAAGCTACGCAATGGATTTTCTCGTAATAGCAGTAGCGAAATATCGACCACCTCATAGAAAGACAGGCCATAGTCAAAGCACACGCTCAATTTTTTGACACTACTTCGGCTAGAAAACGCATCCGTTAGCTCTAAGATATTCACTAGTTCCGTTGCCCGCTTTAAAAATCGCTCTCCAAAACGGCTCAACCTTGCAGGTCGACTTCCCGGAGCAAAGAGTTCACCGTCAAGACTAATCTCTAAGCGTCTAATGCTCGCAGTGATAGCTGGTTGAGATTTCCCTAAAGCACGAGCCGCGCTTCTCATGCTGCCATGATGCGCCACCGCAACAAATATTCGGATCTGATCGATGGTCATTGCTGTCCCTCTTGTTGTTGGGATTTATGCATGGCCCAGCCATTGAGCTTTTCCAGCAATTCACTTTTCGCGAGGTGATCACTCCAGAACACCAGGACTCCCCATGCTGCCTTTAAATGAGGCTCATCCTTGACGCTCATTGTCTCTGTTAAATCTATATTGCCAAGAACAGACGACAAATGGCTGGGTACTTTAGCCAAAATAGCCGAAGCCAGGTGGTAATCGCTGACTCGAATTTGCCATGGGCAAGGATAGTCAAAGCGCTTATAAATAGGTACATCAACTCGATTGGGGTGTGAAAGAGACAACTGTGGCAGACTCAACAGCAGGCCACTATCCAAACGAAGTGGGCCATCAAAAGAGTCAAGCTGTGGACTACTTGTCACTAAATAGCTTTCTATATGACCTATAGAGAAAAAATTGCTCGTTTCAGGCCAAGGCAAATCCGCTAACGTCACAACCCAATCTAAACGCTGCTGATTAAACGCCTTGATTAGCTCATCACTTGGTAACAAATAAAACTGACAGCGAATATCAAGATCCATCACACTCCAAAGCAGCTCTTTCATCCAGTGCTGTGGCAACTGGCTATCAATACCTATAGATACTTGACTCGGTGAGACCTGGACGGCGGAGTTCTTTAATTCATAATAACTCGCCACTACCGCCTCAGCCCAAGGCAGTAAGGCTTGTCCCTTTTCTGACAACTGTCGCTTTGCCGTATTTTCGACAAATAACCTCCCCCAACGGGCTTCGAGACTTTGAATAGCCAACGTAACTGGACCGTGAGTTTTGCCTAACTTTTCTGCCGCGGCGACCACAGAGCCTACCTGAGCGACGGCGACGAAGCTTTCTAGCTGTTCAATAGATGCCAAGTGATAACCTTTTTAAACCATAAGCAATAGATATTAGTTCATCAAAGATAATTAACATACTCACAGCTTTCAAGGAGTGGGCTTATGTTTGCTGAGATATCAGGTACGGAGCACTTTGATCATTTAGCACTGTAATAAACGAATTGAATAAGGGTTACCATGAACATCAATGCAATCAAAGCTTTTGTCATGACCACCGAACTTGGGTCTATCTCAGCGGCTGCCAAAGCCATGAACAAAGGTCGCGTCCAAGTCAGTCAATGGATAGCGAATCTCGAGCTCGACTGGGGGATTGAACTGTTTGACCGTGCGGGTCATAAACCGATTCTCACCGAGCAAGGACAAGCACTTCTAGATAAAGCATCATCAATCCTAAGACTGTCTGAAAAACTGGAATCACAAGTCGAGAAAATTAACGGCTCCGGTACAGATCGAATTCGACTTGGGATCACTACTTTTATCAATCCAAAGATAATCTCTCTTCTCATTCACCAACTGCGCGAGATAGAACCTGGCATAGAACTTCAGATTGAGTGTGCGACCTGTGATGACCTAATAGCTTCAGAGCAATACGACTTTATTATCAGCCACTATCCCTATAGTGGTATTGGACAGTGGGAGTTTATGAATGTTACTCAGCGTCAATTTATTTCTGTCTGCGCACCAGGGCATCCAATAGCGCAATTCGACGAAGTATCAACAGAGCAGCTTAGTCAGCACCTCGCGATTGCGATAACACAACAACAAAGTGAATCCGTATGGGGTAACTATAAATTTAATCACTTGTCCGTCAATAACGTAGCCACAGCCAAGCAGCTAGCCAAAGACGGCATTGGTTGGATTAGCATTGATCAAGACTCAATTAAAAATGAGCTCAATCATAATGAACTGGTCATCATCAATCATCACGAGGCCATCCAGCGTAGCAAGTTTGGGCTGGGGTATCGTGACTCTGAGCACTCACTCGGTATCCGAGAAATCATCTACAACGTACTCTGCCAGCATGTTTAGCGCTAGCCCCCATCTCCGTATGGAACCGAGACAGTGTCTGATTTTCGAATGACAGCACGTTTAAATATCATACGCATTGACATACACGATAAGGTCAAAAGACCAAGTTTAATGAGGAAAATATGAAAAAAGTAACATTGAAAACCGCTACAACTCTAGCCCTAGCAACCGCTATCTCTGCACCAGCCTTGGCATCAAGTGATTCTGGCTTCTATGTGGGTACGTATTTAGGGGCTATGTCAGCATCAAACACGGATAACTTTAAAGAAGAGAAAAAAACAGAAAAAGTTAAGGGCAATTTCCGTTCTTTAGGCTTAAAGGCGGGATATGATTTTAATTCAATGTTTGGCGCCGAACTTCGCCATAGTCGTGACAGCGGTAAAATAGAGAAAAATGGGCAAGGTTTAGCTGTCGACCATCAAACGGGGATTTACGGAAAAATGAAGTTTAATGTCTCTGACAGCATTGAGCTCTATGGCCTTGCCGGCGTTAATAACATTCGCTTAAAACAAGCAGGCTTTGCCGCAAACAGCAATAAAAAAACCATTAACTCATTTTCTTACGGTGTGGGGGCTCAGTACAACTTCACTAATTCTCTTGGTGCAAATGTTGAATTAATGAAACTATCAAACCACAAGCATTTTGATGCCCAGTCCATCAATTTAGGTCTAAGCTACAAGTTCTAGCTTCCATTTAACCTACCAAGTTTGCACGGATGCAACTTGTTTCGTTTATAGCGGTATTTCCAACTCTAGTCATTACCTAACCGCTACCAATCACTTTTTCTACATTCCGTATAAACACCTCAACGCATGGCAAGAACACCGTGTATAGCCTCACACGTCTTACGCCTCTCCCATTCTGAATGCACTTCTTTCCCGAACTCTCGTTAAATTGCAGACGAAAAAAAACCTCGTCTTTCGACGAGGTTTCTTAATGGTGGTCGGTGAAGAGGGATTCGAACCCCCGACCCTCTGGTCCCAAACCAGATGCGCTACCAAGCTGCGCTATTCACCGACAATATTTTCTACGATGTTATCGTAAGAGGAAGCTATGCTACCTAATTAATGGGGTGGCTAACGAGATTCGAACTCGCGACCACCGGAATCACAATCCAGGGCTCTACCAACTGAGCTATAGCCACCACTAATTTTGCTTTGTTAAAGCACTAGGCTTTAACTGAAATAGTGGTCGGTGAAGAGGGATTCGAACCCCCGACCCTCTGGTCCCAAACCAGATGCGCTACCAAGCTGCGCTATTCACCGACAATGTTCTTTCGAACGTTTCGTCCCGATTGTAACAATCGAAACTGGAAACCGAGGTTACCAAATAATGGGGTGGCTAACGAGATTCGAACTCGCGACCACCGGAATCACAATCCAGGGCTCTACCAACTGAGCTATAGCCACCATTATATCTTTCGCCAATTTGTTAGTCCGGATGGCGCGCCTGAAAGGATTCGAACCTTCGACCTTTGGCTCCGGAGGCCAACGCTCTATCCAGCTGAGCTACAGGCGCATGCCCTATCGGCGGAGTGGAATAATACGGATATCACACTATGGCGTAAAGCACTTTTTTACTTTTTTTTATTGTTTGCCGTCTTTTTCAGCAGTTATTGGCTTAAAAGAACCAGTATGCGATGTGATTCACCCCGTGAAGCTGAAAACTTGTTGTTTATTGCAACAAGTTAACAGGATATAATCACCCAATATTTACATTGATTTAACAGCCGTTAAGTCTCAATGCAGAATAAACCAAGAATCATAATAAACCCAAGCAAGCTACGACTTGCCACCTTTGGATAGTAAAGTGAGTTTAATGGATATGTCTCGTCAAATCTTAACGGTGTTGTGCGCCGCTCTAACTTTTTCTACCGCTAGCTTTGCAGCGGATGTAAACCAAGCTGAATACGATGCCATTGCTGAACGTATTAAGCCTGTCGGAAACGTATACCTAGCAGGCAGCGAACCTGTTGCGGCTGAACCAGCAGGTCCTAGGGATGGTGCTGCAGTTTATGGCATGTTCTGTACCGCTTGTCACTCGACTGGAATTAGTGGCGCACCTAAAACGGGTGACGCTGCAGATTGGGCTCCACGAATCGCCCAAGGTAAGGATGTACTAAAAGACCACGCAATTAATGGTTTCAACGCCATGCCAGCGAAAGGGTCATGTATGGACTGCTCAGATGACGAGATTGTCGATGCAATCGAACATATGATCGCAGGTTTATAGGCAAAATAGAAAAGGCAGCTCCACAGAGCTGCCTTTTGCTTCTTGATGCTCCCCTTTTTTGTCAATAGGGAAGCAATGCTATTTTTTGTTGAACATGGCCCGGATGTTGGCGATGTGTGTTTGACCTTTTTCCATTCTTTCTTCTTGTGACACTGGCTTTTTAGTTTGCTCCCAGTCCACATCATCAAAAGGCAACTCGTCAAGAAATCGGCTGTGCTCTGGTTTAATGAGCTCACCATACTGCCGTCTTTCTTTACACAGCGAGAACGTCAATTCTTTTTGTGCTCGAGTAATACCGACATACATCAAACGACGCTCTTCTTCGACATTCTCTTCATCAATACTGGTTTGGTGAGGCAAAATACCTTCTTCTGTACCCAGTAGGTAAACGTAAGGAAATTCGAGTCCTTTCGATGAATGCAATGTCATTAACTGAACCGCATCACTATCATCGTCATCCTCACCACGCTCCATCATGTCTCGCAAAGTTAAGCGCTGTACCACCTCTTTCAGTGACTTCTCTTCTTTATCATAATTATCCCCTTCCAAGTCAGCGACAATCCACGAGTAAAGATCAGATACGTTCTTCATACGCATCTCCGCCGCTTTTGCACTTGAAGAAGTTTCATACAGCCAATCTTCGTATTTAATATCACGCACCAATGATCGAACAGCTTCAACTGTATTGCCGCGCTCGGCATTATCACTAATTTTTACTATCCATTGAGTAAAGCGGCGCAGGTTTTCTAGCCCCCGACCTGACAAGTGATGCTCCAAACCCAATTCAAAGCTTGCCTCAAACAAACTTTTGCCACGCATATTGGCGTAGCTGCCTAACTTTTGCAGGGTAACAGGACCAATTTCACGTCGCGGTGTATTCACAATACGCAAGAAAGCGTTATCATCAGCCGGATTCACTAAAATTCGAAGATAAGCCATGATGTCTTTTATTTCTGCGCGCGCAAAAAATGAGGTGCCACCAGAAATTTTGTATGGCACTCGGTTTTGCATCAATACCTTTTCAATCAGTCTTGATTGATGGTTACCTCGATACAAAATGGCATAATCTTTATAGTTAGTTCGATTAACAAAGCGATGACCAATCAACTCACCCGTGATTCTCTCCGCTTCATGATCTTCATTTTTAGCCTTCAAGACTTTTAGTTTTTCACCATCAGGGATTTCGGAAAATAACGATTTATCGAAAATATGAGGGTTATTTGCTATTAGGATATTCGCCGCACGTAGGATTCGACTCGTTGAACGATAGTTTTGCTCGAGCTTGACTACCTTTAAACTCGGGAAGTCTTTACTCAACAAGATGAGGTTTTGTGGTTTCGCTCCTCGCCAAGAGTAGATCGATTGGTCATCGTCACCCACGACAGTAAAACGCGAACGCTCGCCAACAAGCAGTTTCACCAATTCATATTGGCTAGTATTGGTATCTTGGTATTCATCCACCAAAAGGTACTGAATTTTTCTCTGCCAACGCTGGCGAACTTCTTCATTGTTCTTTAGCAGCAAAACCGGCATCGCGATCAGATCATCAAAATCCAAGGCGTTGTAAGCTTTCATTTGCTCTAGGTACATCTCGTAGCAAAAGGCAAATAATTGCTCTTGCTCTGAGCGAGCGGCTCCTTTGACATGTTCTGCCGATAACATGTCATTCTTCCAGTTTGAAATAGCACTCATCAGGGAACGCAACAGATCTTTATCACCGTCAAGCTGCTGCTCTGTGAGCTCTTTCAATAGTGCGAGCTGATCCTGATCGTCAAATAGCGAAAAGCCAGCTTTAAGGCCCAGCGCTTTGTACTCACGACGAATAATATTGAGTCCCATGGTATGAAAGGTAGAAACCAATAAGCCTTTTGACTCATTCTTACCCAACGTCTGACCAACCCGCTCTTTCATTTCTCGAGCCGCCTTGTTGGTAAAGGTCACTGCTGCGATATTTCTCGCCTTGTAACCACAGTTTTGTACAAGATGAGCTATCTTATTAGTAATCACACGAGTTTTACCCGAACCTGCACCAGCAAGAACGAGACAAGGTCCAGAGACGTATTTTACAGCCATATCTTGCTGTGGGTTCAGCTTCATTATTGCACTCACTACTACGGATTTGTAACGGGCACATAATAGACCGCTGTAAGATAAGATGCCACGCTATGTCTGTCTTTCTTTAATTTTATAGAACATAGCTTAAAAATAAGTTGCATAAATATAGGGCAATTGCTTTATAATGAATGAACGTTCATTCACTAATTGCGGATGATTGATGAGCATAATGAACCAAAAAGACAAACGGCTACAAATACTAGAAGCGGCGCAAAGAATGGTCGCAGAGGTTGGCATCCAAGGCATATCAATGCAAAAACTTGCCAACGAGGCTGGCGTCGCTGCGGGAACGATTTATCGCTACTTTAATGACAAAGATCACCTGCTTGATGAACTTCGCCTTCATGTCGTGTCTTGTATGGCCGAAGCAGTACAAGTTGGCGTTGAAGCCGATAAACCACTCAAGGTGCAATATCGAACCATGTGGCTAAACATATGGCGGATTGCAGCCTCAAATAATGATTCACTACAGACTCGTGCCCAATACGATTCTATTCCTTCAAAGAATAATCAGGCAACTCGGGAACAAGAACGAAAATTGTTTGCCCAAGTAGACAACCTATTCACTGAAGGAAAGAAACAAGGGGTTTTCAAAGACCTCGATAATGAAATCCTTTCGGGATTAAGCTTAGAAGCCAGCGTTTCGCTTGCCAGAAAGCATGCTCTCGGATTATATCAACTGGATGACAACGCGCTAGAATCTGCGATTGAAGCCAGTTGGGATGCAATAATAAAACACTAATTTGGAGTTTTCGTCAGAATGAAAAAGTGGACATTTTTCATGCTTCTTATCGCCGTACTACTTTTCGGTAGCGTGATAGGATTTAACATGTTTAAGCAGCAAAAAATTGCTGAATACCTGGCTAACCGACCAGAGCCTGAGTTCCCTGTCACAGCAACCACTGTCAAACCTGTTGACTGGGTTCCTGTTATTGAAGTGATCGGTTTTGTTGAACCAAACCAAGGTGTCACGCTAACGACAGAAACAAGTGGTGTTATCGACAGTATTTCATTTACATCTGGCTCTCAAGTTGAAGTCGGCCAAGAACTGTTAAAGCTCGATTCTGATGTTGAAAAGGCCAACCTAAAAAGCGCCGAAGCCCGATTGCCAGCAGCTAAAGCCAAGTATAAGCGCTATCAGGGACTCTATAAAAAGGGGTCTATTTCTAGAGAAGCTTATGACGAAGCGGAAGCGAACTACTATTCGCTATCTGCTGATATTGAAAGCTTAAAGGCATCTATTGACCGCCGTGAAATCAAAGCACCATTTGCTGGCGTAGTCGGTATTCGTAATGTGTTCCTAGGCCAATACCTACAACCAAGTGATAAAATCGTTCGCTTGGAAGACATCAGTGTCATGAAGCTGCGCTTTACCGTGCCACAAACTGACTTTTCAAGAATCTCAATTGGACAAGATGTCGATATCTTTGTAGATGCATACCCTGATCAAGCCTTTAAAGGCTCAATTAGCGCTATTGAACCTGCGGTTAGTATTCAAAGTGGTTTGATTCAAGTGCAGGCTGACATTCCCAACAATGACGGGCGTCTACGTAGCGGCATGTTTGCGCGTGCCAATATCATTCTGCCAAAACTAGAAAACCAAGTCACTCTGCCTCAAACTGCGATTACTTTCACGCTCTATGGCGACAATGTTTATATTGTTGAAGATGTAGACGGTGAACAACGCGTTAAGCAACAAGTGATTAAAGTGGGTGAACGCACAGGTGATATCGCTCACATCCTTGAGGGAGTAAAAGCCAATGATGTCGTGGTCACATCTGGCCAAGTTCGTTTAAACAATGACGCTAAAGTTCGCATTGTTGAAAGCGACGCGACTGTTCCCCCTGCTAAAACACCGATGCTGTAATTGGAGGCAAAATGCGTTTTACTGATATTTTCATAAAACGTCCTGTTCTTGCGGTATCCATCAGCTTTTTGATTGCCTTGCTTGGCTTGCAAGCAGTTTTCAAAATGCAGGTACGTGAATACCCAGAAATGACGAATACCGTAGTAACCGTGACAACGAGTTACTACGGTGCAAGTGCTGACTTAATCCAGGGCTTTATTACGCAGCCTCTGGAGCAAGCTGTCGCGCAAGCCGATAATATTGACTACATGACATCACAATCTGTATTGGGTAAATCCACCATTACAGTCACGATGAAGCTCAATACGAATCCCAATGCGGCGCTGTCCGATATTTTGGCAAAAACCAACTCGGTGCGTTCCCAGCTTCCTCGTGAGTCTGAAGATCCAACCGTAACCATGTCTACCGGTTCTACAACTGCGGTACTTTATATTGGTTTTACGAGTGATGAACTTGCATCAAGCCAGATTACCGATTACCTAGAGCGAGTGATCAACCCACAGCTCTTTACGGTAAATGGTGTATCTAAAGTCGACATGTATGGCGGCATGAAATACGCATTACGTGTTTGGCTTGATCCGCTTAAAATGGCGGCGCTCAAGTTAACCGCAACGGACATTATGAATGTCCTTAACGCGAATAACTACCAATCGGCAGCGGGCCAAGCTACTGGTGAGTTTGTTCTTTACAACGGCAGTGCCGACACCCAAGTATCGAATACTGAAGAGTTAAGTAACTTGGTCGTTATGGCTGACGATGGTGAAGTCACTCGTTTAGGCGATATCGCTAAGGTAACGCTAGAAAAGAGCCATGATGTCTATCGTGCGAGTGCTAACGGACAAGAAGCGGTGGTTACCGCTATCAATGCCGCGCCAAGTGCTAACCCGATTAACATCGCTGCAGATGTGCTGAAGCTTCTTCCTGATCTAGAGAAGAACTTACCAAGCAACATCAAAATGAACGTCATGTACGATTCAACCGTGGCCATTAACGAATCCATTCAAGAAGTAATAAAGACGATCCTTGAAGCAGCGTTAATTGTTTTGGTGGTTATTACGTTGTTCCTAGGTTCATTCCGTGCCGTTTTAATTCCAATCGTGACGATTCCATTATCGTTGATTGGTGTGGCTATGATCATGCAAGCTATTGGGTTCTCTTGGAACTTAATGACGCTACTTGCCATGGTGCTCGCAATCGGCCTAGTGGTTGATGATGCGATCGTTGTACTAGAAAACGTCGATCGACACATTAAACTTGGTGAGTCACCGTTCCGTGCAGCGATCATTGGTACACGTGAAATCGCCGTACCCGTCATCGCAATGACATTAACACTAGGTGCCGTATATGCCCCAATTGCATTGATGGGTGGTATTACTGGTTCCTTGTTTAAAGAATTTGCTTTGACCCTTGCTGGAGCAGTATTCATTTCAGGGATTATCGCGTTAACCCTATCGCCAATGATGTGTTCTAAGCTACTAAAAGCCAACGAAACGCCAAGCAAATTTGAGCAAAAAGTACATCATGTTTTAGACAAGATGACGGCACGCTACGAAAAAATGCTTTCGGCAGTGATGTTACATAGACCTGTCATCATTGGTTTTGCGATCATTGTGTTTGCCAGCCTCCCGTTATTGTTCAAGTTCATTCCTAGTGAACTGGCACCATCGGAAGATAAAGGCGTAGTCATGTTGATGGGTACAGGCCCGTCTAACGCTAACCTCGACTACTTACAAAACACCATGAACGACGTCAATCAGATCTTAACTGAACAGCCTGAAGTTCAGTTTGCTCAAGTCTTTACGGGCGTGCCTAATTCAAACCAAGCATTTGGTATTGCTTCCATGGTTCCTTGGAGCCAACGTGAAGCAAGTCAGGCAGAAGTGGCGAACCGTGTAGGTCAACTGGTCAGCAATGTTCCTGGAATGGCGGTGACAGCCTTCCAAATGCCTGAACTGCCTGGCGCAGGCTCTGGTCTACCGATTCAGTTTGTCATTACTACGCCAAACAGCTTTGAGAGCCTATTTACCATCGCTTCTGATGTTTGGACTGATGTTCAACAGAACGCTCAGTTCGTATATTCAACGCTAGATCTTAACTATGACTCTGCCACGATGAAAATCAATATCGATAAAGATATGGCAGGTGCCTATGGCGTAACGATGCAAGATATTGGTGTAACGCTGAGTACAATGATGGCTGATGGATACGTTAACCGTATCGATTTAAATGGTCGTTCGTATGAAGTTATTCCACAGGTAGAGCGTAAGTATCGTCTAAACCCAGAGTCTATGAACACATACTTTGTTCGCTCTGCTGATGGGCAAGCTATTCCGCTAGGAAGTCTTATTTCCATTGATGTCGTTGCTGAGCCTCGTTCGCTGCCTCACTTCAACCAACTAAACTCAGCAACCGTTGGCGCCGTTCCGGCTCCTGGTGTGGCGATGGGTGATGCTATTACTTGGTTTGAATCGGTAGCAGAGAACAAGCTGCCAAATGGTTACAGTCATGACTATATGGGTGAAGCACGACAGTACGTAACTGAAGGTAGCGCGCTATATGCAACCTTTGGCCTTGCTCTTGCTATCATCTTCTTAGTACTTGCCATCCAATTTGAGTCTATTAAAGACCCATTCGTTATCATGGTTTCAGTACCATTAGCGATTTGTGGAGCCTTGATTGCACTTGCTTGGGGTGCTGCAACAATGAATATCTACTCCCAAGTAGGTCTCATTACTCTTGTTGGCTTAATCACTAAGCACGGTATCTTGATTTGTGAAGTAGCAAAAGAAGAGCAACTGCATAACAAACTCAACCGTATGGATGCCGTAAAAGAAGCCGCTAAAGTACGTCTACGTCCAATACTGATGACAACAGCAGCGATGATTGCTGGCCTTATTCCACTCATGTATGCGACAGGTGCAGGGGCAGCACAACGCTTCAGTATCGGTATTGTTATCGTATCTGGATTGGCTATCGGTACACTGTTTACTCTGTTTGTTCTTCCAGTAATTTATACGTACCTTGCAGAGAAACACAAACCCCTACCGACATTTGTTGAGGACAAAGATTTAGAAAAGTTAGCTCGCGTTGATGAAGCGAAAGCCGCTCATCGAGAACTCGCGGACAACAAATAATCTTCTCTACAAATGACTAAACTCTAAAAGGCCACATTGTGGCCTTTTTTATTGCCTAAATTGGCGACAATCTTAACTGAATTACATAAAATGTTGAGTAACTGCAAAGGAGCTAATTGAAATGTTTGACCCAAAGAAACTAGAACAAATTGCCAGACAGATCCACGACTCTATGCCTCAGCCTGTCAAAGAGCTCGGCACCGATGTTGATCAAAAAGTTCGTCAGGTTATTCAAGGCCAACTCAACAAGCTTGATGTTGTAAGCCGGGAAGAATTTGATGTACAAACCCAAGTGCTGCTACGCACTCGCCAGAAGCTAACCGAAATGGAACAGAAGCTTGCAGAGTTAGAGCAAAAGCTATCGGAAAAATAACATCACTGTCCGAACTATCGATGCCACCTCTGTGGTTTCAGATAAATAAAAAGGCTTACCTCTCGGTAAGCCTTTTTTATTACTTAATGCTAGGTAGTCACTTAACCACCAACAGCAATACGCTTCATGTCAGTCATGTAACCACGTAGCTCTTCACCAATGTATTCTACTGGATGATTACGTACAGCCTCATTTACTTCAATCAGCTTGCCGTTGTCCACTTGGTTAGATGTTTCACCTAGACCACGACCAATTACATCCGTTTCTACGCTAGGCATGAACTTCTCGCGAAGTAATGGTGTTGCAACGTTGGCAAATAGGTAGTTGCCATATTCTGCTGTATCAGAGATAACAACGTTCATCTCATACAGACGCTTACGAGCAACTGTGTTAGCAATAAGTGGTAACTCATGTAACGATTCGTAGTATGCAGACTCATCAATAATGCCCGACGCTGTCATCGCTTCAAATGCAAGCTCAACACCAGCACGAACCATCGCTACCATCAAAATACCGTTATCGAAGTACTCTTGCTCTGAAATTTCAATATCGCTTGATGGGTAGTTTTCAAATGCTGTTTCACCCGTTTCTTCACGCCAGCCAAATAGATTCGCATCGTCATTTGCCCAATCTGCCATCATCGTGCTAGAGAAGTGACCAGAAATAATGTCGTCCATATGCTTGTTATACAATGGGCGCATTAGGTCTTTAAGTTCTTCTGATAAATCAAAAGCTTTAACTTTTGCAGGGTTCGACAGACGATCCATCATATGAGTGATGCCGCCAAACTTGAGTGCTTCTGTAATAGTTTCCCAACCATACTGTAGCAACTTACCCGCGTAGCCTTCTTCGATGCCATCTGCGATCATTTTTTCATAACAAACAATCGAACCGGCTTGAAGCATGCCACATAGGATAGTTTGCTCACCCATAAGGTCAGATTTAACTTCAGCAACAAAAGAAGACTCAAGAACACCTGCGCGATGTCCGCCTGTTGCCGCAGCCCAGGCTTTAGCAATCTCTAGACCATCACCTTGAGGGTCATTCTCAGGGTGAACAGCAATCAGTGTTGGAACACCAAAGCCACGCTTATACTCTTCACGAACTTCGGTACCAGGGCATTTAGGTGCAACCATTACTACCGTCAAATCTTCACGGATCTGCATGCCTTCTTCAACAATATTAAAACCGTGAGAGTAACCTAGAGAAGCACCTTGCTTCATAAGCGGCATCACCGTTTCAACGACGTTAGAGTGCTGTTTGTCTGGTGTTAGGTTAACCACGAGGTCTGCTTGGGGAATAAGGTCTTCATAGCTACCAACAACAAAACCATTATCTTTCGCATTCTTAAACGACTGACGCTGTTCATCAATCGCTGCTTGACGAAGAGCATAAGAAACATCAAGCCCAGAGTCACGCATGTTAAGGCCTTGGTTAAGACCTTGCGCACCACAACCGACAATAACTACTTTTTTACCTTTCAGGTAATCCGCTTCAGAAGCAAATTCAGAACGATCCATGAAACGACAACGACCTAGTTGGTCCAATTGTTGACGCAAGTTTAGAGTATTAAAATAGTTAGCCATAGTTGGGCTCTCCTGTTGAATTCTATCCATAGTGCCGATGCTTATCATCGAATGACTTCATACTAAAACAGACTTTAAGTTGCTTAAAGTGAAATATTCACAAGTTGTGATTGCAATTAATGCAACTACATTTATCCTAAGTAATATGAATATAAAAAGTCTCCAAGCTTTTATTCACCTCTGTGAAAGTAAAAGCTTTAGCAAAACCGCAACAGCAATGCACATCAGTGCATCTGCTTTAAGCCGACAAATTCAAAAGCTAGAACAAGACACACATCAAAGCCTGTTCTTGCGTGACAACCGCTCGGTAGAGCTGACGCCAGCTGGCAAGAAATTATTGCCTATCGCCGTCAACATCGTGAGCGAATGGCAACAGTTTCAATCAGACAGCCAACATGGTGAACAAGAACTTCGCGGCAAGTTACGACTGTTTTGTTCAGTCACCGCAAGTTACAGCCATCTGCCCGAACTATTGGCAGAGTTCAGGCTGCTCTATCCTTACATAGAGTTTGAGCTCTCAACAGGCGATCCCGCGCAAGCAATAGACAAGGTCATGAATGATGAAACCGACATTGCTATCTCTGCTTTGCCCGAACTGCTTCCGGCACGACTAGAGTTTGAGACCATCAGTGAGATCCCACTATCCGTCATAGCACCAGTAGGAGTCAGCAGCTTT
Organism: Vibrio nomapromontoriensis; assembly: GCF_050337205.1. Lineage (NCBI taxonomy): Bacteria > Pseudomonadati > Pseudomonadota > Gammaproteobacteria > Vibrionales > Vibrionaceae > Vibrio > Vibrio nomapromontoriensis. The sequence continues at coordinate 122,964 of NZ_JAKJSS010000018.1, forward strand.
GGTTCTGAGCTTACTGATGGTATGCCAGACTGGAGTAAGATCCCGTTTATCGTCCCAGAAGCGGGTACCGCTCGCGAAAGAGCTAATCTCTGGTTTAAAAAGATGCGCATTAAGCCCAACATCTATGCGCAAGTATCGGGTCACGAAGCCATTGTTAGCATGGTGGCATTGGGATGTGGCGTGGGCATTGCACCAGAGGTCGTTATCGTCAACAGTCCGGTTAGAGACAAGATCCAGCGTCTGAAACTGGAGCCCATCAAGCCATTCAAGCTAGGAGTGGTGTGTAAACGTTCGAATCTCGATAACCCACTGCTTTCCGCATTCTGGAAAGTCGCAGAGAAGGTCTACATTCAACCTTAATAAGGCTCCGTGGGATAACATCGTTGGGATACTTTATTACCCAAGTTACCGATACTATATGGTTAGTTTTCTGCTCAATAGGCTCATTGTCTTATGCTCACATTCAAAAGAACGGTTATCGCTTGTACATCTCTAGTGCTATTGGGTTGTACGTCTGCTCCAGATAGTGTGCCCTTATCTGAGAAGGACTATTGCGCAGAACTCTCCAACAAAGAGCACCTGCCGCTATCTCACTATACTCAACCTTTCGAGACTGAAATAAAGAGCAGTACAGGTGTTTATGTCTTGGAGCAAGGGGCAGAAGCGATGATGTCTCGAGCTTGGTTGACCGAGCGGGCAGAAACTTCCATCGATGTGCAGTACTTTATCTTCTCAGTTGATAACGTCGGTTTAATTGCCACCGACTATCTTGTCAGAGCGGCTGAACGAGGTGTTAAAGTTCGAGTATTGGTGGATGACATCATGCTCGCCGCTAAAGGGGATGAGCTACTCATGTTGGCCGCTCATGACAACTTTGAAATAAAGATATACAACCCTAACGCGAATATTGGCAAAAACATCGTGCAGAAGATGACGACAGTCTTAACTGATTTCCACGGTATCAATCAGCGAATGCACAACAAGGTCTTTTTAGTCGATGACCAAGTGGCCATTACTGGGGGCAGAAACATTGCTGACGAATACTTCGGCTTCGACCACGAGTATAACTTCCGCGATAGAGATGTGTTTCTCGCAGGCAAAGCGGTTGAAGAGATCGACACCTCCTTTGAGCAGTACTGGAGTAGCCCGCTCAGTATCCCTGTCGAAGATCTATTCAAATCCAATCCCTATGACAGCAACCCAGACTTTTCACGGTTGCACTCCTATGCCTGTAATCCGAAACATTTTCATCCTGAGATAAGAGCTGAAATAGATAAGGTACCAGAGACCTTTAAGGCACTGTCTAAAGAGGGAAAATTCTTATTCGTTGATAAAGTTGAATACATCGCCGATAAGCCAGGTAAGAACGATCGTCAGACCTTCTTAGGTGGGGGTAGCATCACTCGCGACAAGCTAATTGATCTCGCTGAAAGCGCACAAGCATCAATTTTGATCCAAACTCCCTATCTGGTGACGACTAAAAAGGATCGTGAGTTTCTACGCAGTTTGGTTGAAAAGGGCATTTCAATAAAGATCTTAACCAATAGCCTAGCTTCCAATGACAACCTCGCCGCGTTTAGTGGTTACCAGAGAAACCGGAAGCAGCTTTTGGCCACGGGTGTAGAGGTTTATGAGTTTAAACCCGATGCCGAGGTTAGGCAGCGGGTAATGACCGAGCATATGTACAAGAAACTGCCAACCACACCTATCTTTGGTCTCCACGCTAAAAGCATGACGATTGACGACACAGTTACCGTCGTTGGTACCTACAATCTTGACCCACGTAGCGCTCATTTGAACACAGAGAGCTTTGCTATTATCCACTCACCAGAGATCACCGAGCACGTGTCACAAGCGATGAGGATGGAAATGGAACCTGAGAATGCATGGCGGATAACGAAAGACTTTAACCCTGATAATGAAGTCAGCGTAACCAAAAGGGTTGGCGTAAAGCTGCATCGCATCGTTCCTAAGAACATTCTTTAGCTTTAGTAGCACTGATGGGTTGGAGCGGCATAGGGATAAAACGAAAAAGGCCCTGACCTAAGTCAGAGCCTTTGAATATGGCAGGGGTGGAGAGATTCGAACTCCCAACACGCGGATTTGGAATCCGCTGCTCTGCCAATTGGAGCTACACCCCTAAACTGTTTCTAATCTATGCCAATTGACTCAATAAATCAACATGATAGATTCAAAAAAGCCTCGTCATTTGACGAGGCTTTTTAATAAGTGGCGGAGTGGACGGGACTCGAACCCGCGACCCCCGGCGTGACAGGCCGGTATTCTAACCAACTGAACTACCACTCCGCAGTGGCTCTATCTAAAGTCTTACCTAAGTTGTGCTTCAAATAGATGTCTGTTCAAAGCCTGGCGATGTCCTACTCTCACATGGGGAAACCCCACACTACCATCGGCGCTACTGCGTTTCACTTCTGAGTTCGGCATGGGATCAGGTGGGTCCGCAACGCTATGGTCGCCAAGCAAATTCTTCTTTTACTTTCAGCTTTTATTAAAARCTRAAGGCAAAATTAATYYGGAAAGCTAATAAAAGTTCTTTAATACACATTCAATTATGTTCTTGCTTTGAGTCCATCAAAACCCTTTGGGTGTTGTATGGTTAAGCCTCACGGGCAATTAGTACAGGTTAGCTCAATGCCTCGCAGCACTTACACACCCTGCCTATCAACGTTCTAGTCTTGAACAACCCTTTAGGAC
>NZ_JAKJSS010000019.1:0-100430 GCF_050337205.1 Vibrio nomapromontoriensis
CCACCCACCAAGACCAAATACCGCAACAGTATCGCCTTGTTGTACTTTAGCCGTGTTTAGCACAGCGCCCATACCCGTTGTGACACCACAGCCAAGTAGACATACTTCTTCAAGAGGTGCTTCTTTAGCGACTTTCGCTAATGAAATTTCTGGAAGTACTGTGTATTCAGAGAACGTTGAACAACCCATGTAATGGAAGATTGTTTCGCCATTAATCGAGAAGCGGCTAGTACCATCAGGCATTAGACCTTGACCTTGTGTTTCACGCACCGCTTGGCATAGGTTTGTTTTGCCAGAAGTACAGAACTTACATTCGCCACATTCTGCGGTATATAGTGGAATAACATGGTCGCCAACTTCAACGCTAGTCACACCTTCACCGATCATTTCAACAATACCGCCACCTTCGTGACCTAAGATTGATGGGAAGATGCCTTCTGGATCGTCGCCAGAAAGCGTAAACGCGTCGGTATGGCATACACCCGTTGCCACGATGCGAACAAGTACCTCGCCCGCTTTAGGAAGCTGTACATCAACCTCTTCCATTTTTAACGGTTCGCCCGCCGCCCAAGCAACCATAGCTTTTGATTTAATGTGAGTTTGACCTGGTTTAATTTCAAGTGTCATTGGAGTTTCCTTTATTAGGCTTGCCGACAAAACATGACGTCCGGCGTTAAATTACTCTAAGTTCAGATAGCATCAATGAGAGTACTTTCTCTCGCTGCTTCGTTGTTGGAGCCAGTATAGAAGATTACGGATATTTGATAATCCCACCGTTTTGAAATTTATTATTACACTTACGTAATAATAGAGTAGCAGGGATATCTATAGATGAGCGAGGCACCTGGTCGGTACGAGCAACCTAAAATCAGCAAGATAGCATGCCTATCTTGCTGTAAGTACGGATTGGAAGGGTTGTTGATACGTTCACTATAGATACAAATGCTACGGTAACAAACACAATAGTTACCAACACAGCAGAGCATACTACTTGTCATTAGTTCCACAGTGCATCATCAAACACAAACTGGCTGCTAATACTTATAAGTGCTTCACCGAAATCGCTGGCCATTTATTAGCCCAAGGCTTAGCGGACTCTAGTGAGTAGGCCAGCTCATACAATATTTCCTCATCGCCAGATTTTGCTTGAAACATCGAACCCAGAGGCATTTTAATACCTGACTCTTCATTTCTAATTGAAGATAACGGTACGGACATTGATGGGTGGCCACATATATTTGACAAAGAGGTGAGACTTGAAATCGTATTAGTAATATTCGCCTTTTCAACAAACGAGTCTCTCATCGGATTAATAAACCCAACATTCTGTGTCTGAATAGGACAAACCGCTGATAGTAATACATCGTATTGGTCAAATAATTGCTCAAACACTTGAGGAATGTCATTCAATAGATACTTTTCCGCTTCGACAACCTGCTGTTGAGTGAATTTCTTTCCATATACTGCATTAGTACGCGTTAAGTAAGTCAACTCTAGGATATTCATAATCTCATTATTGTAGCTGGGCTTATTATCAAGAATCTGTTGAGCTAAACTCGTGAATTTCGGCATATAAAATGAGTGGTACCGCTGAAAGTAAAGCTCACCGTCGATTTTTAAATCTACTTCAACCACGTCGTGCCCTAGCGAACGACAAAGTTCTGCAACCTTGTCCTGTTTTTTCATAATTCTTGGATCAACGGCATAACCAGGTAACCCCTCTCGGATATAGCCGATTCTCAACTTTTGACTTTCTTTCGCTCGACTACGTAACGTAAAAGGCTTAAACAGTGGATTTCTTAAGTCTTGTGTATGGTAAAAAAGCATTTCGTTGTCTCTCACCGAGCGACTAATACCACTGTGTGTTTTTATGAGATCGTGAACACCACCGGTTTCGCCCGCAAGCAACCTTCCCCTACTAGGTTTAAAACCAAACACCCCACAAGCATTTGGCGGTACGCGATTAGAGCCTGCGCCATCGGTACCAAGGGCAAGAGGAGCGATCCCCGCAGCGACCGCAGCACTGCTTCCTCCGCTTGAGCCAAAAACTGTTTTCTCTGGATCCCACGGGTTCCTCGTTAGACCAAATCGTTCATTCCAAGTATTAAAACTTGAAGCAAACTCAGGAGAGTTGGTTCTTCCAAAGATATTAAGACCAATGGATTCAACCGCTTGAGTGTAAGGTACTGGAATCGTTGGATAGTCACTTTTTGAATTAGAGCAGTCTGTCCCGATCAAGTGTCCAATATCAACCATATCTTTTACCAGTATTGGGACTCCGGCAAAAGGTGTGTCTTTAGTAAGATGGGCAGCCCGTTCTCTTGCCACATCATAGTATTCAATATTCACCGCATTAATATGATGCTTTAGTTTATCCGCTCGGGAGATAAACACTTCCAATAGCTCTGAAGCGGTTACTTCGCCCTTTTTTATCAACTCCATCAGGCCAATGGCATCATAGTCAACAAACTCATCCATCCCTGTCGCTTTAGCAAGATCTGACATCATTTCTAACCTCCGTGTTCTTTGATAGAGAATATTTCAATCACGAAGATAAACACTACCAAATAATATGCAATCAAACTCATTGCTATTTGCGAAGCGATCGCATACTTCACATCAGTGATAACGGCACCAACCAATTATGATTGGCTGCGTTATCTTAACTTTCAGTACTGACTGCACTTTGACCATAACAAGACAACCAATCACCAGGATCAAAAAATTAAAGCAACAAAATCATAGTGGTATGAAGAGGAACCATAGCGTTTGAGTCTGCCTATGACGTGGTTTGAAATACTCGAACCAGTAAGTTAAGCACAAGGAAGTCTTCTGGGAAGAGTTAAGCGTGATATCCCATACCGTAAATGTACTCACACAGCTCTACTCAGCCCCCTACTTATATCAACATCCGATTACTCGTTACGCATAGTAAATTCAACAGATACAAAAATGGCTTTCCCAAGAAAGCCATTTTTGTATCTGTTATGAAATTAGCCTACGATGCTAAACTTCGTATAGCGCTAACATCGCACTGGCCGCAAGTAAAAACGCACCAGCCCCATAATCAATATTATGCTCAAATTCAACGTCACGAGGGTTATAAGCAGGCAATTGTACCCAACCAATCATGCCATTGTCATGGATGCATGTTTCCAATGCTGCCCATGCTTTCTCTACGACAGGTAAATAGGTATCGCGATCAAGGTGACCGGCGTTAATTCCCCATGCTAAGCCATGACAGAATAGCGATGTGGCGCTGCTTTCAGGTGCAGGGAAACTGTCAGGATCAAGCAAGCTTGTACGCCAGAAGCCATCTTGTTGTTGGTATTTAATAACTTCCGCAGCAAGATCAGTAAACATCGTCACGTAACGAGAGCGTGTTGGGTAATCTTGCGGCATAAACTCAAGGATTCGAGGAACGGCGGCCAATACCCAACCAATTCCGCGACTCCAAAATACTTTTTCACCATTCGCTTCTCGCATTTCGGTGCCGTCAGCGTTTGGAATATAACGTTTATCGCGGTAATACAACGCCGTTTCAGGATCAAAGAGATTTTCAACGGCATCCCACCACGCGGTATCCATATAGTCAATGTACTTACTGTCACCAGTAAGCGCAGAGAACCCAGCAAATACCGGAGGTGCCATAAATAGCGAATCACACCACCACCAATCTTCGCGACCAGCTTTAGGCTCATTAATCATGAGCTCAAGCGCGCCCTTACCGTACTCTTGCGCTTCGGCAACATCAATCAATGGGTAAAGCGGTAGATACGCTTGTAAACAAACATGATCATCGGCAAAGCGTGGAAGAGGCCCAGGACGGAAGCCGGTGTTCAAGGTGAAATCGAGTAAGCCGTTAAGATAATCATCATCTTGTGTCGCTTTCCATGCATCCGCCACAGATAACCAGAATACACCGCGTTCCCAATCCGTTGCTTTCAGAAAACGTTTCTTACCAGTACTGCGAACAACGTAACGAGTTCGATTATCACGTTGCCAACAATAGACACGTTTCATTTGTTCTAAAATTTTATTACTGTTCATCAGGTAGCCTTACCTCTTAACAATAAAATCATTGCTAATATTTAAATTAATAATGTTAATACTGAGTCGATATTAAAAAAGTAAAAAATGGCACGACTAAACCTGACTAAGATAATCTAAATAGGAGGGAGTTAGATTAAATTCAGTCGTACCAAATTAATAAGTTAAACTTTATTGATTATAATTCGTCTTCGAATGTGTCAGAATTATTACTTTCAAGTTGAGCTAGTTCTTTTTCCATGTCTTTTATCGACTCACTGCCGATCTCCGACACAATATCTACGAGTTCATTTATCGTTACACCATCGCGCTCAAAACAGGCGTTAGTAATCATCGGTAAATTAACGCCAGCAATAACTTTTACGTCATCTCGTTTAAGCATAATAGAGACAGCGCGATTACAAGGTGAACCACCTGGAACATCCGTTAGAATTAATACGCCTGAACCACTATTTATTTTTTCAATCGACGTCAACATAGATGCTTCTAGTTGCTCGGTCGTCATTGGTGGCACAAAATCTATAAACTCTAATCCACTTTGTTCACCAACAATCGCTTCTACTGCTGATTTCATACCGGAGGCAAAGTTAATATGCCCTGAAACTATAATACCAATCATAACTCAACCTTAATTAAAGAATACCCAATAAATGACCACCGACACCAACAAATAACGTTCCAAAAATCAATGCCGTTGGTGATTTCCCTTTCTTAACCAGGTAATACATTAACCAAACTAAGAGCATAGGTAACAAGTTCGGAATCAGCTTATCCAACATCCCTTCTTGTAGGCGAATCATTGTCTCGCCAGCTTCCAGTTCAATCACGGTTTCGACTTTAACGTATTTCGCTACCATAGAGCCAATCACGCCAAGACCGACAATATTCGCTGCTCGGCCAAGCTTCTCCGCATGATCTGAAAGGCGCTCTAGTGCAGACACTCCCGCGTTATAGCCCAAGAACAACAGCCAAAAATACATTGGTATACGGTAAGCTTGGTAGAGAATAAAGAATACTAAAACACCAAGTGGATTACCTTGCAGTGCGATTGAGCTACCTATAGCTAGCGTCAGTGGTAACATCACCGAGTGGTCAAGTGCATCACCAACGCCAGACACCGAGCCCATCGTTGCCGCTTTCACAGAAGCAATGGTTGATGGCTTCTCTTTACTTTCTTCCATTGCAATTGCAAGGCCTAATGGTAATGTAAAGAGCTTAGGGTTAGCGTTGTAGAACTGTAAGTTATTCTTTAGCGCTCTCTTTAGGTCTTCTGGATCAGTGTGAATTTTTCTAAGCGCTGGGCTAATGGAATAACAAAAACCACCAGCCTGCATACGGTTATAATTGAAGTTGCCTTCCATCAATAAACCACGAAAACCAATTTTCCAAAGATCGTTCTTAGTAATAACCTTATTTACAGATTTATCTTGGTAGCTATCTGCATTCATATTTATGTTTGTCTTACAGTTCATCATCAAATACCTGTGCGTTTGCAACCTGAGGAGTGTCTGCTTTCTTGTTATTCATATAATCTAGAATCGCCACACACGTAAACACTAAAGCCACACCAAGAATAGGCATATCAAAATACGTCGAACATACGAAGCCTAAGAAGAAGTACGGTAGAATAGCGATATTAAACATAGTACGCAGTAACATCGCGAAACCGACAGCAGGCATCATGCCACCAGCGATTGCCATACCACTCACAATACTCTCTGGTAAATATTCTTGGATAAACGTTGCACCAGTCGCACCGAAGTAAATCGCGCAGAAGCCAACGACACCGTACAGCAGCGCACGAGCGCTAAGACCAATATAAATCAGCTTATCAATGCCTGAGAGGTTTAAATCCTCTGCGTATTGATCCGCTTTTTGCATCATAGGTGCGCAAGAGGTAAATAGGAAAATCACTAAAGTCTGCATCGCTAGAGCAAAAGGTATTGCCATACCAATGGCAGCTTCTGGAGTCATGTTTAGCTTAATCGCAAACATGGTACCAACGATAGCGCCTATCGTGGTATCCGGCGGTTGAACACCCGCGTTTGAGACTAGACCCAGCCAAGCTAGCTCGAATGTTGCACCAGCGATCAACCCCATTTGTAAATCGCCAAGAATAAAACCGACCACCGTACCTGTGACTAATGGTCTATGAATACCTGAGAAAATATCGAACTTATCGATACCACATAACGCCGCCCAAATAGCGACTAATACTGCTTCCATCAACATATTAAATACCTTAAATCACAAGATCTTTCGTTGCTTCAAAAATGCACTCTTTTGCACTCTCTGGCATATGTTGTAGCGTGCAAACACTACCATGCTCACGAAGCACTTCAAATGCACGCATATCTTCTTTATCGACATTAATATATTTATTAACCGCAGTACGACCTTCATGAAAATGCATATTACCAATATTGATTTCAGGTAATTCCATTCCACCAGATACAATTCGAGCAAAGTCTGTTGGGTTTTTGCAAAGTACTAATATTTTTCGGTCTGGTCCGGCTTTAGGTAAATTAGAAATAGCTTGGTCAATCGTTCTAAATAGCACGGAAAAATCGCTACCAGCAGAGGCTTTAAATGGCGCTTGAAGTGGTTCCATTTGCGCGATTTCATCATTTGCGACAAGAATAGTATTTGCGCCAGAATGCTTACCCCATTGCAAACGAATTTGCCCATGAATGAGACGCTCATCAATACGAGCTAGAACGATGTTAGCCATTATTTCCCCTTATTTACTACATTAGATTAACTTGATTATTCTTACATTATTCAACGCTAGTGAATCCTCTATTTCATCATCTAGGTTGCAATCAGTTATCACCATATTAATATTGCTTGGTTCACAAGCCCAAAATGCATCATTATTATTAAATGCATCTGATTCTACGACGACAATTATTTTCTCAGACAATTCGCATAATAAACGAATCATATCCGCATCAAACTCACTGCGTGCAAATACCCCTAATTTAGGATTAAAGCTGCTCACTTTTACAATAGCGCTATTAAAGCGATATTGTTTTAAACTTCTAATCATATGTGAACCCGTCATTTTCATGAATTCGGTATTCACTCGTCCGCCAGTAACAAAGAAGTTACTATCTTTTATCTGCGGTAAGCTTTGTATTAAGTTTAAATCTCTTGTAACGATCGTCGAGCTTTTTAAATCACTTAAGTGGCGTAATGATTTTCTAATTAGCGGGCTACTATCGATAAATACGGTACTCCGCTCTTCAAGCCCTGAATAGACTGTATTAGCAATGAGCTCACCAAAATCCGACGCTTTTCCTTGCCTCTTCGATGTCGTTGACATGGCGAGTTGAGAAAGTACCGTCCGGTTAACCAAAGCATAGCCATGAGAGCGAACGATATAGCCATTATCATCTAAAAAGCGCAGATCGGCTCTAATGGTGGCACCGGTCACATTAAAATATTCGGCTAACTCGTCTACATGCATTTTACCGCGTACACCAACTAAGTTGGCTATTTCCATTCTTCTTTCAAGTGCTGTTGTCATGACTAACTCTTGAGGTGCTCTTTCACACCTAATTTTCATTCTTTTTCATTTTGATTGAAGTCTGCATCATGTCAGAACGCCAAACAAACCCTTTGTACTGCATTCTTGATCTCAATCACACAATATCGCATAGCCAAACATATCGTAACAAAATCCGGATTTTTTTGTCATTTCTTGCGCACAAATGCAACAAATCGCCCATTAACGCTCAAATTTAATACTAAAAATCCATTTTTTATCTCAGTCATTCTATGACGTTCTTTCCGGTAACCCTCCCCTTCCACAAGTTAATTAAATAGGCAAATTTTCACTTCAGGCTAAAACATCGCCATTTTTTCATTTTTTGTGATGAACATAAAAACAAATGAAAATATCACTAGCTCTAATGAAAATCACAGCTACTATTGCCACGGCCAATAGTGCTATTTGAGGGATTAAAATGAAATTCAGTGCTTATACAACCGCTCTTTTAGGGTTCTCGGTTGCCATAGCTGCCACACCTTTGCTTGCCCGAACCATCGTAGAAGTAGGCTCCGAATACGAAGAGTACTACAACGCAACCGATGAAACCGGAAAGGAGCATAAGTACGCTTCACTAACCAACTACGTGCCTTATATTCGCTTTAGCCATTCACCAAACAGTAATGAATGGAATATTTGGGGTCGCTACTTCTCCAAAGAGTACATCAATAAAGATCTGTTTAGTAACGGTATTGTAACCGCGATGGATAAACGCTATGAGCTTCACTACACGCAAACCAACCGTGTCGGTGATTGGCGTTTTCGTCCTGGGGTTGGGGTGCGCTACAACGGCTATGCGATCGATCGCTACGAAGTGGAATACCGTCTTTACCCTCAAGTTGAGTACTTTTTTGACAGCAAAAACCTGATTTTCTTGAATGGTCATGCGTACCTAGGCGATGGCCGTGGCAAGCGCTCTGGCGATACTGTCGCGCAGGATTACACCGACTGGGGCTATGAAATCGACGTAGGTTTACTGCACCGCTTCAATGCGTTTTCATCCATTCGTCCAAGTTTCTACACCGAATATGATGAATTCCAAAACAGCTACGATGTCGATTATTGGCAGTTCCGATTGGTCTATAGCCACAAGATAGGGCGAGTCACTATTAACCCGTTCATGCGTTTGGGATTAGGCCGCACCGTCACGGAACGCTCCCATTTTGACTATCAACGCTGGGGAGTAGAAATGGACAAAAACTATAGCCGTGCGGGGGTCTATGGCAACGTAGGGATTTCAGGAAAGTGGAATGTCATTTACGAAACCTATTACCAGATTGAAGACAACGAGTATTACACCAACGGCACTATTGAGCCGTTACCAGACCGTAATAAGTTTTTTGCCAAACTCGGCGTTCAATACATCTTTTAATCTAATACAGGAATACTCTCTTGAAAAACTTCAAACTTTCAATGCTATCCATTTCTGTGGCGATGGGATTCTTCAGCATCAACCTGCCTGTCATGGCAGAATCTGCCGCGCTTAACAACGCAACAGCTTCACAACCGTTAACGTCAGAGCAAGTGTCTTCAAATACCATGGCTTCCAAGCAAGAGCAACTCTCTCAACTACGACAGCGCTGGGCCACTTACTTTTTGGGTGATCCAAGCAAACCCACAACACAGCAACAACAAACAGAAATTGTGGCGATAAATAAACACGCCCAGCAACTATTGAATACCATTCAAATTGAAAAAACGGGCTTTTGGGATGATTTGCCATTAGACATCGACTCACATAATGGGCGTCAAACTCTAGGTGTACCACTGTTCGCCACTTATCAGCGCCTATTCAAACTTGCTCGCGCCTATAAATTGCCTGGTGGTGAATTGGAAGGTAACCCAGCACTGTTGGAGACCTTAGTTGAATCGCTTGCCTTCCTTAATGAAGAGTACTATCACGTCGGCATGCCAGAATATGGCAACTGGTGGCAATGGGAATTGGGTATCTCACGAGTGGTAAATAATACACTGGTCATGTTATACGATGATATTCCATACGAAATCGTCAGCAACTACGTTGATGCGACCCGTTATTTTGTTCCAAGCCCGACGCACCTCAGCGAGGGGTATGGCGCGCCTTATTCTAGTGCCCCACTCATTTGGGAGTCCACTGGGGGCAACCGAACCGATAATGCCCAAGTCGTATTGATTCGAGGCTTGCTCGACAATAATGAAAAAGACATTGCCGATGCCGTGGCCGCGCTTTCTAGCGTGATTCCATACGTTGAATCTGGTGATGGTTTCTACCAAGACGGCTCCTACATACAGCACAAAGATCTGCCTTACTCCGGTACCTATGGCCAAGTGATGCTACAAGGCTTAGGCATGCAGCTAAGCTTAGTCGCGAATACACCTTGGCAGGCCACGGATCCAAACCTACAAAAAATCTATCCGCTCATTTTAAAGGCTTATGCGCCACTATTGGTGAATGGCCGCATGATGGATTTTGTGAATGGACGCGCGACATCAAGATCTTGGGAGCAAAATGACGTTGTTGGACAGGCTATTCTAAGTGCCATGTTGCTGTACGTCGACGGTACCCCTGAGCAATACCGTGATGACTTTATCAATGTTATCGCCTCCCAGCTACACAGCACTAATGGACTACGAACTTCACGTAACTTTAACAGCTACCAACTCGCACAGAACATGTTAGCGACACGTGATATCCAAGCGACACCAACAGCCTCTCATATCCAATTTTCTGATATGGACCGGGTTGTTCACCACCGAGACAACTGGACGTTTGGCGTTGCCATGCACTCCAATCGCGTCGGCAACTATGAATCCATCAACGGCGAGAACCTAAAAGGGTGGCATACCGCTGATGGTATGACGTATTTATACACTCAAAACGATCGCTATCACCAAGGATTCTGGCCACTTGTCGACCCTTATAAACTGCCAGGCACCACAACACTACTTATTGAACGAGAGCTTGGGGACGGGCAACTGTCTGCACAACGCAATGGGCGCAATGGGGCGATGAATTGGACGGGCGGTGCCGCACTCAATCAATACGGCGTCGCTGGTATGAAATTTGTGAACCACACTCGCGATCTGTCTGCCCATAAGTCATGGTTCATGTTCGATAATGAAATCATTGCCCTTGGTTCAGATATTGAAAACAGCAGTGATGCGCCTGCAATCACGACGATCGATAACCGACTGCTGGCAGACGGTGCGTCATTACAAGTCAATGGTGAGATAGTAGCGGACAGCTTTAAAGGTATCGCCAAGCGCTTTACCATTAAAGAGCAAGCCAGTGATGCCTCGGCGATCCAATACTCGCTACTGACTGATACTCCTATCGAGATTGTCAAACAATGCCGTGATGGCAATTGGTCTGATATTGGCACCAGCAAAGGGGACGTTTCTGGCTGCTTCTATGAAGCAACAATGCGTCACGCTCAAGAGCGCAATCAATACGCTTATATGATCACGCCAAGTTTGGCGACACCAAGCCAAGATATTTCGATTCTAGCGAACAATCAGTCCGTGCACGCTGTTGACCATAAGGCATTAAACCTATTTGCCGCTAATTTTTGGGGTAAAGGTAAAGCCGGAGCGATTACAAGCAAATCGGCGATGTCGATTATGACGCAAGAATCCGACGGCCTCGTGCAAGTTTCTGTTTCCAACCCGACTCGCTCTTGGTTCAACCGAAAATTCATTATCGATGGTCAATTTGAATTACTGACCAATGACGATTCGCGCGTTAAATTGACAAACGGCAATGAGATTTCTGTCGATCTCGACGACTTAGGTGGCACAAGCTACATCTTTGCACTTAAACGCATTAAATGATGGTGAAAAAATGACATCATTTAAACAGCCCATCCTTGCTATTGTAATCGGTAGTCTTTTATTCGGCTGTGGATCAGAATCCAACAGCCCAACAAAAGAACCAGAAAATCAGCCAACGGTGGAAGTATTTCGAGCAAAATGGAATCACTATTTAATTGGTGATCCTGCCCTCGAGTATGACAGTGCGCTCCAAGCAAAAATCACGACTCTCAATACCCAAACAAAAGGTTGGCTCAATAGCCAACCTTTACGAGAGGACGGCACATTTGCCGATTTAGTGATCACACCAAGTAATATCGATAGCCAGTTGCGCGCAAACTATTTGCGCCTATTAGCTATGGCGAAAAGCTACACCCTTCCTCAAGGTGATCTCTTCGGTAATGTCACATTAAAAACAACCATAGAAAGTAGTTTAACTCGCTTAAACCAGCACTATTACCACGCAAATATAACCGAACAACCGGGAAACTGGTGGAATTGGCAAATCGGTACACCAAAAGCCATCAATGACATATTGATGCTGATGAAAGATGACCTAGACCCCGATCTCATTAGCCAATACATTTTAGCAACGCGACACTTTGTGCCCGATCCAACAACAATAAATGTCGGCGGTAACATCAAACCCTCTGTCGGTGCAAACCTTGTCGACACCTCTCAAGTCGTGTTGATTCGTGGCATCTTAGACAAAAACGATCAAGACATCGATACCGCATTGCAATCGGTGTCGGCGGTCATTGATACTGTGAGCCAAGGTGATGGATTTTATCTTGACCACTCCTTTATTCAACATACCGACATTCCCTATACCGGTACATACGGTAATGAGTTAATTAAAGGTCTTGGACTTATGGTGGGTTCAGCCGAGGCGGCCCAACTGCCTGCTCTCGATGACCTTAACCTAGAACGTATTTACCCTATTCTAATGGAGTCGTTTTACCCATTTTTGGTCAATGGGCGAATGATGGACAGCGTCAATGGGCGCGCCATTTCACGTATCAGTGGCCAAAACGATAAGCTAGGGCATGCCATTATTAACGCGATGCTGCTCTATGTCGCTTCTACACCTGATAGCTACCAAGAGCAGCTCTCTCGTGTCATAAAAAGCCAAATCCTGACGGATCTACAGGGCGACTTCTTTGACTCTATTGGCCTTTTCTATCCTTATCAAATGGCAAGAACTATCGTCGAAGATAGCGCTATTGGCGTCATTGACAACCGTCGCGAACATATTCAATTTCCAGCGATGGATCGAGTGGTCCATCACCGGCCTGATTGGTCATTTAGTATCGCAATGCATTCGAATCGAGTAGGCAATTACGAGTGTATTAATAGTGAAAATACCCAAGGGTGGTATACCGGCGACGGTGTCACCTACCTTTACAACCAGCAAGATCATTACAATCAATACTGGCCTGTGGTAGATGCCCATAAATTACCCGGTATTACTGTACTGGATGAAGCCCGTAATCCGTGTTCTGGTCAACGCAGTGAGCAAGGAGAAGGTCGACAAGATGCCATTACTTGGTCTGGTGGTACTCAATTAGAGCAATACGGTAGTGTCGGGTTCAACTTCACAAACTACAACAATCTTCTGTCAGCGAAGAAGTCATGGTTTTTATTCGACCAAGACATCATTGCGCTTGGCTCAAACATCACCAATAACAGCAGCAATAATGCGTTAACCGTGATTGAAAACCGAAAAGTGGCTCATGACGCCACTATTTATGTCAATGGAGAACACCTGTCTGAGCCGGAGGGGTTTACCGGCCACTTGGAACGTTTAGAGATTGAGTACGATACGACTAAACATCCGCTCCAATATATTGCGCTATCCGGCAACACGGCCAACATCAAACGAACCTGTCGCCAAGGTGATTGGTCTGATATTGGCGTCAACAGCGGCAAAGTCGAAGGCTGCTTTGTCAGCGCGACATTCGATAGCGACCATCACAACAACTATCAGTATGCCATTGTACCCAATACCGCATCAGGCTATGTCCCTGCTGTTGAGGTACTAAGTAATGATGCGACGGCACACGTTGTCATTCATCAGACGCTCAATCTCATCGCAGCTAACTTCTGGCAACGTGGCAAAGTCGGCAATATCGAAGCGCAAACCCCACTCTCCATGATGATGAAACAACACGACAATGGCGACATGACAGTATCGGTTTCCGATCCCACATGGTCTTCACACGTCATCGCTTTTTCTCTTGGTCAAAATACAACCATCAGCAATGACCCAGACCATCGAGTATCCATCGATGCTTCCGGGATCATATCCATCGATGTCGATGGCTTAGATGGTCAATCCTACACCTTTTCACTAAAAAGAATTTAAATACTAAAGGACAATTCAATGTTTAAAAATATCCTGACAGTTGCTGTTTTACTTTCGTTAGCTGGATGCGGTAATGATAGTAGCGATAAGCCTAATCCACCTCCCATCATCCCACCACCACCATCAGAAGGCCACCAGCCAAATATTGGTGACCAATACACCAATGTGAAAAAACTCGATATTGCACCACTTGCGGGTTTAGAAGGACAAGAATTAGTTCAAGGTATTGAGGATCAGCTCAACCATGGGCTAACAGCTCGCTCTGGCCTGTTTAATGTCACGCCTAAATGGGGAATGACAACTGGCGGAGACTGGGATGAACTCAACCTTAGTGTGGTACAACGCGACAATGGCGAATACGTCTTTGAAACCACAATTGCACCGCAAGCCGTCGGTATGCCGTCAGCCAGTAATGCCATTAAGAACGGATTCAGCTTTGTTGTGGAAATGCCAAATGGGTTAGTAAAAGAAGCCGTTTTAGCATACAACTACCAGCTCAGCACGCCATTGGGCTATGGTGGTGATGGCTCTCGCACACCCGACTATCTTTTCCTTGGCGGATTCACCAGCGGTGACCCTCTTGTCGAAAATAAACCACTGACTAACGGCAAAGGTTTTACTTATAAGCTCAGCACCGATCGCTACATCTATATGAACACTCGCTTTGGTGATGCAAAAGACAACCTACTATTCAATAAAGCACTGTCCCAAGACGGTGAGCGCTTTCGTATCAAGCATGGTCAGTGGAATTTAGTTCAGTTTGACTTAATGGCGAATAGTTTTACGCCAGAAGGGCTCCCGGTAGAAGATGGAAGCTTGGCGATGCACTACAACACTAAGGAAGCGATCCCGACGGATGGTAGTACAGGCTTCTACCCTGTCACCGAGCGAGTCATGATTGACGAGCAACACAATT
Source organism: Vibrio nomapromontoriensis (assembly GCF_050337205.1). Taxonomy (NCBI): domain Bacteria; kingdom Pseudomonadati; phylum Pseudomonadota; class Gammaproteobacteria; order Vibrionales; family Vibrionaceae; genus Vibrio; species Vibrio nomapromontoriensis. The sequence continues at coordinate 14,671 of NZ_JAKJSS010000019.1, forward strand.
ACCAACTTGCGGGATTAATGGAGTTTTACCGCCACTATAAACACAGTGCAGACCAAGCGGAAGATTTGTTAGAGCAAACGTTGCAAATTAAAGACATCACCTTTGCTTGGACAGATGAGTCAGTTGAACTCCCTGAACAGCCACCAGTGAACCCAGATCCGACACCGGATAACGTGTGCTCTGATCAAGGCTTTACTCATTCACGCATCGTTGATCTTACCGGCTTAGAAGGCAGTGACCACCAAAAGATCATGGACGCTATTTCAAGTCAACTTGGTGATATTAAACATGGTGCTGCGCTATTCTCTGTGGATCGCAATAACATCAGTGTTGTCACACTAGGGGATGAACCCGCGCTCAAGATAACTTATGCGGCAGGCGCAGTCGGCCAGGATAATACCGAAAACGGCACTAGCCTACTCGTCAACTTCCCTGCGTCGGCAAGCATTTCATCCGCCTGTATTGCCTACGACGTACAATACGAAAAAGACGTACACGCCAATCAAAATAATGACCTTGTCATTTTGCCAGGCCTTTATTTAACAGACACAACAACCAATAGCGTTTTGGCTGAACATAACTATGTCATCAATCACTACAAGCGTTTGGGCACGAAATTCAACGCCTCGTTTCTAACTTGGTTCGATGGCTCAACCAAATACTGGGCGCCTAATAAATGGTCTAGCATTTCACAAACCCTCAACTTTGATGAACATAGCGGGCAAGGCACACTCGATAGCTTATTAAATAACGACACGCACTTTAACCCAATAAACGGAGTAGAGTTCAACCAAGTGGAATACCCGCTTGTCACAGGAGACGCAATAGGAAATGTTGGGGCGGTAGCAAGCTTTAATTCATACCGTCCAGACGCGGCGCGTTCAGGGGTAGAAAATCAAGCGTTCTACTTTAAAAATATCGCGATTGGCTGGAAGTAATCAACGCGAGCGGTGAAACCGTGTCTAAGCCATTTAAGTCTTTGCTTAGATACGGTTTTAACATAGACACAATTTCAATATAGACACGGCTTCAAAATAAATCAGCAAATCAGCCCAGCTAGACTGTGCTGATTTGTTGCCATGATTTCTCAGTAAGCGTGATATGTCACGGTGAATACGTGTAGCAACCTCAGATCCGCTAGCCCTATACCCTTACATCAATAATCCGCTCACCTATAAAACACTTTCACTAATCTATTTCGCAAAGTCATCTAGCAAAGTCATTTAGCAGCAATTATCGCATTATTAGATTGCGATTTACCCAATATGAATATTGATGCAACTCAATAAAGACCGTGTATTAGAAGAGTAGCTTATAGGAAAATAAACAAGGAATGAGGATCAATGATGAGGCTATCTAAACCAATATTAAGAGACGCATTAGGCCTGGGGCTAATTATCTCAGTTACTTTGGCTCTGCTCAGCGTTTTACTCGATGTTTTGGGCGTATTGGCCTATTTCAATAACGAAAAAGACATCGCTACACTGTTATTTCATGAGTCGTTTGGCTTTCTGGTTTTCCTTATCCCACCCTACTTCATTGCTGAAGCCATCAAGCGCATTGAATTGCCAAGCACCCGACTAAGCAACTCACAAAGAGGTTCTGCACAGCATTAGCCGCCGAGCGCTGAGGTATAGGGAGTAACAGAGGTCAATCTGTTTAGGAGAGACCTCTGCCTATCTATCACTTTATACTTATGGTTTTAGTACGCTGATACTCGGCTGTTTTTCCGCTAATTAAGTGGCCAAACGTTGCTACCATTAATACTGACAGGATTGGTAGCAAACTCGTCCAAGCAATACCCCTGAGAAGTTGCTGCAAAATAAGTCATTGGCATCACATCTACGCTCATTGCGGCCACTTGTTGCTTGGCTTTATCACTAAAATGAAAACCCCACATATCAAGATAGCTACGCATATCTCGCTGGGTGATGTAACTTAGCGCCACCAATAGCCAATCATTATTATTCAACGTATTTGCTTCAGCCTGAGAGTAATGGGTGAAACCAATCGAGGCTTTACGCTCTTCCCAAAAGGACTCACTCGCTTTCAATCTATTGAATTCACGTTCAATAAGGTGCAAACGGCCTAACAGGTGCCAGCCGTTCTTCAATACCCCTTGCTGCTGAGCTGACATCATCATTTGTATGTAGATACGCGCTCCCCAGCTCCAACCCGTTTGATTTTGCGCCGCCATGAAAGCATTTGGATCGGCTTGCAATCGGCTTTGCTGCAGTAATTCAAATTGCCCTTTAAAGTCAAGCCCTTGGCAGGAAGAGACCTTTCCAGTGTCGACATAATAGCGAGACTTACTGTAGTAGGAGTAATAGTTCGTGGTGGAGTGGCCATCCCAACCAGTAAATCGAAAACGCCCTTTCTCTAAGCCATGACCGAGTTCATGCAAATCACCATGACCAAGCGGATGAAACGACCAGTAAGCATCATATGGATTGCCCGAGCAGCCATAACCACAGGTTGCTTGGTCGGCATTCATGTGCTTAACAATATCAATGGTCTCGATAGTCCAACCTTGATCTTTACCGTATTGGTGGATCTCATCGATCGTATCAATGCCAGGCCCCTGAAAACCAGCCAGTGCGTGCGGGAAGTTATGCACATAGCGCTCGGTAGCTGCCGCCATATCTTGAGGCTGAGCCCAATCTGTTGAGCTCACTGATTCCAACATTTTGTCAGCCTTAGAGTGCACCTCAAATCCCGGAGTGATCAACTCCGCCCAATCAAACTGAGCGGACTTAAGTTGTGCGATAAACGTATCGTTGTCAGCGGCACTTCGCCACACAGGATGCTGAGCAACATTTTCGAAATAGAATTCGACAGGGATATCATTGGCATCAAACTGAACCTGAACGGTACCGCCATACGCTGAAGTTAAATAAATCGTTTCTCCTGGCTCAACTCGGTAACTCGTTGATGTCAGAAACTTAGGCCTTGCGTACCCTCCATTACTAGAAAATTCATGCGTTGCCCCGCTACGCAAAGTATTTAACACAATCGATGTCGTCACTTGGTGATTATCTTGACGTGTCACCTTAAAGGTTTGACCTGGAATGGCATACACACCTGCTGAACGGAAACTGCGTTTTGATTCCAGTGACACAGTCTTATTTACTAACGGAATATTTTCAAAAGATCGAGTACTAAAATTCCCTAAACTTGGCTGGGCATGATTAAGCTTGCGAGTATGGTACTGAGTATAATCACTGAAATAAGATTTCAAAAAATCAAGCGTTTCTGTGCTGTCTTTATCCATAGGAAATAGAACCGATTGACGGTAATGATCGGCAAGTAGCAGCAATAATTTTTCATAGGCATAATCCGGGCTTGAAAAGAGATCCACTTTATTGCTATCAAGCCGATTTAGATGCTGGCGTATACTCTCTACTGCTGGGTAGAACTGCTCGGCCATCATCGAATCTGCACTACACGATTTATCATCGCATAAACTAAGATCGACACTAAAGCTATCATGCTGCAGTCGCTGTAATAGCGCTTGCTGCTGCAATATTGAATCTGGTACTTTGTCGATAAGCGAGGTCGGGTTCCAATTGGTTACGCCAAGCTTACGCCAATAGTTATCACCAACGTAATTAATGTGTAAGCGCTCAAATAATCGGCTACCTAGTTCGGTCATGCCGCCATCTAAATGTAGATACAACACTGGAATGCCATGCTCTAACGCATACTCCACCCCTTGAAGTACTGAGTCAGCACTGTCTCCGGCATTTAACTGTTGGGATAGAATCAACATATCAGGCTTTTCTTGTAAACACGCAAGTAATTGCTCACCATCACATTGATTATCAGCATTCATCAGCAATGAATCTGAATAGGTTTCCGTTAACCAATTTCGTGTCGCTTGGGCGTCGGGGAAATAGTGGGGCTGGTCAAGCTGAGCTAATACAATACGTCTCGGTGCTTGAGTTGAAGACATGACCCATTGCACAAGATTCTGTAACCATCTCTCCATTGGCTGGTTCACAGAGTTAGGAAAGCGTAGCTTAGTACGAAATGGATTGCTGCCAAGGGCTGCATAACGCACATTATTTGACGTAATGCCCGCAACACCAATGGTCAATACCTGATCATCATACCCGGCATTCATTGCTTTATTGGTGGTTAAAATAGTGTCATTAAACCCATAAGTAGGCGAGAGTATTGCTGCATCATGGGTAGGGTCCCAATGCAAATCAGACAAATTGTTGCCACTGGTATCTTGCGCTAATTCACGTTTAATGCCGCTATACGTATGCTTATAACTCGCCACCAAAGATTGACTCGCATCAATAAAGTCATTGGCGTCATCAACTAATGATGCATCACCACTTTCTAATGCAAGCTGGACAGGTGTTTTGCTAGGTGTGGGTGTAGCCGTCTCAGAGTCAGACCCACCACCGCAACCCACTAACCCCGCGAGTAAGGTTATCATTAGTGCACTTTTTTTCATTTTACCTCCCACGAAAAATGGAAGGCTAAATCATAAATTCAATACAGCCATTCACCCTCTCTATGATTGGACTTAAGATCACGCAATAACTTGCTCGAAATACGATTTCTCATTCTGTATCGAGAATACTCCTACAAAATAGCAAACCGTCGCGACAAGAATTAATCAAACCAAAAGCACGCCCCGAAATTCAATTCGTCGATGACAACTTAAAAACGTATGCTCATAGGGAGCATCATGTATACAAAGAAACGATGATGTTCACTTTATATTCCATAAAAAAAAAGGGTATATTGCCTGCCTATGTAGTGAAAAAATTATACGTTCTCCCGGTAAAATCCCTCGGTAATTAGTGAGATAATAGTGACTTTGCGATGGTAATCACAACAAATTGCCATTACTAATTTTCAAATAAAATTAACGTGTCGTCTTATGGTGTGATAAGTATCACTTATTTATACCATAGACTTACAACCACCATAAAATTTAAAACATGACGATAGTAAGTACTAACATTTATCATTCTATAGTTTGCAGTTCGTGACGTTCATCACCTTAAAAACTCGTTCAAAAAACACTCAAAAAACCGCTATTTTGACGTTTTTAACGACTCAACAAGACTAATTGACGTTTTTGACGGAGAACCTAATTGATAAATTCTTCTTTAAGGTGTTTTCTTAGTAACGCCTAAGGCTTACAGGCCACTCTTTAGGAAACAGATAAGAGGTAGGCTTTAGCAAAACGTGAGGGTAAGTCTCCAATATTTACCCAGTGAAACAAAAGCAAATAGTAAGGAATAGCTATGCTTGCGCATATTAAAAAAACAGCACTCGCGACAGCAATTATCGCCACTGCAGTATCAGGGTTTAGCTCTGTTGCAACTGCAGCAGAACGTAATGAACTGACGGTTCACCCAAAAGAGTTCAATACTTTTGTTCGTAACTTTAACCCATACTTGGGTGCGACGAACCTACACACAACAACAGACTTTATTTATGAGCCGTTGGTTGTTTTCAATGAGATGCACGGTAATAAGCCGGTATTCCGTCTTGCTGAAGGCTTCGAAATGTCAGACGACCTAATGACGGTCACCTTTGACATTCGTAAAGGTGTGAAATGGTCAGATGGCGAAACTTTTGATGCTAACGATGTCCTGTTCTCATTCAATCTTGTTAAATCAAAACCTGAACTTGACCAAAGTGGTATTAACTCTTGGGTAGAGAAAGTAGAAAAAGTTAACGACCACCAAGTGAAATTCTACCTCACCGAAGCAAACTCAAACGTGCCTTACGAAATCGTTAAAGTGCCTGTCGTCCCTGAGCATGTTTGGAAAGATATTAAAGATCCAGCTACGTTTACCAATGAAAACCCTGTAGGTTCAGGTCCATTTACTGAGATCGACACTTTTACAGGGCAACTTTACGTTCAATGTCGTAACGAAAACTACTGGGATGCGGACAACCTAGAAGTGGATTGTCTACGTGTTCCTCAAATTGCTAACAATGACCAGTTCCTAGGCAAAGTCGTTAACTCTGAAATGGATTGGACTTCATCGTTCATCCCTGATATTGACCGTACTTACGCAGCAGCAAGTCCAAATCACCACTACTGGTACCCGCCATCAGGTACACAAGCTTTCATGCTTAACTTTAAAAACCCAGATCAAGTTAAAAATGAAGCGCTTAACAATGTCGATTTCCGTCGTGCATTCTCCATGGCACTTGACCGTCAAACCATCATTGATATCGCATTCTACGGTGGCGGTACCGTTAATGACTTCGCTTCTGGCTTAGGTTATGCCTTTGCAGCATGGTCTGACGAAGCGACGCACAACAAATTTAAGGGTTACAACTCTTATGACGCGGAAGGAGCAAAAGCGCTACTTTCAAAGGCTGGCTTTAAAGACGTAAACAGTGATGGTTTTGTCGATACTCCGTCTGGTAAGTCTTTTGAGCTGTTAATTCAATCTCCTAACGGTTGGACCGACTTTAACAACACAGTGCAACTAGCTGTTGAGCAACTTGCAGAAGTAGGCATTAAAGCAAAAGCACGTACACCAGACTTCTCTGTGTACAACCAATCCATGCTTGAAGGATCTTACGACGTCGCTTATACCAACTACTTCCACGGTGCTGACCCATACACGTATTGGAACAGCGCATATAACTCAACACTACAAAGTGGTGATGGTATGCCTCGCTTCGCGATGCACTTCTACCAAAACTCTGAGTTAGATTCGCTATTAAGCAGCTTCTACAAAACAGCAAACAAAGATGAACAGATGGAAATCGCACACGGTATCCAGAAAATCATCGCGCAAGACCAAGTGACAGTTCCTGTCATGTCTGGTGCTTATATGTTCCAGTACAACACCACTCGCTACACGGGTTGGTGGAACGAGCAAAATCCTCAAGGTCGTCCAAATATCTGGGCAGGTATTCCTGAGCGCCTATTGCACGTACTGGACCTAAAGCCAGTGAAATAAACAAGTAAGTATGTAAATAAAAGCGGTACATCCGTACCGCTTTCATCCCCTTCCTGTATTCAATTGAATGAGTGGCGCTTGTCGTCAGGGGATAGCTCGTCTCTACGTTATGGACGGCAATACCAGCAACATTACTGCTGGGTTAACAAGGTGTAAGTTATGGGTTATTTTTTAAGACGATTGTCCTTTTATTGTATGGCGCTATTAGTCGCCGCCACTATCAACTTTATTATTCCACGCGCAATGCCAGGCGACCCCGTCACCATGATGTTTGCGCATACTACGGTACAAATTACACCAGAACGTATTGCCGCAATGAAAGAATTGCTTGGCTTCGTTGATGGTAACTATTTTGTTCAATACATCGCCTACATGAAGAACATTCTGAGCTGGGAGCTTGGCACCTCTGTACAATTCTTCCCATTATCAGTAAACAGCTTACTGGGCAGCGCATTTGGTTGGTCACTATTTCTAGCAGGCTGCGCAGTCGTGCTTTCTTTCTCTATCGGTTCAGTACTTGGCATCTTCGCAGCGTGGAAACGTGGCAGCCGCTTCGATACGTTTATCACCCCCGGAATGCTGATTGTTCAGGCTATTCCTCAAGTCGTTATCGCGATGTTGGCATTGTTCATTTTCGCTATCGGTCTTAAGTGGTTCCCGACAGGTTACGCGTATACCGCTGGAACAACGCCAGACTGGACCAGCTGGACTTTCCTCAAAGACGTATTGTATCACGCAGTGTTACCACTGATTTGTGCGACGATCATTCAAATTGGCGGCTTCCTCGTCAATATGCGTAATAACATGATTAACCTTCTTAATGAAGACTACATCACCATGGCAAAAGGCAAAGGCCTGAGCGAAAACCGCGTGGTATTCAACTATGCCGCTCGCAACGCCATGCTACCCAGTGTCACCGCACTCTCTATGTCTTTAGGTATGGCACTCGGTGGGCAACTTATCATCGAAATTATTTTTAACTACCCAGGTTTAGGCAGTGTCATGCTAAACGCTATCCACGCTCGTGATTACCAAGTCCTTCAAGGTCAACTACTTATCATGACTCTATTTATGCTGTTCTTTAACCTTGTCGCCGATATGTTGTATGTCGTGCTTGACCCTCGCCTACGTAAAGGAGGCAAATAATCATGAAAGGATTTCTCTCTCTAGTGTGGCGAAATACCACCGCCCGTATCGGACTTGTCATCATCGGTCTATTTATCTTTCTTGCTGTCGCTGCGCCGCTTATTACTAAGCACGCTCCGGACAAGCGCACCGGCAATCCCCATGAGTACCCTGGATTTGTCGTCAAAATGGCACAAGCAAACCCAGATGGCTGGGTGGCAGAAAATCTTGCCGACAACCGTCGCTCGCTACTGATGTCTAAAAAAGCTGACCACACGCTAGGTACAACCCGTATGGGACGTGATGTATGGTCACAAGTCGTTTATGGCGCTCGCGTTTCTCTTATGGTGGGCTTTGGCGCAGGTCTTACGGTATGTATTTTAGCGACGATCATTGGTATCTCAGCAGGTTACTTTGGTGGCCGAGTTGATGATGTGTTAACCGCTGCCATGAACATTATGTTGGTGATCCCTCAATACCCATTACTGTTTGTTGTCGCAGCATTTATTGGTGAGGCGGGCCCGCTTACCATCTCCTTGGTCATTGGCTTTATGTCCTGGGCATGGGGCGCAAGGGTAATACGCTCTCAAACCCTTTCCTTACGTGAAAAAGAGTTTGTTAAGGCAGCAGAAGTCTTAGGTGAGTCAAAGCTGCGCATTATTTTTGTTGAGTTACTACCAAACCTTATCTCAATTGTAGGCGCAAGCTTCATTGGCTCGGTCATGTACGCCATTTCTATGGAAGCCATCATCTCCTTCTTGGGTATGGGCGATCCGAATACCGTTAGCTGGGGCATCATGCTCTACAACGTACAAACGTCGTCGGCAATGCTGATTGGCGCTTGGTGGGAAATGCTTGCCCCTTGTTTTGCTCTTATCTTATTGGTCACAGGTCTTGCGTTACTTAACTTCGCTGTTGATGAAATTGCTAACCCTCAGCTTCGCTCTCACAAAGGGATGAAACGTTGGAAAAAGATGGTGAAAGAAGACAAAACTACTCGCGAGCCTGAACTACCACCACAAAATGCACTTTGGAGCGGAGACCGTTAATTATGTCTGAACCTTTAATTTCAATCCGCAACCTTTGCGTAGATTACATTACCGATGCTGGCGACGTCAGAGCCTGTAACAACGTCAGCTTTGATATCGCACCGGGAGAAGTCTTTGGTCTGGCGGGTGAATCCGGTTGTGGTAAATCCACCGTCGCCTTTTCACTGATGCGTTTACATAAGCCACCCGCATACATCAGCGGTGGTGAGGTTATCTTCAATGGTGAAGATATCCTTAAATACAGCGATGAACGTATGCAAGCGTTTCGCTGGAGTGAGATGTCCATGGTCTTCCAAAGTGCCATGAATGCATTAAACCCAGTACTCACGATTGAAGAGCAGTTCTGCGATGTCATCATGCGTCACACTAATATGACGCGTGAGCAAGCGAAGAAACGTGCCGAAGGTCTATTAGAAATAGTGGATATTCACCCAAGTCGACTCAACGACTATCCACACCAATTTTCTGGCGGAATGCGTCAACGTCTAGTGATCGCTATCGCACTCGCACTCAATCCAAAGATGATCATTATGGATGAGCCAACGACGGCCCTTGATGTGGTCGTTCAGCGCGAGATCCTACAAAAGATCTACGCATTAAAAGAAGAATTTGGCTTCTCTATCTTGTTCATTACTCATGATATTTCCTTAATGGTCGAGTTCTCAGACCGCATCGGGATCATGTACTCCGGAGAGCTGATCGAAGTGGCGCCTTCTAAAGCTATCCTAGAATCACCTTACCACCCGTATACCAAAGGGCTGGGAAGTTCATTTCCGCCATTAACGGGGCCAAAAACGAAGCTAACGGGCATTCCAGGCAACCCGTTAAACCTACTGGAAATCCCACAAGGGTGCCGCTTTCAGGCTCGTTGTGACCGTGTTCATGAAGCCTGTACTAAGGTACCGACACAATTACGTCAAATTGAGTCCAACCGTTTCTCAAATTGCCATTTATACAATGAGCAAATAGCGGTAGCCGAAGTGTTGTCATAGACAACCACCAGTAAAACAGGACGTCACAACAAATTCTGGAGATGAATATGAGCAACTATGGTGAACTGCTGATTGAAGGCAACAATGTCGTAAAAGACTTCCCAATTAACAGTAATACGCTGTCTCAACCAATGATGCGCGCGATTAATGACGTGTCATTTAAAATGTATAAGAGCCGCGGTCTAGCCGTTGTAGGCGAGTCCGGCTCAGGTAAATCGACCACTGCGAAAATGATCGCAAAAATGTATGCGCCAAGTGGCGGCGAAATTAAATATCGCGGTCGAGATATTCAAGAGATTAAAAAACAAGCTGAGCTGACCCAGTATCGTCAGGGTGTACAAATGGTATGGCAAGACCCATTTGGGTCTCTTAATCCAACACACACCATTTTTCACCACATTGCGCGACCTTTGCTCATCCATAACAAAGTAAGCAAGCGCAATAAGAAAGAACTGGAAGAACGCATCTACGACTTACTGGAACAAGTTGGACTCATTCCAGCAAAAGAAACCGCGGCAAAATACCCCCATCAACTTTCTGGTGGACAGCGTCAACGCGTCAACCTTGCAAGAAACATCGCCATTGGCGCTGAAGTCGTCCTCGCGGATGAGCCAACCTCAATGTTGGATGTCTCTATTCGTGCGGGTGTTCTCAACCTAATGGAAGAGATGAAGTTCGAAAAGCAAATGTCACTGCTGTACATCACCCATGACATTGCAACGGCGCGATATATCGCTGAAGACATTTCCGTCATGTACGTTGGACATATGGTGGAATGGGGCGATACCGATGAAGTCATCGCAAACCCTCAGCATCCATATACACAATTGCTGGTATCAGCAGTACCCGATCCATCCAAGTCGATTCATGAAAAGCTGAAGGGTAATAAAGGCGATATTCCACTGTGGACACCACAGTCTGTTGGTTGCCCATTTGCTGGGCGCTGTACCCATGCCACCAGCCGCTGTAACGAAGCCCTGCCAAGTGTGACTAAATTGGCAGAGAACCACTTCGTCCGTTGTTACCTTTACGAAAACTAATCAACGACAACTAATGAAACGCTCCCTCGCAAGAGGGAGTTGACTGACACCATTTGCTGGGATACATCATGCAACTTTTAACAAACCACATTGGTTATCAAGCAACCGGCTCCAAACGTGCGGTTGTCATGTCGCCAACGGCACTAACTGAGCTGAGTAACGCATTTCTGATCGATGCCAGTACTCATACCATCGTTTCAGAACTGCCTCTCTCCGGTGGTGCGCAAATTGATGAATGGCATCAAGGTTACTTTTTTGACATTGATTTCAGTGAATGGACACAACCTGGCGAATATTATCTAAGCTACCAATCGGTTTGTTCCCATCGCTTTCAAATTGCACATCATCGCCTATTGGATCGCGCTTTTTCCGATATGATCCATTACTTCAAATCTCAACGTTGCAGCGGCAGTATTTTTGATAACGCTGACCAAGCAGCAAAAGTGATTGGCAGTAACGAACGCGTTAATGTTCATGGCGGTTGGTATGACGCCTCTGGTGACGTAAGTAAGTACTTAAGTCATTTGTCCTACGCCAATTATCTCAATCCTCAACAAACCCCGATGGTGGTATGGAATCTATTAAAAGCAGATGACGTATTACATAGCTCTCTAGAACGCTCTTTTGTACAAGCTAGACTCCATGAGGAAGCACGTTACGGCGCTGAGTTTTTACTGCGTATGCAGCACCCCGACGGTTACTTCTACATGACGGTATTTGATAAATGGAGCAAAGATACCGAACAACGCGAAATCTGCGCCTACGAAACTCAATTGGGCCACAAAAAATCCGACTATCAGGCTGGGTTTCGTCAAGGTGGGGGGATGGCTATTGCGGCATTAGCGAAAACAAGCCGGTTAGCCAACCTCTCTGCGGATGAAGCACAGCAATTTTTAACCGCCGCCGAATCAGGCTACGCGCACCTAAAAAAATTCAATACGCAGTACCTCAATGACGGCACTGAAAACATCATAGATGAGTACTGTGCACTGCTCGCCAGCGTCGAGCTTTATCGCTCTACCAAGCAAAGTCAGTACTTAAAAGAAGCAAGATACTGGGCCGATGCGCTAGCACAACGAGCGGCACACGATGAGCAGTTTACTTTCTATTGGTCGAGTAACGACGATGGATCTCGCCCTTATTATCACGCAGCTGAAGCGGGACTACCCGTTATCGCACTCAATGAATACGTCGCAATTGAAGATGACTCTTCTCGCACTAAACGATTCATTGAGCTCATACACAAGGCTTGCCAATTCGAGCTTAGTGTAACACAGCAGGTTTTTAACCCATTTGGCTATCCTCGCCAGTATGTAAAGCCCATTGATGATGCGAAACGCAGCACATTCTTTGTGCCTCACAACAACGAAACCGGTTATTGGTGGCAAGGTGAAAATGCTCGACTCGCCTCGTTAGCCACGATGGCTCTCACCGTGCAGCCTCTCCTTGATAGCTCGGTCTTGAAAGCCGAACTCGAAGATTATGCCGCTAGGGCGATGGATTGGATTTTGGGCTTCAACCCTTACGATATGTGCATGCTAGACGGGCATGGCCACAACAATCCCGATTATTTAACGGATCTTGGCTTTTTTAATGCTCATGGTGGGGTGTGTAATGGCATCACCGCAGGATTCGATAGTGAATGCGACATTGCCTTTAATCCACTAAATCAAAAAGATGACATGCTGCAGAACTGGCGATGGGGCGAACAGTGGATCCCGCACGCGGCTTGGCTTCTGCTTGCTACCGCATTGACTCATAAGCACTACCAACAGAAGGAGACTTCCCATGCCTAAATTTATCGCCGGTATCGACGGTGGAGGCACCTCTTGTCGAGCACGAATCGTAAACGAACAGGGCGAGCTGATTGGTGAAGGAAAAAGTGGTAGCGCCAACATCATGCTCGGGGCTGATGTCGCGATGTCTGCGATCATCAAAGCACTCACCATCGCACTGACACAAAGTGGACTTAATCGAGATAGCCTGAAAAATCTCGATGTTGGGTTAGCACTTGCAGGTGCTGAGCATAAGTCGTCGTATCAAAAATTTACCGCCATCTCCCATCCTTTTGCCAGCATTACGCTCAACACCGACGCGTACGGTGCATGCTTAGGCGCACACCAAGGTCAAGATGGTGCCATCATGATTGCCGGTACTGGTTCTTGTGGGCTGCTACTCAAACAAGGCAAACAGTTTGTCGTAGGTGGTCGTGAGTTTCCAATTTCAGACCAAGGCGGCGGGGCGGTAATGGGACTACGCCTTATTCAAGAAGTACTACTCATTCAAGATGGTATTCGTCCTACTTCTCCCCTAGCTGATTTAGTCATGACGCACTTTGAGCATGATGTAGACCGCATTGTTGAGTGGTCTAAGACCGCTCTTCCTTGTGATTATGGGCAATTTTCTCCCGCTATTTTCGACTATGCATTACTTAACGAAAGGCTAGGAAAATCATTACTGCAACAAACCGCAGATGACATTGAAATGTACTTAACGGCCTTGAATCAAAAAGGCGCACAGCATATTTGCCTGATGGGTAGCATTGCCCAACGTATCCATGAATGGTTATCACCCGCGGCTCAACGCTGGATTGTAGAACCAAAAGGTGACGCCATGGATGGGGCTCTGATGATGGCTGGACAAAGCCAGCATAATCTATATTAAAGGGAGGCGAGTATGGATTTTCGCGTCGATATTGCCGTACTAGACAGCCATAATAAAGGCAGTCGCTTTGGCTTAACATTGCATAATCTATCAGAGAAAAGTTACCCGCATTGGCGCCTTAGCTTTACCTTTGATCGCTATATTGATCCTGCCAGTGTTTCTGTCGGTCACATTACTCAAATTGGCAGTTTCTGTACGCTTGAGCTTGCCGACTCAGTGCTCTATTCCAACCACCATGTGTATATAGAGTTTTCTATCCTAACCGCGCCGTTTCGCTTCCTTTCTGATGGAATTAAAGAAGCGTATTTAGACACAGATTCACTATCAAGGGAAACGGTCAGTGTGTCACCTATCGTTCTTAAACATGCTTACGATAAACACACCGCTGTACCGAATGTCGTCGCACACAAACATCAGCTCATCCCTCATCCGGACAAGATCACCTTCACCGAGGGTCAATTTGAGCTAACTCGTTATAGCCAGATCTCATGGGATCATCCAGACAACAAAGACGCGGCGGCTTGGCTTCAAGAAGAAGTAGAGCGATTATTTGCGATAACACCTAAGTCGATTGGACAACAAGGTGTGCACTTTAAGCGCAGCCCTGTACTTGCCAGCGAAGAGTACAAACTCAATATCAACCATGACGGTGTCGTCATTGAAGCCACAGATACTGCTGGGTTTATCTATGGTGCAAGCACGCTACTGCAACTATGCGCCTTTGATGAAGCTCGACAAACACTGTCAGTACCCTTTGTCTCCATACAAGATAAGCCGCGGTTTTCCTACCGTGGTGTGATGTTGGATAGTGCTCGCCACTTTCAGCCTATCAGCGAAATTAAGCGCTTCATCAACTTATTAGCACACTACAAGCTCAACACCTTTCATTGGCATCTAACTGATGATGAAGGGTGGCGCATCGAGATAAAAGCGCTCCCAGCACTAACTGAGATTGGCGCATGGCGTGGACCCGATGAAGTGATTGAGCCTCAATTTCACCATATTTCAGAAAAGTACGGTGGGTACTACTCTCAAAACGACATCAAAGAGGTGGTGGAGTTTGCCAGTGCACGTGGTATTCAAGTGATCCCTGAGATTGATATACCAGGTCATTGTCGCGCCGCGATCAAAGCCTTGCCACACCTGCTAGTAGACCATGAGGATAAATCCACCTATCGCAGCGTCCAGCACTATACAGATAACACCTTATCCCCAGGGATAGCCGGCACTTACCAATTTTTAGATACTGTGCTAGAAGAAGTCGCTGCACTCTTCCCTGCACCCTACCTTCATATTGGCGCAGATGAAGTTCCGCTAGGCTCTTGGGTCAATAGCCCAAGCTGTAAAAAGCTCATGCAAACCCATGGCTATAACAGTGCCAAAGAACTACAAGGGCATTTACTGCGCTATGCAGAAGATAAGCTGCGCTCTCTTGGCAAACGCATGTTAGGTTGGGAAGAAGCGCACTTTGGCAACAAAGTGAGTAAAGACACCATTATCTACTCTTGGTTAAGCGAAGAAGCGGCGATCAACTGTGCCAAAATGGGCTACGACGTCGTACTGCAACCAGGGCAAACCACCTATCTCGATATGGCTCAAGATTATGCGAGTGAAGAGCCAGGGGTCGATTGGGCGTCGGTCATCTCACTTGAGCAAGCTTACCAATACGAACCCTTATCTGACATCGCCCATGATGATCCCGTCAAGAAGCGAATTCTTGGCATGCAAGCCGCATTGTGGACAGAAATTATCACTCATCAAGACCGTTTAGACTATATGGTTTTCCCTCGCTTACTCGCGCTCGCTGAAACCGCTTGGTGTCGCGAACAGCGTAAAGATTACCCCTATTTTCTGGCAAGGCTAAAGCCCCATTTAACCTTGCTCGACAGGCAAAACATCCGGTATCGACACCCATGGTCTGAATAACCCACTCTCTGTAGAGACAGATCATGCATCGCATACCTATCACTGAATAATTAGAAGTTTTTATAAGGAAATACTCATGCAATACGGCTACTTCGATAACGACAACCGTGAATATGTTATCACTCGTCCCGACGTTCCAGCACCTTGGACCAATTATCTTGGTACCGAAAAGTTCTGTACGGTGATATCACACAATGCAGGGGGGTATTCATTTTACAATTCTCCTGAATATAATCGCGTCACTAAATTTCGTCCCAATGCGACGTTTGATAGACCGGGACACTACGTTTACTTAAGGGATGATGAAACGGGTGACTATTGGTCTATCTCTTGGCAGCCCGTTGCGAAGAGCTTAGAAGAAGCTCAGTACGAAGTGCGTCATGGGCTGTCTTACTCAAAATTTAAATGTGACTACAACGGGATTGAAGCGACAAAAACGCTTTTCATCCCTAAAGGTGAAGACGCCGAAGTATGGGATGTGGTACTGCGTAATACCAGTAATAAGCCACGCACAATCAGTACCTTTTCTTTTGTAGAGTTTTCTTTTAGCCACATTGCCTCAGACAACCAGAATCATCAAATGTCGCTCTATTCAGCTGGCACTGAGTATCAAGATGGCGTGATCGAGTACGACCTTTTCTATAACACCAATGAAAAAGAAGGGTTCTACTATCTTGCTTCAACCTTTGAACCGGATAGCTACGACGGTCAGCGAGACAGCTTCTTAGGGCTTTACCGCGATGAATCAAACCCAATCGCCGTTGAGCGTGGACAGTGTTCAAACCATGTACAAACCTGCTACAACCATTGTGGCTCACTGCATAAGCAGTTCACCATCCAGCCAGGTCAAGAAGTTCGCTTTGCCTATGTCTTAGGTATTGGTAAAGGCAACGGCACTCGACTACGTGAAAAATACCAAGATCTGAATGAAGTCGATAAAGCCTTCGCAGAGATTAAAACGCACTGGGATGAACGCTGCGCGAAATTCCAAGTCACTTCTCCTAATGAAGGGCTTGATACCATGCTTAATGCTTGGACGTTATACCAAGCTGAAACATGCGTTGTTTGGTCGCGATTTGCTTCCTTTATTGAAGTTGGCGGACGTACCGGACTGGGTTACCGAGACACCGCTCAAGATGCGATGGCCGTCCCCCATTCAAATCCGGAGATGACCAAGAAACGCATTGTTGATTTACTTAGAGGCCAAGTGAAAGCAGGCTATGGTTTACACCTCTTTGATCCAGACTGGTTTGACCCTGATAAAGCCGATGTTGAACCGTCAAAGTCACCAACTGTGGTCCCTACGCCAAGTGATGAAGATAAGATCCATGGCATTGCAGACACCTGCTCAGATGATCATCTGTGGTTAATCCCAACCATTTGCCGTTACGTCATGGAAACCGGTGAAACTGAGTTCTTTGATGAAGTCATCCCTTATGCCGACGGTGGCGATGCGACCGTCTACGAACATATGAAAGCAGCGTTAGATTTCACCGATAAACATGTTGGCGCGACGGGTATTGCCAAAGGACTTCGAGCAGATTGGAACGACTGTTTAAACCTCGGCGGCGGTGAGTCTTCCATGGTGGCTTTCTTGCACTACTGGGCGTTGCAAGAGTTTGTCGACCTTGCCAATTATCTCGATAAACCTAGCGATGTCGCGTGCTATGAAGCGATGGCTAAAAAAGTTCAAGATGCTTGTGAAACTCACCTTTGGGATGAGGACGGTGGTTGGTATATCCGCGGTATCACCAAAAATGGTGATAAAGTCGGCACCAATGAGCAAACCGAAGGAAAGGTTCACTTAGAGTCAAATACTTGGGCTGTTGTCTCTGGCGCGGTTAGCGAAGAACGTGGTCAAAAGGCAATGGATGCCGTAGACGAATACCTATATTCCGATTACGGACTGCACCTCAACGCCCCATCTTTTGCTACGCCTAATGATGACATCGGTTTCGTGACGCGAGTCTATCAAGGCGTGAAAGAAAACGGCGCTATCTTTTCTCACCCGAATCCATGGGCTTGGGTAGCGGAAGCTAAGCTAGGTCGCGGTGATCAAGCAATGAAATTCTACGACTCGCTTAACCCGTACAATCAAAACAACAATATCGAAACCCGTATCACTGAACCCTACTCATATGTGCAATTTGTCATGGGACGCGACCATCAAGATCATGGCCGCGCCAATCATCCTTGGCTGACTGGTACCTCAGGGTGGGCATACTATGCCGCGACTAACTACATATTAGGCGTTCGCCTCAGCTTTGAAGGGCTCATTGTCGACCCGTGTATTCCAACAGACTGGCCTAGTTTTGAGGTCACAAGAGAGTGGCGTGATGCCACCTATCACATCACTGTTGAGAACCCACACAACGTGAGTAAGGGGGTAAAATCCATGACCCTCAATGGCGAGAAAATGACCGGAGCAGTTGCCCCTCAACAACCGGGATCCACCAACCACATCCATGTGGTACTTGGCTAATTCCCACCTCAAGGACGAACTATCAATACGAGCTCTTCGGAGCTCGTTAGGAGAGAATTATGATTAAATTTGGTACGGGTGGTTGGCGCGCATTTATTGGCGAGGAATTTACCCGAGATAACGTCAGGATTGTGGCTCAAGCTTTAGCAAATGTTATTAACCACGAAGGGGTAGCGAATAAAGGTTTCGTCATTGGTTACGACCGACGTTTTTTATCAGACAAAGCGGGTCAGTGGTTTGCCGAAGTACTCGCAGGAAATGATATCCCGGTTAGCTTCATCAATAAATTTGTACCAACCCCGATCGTCATGTATCAGGCTAAGCACATGGGCTGCGCCTATTCAGCTTGCATCACCGCCTCTCACAACCCCGCCGATTACAATGGCGTGAAAGTGTTTATTGAAGGTGGCCGAGATGCTGATGAGATCATCACAGAAAAGATCGAATCTCAGATCGCCACGTTAACGGCAGATCAAATCCAACGTCTCGACTTTGATATCGCAGTGCAACAAAACAAGATCATTGAGATCAACCCAATGAATCAGTTTGTTGATTCAATCATCGATCTCATCGATATTGACGCGATCAAAAAAGCCAACTTACGAGTGCTCATCGATCCTATGTTCGGTGTGGCTAAGAACGCCCTACAAACGGTATTAATCAACGGTCGATGCGATGTTGATGTGATTAACGATGGTAAAAATCCAGACTTCGGTGGCTTAATGCCATCCCCTAATGCCGCTACACTCTATCGCTTGAAGCACCTTGTTGCCGCTGAAGGCTATGATATCGGTATCGGTACCGATGGTGATGCCGATCGACTGGGCATCATTGATGAAAAAGGTAACTTCATTCATCCCAATGAAGTCTTGATGCTGTTGTACTACTACTTACTTGAGTATAAAGGTTGGACTGGCTCGGTAGTTCGAAATATTGCAACCACTCATCTACTCGACAAGATCGCCGCGCATTATGGACAAAAGGCCTTTGAGGTTCCCGTAGGCTTTAAGCACATTAGTGCCCAAATGGAAGCTGACGACTCACTTATTGGTGGGGAAAGCTCGGGCGGTTTAACCATTAGAGGCCACATTAAAGGTAAAGATGGTGTGTTCGCCTCAAGCTTACTGGTAGAGATGCTGAGCGTCACCGGCAAAAAACTTTCCGAGCTTCTCAATGAAATTTACAGTCAATATGGCTATGCCTATACCGCTGAGGGCGACTGTACCTTCAAGGCCTCACAAAAAGACAGCCTGTACCATAAACTCTATATCGAAAAACAACTGCCAGAATTTGATTACGATATTGATAAAGTGAGCTACGCCGATGGTGCTAAGGTTTACTTTAAAAATGGTGGCTGGGTCATTGCTCGCTTCTCAGGAACAGAGCCATTACTGCGTATTTTTTGTGAGATGGAAGATAAAGAACAAGCAGAATATGTTCTTCAACAGATGAAAGGCTTTTTGTCGTTGTAGTCTCTGTTACCTTTCTCCTTGCTTCCTGTTATAAGGACCTGCCTTACCAAATGATGGGCTAGCAAGGAACTCCCTATAGGTGGAGAACATCTTTGCCCGATGAATATTCATCGGGCTTTTTTTAAATGCTACTAAAAGCATTCCTTCCCATATTAATCACAATGGGAAGCCGTATGAGTGTCATCACTTAACTAAACGCCACAATCCCTTGAGATTCAACACTCACTGCCACACTTTGACCGACATTCAATGCTTCCATTGACGTCGCTAGTACTCGTGTGCCTTTTATATCCACCACATAACGGCAGTGGTCACCCATGAACTGCTGCTCTACAACATGAATGCTACTTTGCTCAGAAGAGGACAATTGGATCTGTTGCGGTCGAACCAACAACTGACACTTTGCACCTTCCGCAATGAAAGTACAGGATGTCGCAGCAATCTGCCCTATCACCGTATCAAACGTAGAGCTCGTGATATGCGTAGCTTCAAGATAGCTGCCTCCCCCTAAGAAATCGGCAACAAACTTACTCGATGGACAAAAATAAAGCTCTGATGCACTGCCATACTGCTCGATAACGCCTGCATTCATCACCGCCATTTTATCAGCAAACGCGAAAGCCTCTTCGCGGCTGTGAGTCACAAAGATAGCGGTGATACCCTGCTTCTTAAATATTTTACGGATCTCACGAATCAATTCATGACGGACTTGAGTATCGATATTTGAGAACGGCTCGTCGAGAAGAAGTAGATCGGGTTTATACGCTAAGCTTCTTGCTATCGCCACGCGCTGCTGTTGACCACCGGAGAGTTGATGCGGGTATCGGGCTTTAAACGCTTTGAGGTGAACAAGAGAAAGCGCCTCATCAACAATTGAATCTTGTTGTTCTTTCGGTTGCCCCTTGAGTCCAAACGCGACATTTTCTGCCACAGTAAGATGCGGGAATAACGCATAATCTTGGAAGATCATACCAATATTACGCTGCTCTGGCGGTAACCATGTTCTACCATCATCAATGACTTTTTCATTTAACGTCATTAACCCGCCGGATAAAGGCAGCAAGCCAGCAATCGCTTTTAATAATGTTGTCTTGCCGCAGCCACTCGCGCCAAGCAAGCAAACAATCTCTCCTTGATTCACTTGCAGCGACAACGCTTCCAACACCATTTGAGAGTCATATTGGCAAGAAAGGTTTTCAATAGATAACGCAGTCGTCATTAGTGGGGTTGCTCCAAAGATCGGTTAACTATGATGAGAGGGATAAGTCCAACCAAGACTAATAAAACCGCTGGCATAGCCGCCAACTCTAAATGCTCATCAGAGGCAAAGTTATAGACATAAGTCGCTAACGTTTCGAAATTAAACGGTCGTAATAGCAGCGCCGCATTGAGCTCTTTCATCGACTCAATAAACACCAAAAGACCGGCTATCAAAATCCCACGTTTAATCAAAGGAAAGTGCACGCGTGCCAACATCTGATTTTGCTTACAGCCCATGGTGCGAGACGCCATATCTAGTGAAGGTGACACCTTGCTTAAACTGGTTTCGATACTGCCAATCGCTACCGCTGAAAAGCGCACAACCATAGCAAAAATAATCGCAAACATAGAGCCAGAGAACAGCAGGCCTGGACGCTTCCACTCCATCCAAACAGCAAAATCATTAATCGCATGATCCATAAATAACACAGGAACCATGACACCAATGGCTAATACCGTTCCCGGAACGGCATAGCCTAATGAACTGGCTCTCATGAAAATTTGGCTAGATGTATTAGACGCCAAACGACGATAAAAATTCACCACTATTGCGATGGCCACCGCAATCACAGCTGCAATGATAGAAACCTTTAGGCTGTTCATTGCGTAAGTTTGAAATTCAGGTGTCCAGCTTTGAGCAAAATACTTATAGGCGTAAATAACCAGCTGGCCTAGTGGGAAAATAAAAGCAATCGCCACCAATCCCCAGCACCAAGCAACAGCAAACCATTTTTTCCAGCCTTTAAGCTCATAGCGAAAGTCTTCATGACTATTATATTGGCTTTGAAACAGCTTTTGACGACGTCGACTGTATCGCTCGGCCCCCAATAGCAGCACAATAACCATCATCATTAATGCGGATATTTTGGCGGCAGCACTTAAGCTAGAATAACCAAGCCACGTATCATAGACCGCTGTCGTGAGGGTATTCACAGCAAAATAACTGACGGTACCAAAGTCCCCGATGGTTTCCATCGCCACCAGCGACAAACCGACGGCAATCGAAGGGCGAGCCAATGGTAGGGAAATACGCCAAAAGCTTTCAAACGGCGTACATTTCAGCAACCGAGCAGACTGTAACAAAGAGACGTTTTGTTCCATAAATGCCGCACGGCACAGAAGATACACATACGGATAAAGAACGAGTGACAACACCACTGTCGCGCCACCAACGGTACGAATATCAGGGAACCAATAATCGCCTACGCCCCATTCAAATACGTTTCTTAACCAGATTTGAATTGGACCAGCAAAGTCAAACCAATCGGTAAAAATATAGCCAATAATATAGCCAGGCATTGCGAGGGGAAGAACCAGTGCCCATTGCAGTACTTTTTCTGATGGTAGCTTACACATGGCCATAAACCACGCGCTAGGCACACCAAGAATCAGAGAAAGTATCAGTACACCGACAACAAGAAGCACAGTATTGATGGTGTAAGTGGGCATCACCGTATTTATTAGGTGCGAGAAGATGTCACTTGTTTCACCAAGTGCTGTATAGAAGATCGCTAAAATAGGCAAAACCAGTAGCAGAGTTAACACTCCACTACTGGTTTTCCAAACTGCATTTTTTTCTTTCATTGCCTAAACATACATCAGGCGACACGAAGTCGAGACGTTCAGTAACCGGAATTCAATAAGGGGCATTATACCCCTTTTTGCCAATTAAAGGTCGAACTTAACTTCATCTAACAATTTGATTGCCGCATTGTGATAGCCAGCGATGTCATCAAGTGAAACTGTGTCGGCTTTATAGTCGCCCCACGATTCAACCAATTCAGAACGCTTAACACCCTCTTTAACTGGGTATTCATAGTTCACTTCTGCGTACATTTGCTGCGCTGTTGCGCCAGTTAAAAATTCCATTAGCTTAAGAGCATTGTCTTGGTTTGGTGCGTATTTCGCCATGGCCATACCACTAATGTTTACGTGCGTACCTTCCGTTTTTTGATTCGGGAAGTTGATGTAAACTGCATCTGCCCAGGCTTTTTGATCTTTGTCGTTAACCATTTTTCCTAGGTAGTAGCTATTGCCTAGTGAAACGTCACAAAGGCCTTCTTTGATCGCTTTTACTTGAGCGCGATCGTTACCTTGCGGCTTACGAGCTAAATTAGACTTCACACCTTCCAACCAAGCTTTTGTTTCTGCTTCACCGTGATGCGCAATCATAGAAGAAACTAAAGAAACATTGTAAGGGTGCTTACCGCTACGAGTACAGATTTTACCTTTGTATTCAGGGTTCGCTAAATCAGCATAGTTAAAGTCTTCGCCAAGCTTGCCTACACGGTCTTTTGACGAGTAAACATTACGAGTACGTAATGTAAGCGCGAACCACTCATTTTCTTTGTCACGATATTGAGCAGGAACGTTGGCATTGATAACGTCACTTTCAACAGCTTGAACCACGTCTTTATCTGTGAGTTCAGCAAGGCGGCTAATGTCGGTTGTTAATACCACATCGGCAGGGCTATATTCGCCTTCTTGTTGAAGCTTCTCTGCTAAGCCTTTTTTAGCAAACTTTACATTGACCTTAATACCAGTCTCTTTAGTGAACTCATTGAACATAGGCTCAACGAGAAATGGTTGACGGTAAGAGTAAACGTTGACTTCTTCAGCGGCCATTGCTGGGGCAGCAAATCCTGCGGCGATTGCTGATAGGGCTAGCAGTTTTTTCATTATTTAGTTCCTTTAATTCAAAATGAGAACGTTTATCAGTTGCGTTATTATATTCATCTCTAGACAGAAAACAATGATCTAACATAAAAAAACCTGCCACTATGGGCAGGTTTTTTAACAATTATGTGACAGCGTGTATATCTAGTATGAGACTTTAAATCGAGTGTTTAGCCGCTACTTTGAAGTCACAAACTCAGGATAAGCCCCGACACCGCAGTCATGCATATCCATACCTTCTAATTCTTCATCTTCTGATACTCGGATACCAATCGTTGCTTTTAGTACCGCCCAAACCACCAAGCTAGCACCAAATACCCAACCGAAGATAACCGCAGCTCCAAATAGCTGAGCGCCAAAGGTCGCATCACCATTACTCAGTGGCACAACCATCAGGCCAAAGAAGCCACACACACCGTGAACCGAAATCGCGCCTACTGGGTCATCGATCTTAATTTTATCTAAGCCGACGATGCTAAATACCACTAATGCCCCAGCAACCGCACCAATGGCGACAGAGTAAACGGGTGATGGTGATAACGGATCTGCAGTAATCGCAACTAGCCCAGCAAGCGCACCATTGAGAATCATAGTCAGGTCTGCTTTGCCCCACGTGGTTTTACACACTAACATCGCGGCAATAGCACCCGCAGCAGCGGCAGCGTTGGTATTTAAGAAAATTTGCCCCACCGCTGTTGCGTTCTCAAAGTCAGAGACCATAAGTTGAGAGCCACCGTTGAAACCAAACCAACCTAACCAAAGAATAAACGTACCTAGCGTCGCAAGTGGCATGTTTGAACCTGGAATTGGATAAATTTCACCGTTCTTACCATATTTACCTTTACGAGCACCAAGGAGTAACACGCCAGCTAGTGCTGCTGCTGCGCCAGCCATATGAACAATACCAGACCCGGCAAAGTCACTAAATCCTGCTTCAGAAAGGAAACCACCACCCCACGTCCAGTACCCTTCCATTGGATAGATAAAGGCCGTTAGCGCGACAGAGAAAATTAAGAATGACCATAGTTTCATTCGCTCAGCAACCGCACCAGAAACTACCGACATTGCCGTTGCAACAAACACAACTTGGAAGAAGAAGTCAGATTCTAGCGAGTGGTCCGCGCCTTCCGCTTGTGTACCAATTAACGCACCAAATGAAGGTAGCCAACCCGCTTCTGCATTATCGACATACATAATGTGATAGCCGACCACCAAATAACAAGTACAAGCAATGGCGTACAAGCAGAAATTCTTAGTCAAAATTTCTGTGGTGTTTTTAGAGCGAACTAAGCCGGCCTCTAACATGGCAAACCCCGCTGCCATCCACATCACTAAAGCGCCTGAAATAAGAAAGTAAAAAGTGTCCAGCGCGTAACGTAGTTCACTGACTGTTGTTGCTAATTCCATAATATTTTCTCCAATCCCTTAAAGTGCTTCAGCATCCATTTCGCCCGTACGAATACGAACGGCTTGGCACAAGTCATACACAAAAATTTTACCGTCACCTATTTTTCCGGTTTGTGCGGCATTTGAAATAGCCTCGACAACACGATCAACATTGTCGGCGTGAGTGGCAATTTCTAGCTTCACTTTTGGTAAAAAGTCCACTTGGTATTCAGCACCGCGGTACAATTCTGTGTGTCCTTTTTGACGGCCAAACCCTTTGACCTCGGAAACCGTCATACCCTCAATACCGACATCAGCAAGCGCTTCACGTACGTCGTCTAATTTAAATGGTTTGATGATTGCGTTAATAAGTTTCATGGCATCCCCTTCGCCGTGTGTATCCCTGTTGTTGGAATAACACTTTCAAGGCGCGTGCCAAGTTTTTAACGTATTGATATATAAGAAATAGAAATAATTATGTTAATTAAATGAAAACACATTGCACTTTAGTGGTGCAATGTGTTCACAAAAATAAGGCAGGCCATCGTTCAAGCACTAGAACTGTGCATGAGAGTAAAAAAGCAATCTAACGGTTGTGAATAAATCGCTCCCACTGAGCAATAACAGAACTAAAATCCTCAAGACCTGACTCGCTAAAACTTTCACTGCTGTAAAGTTCAAAGTCTTCCACACTATCGCTAGTCACATCAAAATTTAGACAGTTTTCAAATACATGCACTTCTGACTCAACAATGCTCAACGAAATTTCTTTGCCTTCCCAACGAAACTCCTTGCTTGGATATTGCGAGGCTAAAGCAATCTGAGCTTTAATTTCCGCAATGGTACGGTCACACGTTGAGATTTCCTCTTGGAATAAACGTGCCAATACTTCATGCCCCATTTCACACCGGACCATATATTCTCCGGTGAGCGAGTTTTTAATAAATTCGAATTCCATCACATTGTCTCTTAGCAATAACCAAACGATTATACCTTAAATTCTAATGTTCTCGGGTATACTCAAAAGATTCCTAGTAGTAGAGACGACGAGATGCAGCTCAACGCATTGATAGCGAAACAAATTGTTGATAGAGCGAAAAAGATCATTCAACATTCAATCAACGTTATGGATGATAACGGTGTGATTATTGGTTCAAGCGATCCTTCACGCTTGCATCACACCCATGACGGTGCGTTATTGGCAATCAAAGACAATCGTATTATTGAAATTAATGATGCGGTCGCGTCTACCCTCTCAGGAGTAAGAAAAGGCATTAATTTACCCATTCTTTATGATGATAACGTCATTGGTGTCGTCGGGATCTCTGGTACGCCCGATGAAGTACGCAACTACGGCGAGCTAGTCAAAATGACGGCTGAACTCATCGTAGAACAAGCGGCGTTGATGCACCAAATTCAATGGAACAAACGTCACCGTGAAGAGTTATTGCTACAGCTTATCCAAGGAACCAGCTTAAACGAGGGGCAGCTACTCTCCATTGCTCAGCGATTAGATCTAGACCTAGACCAACCGCGCGTTGCTGCCGTTATCAAAGTGATCCCCAAAGCGAATGAAACGCTAACACTGGAGCATCTACAACGGCTGGTACATTTACTTGAGTATCCAGAGCGCGACAATATTGTCGGCATTGTCTCGGTGTCTATGAACGAAATTGTGGTACTTAAGCCGATTACGGTTCAGCAAACTATTTGGAATCGACAAGAAGAACAAAAGCGCGTTGCCAAATTAATGAAGCGCATCGACCACGAGTGCGACTTTTCTATTCAAATGACCATTGGCGATTACTTCCCTGGTGTCATTGGATTAGCAAAATCTTACGAAACGGCTAAATCCACAATGGAAATCTGCCAACCCAAAGCAAAGTCGATCCTTTTTTATCACGATCACAAGTTGTCAGTGCTGGTCAGTAGCATTAAGCGAGACCCTTGGCGAGCGCAGCAATTGACGGATCCTCTCCATAAGCTTACCGTGTCAGACACCAAGAACGTGCTAGTAAAAACGCTACGTGTCTTTTTTGAACAAAATTGCGATCTAGCTCAAACTTGTGAGGTACTACATATTCATCGAAATACCCTTCGTTACCGACTAGATAAGATAGAACAAGAAACAACTCTAAATATCAATAAGTTAGAGGATAAAATTCAACTTTACCTTGCTTTAAAATGTATCTAAATAAATCACAGAATTGTTCAAATGCACAAATAAGCTATCACTCCTATCTATAAATCTGTCACTTCGCATAAAGCTTTAGCCTTATTCTGTCGGTAGTCTGTTTCAATAAGGTGAAACTCTACACCGACAAGAATTCTAATAACTTACGCGGAAAACTCAAAATGATAGAAGTCTCTACTCTCGGTGCCTTAGCGGCACTGGTCGTCGCTATAACACTCATTCTCAAGAAAGTACCACCCGCATACGGCATGATTATTGGTGCCCTCATTGGTGGTGTCATTGGTGGTGTCTCGCTAACAGAAACCGTCAGCTTAATGATTGGTGGCGCACAAGGTATTGTCACCGCAGTACTTCGTATTCTCGCTGCTGGTGTGTTAGCAGGTGTGCTCATTGAATCAGGTGCCGCTACCTCGATTGCAGAAACCATAGTCAAAAAGGTTGGTGAAACTCGAGCACTACTTGCATTAGCTATCGCAACGATGATCCTCACAGCTGTTGGTGTCTTCGTAGACGTGGCGGTTATCACTGTTTCTCCTATCGCACTGGCGATTGCACATCGTGCCGATATTTCTAAAGCTGCCATTTTGCTTGCGATGGTTGGGGGCGGTAAAGCGGGTAACGTCATGTCACCTAACCCAAATACCATTGCGGCAGCCGACGCATTTAACGTTCCACTGACCTCAGTAATGGCAGCCGGTATTATTCCTGGCATTTGCGGCATGATTGTCGCGTACTTCATCGCGAAAAAATTAATCAACAAAGGCTCAAAAGTAGCGGCGAGTGAAGTCGTTGCGGTTGACCATTCTAAACTGCCTTCTTTTGTCGCTTCTATCACTGCCCCTATGGTTGCGATTGCGCTACTGTCACTACGCCCGATTGCCGGTATCAACGTTGACCCACTCATCGCGTTACCACTCGGTGGTCTTATCGGCGCAGTCGTTATGGGCCGCTTTGCCGATACCAACCACTTTGCCGTATCAGGACTTAGCCGCATGGCGCCTGTCGCCGTCATGCTACTAGGTACAGGTACCTTGGCTGGCATCATCGCCAACTCAGGTCTAAAAGATGGGCTTATCGATGTCTTAACATCATCAGGCTTACCGTCTTACCTGCTAGCTCCTATTTCAGGTGCCATGATGTCACTTGCCACTGCATCGACTACAGCCGGTACTGCTGTTGCCTCTAGCGTATTTAGCGGCACCATACTAGAGCTTGGTGTTCCCGCTTTAGCAGGGGCGGCAATGATTCACTCGGGTGCAACCGTACTCGACCATATGCCACATGGTAGCTTCTTCCACGCAACGGGTGGTGCTGTTCATATGGACATTCACGAGCGCCTAAAACTCATTCCTTACGAGTCCGCTGTCGGTCTAGTGATCGCCTTTGTCTCAGTCATGATGTTTGGTGTATTTGGTTTATTTGTATAAGGTTTTATCATGAAAATTGTAATTGCTCCTGATTCATATAAAGAAAGTTTAACCGCAATGGAAGTTGCACAAGCCATTGAAAGCGGCTTCAAACAAGTATTTCCTAATGCCGAATACATCAAATTACCGATGGCTGATGGTGGAGAGGGAACGGTACAATCACTCATTGATGCGACTGGAGGGGATCTAGTATCGGTATCCGTCACCGACCCACTAGGTCAATCTGTTGAAGGATTCTACGGTCTACTCGGCGATGGCAGCACTGCCATCATCGAAATGGCCGCAGCCTCAGGCATTCACTTGGTGTCAGCGGAACAACGTAACCCACTACTTACCACATCTTATGGCACAGGTGAGCTAATCAAAGCTGCTCTAGACAAGGGGGTCAAACACATCATTGTTGGCATCGGTGGCAGTGCAACGAATGATGGTGGCTTAGGTATGGCACAAGCACTTGGTGCCCAGCTACTTGATAGCGAAGGGGCTAATCTCGGTTATGGTGGTGGGGAACTGAGTAAACTTGCCTCCATAAACGTTGATCACATTGACCCGAGGCTAAAAGAGATTAAGCTTGAAGTCGCGTGCGATGTTGATAATCCACTTTGTGGCGAGAAAGGTGCTAGTGCTGTATTTGGCCCACAAAAAGGTGCAACCCCTGCGATGGTCGCGACACTTGACGCTAACCTTTCGCACTACGCGGATATTATCCAAGCAACAAATGGTCGCGACGTTAAGCACACTCCAGGAGCTGGCGCAGCGGGTGGACTCGGTGCTGCATTCCTTGGACTATTTAATGCCGAGTTACGTCCCGGAATACAGATCGTAATGGATGCAGTTCAACTCAGTGATGTCGTCAAAGATGCCAGCCTCGTTATTACTGGTGAAGGACGCATTGACAGCCAAACAATTCACGGCAAAACACCGATTGGGGTCGCGAGAACCGCAAAAGCGTATGATATTCCCGTCATTGCGATTGCAGGTAGCACAGCAAAAGACTGTCACGTCGTTTATGAACATGGCATCGATGCAGTTTATAGTGTCGTGCTTGGAGCGACAGATCTTGCCACTGCTTTGCAAGAAGCCGCGTTCAATGTAGAAATGACTTCGCGTAATGTAGCGGCTGCACTAGCAATGACTCTACCACGCTAAGAGTGGTCATCAATGTTAGCGTAACTAGGCTATACGCTGAATAAATTACAGCGTAATCTGGACAAAAAAAAGACTGCTAATCAGCAGTCTTTTTTAATGGAATCAAACTATTTCACAACTCTTAGGCTTGGTCGACCTTTTGCCCTAGGCGGCTCATCATCGCCATCAGGATCCGACTCAACAGCCGAGTCTGCAGGTAATTCTGCGACTGGCGCTTCCGCCACAGACAAACCTGACATTGGGCTCTCTGTTGCAACGTCTTCCTCTTCAATAGACAAATACGCATCTTCAGGTTCAAACATTGTTCCCGCGCCATTTTCTCGTGCATAAATAGCTTGCACAGAATAAAGCGGAACAATAACCGAATGCGGTTTGCCACCAAAGCGAGCGTGAAAGGTAATGGCTTCATTACCTAACTCTAATTGACCCACTGCTCTAGAAGCGATATTCAAGATAATTTGGCCATCTTGAACAAACTCCAGCGGTACACGTACTCCTGGCAACATTGCGTCAACAACGATATGCGGAGTAAGGTCATTTTCTGCCAGCCAGTCATAGAATGCGCGAAGCATATAAGGACGGCGGGGCGTCATTTTAGTGATATCCATGAATAATTAGCGAACTAAACGCATCTCACGCTCAGCTTCTGTAAGCGAAGCTAGGAATGAATCACGTTCAAATACACGGTTCATGTAAATCTTAATCTCTTTTGCACCAGGACCAACAAGCTCGATGCCCATTTCTGGCAAACGCCACAATAGTGGAGCCAAGTAGCAATCGATCAGGCTGAATTCTTCACTCATGAAGTACTCGTACTCAGCAAAAATCGGCGCTAGTGTTAGTAGATCATTACGCAGTTTATTGCGTGCAGCTTCAGATTCTTCAGCCGTACCTTTCACTACTTTTTCTGCAAGCGTATACCAGTTACGTTCAATACGGTAAATCATTAAACGGCTGTTACCACGAGCAACAGGATAAACCGGCATTAGTGGTGGATGAGGGAAACGCTCATCTAGGTATTCCATAATGATCTTTGAATCGTAAAGCGCAAGCTCACGATCAACCAAAGTTGGTACGGTTTTATATGGATTCAGTTCAGCAAGCTCTGCAGGGATGTTTGACTCATCCACTAACTCAACCTCAACACTGACACCCTTTTCAGCTAGAACGATACGAACCTGGTGGCTGTATAGATCAGTAGCACTAGAAAAAAGAGTCATCACAGAACGTTTATTGGCAGCTACAGCCATGGAGCCCTCCGGCATACTTACAAAAAACAATGGAGGCAAGGCCTCCATTGTTAACAAAATTTAGAATCAGCGCGACATGATAGCACAATTAGTGTACATCACGCCAATACTCTTTCTTCAGCAACACAACGACAATAGTAAATAGCACAAGGAATGCCATTACCCACCAACCCATTGCGTGACGTTCCAGTTTCACTGGGTCGCCCGAGTACTCAAGGAAGTTCACTAAGTCACGAACCGCATCATCGTATTCCGCAGAGCTCAGCTCACCACGTCCATTTGTCTCCGTACCAACGATCACTTCCACTTCTTGGCCGTCAACCATATGTGTTTCCACGATAGCGGTTGGAATGCCTTGAAGCTCTTCAAGCACGTGTGGCATGCCGACATTTGGGAAAGTGATATTATTCACACCAAATGGACGACTCGGATCAGCATAGAATGAACGAAGGTACGTATATAACCAATCAGCACCGCGTACACGAGCGACTAAGGTTAAATCTGGTGGCGGAGCCCCGAACCAAGCCGCAGCTTGCTTTTGTGGCATAGAGTTCACCATCAAATCACCAATT
Organism: Vibrio nomapromontoriensis; assembly: GCF_050337205.1. Classification (NCBI taxonomy): domain Bacteria; kingdom Pseudomonadati; phylum Pseudomonadota; class Gammaproteobacteria; order Vibrionales; family Vibrionaceae; genus Vibrio; species Vibrio nomapromontoriensis. Next base: position 46,285 of record NZ_JAKJSS010000019.1, read on the forward strand.
TTCGCTTCCGGGTCAAAGACTAAGTTTTCCTTAGCTAAATCAACTGGAATGCCAAGGTCATTGGCGACACGCTCATAACGTTGATACTGCGTTGAGTGACAAGCAAAACAGTAATTCATGAACAACTTCGCACCGTTTTGCAGTGATGCTTGGTCTGTCAGATCATTATTTGCTTTATCAAGGTGTACGTTCCCACCCGCCGCTAGCGCAAGAGATGGCAACAGAGCAAAAAGTACTACAATCCACTTTTTCATTTAAATGTCACCCTCTTCGGTAGTGGCTTGGTGTTCTCATTTTTACTGTAGACATACAACAAAATGAAGAACATGAAATATCCCAAACTAAAGATTTGAGCCATCAAGGTGTACGTCGCTGTTGCAGGAAGTGCACCTAGAATGCCTAACGCAATAAAGCTGATCGTAAACTGAATGATATTAATCAAGTGGATTTTGCTTCTATAACGGTAAGAACGAACTTTACAACGATCAAACCACGGTAATAGGAACAAGAACACAATTGAAGCCCCCATTGCAACCACACCTAGCAGCTTATCAGGAACCGCACGTAAGATGGCGTAGAATGGTGTGAAGTACCAAACTGGGGCAATATGCTCTGGTGTTTTCAGAGGGTTCGCTGCTTCAAAGTTTGGTGGCTCAAGGAAATAACCGCCCATTTCTGGGTTAAAGAACAACACGTAGCAGAACAAGAAGAAGAAGCCTGCTATACCCACCATATCTTTTACCGTTCCATATGGATGGAAAGGTATCGAATCAATGATGTCGTATTTTTTGCTGTAGTAATCATGGAATTTGAACTGCGTTTTGTAGTCATCGCCCATTGAGCCCTTCGGTAGCTTAGTTTCAATACCATCCGGGTTATTTGAGCCTACCTCATGTAGCGCCAAAACGTGCAAGACAATCAGTAGCAGTAGCACAATTGGTAGCGCAATAACGTGCAAGGCAAAGAATCGGTTTAGTGTCGCGCCGGAGATGATGTAATCACCACGGATCCACAATGTCAGGTCATCGCCGATAACTGGGATGGCACCAAACAGTGAAATAATTACTTGAGCACCCCAGTAAGACATTTGTCCCCAAGGAAGGAGGTAGCCCATAAAGGCTTCTGCCATTAGCACTAAGAAAATCAGCATACCGAAAACCCAAAGCAACTCACGAGGTTTTTGGTATGAGCCATAAATTAGGCCGCGGAACATATGAAGGTAAACAACAACAAAGAATGCCGATGCACCCGTTGAGTGCATATAACGCAGTAGCCAACCGTATTCCACATCACGCATGATGTACTCAACAGAAGCAAATGCGCCTTCACCAGATGGTACGTAGTTCATGGTAAGCCAAATCCCCGTTAGGATTTGGTTAACAAGGACCAACATAGCAAGAGAGCCGAATAAATACCAAAAGTTAAAGTTCTTTGGCATTGGATATTCTGATAAATGCTTTTTATAAGCATTCATTGCGGGTAGTCGTTTTTCTACCCAATCAAGTACAGCTTGCATTATGCATCCCCCTCATCCACGCCGATAAGAATTTTTGTATTACTCAAATACATATGCTTAGGAATCACTAGATTCAGTGGTGCCGGCACGTTTTGGAATACTCGGCCTGCCATGTCAAATTTCGACCCGTGACAAGGACAGAAGAAGCCTGATTTCACACCTTGGACTTGCTCACTAAAAGAATCCGCAAGGTAAGTTGGCGAACATCCTAGGTGAGTACAAAACCCAACCGCGATAAAATACTCTGGTTTAATCGAGCGATAACCATTTTGAGCATATTCTGGTTGCTGTTCTTCTTGAGATTGTGGGTCACGTAATTTATCTGATAACGTCCCCAGATTATCCAAAACAGACTGTGCTCGCCTAACAACCCATACCGGTTTGCCTTGCCACTCGACACGAACCATTTGGCCCTCTTCAAGTTTACTGACTTCAACCTCTACAGGAGCACCGGCGGCCTTTGCTTTGGCACTTGGGTTCCAAGATTTAATAAAAGGAACGGCGACTGCAGCTGCTCCCAAACCACCGACAACCGCAGTTGTGGCAGTAAGGAAACGCCTACGACCGTTATTTAAAGGCGCATTGCTCATCCAACATTTCTCCCATATGCTCCTTGGGCCAATACCAAGCGAATCCAAGCTGCTCTGTCATGTTAAATAACCGCGGGGGAACCATTCCGTTGGTTATCTTCCTTGAATTGAACGTGCATATTTTATAATAAAAACCTACACACTTGAGTCCATTCCGATATTAGTTATCACCAATAAAGCATGGCTAACAAAATAAGAATTTTAGTTGTATTTATTTGATAGCAAATGATAAAGAAAACCCTACTTTTTGACAAGATAAAGCTACCTTTTCGTAACATCTATCGCAGGAAATCGTTTGCCAGTTCACAAAAGGGAGGAAAAGCGCAGTCTATTGAGGGGAGTTGATGAATCTAGGGGATTTATGCCGGACTTAAAAAACAAAAAAGCCCAGCCGTGAGGCTGAGCTTTTGGACCACAAACCAGAATAAACTGGAACGTAGATTTTTCGAAAAACGAAAAATTAACGCTTTGAGAATTGTGGCTTACGACGTGCTTTACGTAGACCAACTTTCTTACGCTCAACGCAACGAGCGTCACGCGTAACGTAGCCAGCTGCACGTAGAGCAGGACGTAGAGTTTCGTCGTATTCCATAAGCGCGCGAGTGATACCGTGACGGATTGCACCAGCTTGACCAGAAATACCGCCACCTTTAACAGTAACGAATAGATCTAGCTTCTCAGTTAGTTCAGTAAGCTCAAGAGGCTGACGAACTACCATGCAAGAAGTTTCGCGACCGAAGTAAACTTCTAGTTCACGCTTGTTGATTACGATGTTGCCAGTGCCTGGTTTAATAAAAACGCGAGCAGCTGAGCTTTTGCGACGACCAGTGCCGTAGTATTGATTCTCTGCCATTTCTGATATCCCCAATTAGATGTCTAGTACTTGTGGTTGTTGAGCAGCATGATTGTGCTCAGCGCCAGCGTAAACTTTTAGCTTACGGTACATAGCACGGCCTAGAGGACCACGTGGTAGCATACCTTTAACAGCTAGTTCGATTACCATTTCTGGCTTCTTGTCGATCAACTTTTCAAAAGTGATAGACTTAAGACCACCTGGGAACTCAGTGTGACGGTAATACACTTTACCTTTAGCCTTGTTACCAGTTACAGTAACTTTCTCAGCGTTAACAACGATGATGTAATCACCAGTGTCTACGTGAGGAGTGTATTCAGCTTTATGCTTACCACGAAGACGAGATGCGATCTCACTTGCGATACGGCCAAGAGTTTTGCCTTCTGCGTCTACAACATACCAGTCACGTTTTACAGTTTCTGGTTTAGCAACGAAAGTTTTCATGCTAATAATTACCTATTAAAAAAATTTACACTTAAGGAACAAACTGTTCCCACTGTCTAAGAGTCCCATTCATCACCCCTTCGAGTGTTGGAAACACTTGGCATAGTTAGACTTTCGTCATAACTAGAGGCTCGCAGTAACGGTAGGTCGCAGGATTATAGAGAAGCTAGAGGAAAAAATCACCTATTTTTTAGACAAAATAGGTAAAAACCCTTACGCCAAGTGCTCAGAGGCTAAATAATCATGACTTTGCATTTCTGTTAGGCGAGAAATACAACGTTTAAACTCAAACTCTAGCTGCCCTGTTGTATAAATTGCCTCTAATTCCACTTCCGCCGAAATAATCAATTTCACACGGCGCTCATAAAATTCATCGACCAACGCAATAAACCGTCTCGCAGCATCATCAAGCTTACTGTCCATCTGTTTCACATCCGCCAGTAATACGGTGTGATAAAGCCGAGACATCTCTATATAGTCATTTTGGCTGCGCATGGTTTGACACAATTGTTCAAAAGTCGCGAACAAGACATCATCTACCGACGCGATAACAGGAATATCGCGATGATTAATATCAATTGAGGTGTCTGGCTGTCGTGTTTCCACGACCAATTGCTTAAAGTAGCGACGAAGATTTTCATTCGCCGAATGATCCAACGGATAATGATAAATTTCGGCCTGCTCTAACGTTCTCAGCCGATAGTCGATACCGCTATCAACATTCAATATGTGGCAATGTTTTTGAATCAAGGCGATCGTAGGCAAAAACCGCGCACGCTGCAGACCATTACGATATAAATTTTCAGGAGGAATATTTGATGTCGCGACTAACACGACGCCTCTATTAAATAGCGCCTGCATTAAAGAAGACAAAATCATTGCGTCGGTAATGTCAGAGACATAAAACTCATCGAAACAGATAATGTTGGTTTCAGCATGAAAAATCTCCGCCACGCTCTCTAGCGGATCCTCAATGTCTCCTAATTTCTTCAGCTCATCATGAACTCGGTACATAAAGCGATGGAAGTGAACGCGCATTTTTTTGTCAGAAGGCAGGCTATCGAAGAACGCATCCATCAGGTAGGTTTTCCCTCGCCCAACCCCTCCCCAAAAGTATAGCCCTTGCGGCGCAGTCGCTTCTTCTGGTGACTTGCCTAATAATTTTTGCATCATCGTCAGCGCTGGCGCTTCAAAGTTCAAGTAATCAATGAACTCATGATGAAGGCGGTCTAATGCTTCCACCGCCTGATGCTGAGCGGCATCGCGCTGAAAACCATTTGTTTCAATATCATTATTATACTTTTCTATCGGCGTCATGGATAACTCGCAGCACAGATCCAACAACCATAAATGGCGTATTTTGCTTTATTGGTAAGAACTCTCATAGTAACATGACAGAACAACGTGTGTAACCATCAGGTAACGCACATGTTAATAAACAATAATTAAGGAAGCTGCTATGCCTTGGATTTACGCCGTTGTCGGTCTGCTTGTGGGCGCTATTTTAGGAATTGTGATTTCTCGCCTCACTACCCCACAGTACAAAAAACAAAAAACCATACAAAAAGATCTCGAATCTGCAAAGTTCGCCTTAGAACAGCAACGCCAAGAGCTATCTGACCATTTTGCCCAAAGCGCAGAAATGTTAGATACACTTGGCAAAGATTACACCAAGCTCTATCAGCACATGGCAAAAACCTCTGCTGAGCTGTTGCCAAACCTGCCTGAGCAAGACAATCCATTTGTTAAAAAAGTCGCGGAGCACAACGTAGAATCCCCCGTACATTCAGATCTTGATGAACAACCGAAAGACTACGCAAATGGCGCGACCGGGTTATTAAGAGAAGAACAAAAACAAGTCATCGAATCACCAGAGCTTGTCGCCAGCGAACCGGTGACGGCAAAAGCCTCTTAAATTCCCTACCAATACAGTACAACAGATTCACTCTACCTATTGAGTGAATCTGATATCACCTTTCCATTTCGAGTGAACTTTATCCAAATCATCTAGTCATAACTTTTACTAAACCTTAGAGGAGTTTTATGATGAAGAAGCCAATGCTTGCCTTAACTGTTCTGTCGTTAAGCTTGAGTGCCATCATCACACCCATGTCAGTCTCTGCTGCACTACCCCTTGCGGTCAACGGAGAGCAACTTCCTAGCCTTGCCCCGATGCTAGAAACTGTGACACCTGCGGTTGTCAGTATTGCCGTTGAAGGCACTCAGGTCTCTAAACAGCAATACCCAGAACAATTCAAATTCTTCTTCGGCCCTGACTTTCCAACAGAACAACTGCAAGAACGACCTTTCCGCGGTTTGGGTTCAGGTGTTGTTATTAACGCCAAAAAGGGCTACATCGTTACTAACTATCACGTCATCAATGGCGCGGAAGAAATACGTGTAAAATTGCAAGATGGCCGCGAATACGATGCGGAACTCGTTGGCGGTGATGAAATGTCAGACGTCGCCTTACTCAAGCTTGATGACGTAAAAAATCTAACCGAGATAAAGCTTGCCGATTCCGACGCGCTTCGTGTTGGTGATTTTACCGTCGCCATTGGTAACCCATTTGGCCTAGGGCAAACCGTCACGTCCGGCATTGTCTCAGCTCTAGGGCGCAGCGGTCTGAATTTAGAAAATTTTGAAAACTTCATTCAAACCGATGCGGCAATCAATAGCGGTAACTCAGGTGGCGCACTGGTTAACCTAAAAGGTGAACTCATTGGTATCAATACGGCGATTTTAGGCCCTAATGGTGGCAATGTGGGTATTGGTTTTGCTATCCCGTCCAATATGATGAATAACCTAACCGAGCAAATTATTGAGTTTGGTGAAGTGAAACGAGGCATGTTGGGGGTACAAGGTGGTGAAGTCACCTCCGAACTGGCAGAGGCGCTGGGCTATGACTCAAGTAAAGGTGCCTTTGTTAGCCAAGTCATGCCAGATAGCGCGGCGGAAAAAGGCGGACTTAAGGCCGGTGATATAATTGTTTCGGTCAATGATAAAAGCATTACCACCTTCAGCGAGTTAAGAGCAAAAGTGGCGACTTTAGGTGCTGGTAAAACCATTACACTAGGATTAGTTCGTGATGGAAAAGCCATGTCTGTGGATGTCACATTGACGGAAGGCGCGAAAAGTGTCACGAAAGCCGACAAATTACACGAAGGATTGACTGGTGCTGAATTTGCCAATACTGAAAAAGGCGATAACGTCGCGGGTGTGAAAGTCACTTCTGTCAGCGAAAACTCACCGGCTGCTCAGTATGATCTGCAAGCCAATGACATCATCATTGGTGTCAATCGCCAGCGAGTGAAAAATGTTGGCGAGTTTCGTAAGATACTAGAAGAAAAGCCCGGTATTTTAGCGCTGAACATTCAGCGAGGCGAGCGTACTATTTACCTCGTGGTACGCTAGAACCGCACAAATTGTGTAAATTCTTAGTGAAAGGGCAGCCGAACGTGACTGCCCTTTTTTATTATTTGCTCACAAGGTGATATGCTTTGCTCGCAAGCTGTTGCTCACAAAAGCATTGAGTTCCATGGTTAATTCGCTTCGTTATCGACCAATTCCCGACTATGCTAGCTTCAGTGATTGTTATTTTGTCCAATTGACCACCAACTTCGGTACCCATTAGAGAGAGCAATGCTGAACTTTTTACTACGATCTGTATCAATGGGGCTAGTTACGGCGCTGTTAGTCTTAATTGCCGTTCCGTCACTAAGACCTACGATCATCTCAGAGCAGTTTGACGCAACGCCGACGCAAGATGCTTCATTGCAAGTCTCTTTTAATCAAGCGGTACGTAAAGCGGCACCAGCCGTCGTTAACATCTATAGCCGGCAATATAAAGAAAGTGACCGCACAACACTGTCTACGCAAGGCTTAGGCTCTGGTGTCATCGTGAGCGAAAAAGGCTATATCATTACCAACTACCATGTTGTCGCCAATGCCGATCAAATCATTGTCGCACTGCAAGATGGTCGTGTTGCCGCTGCGCAACTGGTGGGTAAAGATCAGCGCACTGATATCGCCATATTACGTGTAGAAGGCTCAGATCTCCCGGTTATTCCTCTCAACCCAAGCTACAGCCCTAAAGTCGGTGATGTGGTTTTGGCAATTGGCAACCCTTATAACCTGGGACAAACCACAACGTTTGGCATCATTTCAGCCACAGGTCGTTCTTCTATTAGTGCTGGAGGTATTCAAGCCTTCATTCAAACCGATGCGGCCATTAACCAAGGAAACTCTGGTGGCGCATTAGTCAATACCCAAGGTGAGCTCGTCGGCATTAATACCGCTTCCTTCCAACAAGCTACTGACTTAGAAACCTATGGCATTTCCTTCGCTATCCCGTATAAGCTTGCCAGTAAGATAATGGAAAAAATTATTGCTGATGGTCGAGTGATTCGCGGCTATATCGGCATTGATGGGCAAGATATCAATTCCGTCACTGCTCGCCTATTAGGCAATGAGCACATTGGTGGCATCATTGTTCTCGGACTAGACCCACAAGGGCCTGCTGCGAAAGGCGGCATTGAAGTTCAAGACATTATCCTGACGATTAACGGTAAGAAGTTAAATGGTAGACAGGGCGTATTAGACCTCGTCACAGACTTAAGACCAGGAACCACTGTCGACGTTACCTTATTGAGAGACGGTAAAGAGATGACACTACCTGTGACCGTTGCTGAAGATAGTCGCGAATAGACCTCATAACCGATAAAAAAATGCCGCTGATTTCTCAGCGGCATTTTTATTTGTAGCGAGACAAGCAAATTATTCGTCGACCGTTTCACTATCGAATGACACAGAGCCCTCTACATCGATTCGAGTGACACGCTGTAAACCTCTTGGTAGAAGTCCACCACGACGACCACGTTCACCTCTAAAGTTTTCCAAATCTGCAGGCTTGAGACCCAACTTACGCTTACCAGCATAAAGCGTCACTGAAGCACCTTGAGGTAACGCCATCAGGTGAGACACAAACTCTTCTCTCGACTTAGCCTTAGCCGATGGGATATTAATGATCTTGTTACCCTTACCTTTGCCTAATTGTGGCAAGTCTTTTATCGGGAACAACAACATTCGTCCCTGATTGGTAATCGCCATGATTTCATCGGAATCTAAGTCGCCAACCATACTTGGCGTCATCACTTCCGCAGCCTGCGGTAGAGTCACTAGAGCTTTACCGCTTCGGTTCTTCGACAGAAGGTCTGAACCTTTACAAACAAAACCATAACCCGCATCTGAGCCAATCAACCACAACTGCGACTCTTCGCCCATAATGACTTGGCGAATACTCGTGCCAGCATTGATATTGAGACGCCCGGTAATCGGTTCACCTTGGCTTCGTGCAGAAGGCAATGAATGCGATTCAAGTGAATAACTGCGCCCATCGTTTCCTAAGAATACCGCTGGTTGACTACTTTTGCCGCGCGCGGCCGCAAGGTAGTTATCACCAGACTTATAGTTTAGCCCTGATGGATCAACATCATGACCTTTCGCATGACGAATCCAACCCTTCTCAGATAGAACCACGGTGATCGGCTCACTAGGAACAAGATCACGCTCTGTCATCGCTTTCGCTTCAGCTCGCTCAACTAATGGAGAGCGACGATCATCACCGTATTTCTCCGCATCAGCTTGAATCTCTTTTTTCAGCAAGGTATTCATGCGACGCTCAGAGCCCAATAAGCTTTCTAGCTTTTGACGCTCTTTTTCAAGCTCATCTTGCTCACCGCGAATCTTCATTTCTTCTAGCTTTGCAAGGTGGCGAAGCTTGGTATCTAAGATTGCGTCGGCTTGAATATCGGTGATACCAAAACGTGCCATTAGGACCGCTTTAGGTTCATCTTCAGTACGAATAATCTCAATCACTTCATCAAGATTAAGGTATGCGATCAACAAACCTTCCAATATGTGCAAGCGAGCCAATATCTTATCAAGACGATACTGTAAGCGTTTACGAACCGTTTCACGACGGTAAGCAATCCACTCAGATAAAATGGTGACGAGACCTTTCACCTGTGGACGATTGTTCAAACCGATCATGTTGAGGTTAACGCGGAAGTTCTTCTCAAGATCTGTCGACGCAAACAAGTGATTCATCAACTGATCGCAATCAATACGATTAGATCGTGGCACGATCACAATGCGAGTCGGGTTTTCATGATCCGATTCATCACGAAGATCGTCCACCATAGGCAGCTTTTTCGCACGCATCTGGTTGGCAATCTGCTCTAGCAACTTGGCACCAGAGACCTGATGAGGTAGCGCTGTGATAACAATATCTGCGCCTTCTTTATGCCAAACTGCGCGCATTTTCACACTACCGCGTCCAGTACGATAGATCTTTTCTAAGTCCGTCTGCGGGGAAATAATTTCCGCTTCTGTTGGGTAATCGGGCCCTTTGACATACGCCATGACATCCGACAATTCCGCCTTTGGATTATCAATCAGGTGCACGGTGGCATCCGCAACCTCACGGACGTTATGAGGAGGAATATCCGTCGCCATACCAACCGCAATACCCGTAATACCATTTAGCAAGATATGAGGTAATCGTGCCGGAAGGATCTTCGGCTCTTTCATCGTGCCGTCAAAGTTTGGTTGCCACTCAACCGTGCCTAGACCCACTTCACTAAGTAACACTTCAGCAAACTTAGACAATTTCGCTTCGGTATAACGCATCGCAGCAAACGATTTAGGATCATCAGGCGCACCCCAGTTTCCTTGACCGTCCACTAACGGGTAGCGATAAGAAAACGGCTGTGCCATCAATACCATTGCTTCATAACACGCAGAATCACCGTGTGGGTGGTACTTACCCAGTACATCACCAACGGTACGAGCAGATTTCTTATATTTAGCAGCTGATGATAAACCTAGCTCCGACATGGCGTAAATAATACGACGCTGTACCGGCTTAAGGCCGTCACCAATATAAGGCAATGCACGATCCATGATCACGTACATTGAGTAATTTAAATAGGCATCTTCGGTGAACTTGCGCATTGGCAGCTGTTCAACGCCATCAAAAGACATTTCAGTCGACATTATCGTTATACCTCGGCCATGTCGCCGTTACTTTGTAGCCAGCTACGACGGTCATCCGCTCGTTTTTTACCTAGCAACATATCCATCATTTCATCGGTCGCACTGTCATCATCAATGGTCAGTTGCACCAAGCGACGAGTATTCGGATCCATCGTGGTTTCGCGAAGTTGTAATGGGTTCATTTCACCCAGACCTTTAAATCGCTGTACGTTGATCTTCGCTTTCTTTTTACTCAATCGCTCTAAAATGCCATCTTTTTCGTCATCATCTAGGGCATAAAAGACTTCTTTACCACAATCGATTCGATAAAGTGGTGGCATGGCAACATAAACGTGCCCCGCCGAGACTAGCCCTCTGAAATGCTTAGTAAATAATGCACACAGTAAGGTCGCAATATGCAGCCCATCCGAGTCCGCATCAGCAAGAATACACACTTTACCGTAGCGCAGAGCACTCAAATCATCATTGTCAGGATCAATCCCTAGCGCAACAGAGATATCGTGCACTTCTTGAGAGGCTAATACTTGGTCCGTTGACACTTCCCAAGTATTCAGAATTTTACCTCGCAGTGGCATCACCGCTTGGAATTCACGATCTCGAGCTTGTTTCGCAGAGCCACCAGCAGAGTCCCCTTCCACGAAGAAGATTTCTGTGCGGTTCAGATCTTGCTGTGAACAATCGGTCAATTTACCAGGTAGAGCAGGTCCTGATGCGACCTTCTTACGCACGACTTTTTTACTCGCACGCATACGTCGATGGGCGTTGGCAATACATACTTCAGCCAGTTGCTCTGCCAGCTGGGGCTTTTCATTCAACCACAGACTAAAGGCATCTTTCACAACGCCAGAAACAAAGGCAGCGCACTGACGTGACGATAAGCGTTCTTTCGTTTGCCCGGCAAACTGAGGATCTTGCATTTTCACGGACAAGACATAAGAGCAGCGATCAAACACATCATCGCCCGTTAACTTAACACCACGCGGCAGCAAGTTTCGGAACTCACAAAACTCACGCATGGCATCAAGAAGCCCCTGACGTAAGCCATTAACATGCGTGCCACCTTGAGCGGTAGGAATCAAGTTAACATAGCTTTCGGTGATCATTTCGCCGCCTTCAGGCTGCCAAATTAGCGCCCAAGTCGCCGCTTCTGTCTCTGCAGAAAACTCACCAGTAAAAGGGACTTCTGGTAAAACGGTATAGCCTTTCACACCTTCAGCAAGGTAATCTTTCAGACCATCTTCGTAATGCCATTTATGATCTTTTCCGTTCACTTTGTCGCTGAATGTGATTTCCAACCCAGGACATAACACGGCTTTAGCTCGCAGGTTATTCACTAAGCGAGTAACGGAGAAGTTTGCGGAATCAAAGTAGCTCGTATCTGGCCAGAAGTGAACACTGGTCCCTTTGTTACGACGCCCACAAGTACCCGTTACTGTCAGCTCTTCAACCTTATTGCCGTTCTCAAACGCCATTTCATAGACTTGACCATCACGGCGAACGGTGACTTCAACACGTTTCGATAACGCATTGACCACGGAGATACCCACCCCGTGCAGGCCACCAGAGAATTGGTAGTTTTTATTGGAAAACTTACCACCAGCATGCAGCTTGCAAAAAATCAGTTCAACACCCGAGACTTTTTCTTCTGGGTGAATATCTACAGGCATACCTCGCCCATCATCAATCACTTCTAGGGATTGATCGGCGTGAAGAATTACTTGCACTTTCGAGGCATGTCCGGCTAGCGCTTCATCGACACTGTTATCGATAACTTCTTGGCCCAAATGGTTTGGACGCGCTGTATCCGTATACATCCCTGGTCGGCGACGTACTGGCTCAAGACCATTGAGAACCTCAATGGCTCCAGCATTATATTGTTCTGTCATAATACGGAAATTTTACTCAAATAAAGATTGATACTTAGCAGCAAAAAGATTGTCGATGATGCATTGCACCATCAGCCTTCATTTGACTCGTAACCAACAAGTCTTAAGGCACACGCGTAAGTACAGACACATCATAGTCTGGCTCAAAGGAAGTGTTGTCAAGTTTCGCACCAAAGTTGGGGGGAAATTTATGACTCCCTCCTCAGCTACACGCTATTTAGTGAAAACGCTACAACTCTAAGAAGTGGATAATCTGTTGTGGATAACGCTCAAAATTAACAAAGCTATGATCGCCACCCGCTTCCACTGTTTGCTTTGAATTCGAATACTTAGCGACCGCTTGGCGGTAATCAAGTACCTCATCTTCCTCTTGTTGCAACAACCAAAAATCGCTAGGCGAGCGAAGGGTCGCCACGTCCAACTCTTTTAGTTCGTTGATATGACAAGATTCTAATGTGTATTGCTCATGAGTATAAGGGTTTTCTTGCTCGCCAAGAAAGTCCACCAGCAACTCATAAGGTTTAACCGCTGGATTAATCAACACGGCTTTAAAACCATACTGCGCATTTAACCACGTCGATAGGTAGCCACCTAAAGAGCTACCGATTAAGCCAATTCGATGCGTCTTTTCATAGCGCTGTATAACATCAACCAAATACGCTGCTGCTTGTTTAGGGAAACTCGGCATTTGCGGAGCCACCACCGTAATATCAGGACGATGCGCCTGACAAAACTGCTGCATGACTTGCGCTTTGTGTGATTGAGGTGAGCTGTTAAAACCATGAATATAGAGCAATAACGACGGCTTTTTATTCATTAGTAACCCTCAGTATTAAAGTTAGTAACCTTCAGCATTAAAGTCAGGACGAAACGCTCCATGTGGTAAACGTTTGACGATGGTATCTAGCTGACCATCATTAAAGAGCTCCAACTCTCGCCACCCTGGCGACAGGGTATCCAGAGAGAATTCATTGGAGTTGGGCTTAAACTGAACACACGTCGACGGCGTTGCTAATACTCTTACACCACGGTGCATCAAATCAAGCTCTTGATGAATATGACCACATAGCACAGCACGCACATTGTCATGTTTATCAGCAATATCCCAAAACTCTTGTGAGTCCTTTAATGAATGCTGATCGAGCCAAGCACTGTTCACCAATATTGGGTGATGATGGAGCAACACCAAAGTATGTCGGTCATGGTGCTCACTGAGTTTATTATCCAAATACTCGAGTTGGCTGTCGCTTAATCGCCCATGGGGTACGCCCACGACTTGAGAATCCAGCAACACAATTTGCCAATGCTCGCCCAGCAATGTATGCGTTGCGGTTTGTATCAGAGGTGAGTCCAATACACTGTTCATACTTGGTTTAAAATCGTGATTGCCCGGCAACCAAAAACAAGGAAGGTTAAGCGGCATAATCCCGTCAACAAACTTTCGATAAGAAGACTCAGTATGATCTTGAGAGATATCGCCCGTTGCCAATAATGCATCAAAGTGTGTGCCTTGCTGGCACACTTCAGACACGACAGCTTTAAAGCTATCGTGGGTGTTCACACTCAGTAAGCAGCCATCCTGAGGCGCAAATAGATGCGTGTCGGTCAATTGCAGTAACCTGACGGCACTAGACTGAGATTCACCACTGGGTGTTGTTTTCAAAATAATAAGACCTGAATATCTACTATTGTTTAACTTCGATACATGATCGGAGCTCGACTAATTCCATTTTTCAGACAAAATGTCAGCCAATCACTAAGAAACTGATTAAACTGAAACTTTTCATCCTTTTGAAGCATTTTAGTATTGGGGTAATCATACCGTGCTTTGACTCTAGCGGTTTGTTCACAATGACAAACTTCGGCAACTTTTGCGTCATGGTAGAGCCTCACCACCATTTTAGGCAAAGGGAAAACAGGAAGCTCATCATCTTGGCAAATTTCGACCAATGTTGTGTACTTGGTCACTTCTACAATCACGATTTGATACGTTAATGAACCTGCCTGATAGCAACGCACATCTCCAACCTGTGGTGTCGTTGGGATCAATCGATTTAACTTGGCGTAATTGGTCTCATAGACTCGCATGAGTTCTGCAAGATCAACATGATACGCTTTACCTTCGATTTGACGTGTTGTTGCCATTTTTACCACTCTTGCTGTAGCTGACGATAATTCAGCTCAAGCCATTGCAGCGCAATAATAGATGCACCGTTCTCAATTTCACCACTGGCTATCATTTGATACGCCTTTTGTCGTGAAACAACCTTGACGCGAATGTCTTCGCCTTCGCTTTTTAGTCCATGAACACCACTCGCTGTTGAGGCATCTACCTGACCCACAAAGACTTCAATTTTCTCTGAACATCCACCTGATGATGGATAGTAAGCGGTAATTCGGGTGAGCTTATTTACCTCAACACCTGCTTCTTCGACCGCTTCTCGCTGTACAAGTTCTTCAACAGATTCTTGTTTATCAACAATTCCAGCAATAATCTCCGTCTGCCAAGGCGACTTATGCTCAAGTGCCCCGACTCGAATCTGTTCGATAAGCACCACTTCATCTCGCTTTGCATCATAAGGCAATAGCGCAGCAGCTCCGCCACGAACTAACATTTCTCTCTGAATGTCAGGGCTCCAACCGCCGTCGAAAAGACGATGCTTAAATCGATACAACACCATTTCAAAAAAACCTTTAAACACCGTTTGTTTAGAGATTATTTCGACATCATGTGATGTATATTTAGGCAATGGCTGTTGTGAATGTTCCATGACAAACCCCAATAAAAATGAATCTTACAGTTTACTCAACGAATCGCACAACTACCAACGACCAGCTTCAACTTTTTACGCAATAATTCAAAAAACATTGGGTTTTGGTTAATTTATTGTCGCATTTTTGCAGGCTCTAGCGTAAAAATTTGCAAAGTTTCGAGTGAATTACGCTCGTTTTAAGTTAAACTGTGAATCATACCTCTTATTCAGTATTCAGGCAGGATTAGGACAAATGAAAAAACTGCTTCCACTATTCATCACAGCTGCATTAGGAAGCGTAAGTGCAGCGACATGGGCCGACTCTTTAACCGAAGTCTATGATCAAGCTAAACAGAACGATCCTCAACTACTGCGTTCAGCTGCTGAACGAGATCGTGCATTTGAAGCCATCAACTCTGCTCGAAGCACCTTACTACCACAAATTAACCTCACTGCTGGTTATAATGTAAACCGAAGTGACGATGATTTTGCAGACAGCGATAAAGCTAGTGCTGGAATTGGCTTTTCTCAAGAGTTATACAATCGCTCTAGCTGGCTCACACTCGATACGGCGGAAAAGAATGCTCGCCAATCAGATTCACTGTACGCTTCCGCACAGCAAAACTTAATCCTGCGCACCGCTCAAGCGTATTTTGAAGTGTTACGTTCTAAAGACAGCCTAGAGTTTGTAAAAGCGAACAAAGCGGCTGTGGCTCGTCAATTAGAGCAAACCAAGCAACGTTTTGAAGTAGGTCTTTCCGCGATTACCGATGTTCATGATGCGCAAGCGCAATATGACCGAGTGTTGGCTGATGAAGTCGTGGCTGAAAACGACTTATTAAATAAGTACGAAGGTCTACGTGAAATCACCGGACAAGAGCACACTAATATCGATGAGCTAGATACGGATCGTTTCTCTGCTCAGCGCCCGACCAATTCGGTTGATTTCTTCATTGAAGAAGCGCAAAGCAAAAACCTTGATTTGCTATCGGCTCGTATCGGACAAGACATTGCGAAAGACAACATTACACTAGCAAGCTCTGGTCACCTTCCTAAGCTAACGCTTGATGGTGGTTATAACTACGGTAACGAAAGAAATGATACCGTAACATCAAGAGCAGGTAGTACTAACAGCTTCAACGCTGGTATCAACTTGTCTGTGCCTCTATATAGTGGTGGCAACATTACGTCACAAACTAAACAAGCAGAGTACGCTTATGTGGCAGCAAGTGAGCAGCTAGAGCAAACTTACCGCTCTGTTGTGAAAAATGTTCGCGCTAACAATAACAACATTAACTCGTCCATTGGTGCTATCCGCGCTTACGAGCAAACGGTTATTTCTGCGCAATCAGCACTAGAAGCAACCAAAGCCGGTTTTGATGTGGGTACTCGTACTATTGTCGATGTACTAGAAGCAACGCAATCTGTGTTCGACGCTGGTCGTAACCTCTCTGATGCTCGTTACGATTACATCGTCAGCATCTTGAACCTACGCCAATCCGTCGGTACGTTAAGCGAACAAGATATTATTGATATCAACGCTGGCCTTAAGCGAACAAACTAATTTATTGAAAAATAAATCGGTTGAAAAACAAATCAGTTGAAAAACAAAAGGGACGCCATGGCGTCCCTTTTTAATTACTGCGTTTTCTCGTGCTATAGAAAGGGATTAACCCTGACCACCCTTGATCGCTTCAATAATTTCCGTCGTTGAGCAGCCATCTTCAAAGTTAAGCACTTTAACTTCGCCGCCAGCAGCAATCACTTCAGTTCCGCCAGCGATCTCTTCAGGCTTATAATCGCCGCCTTTAACCAATAAACTCGGCAATACTTCTGCGATTAAACGCTGCGGTGTTTCTTCCGAGAACGGAACAACCCAATCTACCGCACCTAATCCTGCAAGAACGGCCATACGACGATCCGTTGGGTTAACAGGACGGCCAGGGCCTTTCAGTGCTCGCACTGATTCATCGGTATTCACCGCGACGATCAATCGGTCACCCAGTTCGGCTGCGTGGTTCAAATAAGACACGTGGCCGGCATGAAGAATGTCGAAACAGCCATTTGTCATGACGACTTTCTCGCCTTTTGAGCGCGCTTTTTTCACCGCTTCAATCAAAGCTGATTCACTGATCACGCCATAGTCCGTATCCTGACTACCGTGTACCGCTTCTGCTAACTCAATAGTAGAAAGTGTTGATGTACCAAGTTTACCCACTACGACACCTGCCGCAGCATTAGCTAACGCACACGCTTCATCTAGCGGCTTACCGGCAGCAACAGAGGCAGCTAATACCGAAATAACCGTATCGCCAGCACCCGTCACATCAAAAACTTCTTTCGCTTGAGTAGGTAGGTGGAATGGTGCTTCACCACGGCGAAGTAACGTCATACCATGCTCACTGCGCGTGACAAGTAGCGCTTCAAAGTCAAACTCTTCAATTAACGCACAGCCTTTTTCTACCAGCTCTTCTTCGTTTTTGACTTTGCCTACCACCGTTTCAAATTCAAGCATATTTGGCGTCAGTAATGTCGCACCACGGTAGCGTTCAAAATCCGCACCTTTAGGGTCGATAAAGACGGGTACACCTGCTGACTTAGCTTGTTGAATGTAGGCTTGAACGTGTTCTAACGCCCCTTTAGCATAATCAGACAGCACCACCGCTTTTACATTAGGCAACGCATTCTGCATTCTTGTCAGCACTAACTCAGGATCGGTATTTTCAAACTTGTCTTCAAAGTCTAAACGAATCAATTGTTGCCCACGGCTAAGTACACGCAGCTTAGTAATCGTTGGGTAGTTCTCTAACTCTACAAAGTCACACTTTACCTTCAGAGAAGTCAGCGTATCAGTTAATACTTTCGCTGGTTCATCTTGCCCGACTAAGCCAATAGTGTGGGCGTGGCCACCTAAAGAGGCGATGTTCATCGCTACGTTTGCAGCGCCACCGGGACGTTCTTCATTGTTTTCTACTTTAACAACAGGTACTGGAGCTTCAGGAGATATACGCCCGGTTGGGCCATACCAGTATCTGTCCAACATAACATCACCAACAATCAGTACGCCTGAATCGCTGTAATCAGGTAGGATGGGTTTCATTTCTTACTCCAAATAACGACCGCGATGAGTTGCCTCACCACGTTAAATTGTTTTGTATGCATCACCCCTGCCGCAGTTGCCAAGCTCGATTTGCAACCGATAGCCCGAACAAGCGCAGGTTAAAGCTTTGAAAAGATAGTAGCACAACTCCTACTACCGACACCAAATTCGCGTTACGAGATCATCCATTGCTTCCAAGCTTGAATCACCGCTTCACGCTCGGCAATAAGCTTGTCTTCTGCAACATCCGCATCCAAATTTAGCAGGTTACGATGATGAATTTCATCTCGCAGCGTCGTGTAGGCACGAATCAGCGTCATTGCCTGCTCTTCTTCCATCACCCCTTGTTTGAGCATGGTTTCAAAGATGCGGACATTGTCCGACCAACGAGTGAGTTTAGGTTTATCATGACTAAAACGCAGTACTAAGTACTGAGCTAAAAACTCGATATCGGTGATCCCGCCAGGATCTTGCTTGAGCATAAACCGTCCCGCTTTCTTTCCCCCAAGATGCGTTCGCATCTTTTCACGCATCTCAACGACTTTGGGTTTCAGTTCCGATTCTTCTCGTGCTTTCGTTAACACATCAACTCGAGTGTTATTGAATGCCTGCTGCAAATCAGCATCGCCATAAATCAAGCGAGTCCGGACTAAAGCTTGATGCTCCCATGTCCATGCATCATTGTGTTGATACTCATCAAAAGCATCGGTCGGGCTGACCAGCAAACCAGACACGCCTGAAGGGCGCAGTCGCGTATCCACTTCATATAATATTCCTGACGCGGTACGCGTTGAAAAAATATGAATGATGCGCTGCGCTAAACGTAGGTAAAACTGGCGACCATCCAGCTCTTTTTTTCCATCGGTGTATACATTAACCGGGCAGTCATGCATAAAGACAATATCCAGATCCGAATTATAGCCTAGCTCCCAGCCGCCCACTTTACCGTAGCCAATCACAGCAAAACCTTTACTGCCACGATCTTTGATGTGCGTCGGTTCACCAAACTTCTCTGCCATTTGCTGCCAAGCTTGATTCACACCGGCTTCAACGATCGCTTCAGCCAAATACGTTAAGTGATCACTCACCTTCATTACAGGTAACACACCCGCAATGTCTGCCGCGGCAATACGTAAAATACAGGTTTGCTTAAACTGACGCAGCGCTTCCATTTGCTGCTCCATATCCTCTTCTGGAATACGGGCAAGGTAGTCGCGCAACTCTGTTTTATACGACTCTAATGGCACTGGGTTATAAAGGTGGGAAGGATCTAACAGCTCATCCAGCAAGATCGGATAACGACCTAACTGCTCGGAAATCATTGGACTGGCGGTACATAACCGCACCAGCTGGACCAATGCAGCTGGGTGCTCATCGAGCAACTCAAGGTACGTTGTTCTGGTCACAATGCGGTGCAACACATACAACACTCGAGACAAACCAAATTCCGCGTCCTTATGAGCATAAATCGCATTGAACACTTTTGGCATAAGGCGGTTTAGTACCTCTCGACCACGCGGCCCCAACGTCTTTTTGGCTAGATCTTTTTTAAACTGGCAGATGATCGTTTGCTTCTGCTCTGCTTCTGCAACGTTCAAGTCATGCTCAAGGATATGCTCAACTACTTCAGCATCATGAGCCATGTCCCATAACTCATGGAAGTGTTTTTGTATTGGGTTGGGCTCTTCATCATCATCTTCGCCAATCAAGTCACCAAACACGCAATGCACGTTAAGCATATGCTGCGAGGTTGCCTCTAACATCAACTCCCAAGAATCAAACCCCATCACATAAGCCAATTTGATCTGATCATCTTCCTTTTCAGGCAGCGTTTGGGTCTGCTTATCGCCCATCGCTTGCAGCAAATTTTCTTGGCGGCGTAAAAAGCAGTACGCCTCTCGCAAGTGCGTCACTTCTCTTCGTTCTAGCAGTTTAAGAGTTTCAATGGCATCAAGCGTTTCAAGTAAACCTCGGCCTCGTAAACTCGGTTCGCGTCCACCACGAATCAGCTGGAAAACTTGGGCAATAAATTCCACTTCTCGAATTCCACCGGGACCAAGTTTGATATTGTTCGCCAGGCCACGGCGCCTCACTTCACTGCTGATCATCGATTTCATCCGGCGCAGAGACTGAATCGCACTAAAATCGATATAACGGCGGAAAACAAACGGGCGCAACATCTGACGTAGTTCCTGGTACTCTGGGTACATCTCCCGCCCCATGACTCGCGCTTTGATCATGGCATAGCGTTCCCAATCACGACCTTGCTCTTGATAATAATCCTCAAGTGCCGCATAGCTCATCACTAATGGTCCACTTTCACCAAATGGTCGAAGTCTCATGTCAACGCGATAGCAAAATCCATCAAAAGTTTGCTGATCAAGCGCTTTAATAATGCGCTGCCCTAAACGAGTAAAAAACTGCGCATTGGCAATAGAGCGTCTCGCGCCCTGTGTTTCACCATTCTCTGGATAAGTGAAAATCAGGTCGATATCTGAAGAAAAATTCAGCTCGCCACCCCCGAGTTTACCCATACCAATGATCAACATTGGTTGAGCTTCACCTTCTGCATTACAAGGCGTGCCCCATTCTTGACAGCAAGCCTGATATTGCCAATTGTAGGTTTCAAATATCATGGCTTCGGCAAGCATAGACAAGTGATGCAGGCTTTCTTCAAGCGACCAATCCCCCACCATGTCACGCCAAGCAATATAGGTCATCTCACGGTTACGAAACCGTCGTAATACCCTGTGACCATCGGTTTCTATGCTGCATTCCGATAAATGAGCATGTAAGAGGTCACGATAAGACTCCGCGCGTTCGGTATGTTCGAGCATCTCAGGAAGCTGCTGGAACAGTGTCTCGTCTTTCAGCAGTGCCTCTTCAACAAACTCACTGACTGACAATACCCGTTGCAATTGCTCATATCGAACAGGCGTCCAATGAGAAATATCTGTATAGCGCTCTTTAATTCGCTCAATAGACTGTTGAGCATGGTGTTGTAATGGTGCTGGCAGTTGCATTCGTCGTCCTTGTCTCGACTCAAAAACAAAAATGGTGGCTAATGCCACCATTTTACTTGTCACTTTGACGCCTAGCTTCTCAGGCCTATGCCTTTTGTCACTAGATGATGTGCTACCCCATAAAGTACCACGATAAACACCAATAGTACGCTAAATGAAGTCACAATCCCGACATCCGAAACACCTAAAAACCCATAGCGGAAGGCGTTAACCATATAAACAATCGGATTGATTTTTGATACGCCCTGCCAAAACTCAGGCAACAAGCTGATGGAATAAAATACCCCACCTAGATAGGTGAGCGGTGTCAAAATAAACGTTGGGATTATAGAGATATCATCAAAGGTTTTTGCGAACACGGCATTAATCAAACCGCCTAAAGCAAACACCACCGATGTCAAAAATACCGTCGCGATAATAATGCCCCAGTGCTGCACTTGCAGATCGACAAAAAACAGGGATACAAAGGTTACAATAGTGCCGACCAAAAGACCGCGCACAACACCGCCCATCACAAACCCTGCGATTATCACATAGTTAGGTACCGGTGCTACTAACAACTCTTCAATGTTTTTCTGGAACTTAGCGCTGAAGAAAGAAGAAGCCACATTAGAATAAGAGTTGGTGATTACCGACATCATAATCAGGCCTGGAACAATATATTCCATATAGCTAAACCCGTTCATTTCTCCAATTCGAGAGCCAATCAGGCTACCAAAAATAATGAAGTACAAGGTCATAGTGATAGCTGGCGGTACCAGTGTTTGTACCCATATACGTGTGAAACGGTTAATTTCCTTAGTGAGTAAGCTCTTAAATGCGGTCCAATAAATTGAATACATATTATTGCTCTCCTTGCTTTGGCTGGCGAACAATAGACACAAACAATTCTTCCAATCGGTTGGCTTTGTTTCTCATGGACAACACTTTGATATTAGCTCGACTGAGTTGCTCAAAGACATGATTGAGCCCTTGCGTCTTCTCTAACTCGATTTCCAAAGAGCCATTGACGACTTGCTGTGAGTTCACACCCGACAACTCTGGGATCGTTTGGTTAGTCTCAATATCTAGCACAAATGTCTCAACATGAAGCTTATTTAATAATGACTTCATGGAGGTATTTTCAATCAACTCACCGCGTTGAATGATCCCGATATTACGACACAACAGCTCTGCTTCTTCTAAGTAGTGAGTCGTTAAAATAATCGTAATGCCTTGTTTATTAATTTCTTTAAGAAAGTCCCACATAGAGCGACGCAACTCAATGTCGACACCCGCAGTCGGCTCATCAAGAATAAGCAGCTTAGGTTCATGCATTAATGCTCGAGCTATCATCAGACGTCGCTTCATGCCGCCTGATAAATTTCTTGCGCGCTCTTCACGTTTTTCCCATAAATCTAACTGAGTCAGGTACTTTTCGGCACGCTGCTTTGCCACATCACGCGGCACTCCGTAATACCCTGCTTGCTGTAAGACGATTTGTTGCACGGTCTCAAACGGATTAAAGTTGAATTCCTGCGGCACTAACCCGAGTTGCTGCTTTGCCAATTCCAGCTGTTCATCAATGTCATGGCCGAAGACTTTTACCTTGCCCGAGGTTTTATTCACCAAAGAAGTGATGATACCAATCGTGGTCGATTTTCCTGCTCCGTTTGGGCCAAGCAAGGCGTAAAAGTCGCCTTTTTCAACCGTCAGAGTCACCCCTTTCAGCGCTTCAAAGCCGCCTGCATAGGTTTTACGTAACTGTTCTATCTCTAATGCGTACATGTTGTGCACCAATTGTGGTCAGACACGATAATTGGTAGTCAAATGGTTATAATTTGATAATTCCAATTATATCGAAAAATAAATAACACCAGCAAACACTGTACCACTCAACATGATGTCGCTTTAGCTTATTTTCAATAGCAAAAGCAACATCATGATTAAATTGCCACTATTTATTCTACTTCTCTATGTCATCCGCTCAGTCATGCACTCACGCTATATCGCTAGGTTAGTTTCATTTTCTAACTGACTTGAAGCCGCGCTTAATGCCTGTTCACGCGATGGGTACATATTACTGTTTGGCACCAAATCTAGGATGTGAAACTTTTCAAGCTGCTGCTGCGTCTTTTCATTCGGACACAATAGATACACTTGGCAGTGCGCATCCAACGCATCTTTGATGGCATTCTCCAAAGCCAGGCCAACCGTTACGTCAATCATGGGGACGTCGGTCAGGTCTAAGATCATTGCCTGGTAATCGGCGATACTGGAGTGCTGCCTAGATATTGCTTTGGAGACACTAAATATCATCGGTCCGGAAAGGTAAAAGAACAAAATCTTGCCGTTGGCCTGTTCAAGTAATCGGCGTTCATTTGCTGTCAGTGGTACATCGTCCTCATCGGCATCACTAATCGCCTTAACTTGACGTGCCTGTTCACGACTTAAACGTTCAATAATGATGATATTAGAAATGAATACCCCTAACCCTACCGCGACAATAAGATCGACAAATACCGTTAATAGCATCACGCCATACATAACAGCCATGCCTTGAAGACTGACCTTATGGGCGCGCTGAATAAAACTCCAATCGAGAATATTAAAACCAACGAATACCGCAATCCCCGCCAGCACAGCCATTGGGATAGGTTCGGTTAGTCCGCCCGCAACTAATACGACAAGCGCTAAGACTAATGCTCGAACCACCCCAGATAATGGCGAACGCGCCCCGACTTGAATATTGGTGACGGTTCCCATAGTGGCACCAGCCCCGGGTAGTGCGCCAAATAGCCCCGCGACTAAGTTCGCGAGCCCTTGTCCACGTAACTCTTTATCGGAATCGTGCTCTTTTCTAGTCAGTGAATCGCCAATGACAGCGGTGAGTAAGGTATCAATACACCCTAGCGTGCCGAGCACCAACGCATCAATAACCATCGTCGTCAGCATATCGGCATTGATATGTGGCAACACGATGCTTGGCAGCCCTGCGGGAATTTCGCCGATTCGACGAATGCTGTCCATATCAAAAAACAGCACCGACAATAGAGTCACGGCCACTAACGCGACAAGTTGCGGTGGTACGTATTTTTGATACGACTTAGGGAATAAAAACAAAATAGCCAGCGTCAATAGACCTAAGAAAAGCTCAGCGATATCCATATTACTGAGAATATCAGGCACGGCTTGCAGCGTTCCAATGACGCCTCCAGCGGGTGCTGCCTGCCCCAATAGTGGCGCAAACTGAAGAATAATAAGAATGACTCCAATTCCAGACATAAAACCAGAGACGACACTGTAGGGCATTAGCGTCACATACTTACCCAGTTTAAGCGTGCCTAATAGAATCTGAAATGCACCTGCCATCATCACCACGGTAAACGTCATGGCGAGCCCGGTTTCAGGGTACTTAGCCATCATGCTGGTGAGAACGGCGGTCATAATTACCGTCATAGGACCGGTTGGCTCAGAAATGAGTGTTGAAGAGCCACCAAATAGTGAAGCAAATAACCCCACCATGATTGCCCCCCACAGCCCGGCTTCAGCACCAGCTCCGGATGCAACACCAAATGCTAGCGCTAAAGGAAGGGAGATAATCGCGGTAGTGACACCACCAAAAAGGTCGCCTTTGAGGCTTATTTCACGAAAACGATGTGTTAACTGCATATCCATCCTTGTTCAATCACTCGAAAACCGCCGTACGATAGCAAATGTAATAGTGTATGAAGAAGTGTTAGTGGTTAATTCAATTGTTATATCTCATATACAAAATGTCACTTTGTGTATAAGTGGTTGATTTTAGCGACATGAAGACGTCAGATGAGTGCTTTTTGACGTAATTTTTACGGGATTCAAATTGTAACATTGTGTATAGTAATTCGAATCAATTAAGGGAATAACCATGCCAGAAATCAAACAACTCTTTGAAAATAACTCAAAGTGGTCAGAGCAAATAAAAGCAGAGCGCCCAGCGTATTTTGCCAAACTGGAAGAAGGTCAGAACCCGGGCTTTCTTTGGATCGGTTGTTCAGATAGTCGCGTCCCCGCAGAGCGCCTCACAGGCCTTTATTCTGGCGAACTGTTTGTACACCGCAACGTTGCTAATCAGGTCATTCATACTGACCTGAACTGTTTATCTGTAGTGCAATACGCGGTTGACGTATTGAAAGTCAAACATATCATTGTTTGTGGTCACTATGGCTGCGGTGGTGTGAATGCCGCGATTGATAACCCACAACTTGGTCTTATCAACAACTGGCTACTGCATATCCGTGATTTGTACCTAAAGCACAGAAACTGGCTTGGTGAACTGCCTCGTGAAATGTGGGGAGACAAGCTTTGTGAAATCAATGTGGCGGAACAAGTCTACAACTTGGGTAACTCTACCGTGATGCAAAATGCTTGGGAACGCGGACAAGAGACCGAAATTCACGGCGTGGTCTACGGTATTGGTGATGGCAAGTTGCAAGATCTAGGCGTGCGCTGCTCAAGCCGTGAATCTCTCGAAGTTAACTACCAAGCTGCCATGGCAAAAATTTTAAATAGCGGAGTACTGAAGTAAAGCATACTGAAAATACTCGAATGATAGTGCCTCCTCTTCAGTAGAATAAAAATCGCCCACTCTTAACTAGAAGAAGCGGGCGTTTTTATTATTCCTGAGGAACAACTTTGCCAATGTAAGGCAGGTGGCGATACTTCTGTGCGTAATCAATACCTACACCGACCACAAACTCATCTGGAATGCCAAAGCCAATCCACTTAACATCAACAGGGACTTCACGGCGAGAAGGCTTATCCAATAGCGTACATATCTGGATAGACTTAGGTTCACGCAGCGACAAAATCTCTTTCACTTTCGTCAATGTGTTACCAGTATCAATAATGTCTTCAACCAATAAGACATCCTTACCTTTGATGTCATCATCAAGATCTTTCAAGATACGAACATCACGAGAGCTTTCCATGGTGTTGCCGTAGCTAGATGCAGTCATGAAATCCACTGAGTGTGTAATATCAATCGCACGTGCTAAGTCGGCCATGAATACAAATGAGCCTCTTAACAAGCCAACCATGACCAAATCTTCGCTGCCTTTATAGTGCTCAGTAATTTCCTTGCCCAAGACTTGAACGCGGTCATGCACTTCTTTCTCGGAAATCATCACTTCAATAGTATGTTTCATATCGATCTCGATTATTGTGGTTTACTCAAACAATACGATTCTAACCGTTTTTAACTCAGTAAAATCTAATCCCAAGAGCAGAATAAAATGCCCCCCACTTAGAAGCAGAGGAGTCACTCTTAAAGTGGCGGTATGGTAACACTTTCTGTGTTTCGATAAAAATAGCGGCCGAAATAGTCCGATAAAAAGCTTACTGGTCTAAACCAGCCCCCCTTCTTGTTAACTTAACCTGTTGAAACATTGTTACACTTTCAATAAAAGTGTGATGCGCAGGTAAATACGCACTAATTATCATAATTATCAGTGAATGGGCATTGACCAAGTGATATATGCACCATTACACTTATCACTCAATAGAAAAAGCTAAGCAGTATATTTCCAAAATGGAAAAGTGGTTATTTCATGATAGGCACACTTCATGTCAATCGACCATCCCAACATAGGGGCCACTGACTCAGCACAATAATCTGAGCATTTTTAACGTCATATGCTCAAACAACGTTGGCAAGGAACATAAAATGGACTCAATAGTTAAAAGACCAAGAACTCGCCTGTCGCCTCAGAAGCGTAAACTGCAACTGATGGAAATAGCCTTAGAAGTATTTGCAAAGCGCGGCATTGGCCGTGGTGGACACGCCGATATTGCAGAAATTGCTCAAGTCTCTGTCGCCACTGTCTTCAATTACTTCCCAACCCGAGAAGATCTTGTTGATGAAGTGCTCAATCACGTCGTCTGTCAATACTCTAACTTCTTATCTAACACCATCGATCTTGATATCAACATTAAAGAAAACCTGACGAACATCTTAGATAAAGTAGTCGACATGGTGATGGAAGATTGTCATTGGAATAAAGTGTGGTTCGAATGGAGCACATCAACACGTGAAGAAGTATGGCCGTTGTTTATCTCTTCCAATAAAACTAGCCAAGCTCTGATTGAGAACATGTTTATCAAGGCGATTGAACGCGGTGAAGTTTGCCCGCATCATAACCCTAAGCACCTCACAAGCCTGTTCCATGGCATTTGTTATTCGCTATTCATTGAAGCTAATCGTAATACCGATAGTGACGGTATTAAATCTTTAACAGATTGCTATATGGATATGGTCTGTATCTATAAAAATGAAGGGAATCACTAGGCTTCACTCGGCCAATCGTCGCCTAAGCATGATTCAGACATAACGTCTCACCATAAACGTTTAGGCATAAAAAAAACCGCTCATCTGAGCGGTTTTTTAGATTCTTAAGAAATCTTAATTATTTCTTTTTCTTCGCTTTAGCATTTGGAAGGTCTGTGATTGTGCCTTCAAATACTTCAGCCGCAAGACCAACAGATTCATGCAATGTTGGGTGAGCGTGAATCGTCAATGCGATATCTTCCGCATCACAACCCATCTCAATTGCTAGACCAATTTCACCCAGCAGTTCACCACCGTTAGTACCAACAATAGCACCACCGATAACACGGTGCGTGTCTTTATCGAAGATCAGCTTAGTCATACCGTCAGCACAATCAGAAGCAATCGCACGACCAGACGCTGCCCACGGGAAGCTTGCTGTTTCGTAGTTTAGACCTTCTGCTTTCGCTTCTTTCTCGGTCTTACCTACCCATGCTACTTCTGGCTCAGTGTAGGCAATAGATGGAATCACTTTCGGGTCAAAGTAGTGCTTCTTACCAGAGATAACTTCTGCCGCTACGTGACCTTCATGCACACCTTTATGCGCAAGCATTGGCTGACCAACGATATCGCCGATAGCATGGATATGAGGCACATTAGTACGCATTTGCTTATCAACATTGATAAATCCGCGCTCATCCACTTCAATGCCCGCTTTTTCAGCATCAAGCAATTTACCGTTAGGAACACGACCAATCGCAACAAGAACAGCATCATAACGCTCAGCTTCTGCTGGTGCTTTTTTGCCTTCCATTGATACGTAGATACCATCTTCTTTCGCTTCAACAGCGGTCACTTTGGTTTCAAGCATCAAGTTAAACTTGTTTTTGATACGCTTGGTGTAAACCTTAACCATGTCTTTATCAGCTGCAGGGATCAGTTGATCGAACATTTCAACAACGTCAATTTTAGAACCTAGAGAGTGATATACCGTTGCCATTTCCAGACCAATGATACCACCGCCCATGATAAGCAATTTGCCCGGAACTTCTTTAAGCTCAAGTGCATCCGTTGAATCCCAAATACGTGGGTCTTCATGCGGGATGAATGGCAATTTGATAGGACGAGAACCCGCCGCAACGATCGCGTTATCAAAGTTAATGGTTGTTTTACCATCTTCGCCATCAACGTCGATAGAGTTAGGACCAGTAAATTGACCTAAACCGTTAACCACTGTCACTTTACGCATCTTAGCCATACCGCCAAGACCACCAGTAAGCTGACCGATTACTTTTTCTTTCCAAAGACGAATTTTGTCGATATCTGTTTGCGGTTCACCAAATACGATACCGTGTTCAGCAAGCGCTTTTGCTTCTTCGATAACTTTAGATACGTGAAGTAGTGCTTTAGATGGGATACAACCCACATTCAAACATACACCACCAAGCGTGCTATAACGTTCGATTAGAACCGTTTCTAGGCCTAAATCGGCGCAACGGAATGCAGCGGAGTAACCAGCAGGACCGGCACCAAGTACTACCACTTGGGCTTTAATTTCTTTGCTCATTTTGACCTCTTGTAGTCATTATCCCTAACAGGCTGAGTGGGTATTGATTTCTTATATTGAGACGTTGTTTTAAACAACATTATCTAAATGTATGTTGCTTAAACAATGTAATTCAGACCGCCAACAGTTTACAGAGATGTTAATGGTGTGAAAAGTAAATCAATTTAGCCTGTGAGCTAGACAACAATTCGATTTGTAAAAATTACAGTATCATCAAATTGTCATTGAATTTTGTCAATAAGGGCGGCTGTTTCAGCCGCCCTACTTTCTATTTATTTGTTACAGTACCAAACGGCGAATATCGCTCAAGCAGCTGTTTAAATAAGTAATGAAGCGTGCACCTTCTGCACCATCAATCACTCGGTGATCGTAGGATAGAGAAAGTGGAAGCTGTAGGCGCGGTTCAAATTCTTTCCCGTTCCATACTGGCTTCATTTCAGATTTAGATACCCCTAGGATACCCACTTCTGGTGCATTAACGATTGGCGTAAATGCAGTACCACCAATGCCACCTAGGCTAGAGATTGTGAAACAACCACCTTGCATATCGGCTGCAGTCAGTTTACCAGAACGTGCTTTCTTAGAAATTACTGCTAGCTCTTCAGATAGCTCGTAAATGCCTTTTTTGTTCACATCTTTAAAGACAGGAACAACCAAGCCATTTGGCGTATCAACCGCAATACCAACATTCACGTATTTCTTCAGAATGATGCTCTCACCATCTTCAGATAGTGAAGAGTTAAATGCAGGGAAGGCTTCTAGTGCTTTCGCGACCGCTTTCATGATGAACACAAGTGGTGTGATCTTCATGCCTGTGTCTTTCTTCGCTTCAATCGCATTTTGCTCTTTACGGAATGCTTCAAGCGCCGTGATATCAGCATTATCCCACTGTGTAACATGTGGAATCATTACCCAGTTGCGGTGCAAGTTAGCACCAGAGATTTTCTTGATTTTAGACAGTTTTTGAACTTCCGTCTCACCAAACTTGCTGAAGTCAACTTTTGGCCAAGGTAGTAGGCCAAGTGCTGAACCATCACCGCCTTTACCAGATGCTGCTGCACCAGACTCAAGACGTTTAAGCGCTTCTTTCACGTAAGACTGAACATCTTCTTTCAAGATACGGCTCTTACGACCTGAACCTTTAACTTTAGAAAGGTTAACGCCAAACTCACGAGCAAGACGACGCACAACTGGAGAAGCGTGAGCGTAATCGTTGTTTTCTTGGAAGTCATTTGCTGCTGGAGCCGCTGCAGGTGCTTCTGATTTAGGACGGTCCGCCGATGCGGCAGGCGCCGCCGCTGGAGCGGCTGCTTGTGCAGGTGCTGCAACAGGAGCAGGTGCTGCGCCTTCCACGACAAACGTCATGATTAGAGAGCCAGTTGACACGGTATCGCCAGCTGCAATCTTGATTTCTTTCACTGTACCAGCAAATGGTGCAGGGACTTCCATTGAAGCTTTGTCACCTTCAACAGTAATGAGAGATTGCTCTTCTTCTACTGTATCGCCAACCGCTACCATGATTTCAGTCACTTCGACTTCGTCGCCACCGATATCTGGTACGTTGACTTCTTTCTCAGCAGATGCTGCTGGAGTCGCTGCAACTGGTGCTGCCGCAGGAGCAGGAGCTGCTGCCGGCGCTGAACCAGCCACTTCGAATACCATTACTAGAGAACCAGTAGACACTGAATCACCAGAAGCGATCTTGATCTCTTTAACGATGCCTGCGAATGGTGCAGGCACTTCCATTGAAGCCTTGTCGCCTTCAACAGTAAGAAGCGATTGCTCTTCTTCTACTGCGTCGCCGATAGCGACCATGATTTCAGTGACTTCAACTTCATCACCGCCAATATCAGGAACGTGAACTTCTTTAAGTTCAGCGGCCGCAGGAGCAGCTGCAACAGGTGCCGCCGCTTCAACTGCTGGCGCAGCCGGTGCTGCTGCACCACCTTCCGCTTCAAAGATCATGATAAGAGAACCAGTAGAAACAGAATCGCCTTCTGCTACTTTGATTTCTTTAACGATACCCGCTTGAGACGCAGGAACTTCCATAGAAGCTTTATCGCCTTCAACAGTGATCAGTGACTGTTCTTCTTCAACCTTGTCGCCAACGTTAACCAGAATCTCAGTTACTTCAACCTCATCTGCACCGATGTCTGGTACATTAATTTCGATTGTCATTGTATTTTCCTACCTTAATGGAAGTCTTATGCGTATTGCGGGTTAGTTTTTTCAGTGTCGATGCCAAATTTAGCAATCGCTTCTGCAACTACTGATTTTTCAACATCACCACGCTTAGCCAGCTCAGTCAGCGCTGCTACCACTACGTAACCTGCGTTAACTTCGAAGTGACGACGTAGGTTTTCACGGCTATCAGAGCGACCGAAACCATCAGTACCCAGTACTTTGTATGATTCGCTTGGCATAAATGCACGAACTTGCTCAGCGTAGTTCTTCATGTAATCCGTCACTGCGATCGCAGGTTCTTTACCAAGAACGGTTGTGATGTACGGGACTTTCTCTTCCGCTTCTGGGTGAAGCATGTTGTCACGCTCTACCGCTTGGCCGTCACGAGTCAGTTCGTTGAACGACGTGACAGAGAAGACATCAGAGGCTACGCCGTACTCTTCACTTAGAATTTCAGCAGCTTTACGCGCTTCGTTCATGATAGTACCAGAGCTCATTAGTTGAACTTTGCCCTTAGTACCCGCGTGAGACTCAAGCTTGTAGATACCTTTACGGATGCCTTCTTCAGCGCCTTCTGGCATTGCTGGCATTGCGTAGTTCTCGTTCATTACTGTTAGGTAGTAGTAAACGTTCTCTTGCTCAGGACCGTACATGCGACGAATACCGTCTTGCATGATTACCGCTAGCTCGTAAGCAAACGTTGGGTCATAAGAAATACAGTTAGGTACTGTGTTCGCCATAATGTGCGAGTGACCATCTTCGTGCTGCAGACCTTCGCCGTTTAGCGTTGTACGACCTGCAGTAGCACCCAATAGGAAGCCACGAGCTTGTTGGTCACCAGCTAGCCATGCCATGTCGCCAATACGTTGGAAACCGAACATTGAGTAGTAGATGTAGAATGGAATCATTGGTAGATCGTTGGTGCTGTATGACGTTGCCGCAGCAACCCAAGACGCCATTGAACCTAGCTCGTTGATACCTTCTTGAAGAACTTGACCAGACGTCGCTTCTTTGTAGTAAGAAACAATGCCCTTATCTTCAGGAGTATATTCTTGACCATGCGGGTTGTAGATACCCACCTGACGGAACAGACCTTCCATACCGAACGTACGTGCTTCATCACAAATGATAGGAACAATGTTTTTACCAATATTCTTATCTTTAAGCAGGATATTAAGAGTACGAACGTAAGCCATTGTCGTAGAGATATCACGCTTTTGCTCACCTAGTAGTGGTGCAAATGCATCAAGCTCTGGCACTTTAAATTCTTGAGTGAATTTAGGCAGACGCGCAGGTGTGTAACCATGTAGAGCATTACGACGAGCATGTAAGTATTCGTACTCTGCCGTGCCTTCTTCCAACTTCAAGTAAGGTAGCTCAGCTACTTTCTCATCAGAAAGAATATCTTGTAGGCCTAGACGGTCACGCAGGTGTTGAACATGAGTCATGTCCATTTTCTTAACACCGTGTGCAATGTTCTTACCTTCTGCTGCATCACCCATACCGTAACCTTTAACTGTCTTAGCTAGGATTACCGTTGGCTTGCCACCTGTTTCTTTTGCATTGTTGAATGCAGCAAACAGTTTAGAAGAGTCATGACCACCACGCTTAAGCGCGAAGATTTCGTCATCCGTCATATCAGCCACAAGTGCCGCTGTTTCAGGGTACTTACCAAAGAAGTGCTCACGTACGTAGGCGCCATCTTTAGATTTGAATGTTTGGTAGTCACCATCGATAGTTTCGTTCATTAGTTGAAGAAGCTTACCAGTGGTGTCTTTAGCTAATAGAGAATCCCAGTTACTACCCCAGATAACTTTAACAACGTTCCAACCTGCGCCTTTAAATAGGCCTTCCAGTTCTTGGATGATGCTACCGTTACCCATTACAGGGCCATCTAGGCGCTGTAGGTTACAGTTGATTAGGAAACATAGGTTGTCTAGTTTCTCACGCGCAGCGAAAGAGATCGCACCACGTGATTCTGGCTCATCCATTTCTCCGTCACCTAGGAACGCGTATACGCGTTGCGCTGACGTTTCTTTCAGACCACGGCCTTCAAGGTACTTAAGGAAGCGCGCTTGGTAGATAGCAGAAATAGGGCCAAGACCCATAGATACGGTAGGGAACTGCCAGAACTCAGGCATCAGTTTCGGGTGCGGGTAAGAAGGAATACCTTTACCATCTACTTCTTGACGGAAGTTGTCTAGCTGCTCTTCAGTAAGACGACCTTCAACGAATGCACGAGAATAGATACCAGGAGAGATATGGCCTTGGTAATAAACTAGATCGCCACCGTCCGTCTCGTTTGGAGCACGGAAGAAGTGGTTGAAACATACTTCGTAGAACGCAGCAGCTGACTGGTAAGAAGCCATGTGACCACCAAGGTCTAGGTCTTTCTTAGAAGCACGCAATACGATCATGATTGCGTTCCAGCGAATAATCGAGCGAATACGACGCTCAAGAGTGACGTCACCTGGGTAAGCTGGCTCTTGTGCTGCTGGGATGGTGTTGATGTAGTTAGTGTTGATACCAGTTGGCATATCAACGCCGTCTAAACGAGCTTTATCTAGAACTTGTTCTAGTAAATATTGTGCGCGTTCTACGCCTTCTTCGCGTACTACTGACTCTAGTGCTTGTAACCAATCTTGAGTTTCTAGAGCATCAACGTCATGCTTCATGTCAGACATGGCGATCTATCCTTTTGTTAGTTGGATTCTACTAAACATTTAATGCGTCGCTTGATTACGACTCATTACCCTGCTGAATTCGACGTAGAGAACGCTCTCGGCGTGATTCTTCGCGCGTCAAATCCAGCAATGTTTCTTCGATATACGCTAAATGTGAATGAGACATTTCTCGCGCCTTTTCAGGCTGACCAGAAACAATCGCATCTACAATATTAGCTCTATGTTTACTGACTTTCTCCGACACTTCAGTGCGGCGATGTAATAACTTTAAATTTTGTAGAACATTTTGCTCAAGTAGTGGTGCTAAGCTTCTAATAATATGTAATAAAACCACATTATGAGCCGCCTCTGTTAAGGCAATAAGAAAAGCCATAACCGCAGACGCTTCTTCCTCTACATCACGCTTTTCTTGCGCTTCACCGATATTAACTAAGCAACTTTCTATCTGAGCAAAATCTTCTTCGGTACCACGCAACGCTGCAAAATAAGCTGAAATACCTTCCATCGCGTGACGAGCTTCGAGCAAGTCAAGCTGGGTTTCATTGTGAGATGAAAGTAGCTCTAGCAAAGGATCTGAAAAACTTTTCCATATATTGTCACTAACAAACGTACCGCCACCCTGTCTACGGGTTAGCAGGCGCTTTGCTTCCAAGCGCTGAATTGCTTCTCGAATCGAAGGTCGAGAAACATCAAATTGTTTTGCCAGTTCACGTTCTGGTGGCAACTGCTGCCCCGCAGAAAGTGTTCCTTCGACGATCAACCGCTCAAGTTCCTGTTCGATAACATCCGAAAGTTTGGGCTGACGAATCCTTTGATAAGCCATGGCTATAGTTCTACTTTTCTTATGCAGTGAATTGGTATTACCAATTTCAAGTTGGGCTAAAAATTAACACATTTAAAACGCAAATGTCTAGCTAAAAATTGATTCACATCATAGAAGCGGCGGCACATTAACAGCAATGAAACATTTATTGATTAAAACACCAACAGACTTGGTCATACCAATTACATACAAGAAACCTATCGGGCGTTTTTCGTGCTAGAAAAATCATTATAAATCAACAAGTAAGAACGTGACGATTGAGTGAGGGAAGTTGATCGAAATCAAAAAAAGCTTGCAGGATGAGACAAGCTATTTTTAATAATTTAAGTAACAAAATAAATATATCGATGTTGAGGAGGTCTAACCCATTGGTGGTATTAGTATTTAATCATAGCCCTTGTTTGAACCGCACCCAGTCAAAAACCAATCCAGGGTCAGTCTTTCTCAAAGGGGCAATATATTGATGTCCAGTTATCCGCTCAGGGGTAATTTGCGGATAATACAACAAAATAACCTTAGTTAGTTCAGCCAAGCTCTGATACTGCTCTGGGCTGTACGGTAAAAAGTCCGTCCCTTCTAACTCGATCCCTATTGAGTAATCATTGCATTTATCTCGCCCAGCGAAACTCGATACACCCGCATGCCAAGCACGAGCAGAGAACGGGACAAACTGCACTACCTCTCCGTCACGCCGAATGAGACAGTGGGCAGAAACACGCATATTCTCGATGACCTTAAAAAATGGATGACGATTCGCATCCAAGTTACCCTGAAAAAATGATTCAATATGATCGCCACCAAATTGCCCGGGCGGCAAACTGATGTTATGCACCACCAGCAAAGAGATATCTTGCTCATCACTACGGGCGTCAAAGTGTGGCGATGGCACACGTCGAGCCGGTAAATACCAGCCTTGTTCATCTACGGCAAGTGTGGCAGCTTCACGCTGAGTCATATTGGGGTTTTGCATACTAATGATGTCCATCTGCACAAGGTTCGCTATGATTTTATCCAACAACCAACAAAATGCGAGAATTGATGCTGAAATTACGCACAAGCCAGAGTATCATGCCCACTTTGTTCCCCCATATAGATTCCTTAAGCGATGAAAAACACACATAACAGCCAAGAACGCCTTGAGTATTTAAAGCAACAACTTCCTACTGAAATTACTCGTGCCGTCGCCGATACACTTCGTGAAGACTTGGGCGGAACGCTAGATGCAAGCGCCGACATCACCACCAGCTTGATCCCTGCGGAAACGCAAAATGTCGCGACTATCATTACCCGTGAGCACGGTGTTTTTTGCGGCAAAATGTGGGCGGACGAAGTGTTCAAGCAACTCGGTGGTGAAGTCACCATTGATTGGCATGTTAATGATGGTGATAAAGTGGAACCTAACCAAGTCCTTTGTACTATGTCAGGCCCAGCTCGTATTCTATTAACCGGCGAACGCAATGCGATGAACTTCATCCAAACGCTATCTGGCTGCGCGACCATTACTGCCCAATACGCTGAAAAGATTGCCCACACACAGTGCCGCTTATTAGACACCCGTAAAACCATTCCAGGTCTGCGTAGCGCACTTAAATACGCGGTCGCCTGTGGCGGTGGTTTCAACCATCGTATTGGGGTCTTTGATGCCTACCTAATTAAAGAGAACCACATCATCGCGTGTGGCGGTATCACCAAAGCTATCACAACGGCTAAGCAGTTAAATCCAGGCAAACCTGTTGAAGTAGAAACGGAATCGCTTGAAGAGCTAAACCAAGCCATCGAAGCGGGGGCCGACATCATCATGCTGGATAACTTTACGACCGACATGATGCGTGAAGCCGTGAAGATCAACGGAGGCCGCGCTGCACTAGAAAACTCTGGGAACATCACGATGGACACCATCAAAGAGTTTGCAGAAACAGGCGTTGATTATATTTCCGTTGGCGCGCTGACGAAGCATTTAAAAGCGATGGATTTATCGATGAGGTTTAAGGGGTAGGAGCGGTTTAAGAGCGGGGTCCTAGGTCCTAGGTCCTAGAGAAAAATTAAACTGAGCGGAGTCTGGTTAGGCTTCGCTTTTTTTTATGTCTGTGACCCTGTGGTCCTGTGGTCCTGTGGTCCTGTGGTCCTGTGGTCCTGTGGTCCCAGACTATGTTTAATGCTCAACCTGTCAAATAATACTGTTAATTCAGTATCCCCATCTAGGAACTAGGAACTAGGAACTGCTCTTCCCTTAAACCATAGGGCCACAGGGCCATAGAACCGCTCTTTCCCCACCTACAACCCAAAACTCAACCCCACTCGCAACCTCGCCTGCATACCTTGCAACACATCCCAAAAATTTCCCGACTCACTCGTAGACCAACCATTGTGCGCTTTATTGCGTATAGTCTGATACCTACTGTAGCTAAGTATCACTATTCTAAGGACAAGATGATGAGAAAAACAAATAAACAACAAGGCTTTACCTTGATTGAGTTGATGATTGTTGTGGCGGTAATTGGGGTTTTAGCGGCAGTTGCTCTTCCTCAGTATCAAAAATATGTAGCAAAAGCTGAAGCGGCATCAGCCCTTGCTACACTTTCAGGGTTAAAGTCTAACATCGAGACTTATACCCTCGAAAAAGGAAGCTTTCCAAACTCTAGCGATTCAGGGGTAAAAGAACTACTAGGATTTCCTTCGTCACTAAGTGGTGCAATTACTAGCTCTAGAGTTGGTGTTAGTTCCGCTGGTAAAGTTATTGTGGATTTCTCAGACGTGACAGACTCTAGTCCAGCAATTAAATCAACAAAGCTAGGACTGGTTAGAGATGAAAGTGGTGGTTGGAGCTGCAAGAGTACAGCCTCAGCGAGCTCTGGGGTTTTACCGAAAGGTTGCTCTACCGACTCCAGTTTATAAATGCAATCCAACCTCCCCTCTATCTTGCAGCACGCTAGCCTGATTAGTGCGTCGCAAGCGGAGTCGGTGTTAGACCTCATCGCCACATCGGGCTGTTCCGCGCCCGATGCGGTGCTTGAGCTGAATCTATTCGCGCCACAGGAATTCACCCACCAGCTGAGTTTGTTATTCGGCCTGGCGGTGACGCCGATTCATAACTTTGATTTTACTGAGCTGTGCCAGCGTTTAGGGTTACGCGACGCCATCACCAACCACAGCGCCCTGCCCCTTTCGCAATTTAATGGCGTGCTCACCATCGCTATTGGCGATCCCACTTTACAGCATGTTGAAAATGACTTTCGTTTTGCCACTGGCATGCAAATTGAGCTAGTTTTAGCGTGTCATCAAGACATTCGCGCCGCCATTCGGCGTATGTATGGAGAGACAGGAGACAGTTGGCAAAATAGCAGCAAGGATCTCACTTCCGATGACTTAGCCAACCTAGTACAAGTTACCGATGCAGAATTGGATAACATCGAAGATTTAAGTCTCGATGAATCCCCTGTTAGCCGCTTTATTCAACAAGTCCTCATTGATGCAGTTCGCAAGAAAGCCTCCGACATTCACTTTGAACCCTATGAACACGTCTACCGCATTCGCTTGCGCTGTGACGGCATTTTAATTGAAACCCACCAACCAGCAGGGCACCTCAGCAGGCGTCTCTCTGCCCGAATTAAGATTTTGGCCAAGCTCGATATTGCCGAACGTCGCTTACCACAAGATGGTCGGATTAAACTTAAACTGTCCGACAGCGCCGCCGTGGATATGCGAGTATCAACACTTCCTACCATGTGGGGTGAGAAAATTGTCTTACGGATCCTTGATGGCGGCTCGGCCAACTTGAACATTGATCAACTTGGTTATACATCACAACAACGCACGCTTTACCTTGATGCACTTAAAAAGCCGCAAGGCATGATCCTCATCACCGGTCCGACTGGCAGTGGCAAAACCGTGTCACTCTATACCGGCTTGAGCATTCTCAATACTGCGGATCGCAATATTTCAACGGCAGAAGATCCGGTCGAGATCCATCTTGATGGCATCAACCAAGTGCAAGTTAACCCCAAAATCGGCTTTGGTTTCCCAGAAGCGCTGCGATCGTTCTTAAGACAGGATCCTGATATTGTCATGGTAGGAGAAGTTCGAGATTTCGACACCGCAGAAATTGCGGTAAAAGCGGCGCAAACTGGTCACTTAGTCCTATCCACCCTGCACACCAACTCTGCGATTGAAACCGTAGTTCGGCTGCAAAATATGGGCATCGACGCTTTCAACCTTGCATCGTCGCTGTCCCTAATCATCGCCCAACGACTGGCTCGTAAACTCTGCAATCACTGTAAAACGCCTGAAT
Organism: Vibrio nomapromontoriensis; assembly: GCF_050337205.1. Lineage (NCBI taxonomy): Bacteria > Pseudomonadati > Pseudomonadota > Gammaproteobacteria > Vibrionales > Vibrionaceae > Vibrio > Vibrio nomapromontoriensis. Next base: position 85,335 of record NZ_JAKJSS010000019.1, read on the forward strand.
TACTACCAATTGGGTTACAGCACAACCTCGCTTTATCACCAACGATAACCATTTATCAAGCCAATGAAAAAGGCTGCAACGCCTGCAATCACGGCTACTCAGGACGGACAGGTATTTATGAAGTGATGCCCTTTACGGCTGAGCTCGCTGAGGCGGTCATGCAAAATGCCAGTATCCAAGAGCTAGAGTCTATCGCCAAGTCGCAAGGCATGCTCACCTTAAAACAATCAGGAATCACCAAACTTGAGCAAGGGATCACCAGCTTTAAGGAGCTGCAGCGTGTGCTCTATTTCTAGGCCAGGTACTTTAAGACTTAGATTCAACATTATCATCTTTGCATAGCAAGCTCTGTATCACTTTGAAGGGAACGACAATGGCGAAAATACAAGCTATTCCGCTAAAAACCTTTCGCTGGAAAGGCATCAACAGCACCGGAAAAAAAGTGTCGGGTCATACGCTTGCCATGACAGAAAGTGAGGTTAGGGATAAGCTTAAAAGCCAACATGTTCAAATTAAGAAAATCACCCGCCATAGTGTATCCCTTTGGACTAAGCTCACGCATCGCATCCAACGACAAGATATCACCACACTGACACGTCAGCTCGCCACTATGTTAGGTACTGGTATTCCCATTATCCATGCGCTTAAATTAGTCGCAGATAATCACACCAAGGCGGAAATGAAGTCGGTGCTCGGGCAAATATGTAAAGCGATTGAAGCTGGGACACCTATCTCACGAGCCATGCAAATGGCCAGTGTGCATTTCGATAGCTTCTACGTCGACATGGTCGCAACTGGTGAAACATCGGGAAACTTACCCGCGGTCTTCGAGCGTCTCGCACTGTATAGAGAAAAACAAGAAGCACTAAAGTCCAAAGTCGTCAAAGCTCTCATCTACCCCGGCATGGTACTTTTGGTCTCGTTCATCGTCACCTTTTTAATGTTGACACAAGTGATCCCAGAGTTTGAAAGCATGTTCAAAGGATTTAACGCCACCTTGCCTTGGTTTACCTTACAAGTTCTGCAAGCCTCGCATTGGTTACAAGCTAACGGGACCATGCTCATCATCAGTATCGGTGTCGCCCTTGTTATGTTTCGCTTATTAAGAAAGCAAAATGCCGCGTTTAAACTGCAAACTAGTCGCTTGTCCCTTCGTATCCCCATCATAGGAGGTATCATCACCAAGGCTTCAATCGCTAAGTTTAGCCGTACCCTAGCCACCAGCTTTAGCTCAGGGATCCCTATTTTATCGAGTATCCAGGCCAGTGCGAAAACCGCCGACTGCACCTATTATCAACAATCCATTCTTTCGATTCATGGCGATGTCGTCGCAGGCACCCCTATTCACCTTGCCATGCGCAACGCCAATGCCTTCCCCGAGATGGTGCTACAAATGGTCATGATCGGTGAAGAATCAGGGCAACTTGATGACATGCTGAATAAAATTGCGGCCATCTATGAATTTGAGGTGGATAACACCGTCGATAATCTCGGAAAAATACTCGAGCCATTCATTATTGTTTTTCTAGGGACGATGGTGGGAGGATTAGTGGTCGCAATGTACCTTCCTATCTTTAACTTAATGTCGGTAATAGGCTAACATAGGCAATAACCTGTTGATTCTTTAGGCTAGCACTCAAAAATGGACGTTTTTACCTATTATCCTTGGCTTTACTCAGTCTTCGCCGCCATTGTTGGCCTAATTGTTGGCAGTTTTCTTAATGTGGTGATACACCGTCTGCCCATCATGATGGAAAGAGGTTGGCGCCAAGAATGTGCTGAGGCATTTCCCGAATATCATATTGAGCCACCTCAAGGCGACTATAACCTGAGTATTCCTCGTTCAACCTGCCCTAAGTGCCAAACCGCAATACGAATAGTGGACAATATTCCCGTCTTAAGCTGGGTATTATTACAAGGTAAATGCCGCCAATGTGGTAATAAAATAAGCGCACGCTACCCTATTATTGAATTGCTCAGCGCCGTACTCGCCACTATCGTGGCGTTTGAATTAGGGTACAGCCTTTACAGCGTTGCCTTAATTGCATTTACTTTTACGCTCATCGCTGCAACGTTTATTGACCTTGATACGATGCTACTGCCCGATCAGCTAACACTGCCGCTTATGTGGGCAGGTATCTCACTGGCGTTATTCGGCATTTCTCCCATTTCTCTAATGGATTCCGTTATTGGCGCCATGCTTGGCTATCTCTGTCTTTGGTCTGTCTATTGGGCATTTAAACTGCTCACGGGTAAAGAAGGCATGGGCTATGGTGACTTTAAACTGCTGGCAGCCTTAGGTGCATGGCTAGGATGGGCGCACCTTCCCATCATTGTGTTACTTTCCTCTGTGGTCGGGGTTATATTTGGCCTCATCCAACTTCGACTACAAAAAAAGGGCATTGATATGGCGTTCCCTTTTGGTCCTTATTTAGCCATAGCGGGTTGGGTATGCGCGCTGTGGGGAGATGCCATCATCAATTACTACTTAACTGCTTTTGTGGGAGCCAGTTTATGAGTTATGTCATTGGACTAACCGGGGGGATAGCGAGTGGGAAAACCACGGTGGCGAACCTTTTTCGTGATGAGTTTAATATCGAGTTGGTCGATGCCGATGTGGTGGCGCGAGAAGTCGTGGCAAAAGGCTCCACTGGACTCAACGCAATAACTGCGCAATTTGGTCCATCAATACTGCTGCCTAGTGGGGAGTTGAATCGCACAGCACTAAGAGAACATATTTTTGCTAGTGAACAGGATAAGCAATGGATCAATAACCTACTCCATCCGATGATTCGCCAGCGCATGCAAGTGTTACTGGATAACTCAACAAGCCCTTACACGCTTTTTGTTGTACCACTATTAATCGAAAACGGTTTAAATAGCATGGCCGATCGCGTCTTGGTGGTTGATGTCGATGAAGAAACGCAAATTTACCGAACAATGACACGAGACGGTGTACCAGAATCACAAGTGCGTTCTATACTCAATTCACAGGCTGACCGAGAAACTCGACTAGCGTATGCCGATGATGTGATTGATAATAATACGAACAACGCTCAACTTTTGTCCCAAGTCACACAATTACACCAAAAGTACCTAGCATTGTGCAGTCAAAATCGGTGAAAATAATAGGGAAGCGTTTAAAGGCTAGTGAAATGACAACAAATAGATTCGAACATCCTCTTAATGAAAAAACTAGAATTTACCTAAGAGTTGAATCTCTCCTGAGACAGCTTCAGCATTCTTCGTCATTTTCGGACAGTCATCAGTACCAAATTTTCTTTAAATCACTATTTGATTTATTGGAGATATTTGAACAGATGCAACTCAAGAGTGAATTAGCAAAAGATCTTGAGAAACAAAGACAGACCTATCGTTCGTGGTTAAACATCGACGATGTCGATCAAGAAATGCTCGGTAACCTGCTCCGAGATATCGACGTTGTTCATAAAGAACTTATGATGGCAGAACGTTTTGGTCAGTCACTTCGAGAAGACCGTTTTCTCAGCGCCATACGTCAACGCTTTGGCTTGCCAGGCGGCTCGTGCTGCTTCGATTTACCATCCCTACACTATTGGCTCCATCTGCCTTTAGAAAAGCGCATGCACGATGCGGAGAAGTGGCTCGGCAATCTCAAGCCACTCATGAATGCCCTCAGCATGTGGCTAAAGCTCACAAGAGAGACTGGGCGGATGAAACCTCAGATTGCACGTTCTGGCTTTTATCAAAGTGATGCCGAAGAAGCCAATATTCTAAGACTCACCATTCCAATGGAGTGTGGTGTTTATCCTATGATTTCAGGCCACAAAAACCGATTTGCTATTAAGTTTATTGCCTTTGAGTCGGGACAAGCCTACCCTAACGATGTTGAATTTGAACTGGCTGTTTGCAGCTAAACAATGTGAAGTATGGATCCAATTATGAGTAAACCAACCATCGTTCAGTGCCCTCAATGTAAGGTCGATGTGATATGGAGCGCAGAAGAAAGCCCGTTCAGGCCCTTTTGCTCGAAGCAATGCCAAATGATTGATTTCGGCGAATGGGCTGACGAAGAAAATGCTATCGCTGGCGCGCCCGATATGTCTGACAGCGACGGTTGGTCAGAAGACCAGTACTAGTTTACATGTACAATCGAGCAGATAATAAAAAGGCTGAGAATCATCTCAGCCTTTTTATTTAACTTTTTTTATTTTGCTATCTTTCTACGTCACTACAGTTTTCTTCGCAGCAACAGGGTAGCAATCAATAAGAAAATGAGACTAGGTCCCAGAGCACCGAAGACGGGCGGAATACCATACACCAAACTCAGTGGTCCAAAGAACTCACTAGAAATATAAAAAGTAAATCCAGCAACAACACCAGAAAGAATGCGAGCCCCCATAGTCACACTACGCAACGGGCCAAAAACAAACGAGAGAGCCATCAACATCATGACACCCACTGAGATAGGCTGCGTAGCTTTGCGCCAGAATGCCAATTCGTAGCGAGAAGCATCTTGTTCGGACGCTTCTAGGTACTTCATATAATCGTATAGACCACTGATCGGCAATTCATTCAAATCAACCGTCACGACTTTCAACTTATCCGGTACTAAGGACGTTTCCCATTGATATGTCGGAAACGTTTCTTTAGTGAAAGCTTCCGTATTTTCCAAATTGGTTACCTGAACATCGTTCATGACCCAACCATTTTTGCCAATGTAATCGGCGCTTTCAGCAAAAATTGTGCTGGTTAACTTTTTATTTTCATCAAACCGCCACAGGTTTAATCCAGTCAGTGTGTTATCACTGACACTCGACATAAAAATAAAGTCATTACCATCACGCGCCCACACACCATTTCTCACCGAAACAATGCTGCCGCCCGAAGTCGCTTGTAAGCGTAAGTCTCGCGCCATCTGCTGCGTCGTTGGAGCGCCCCATTCACCCAGCGCCATCACGATAATCATCAGTGGTACTGCGGTTTTTAGCACCGATAAACCAATCCGCACTTTCGAGATACCCGCCGCTTGCATGACGACAAGCTCGGAACTACTGGCTAGCATCCCTAAGCCGATCAACGCCCCTAACAGTGATGCCATAGCAAAGAATAGCTCTATATCGCGAGGCATTCCTAACAGCACAAAGTACAGTGCTGACAAGAGATCGTAGCTACCTTCGCCGACAGAGCGCAGTTGCTCCACATACTTAATGACCGCTGACAAACCAACAAATACCGCAAGCACCAACAAGATGGTGGTAATGATGGTACGACCAACATAGACATCTAAAATTTTAAACATGAATTAGGCTGCCTCTTTTCGTTTGTAACGCTTTTGCCTAAATTTCTCCCGAAACTTGCGCATACCCACCGTGTCGTAAGCGTTGACCATGATGGCCGTGAACAAAAGAGCGATATTAATTGGCCATAATCCAATGTAAGACGGAACAGAGCCATCTTCTAGCGATGACTTCATGGCACTAATCGCCAAAAAGTAGGTGAAATAAACCAAAATAGCCGGGCCCATTTTGGCAAACTTCCCTTGCCTTGGGTTCACAGCAGAGAGCGGGACCACGAGCATCGTCAGAAGCGGGATACAGATCACCAGTGAAATTCGCCAATGTAATTCAGCCTGAGCTTTCGGATCTGGATTAGAAAGCAAATCCAACGTCGGTATCGCCATCCAAGAGCGCCCTCGAGCTTGCGCTTCTCGTTGTCCGATCATGCCTTCGTAATCAGAAAACTCCGTCACCATGTACTCTAAACGTGTTGGTGCACCTTCATAACGGACACCATCATACAAAGCGATAATCTGGCGACCATCACTGAGCTCTTTCACTTCACCAGATTGGGATGAAATGACACTCGGTAAAACCGTATCACGGGGGCTAAGTTGTGCAACAAACACGTTTTCGAGCTTTTTATCTTTAATGCTGTCGATAAAAACCACCGAAGTGCCATCGGGAGTGCGTTGAAATTGTCCCGTCTGTAGCAGTTCTACTGAATTCTCTGAGGCCAATTTCTCCCGTATTTGTACTTCTTGTTCTTGTGTCCAAGGCGCTAACCAAAACGCATTAAATGCAGCAAGCGCGCAGGTGATCGCGGCGAGGTACATCGCCGCGCGAATGAGAAATTTGTTCCCTATCCCCGTCGCATTCATCACCGTTATTTCACTTTCGGCGTAAAGTCGCCCAAAAGTCACCAAAATTCCGATGTAAATACTTAATGGAAACATCAATAAGCCCATCGTAGGCATGCTAATACCAACGAGAGTCATAATAAGTCCAGCGGGAATATCTCCATCAGAAGCATCCGCAAGCACATTGATAAATTGACGGCTGAAAAACACTAAAAAGAGCACAAAAAATATGGCTAATTGGCTCTTAACTGTTTCTCTGATCAAATATCTAACAATAATCACAGTGAAAACACCTATACAAAACTTGTTTTTTTGGTTGAATCGCTATAGTTTTCGGATAAACCTTTTATTTTTTACTTTTTGGATCAATTTTTATCTTACAATTATAGGCCGAACTAACGGCTATGATTCAAACTTTGATAATTGATTATCCAACATTTAGTTCTATTTGTCTTTAGGATGTAGGAGTACGCATGGAGTTTAGTGTTAAAAGTGGCAGTCCAGAGAAGCAACGCAGTGCTTGCATTGTCGTCGGCGTATTTGAGCCACGTCGTCTCTCTCCGGTTGCAGAGCAACTCGATAAAATCAGTGATGGCTATATTAGCTCTTTGCTACGTCGTGGTGACCTAGAAGGTAAACCAGGGCAAATGCTACTGTTGCATCAAGTACCAGGCGTGCTTTCTGAGCGTGTTCTACTGGTCGGTTGTGGCAAAGAACGAGAGCTGGGTGAGCGTCAATACAAAGAGATTATCCAAAAAACCATCAGCACCTTAAATGAAACCGGTTCTATGGAAGCGGTATGCTTTCTGACAGAACTGCACGTTAAAGGTCGCGATACGTACTGGAAAGTGCGCCAAGCGGTTGAAGCGACAAAAGATGGCCTTTACACCTTTGATCAATTCAAGAGCAACAAACCAGAGACGCGTCGCCCGTTACGCAAATTGGTGTTTAATGTACCGACACGTCGTGAGCTCAACCTTGGTGAAAAAGCCATTTCTCACGGCCTTGCTATTGCGTCAGGTGTAAAAACATCGAAAGACCTAGGCAACATGCCACCGAACATTGCAAACCCAGCCTACTTAGCCTCTCAGGCTCGTCGTCTTGCTGACGATTACGAGACAGTGACCACCAAGATCATTGGTGAGCAAGAGATGGAAAAGGTCGGTATGACCTCTTATCTAGCGGTTGGACGCGGTTCTAAAAATGAATCCCTGATGTCTATCATGGAGTACAAAGGCAACCCGGATTCTAACGCAAAACCTATCGTACTTATTGGTAAAGGTTTAACGTTCGATTCAGGCGGTATTTCACTCAAGCCGGGTGAAGGCATGGATGAAATGAAGTATGACATGTGTGGTGCGGCTTCTGTCATGGGTACAATGAAAGCCTTGGCAAAGTTGAACCTGCCTATCAATGTTATTGGTATTCTTGCCGGCTGTGAAAACATGCCAGGCAGCAACGCTTATCGCCCTGGTGACATTCTAACGACTATGTCTGGCCAAACTGTAGAAGTACTGAATACCGACGCAGAAGGTCGCTTAGTACTGTGTGATGCTCTCACTTACGTTGAGCGCTTTGAGCCTGAGTGTGTGGTCGATGTTGCAACGCTAACTGGTGCCTGTGTTATTGCACTAGGTCATCATATCAGTGGTGTCCTTTCTAACCATAACCCACTCTCTCATGAGTTAGTTAACGCTTCAGAGCAAGCTGGCGATCGCGCTTGGCGCCTACCAATGGCCGATGAGTACCAAGAACAACTCAGCAGCCCATTTGCCGATATGGCAAACATTGGCGGCCGTCCGGGTGGCACAATTACCGCAGGTTGTTTCTTATCCCGCTTCACTAAGAAGTATCATTGGGCGCACTTAGATATTGCAGGCACCGCTTGGAAATCGGGTAAAGCGAAAGGGTCAACGGGTCGTCCTGTCTCCCTACTTGTCCAATTCTTACTGAATCGAAGTGGCCACGAAACTGAAGAATAAAAAAAGGGCCTAACGGCCCTTTTACTTTTTAGGTAGCTATGCAAACTGCAACATTTTATATCGTTGAAGAAGAAAGCTTGGAAGATACACAGCCAGGCTTTTTTGCTTATGTTCACTATCTTTGCCGACACTTTACTGGCCAAGGTGCCAAAATTTATCTCAATGCCACCGACCGAGTCTCCGCAGAAGCCTGGGCTGAATACTTTTGGCAAGTTGATGCGAGCGCGTTTATCGCTCACAATTTAGTGGGTGAGGGTCCTAAAAATGGTACCCCTGTAGAGATTGGATTTGACGGCTTAAAACCGAGCTGGAACCGTCAGCTGGTGATAAATGTTGCCGAGACGCACGCAACCTTTGCCCAGACATTCGCTCAAGTGGTAGACTTCGTGCCTTGCGAAGAAAAAGCTAAGCAACTTGCTCGAGAAAGGTATAAAATTTACCGTCAAGCAGGCTACCAGCTACAGACCATCAAGATTCAGCACACTGAATCCTAATCACGGTCAATCCTTATAGGTAAGCGATAATCACGCTTAATTATAAGGTTTGACAGATTTCTTTCACAGTATTAATAAGTTAAGTATCCAGAACGCTATGGAAAAGACATATAACCCAACATCAATCGAACAAGCTTTATACCAAGCTTGGGAAGAGAAAGGCTACTTTAAGCCACACGGTGACACTTCAAAAGAAGCATACAGCATCATGATCCCGCCACCGAACGTCACTGGTAGCCTACACATGGGCCATGCCTTCCAAGATACAATCATGGATACCCTTATCCGTGCTCAGCGCATGAAAGGTAAAAATACGCTATGGCAGGTTGGTACTGACCACGCAGGCATCGCGACACAAATGGTTGTAGAGCGTAAAATTGCCGCTGAAGAAGGCAAAACAAAACACGACTACGGCCGTGAAGCTTTCATCGACAAAATTTGGGAATGGAAAGCTGAATCTGGCGGCACCATCACTCAACAGCTTCGTCGCCTTGGTGCATCGGTAGACTGGGATCGTGAGCGATTCACTATGGATGACGGCCTATCGGCTGCAACTCAAGAAGTGTTTGTTCGCCTGTATGAAGAAGACCTAATTTACCGCGGTAAACGTCTAGTAAACTGGGATCCTAAACTGCACACTGCAATTTCTGATCTTGAAGTTGAAAACAAAGACAAAAAAGGCTTTATGTGGCACTTCCGCTACCCACTAGCGAACGGTGTTAAAACCGCCGATGGCAAAGACTACATTGTTGTCGCAACGACTCGTCCAGAAACCATGCTTGGTGATACTGGTGTTGCCGTAAACCCAGAAGATCCTCGCTACAAAGATCTTATCGGCAAAGAAATCCTACTTCCTGTTGTAAACCGTCTTATTCCTATCGTAGGCGATGAGCACGCAGACATGGAAAAAGGCACGGGTTGTGTGAAAGTCACACCAGCTCATGACTTTAACGATTACGAAGTGGGCAAGCGCAACAACCTACCAATGATCAACATCCTAACGTTCAACGCTGATATCCGTGATGCTGCTGAAGTATTCACAACGAACGGCGAAGAAAGCGATGTTTACTCAACAGACATTCCAGCTAAATACCAAGGCATGGAGCGTTTTGCTGCTCGTAAAGCTATCGTTGCTGAATTCGATGAACTTGGCCTGCTTGAAGAGATCAAAGATCACGACCTAACCGTTCCTTACGGCGACCGTGGCGGCGTGGTTATCGAACCAATGCTGACTGACCAATGGTACGTGCGCACAGCGCCTCTTGCTGAACCGGCAGTTAAAGCCGTTGAAGATGGTCAAATCCAATTCGTACCTAAGCAGTACGAAAACATGTACTTTGCGTGGATGCGTGACGTGCAAGACTGGTGTATCTCTCGTCAACTTTGGTGGGGCCACCGTATCCCAGCATGGTACGACAACGATGGTAAAGTTTACGTTGGTCGCACAGAAGAAGAAGTGCGTGAAAAGAACAACCTAGCGCCTGTTATTGTCCTTAAGCAAGACAACGACGTTCTTGATACTTGGTTCTCTTCTGCACTTTGGACGTTCGGCACACAAGGCTGGCCTGAAGATACAGACGCACTGAAAACCTTCCACCCATCTGAAGTACTGGTATCTGGCTTTGATATTATCTTCTTCTGGGTTGCGCGTATGATCATGATGACCATGCACTTCGTGAAAGACGAAGATGGCAAAGCTCAAGTACCATTTAAAACCGTGTACATGACAGGTCTTATCCGTGATGAAAATGGCGATAAGATGTCTAAGTCGAAAGGTAACGTACTTGACCCAATCGACATGATTGATGGCATCGGCCTTGAAGAGCTAGTCGAAAAGCGTTGTGGCAACATGATGCAACCGAAGCTGGCAGCTAAGATCGAAAAAGCGACACGTAAGACGTTCGAAAATGGTATCGAACCATACGGTACTGATGCACTACGTTTCACACTTGCTGCGATGGCTTCAACGGGTCGTGACATCAACTGGGACATGAAGCGTCTTGAAGGTTACCGTAACTTCTGTAACAAACTATGGAACGCAAGCCGTTACGTACTGATGAACACAGAAGAACACGATTGTGGCATGTCACTGTCTGCTCCAGATCGTGCAAACATGGAGTTCTCTCTTGCTGATAAGTGGATTGAATCTCAGTTTGAAGTTGCAGCGAAAGAGTTTAACGCTCACCTAGACAACTACCGTCTAGACATGGCAGCAAACACGCTTTATGAATTCATCTGGAACCAATTCTGTGACTGGTACTTAGAGCTCACTAAACCTGTTCTTTGGAAAGGCTCTGAAGCGCAGCAACAAGCGACTCGTTACACGCTTATCACGGTTCTTGAAAAGACGCTACGTCTTGCTCACCCAGTGTTGCCTTACATCACAGAGTCTATCTGGCAGAGCGTTAAGCCGCTAGTAGACGGTGTAGAAGGCGAGACGATCATGACTCAAGCGCTTCCTCAGTTTAATGAAGCGAACTTCAATGCTGAGATCGTTGACGACATCGAGTGGGTGAAGACTTTCATTACCGCAATCCGTAACTTGCGTGCTGAATATGACATTGCACCAAGCAAAGGCTTAGAAGTAATGATCAAAGTCGCTGATGAGAAAGATGCGGATCGTATTGAAGCAAATAAGATCGTTCTTAATGCGCTTGCTAAGCTTGATGATATTAAAGTTCTTGCCGACAACGAAGCAACACCTGCGTGTGCGACTAAGCTCGTTGGTAAGTCTGAGCTAATGATTCCAATGGCAGGGCTTATCGATAAAGACGCCGAACTTGCTCGTCTCGATAAAGAAATGGCTAAGATTCAAGGTGAAATTAAGCGTACCGAAGGCAAGCTAAGCAATGAAGGTTTTGTTGCCAAAGCACCAGAAGCTGTTATCACTAAAGAACGAGAAAAGCTTGACGGTTACAAAGAAACCTTAGTTAAACTTGAAGAGCAAAAACAGACGATTGCATCTCTATAACGGTTAACCGTTAAACAGATATTGTCCATCTGCATTTGTAGTTTGAATAAAAAGACCGAAAGCTAACGCTTTCGGTCTTTTTAATATCATCAACTATTTAAGCACGGTTTCCAGTGCTTTAAGGCACAAAGCAACATTCTCTTTTCTTGCCGCATAGCCCATTAAGCCAATCCGCCAAGCTTTACCTGCTAATGCACCTAAACCAGCACCGATTTCCAAATTATAACCTTCCAGCAATTGCTGCCTCACTGCCGCATCGTCAATGCCCTCTGGGAAGTACACTGCGTTAAGCTGTGGCAATCGACTCTCTTTTTCTACCACAAAAGTCAGCCCTAATTTTTCTAGCCCATCCGCGAGTAAAATATGCATCTCTTTATGACGCTGCCATGCGTTTTCGAGCCCTTCATTTTTCAGTATCACTAAGGATTCATGCAAAGCATAAAGGCTATTCACTGGCGCTGTGTGATGGTAGCTACGCTTGCCTTCACCACTCCAATAACCTAGCACTAAGCTTTGGTCTAAGAACCAACTTTGAACGGGTGTTTTACGCGCTTTAATTCGCTCAATAGCAAGAGGCGATAAAGTAACGGGGGATAACCCTGGAACACAAGACAAACATTTTTGGCTACCTGAATACACAGCATCAAGTTGCCACTCATCCACAAGTAATGGAACACCGCCAAGCGACGTCACGGCATCGACAATCGTAAGCATACCATTTTGCTTGGCAAGCTGACTTAACTGCTTAGCATCGCTTACCGCTCCAGTAGAAGTCTCTGCATGTACGAAAGCCAACAATACCGCGTCTGGGTTGTCTGAGATGGCTTGCTGCACTTTTTCAACAGAAACAGGTTTACCCCATTCATCGTCAACGAGGATAGCTTCGCCACCGCAACGAATGACGTTTTCTTTCATACGATCACCGAAAACACCATTTCGACAAACAATGACTTTATCTCCAGGCTCGATTAGATTGACAAAGCAAGCTTCCATCCCTGCGCTGCCAGGAGCAGAGACGGCAATGGTAAAGTCATTCTCTGTCTGAAATGCATATTTGAGTAACGCCTTAAGCTCATCCATCATACCAATAAATAACGGGTCTAAATGGCCAATAGTCGGGCGGCTAAGTGCTTGTAATACCTGTGGGTAGATGTCTGAAGGGCCAGGTCCCATGAGTGTCCTGTGGGGGGGTACAAAGCTAGAAATCGTCATCGAAAGTCCTTTTGTTTTCTAATAATAATGAGGTTACTTGGGTGTAAAGAATCTTTAAGGCTAAATAGTTTGTTCTACAATACGCATGAGATCAACAAATTTGCAACAAATTTGAGGGGTCATATTTTTATTAAATTGCCTCACTCCATTGACATTTGCATCACAAAAACGTTGAATAAACAGGCTATCAAGCAGAAGAGGAGCACTGCCCAGGCAAGTGATGATGTGGAGCCTCAACTCCAACACATTTCACTCATGGGGAGCAGTGCCGAGATAAACTAAATTTGATGGGTTAGTTTATCGGTTAATTGGGCTGAATCCCTTTAACTGTCACCAAACCAAATTGGTGAAGAGCTTCTGAGGTCGATTCATTATCATATGTGCCTCTACTCTTTATTTCTCTTCAAACATCGGACGTTGGGTTTTAACCCTGTAATTTTACTTATTGGAATATCCTGGAGAAAACTGTGAGCGCATTCAATGTAGCTAAATTTGGTGGCACAAGTGTTGCCAACTTCGAAGCCATGAGCCGTTGTGCTGAAATCATCGAAAATAACCCTGAGACAAGACTGGTGGTAAGCAGTGCATGTTCAGGGGTGACAAATATCTTGGTCTCACTGGCTAATGGCGTAAAAAATGATAACGAACGATTAGAACTTATCGAAAAACTCAGAGCGATTCACGTTGCTATACTGAGTCAACTCAAGGATGCAACCTCCATTGAGCCACGTATCAACGCGCTCATTGAAAAAGTAGCAACATTATCAGAAGTCGCCTGTATTGATGTTACCGCCAAGCTGACTGATCACTTAGTGGCATGTGGCGAGAGAATGTCGACACACATTTTCGCACAGCTAATGCGAGAGCGTGGCATTGATGCTGTTCGATTTGATATTCGCCAAGTACTAAGGACCGATAGTACTTATGGAAAAGCGGAACCGAACCTAGAGCAAACCAAAACTCTTGCAGAGCAAAACCTCATCCCTTTGTGTAAAAAGCATGTTGTCATCACTCAAGGGTTTATTGGCGCAGATATTGACGGTGAAACCACAACACTGGGCCGTGGCGGCAGCGATTATAGCGCAGCTCTTATTGCAGAGGCTGTCGAAGCAAGTGGCTTAGAGATCTGGACTGATGTTCCAGGGATCTATACTACTGACCCTAGAATCGCCCCTAACGCTCGCCCTATTCCAGAAATCAGCTTTAGTGAAGCCTCTGAAATGGCTAACTTTGGTGCCAAGATCCTCCATCCATCTACATTATTGCCGGCACTAAGGCATCAAATTCCAGTTTTTGTCGGGTCCTCTAAAGCACCACAAGAAGGCGGAACTTGGGTACGCCAAACAGTAGAAAGTGCCCCGCTATTTCGTGCATTAGCTTTGAGAAATAACCAAACAATGGTGACACTACGGAACCCTAAAATGTTCCAAGCATACGGTTTCTTAGCCGATGTATTTACCATACTGGCCAAGCACAAAATATCGGTAGACCTTATTACAACCTCTGAAGTCAGTGTTTCATTAACTCTTGACCAAACAGACACCAGCGGAAAAGCGCCTGAGCTACCTTTAGATGTGAAGAAAGAACTCGAAGAGCTGTGTATCGTCGAAGTGAAGCAGGATCTTAGCCTAATCGCATTGATTGGTAATAACATGAGCGAAAAGAAAGGTTCCGCTAAAGCGGTATTTGGAACACTTGAGGAGTTTAATCTCCGTATGATCTGCTACGGTGCTAGCCCTCACAACTTATGTTTCTTGCTTGACTCAGATGTTGCAAAAGAAGCAGTGAAAAGGCTGCATATCGACTTATTTGAATAGTTATCATATAGTTAAATAAGTCCCATACTAAGCCTAAGTTCATAACTTAGGCTTTTTTATACACTCTAAACTTAAAGCAAGCTTTTAGTATTACATACTATTTTATAGCGTCAAAATTCCCTAACCTTTTGACGGGGACGCCTAATCTAAGGCGTGGTATAAGTGGCTGAGTGAGCAGGGCTCGAATCGGTGTAACCAACCACCTATCTGACTAAAAGGTAAAGTGACTGACCCGTCACTGACAATTTTCTTCAAACGTAAAAAAGCCTCAGTCTTTCGACTGAGGCTTAGTATAAGTGGCGGAGTGGACGGGACTCGAACCCGCGACCCCCGGCGTGACAGGCCGGTATTCTAACCAACTGAACTACCACTCCGCAGTGGCTCTATCTAAAGTCTTACCTAAGTTGTGCTTCAAATAGATGTCTGTTCAAAGCCTGGCGATGTCCTACTCTCACATGGGGAAACCCCACACTACCATCGGCGCTACTGCGTTTCACTTCTG
>NZ_JAKJSS010000020.1:0-88161 GCF_050337205.1 Vibrio nomapromontoriensis
AAGGTAGCGGAGAGTGGTTTAACGCAAAGCATGTCGAGAAAAGGTAACTGCTTGGATAATGCTGTTGCTGAAAACTTTTTTGCTTTGCTCAAAACCGAGATGTATCACAACCAAAGCTTTGAAGATGCTCTGATAGAGCAAATCAAAGAGTACATCGAGTACTACAATACCAAGCGTATAAAAGTGAAACTGAAAGGCCTGACTCCGATAGAATATCGAACTCAGGCCTTAAAAGCCGCTTAACAGAAATGTCCAACTTTACGGGGTCACTTCAATTATGAGGCTTTTCTGTTTTGTTGTGAAAGAGCAAACTCGGTGGTATTACGATTAGTATCCGTTGTTCCCGACTTGTTGATTCCAATAGGTCATCTTTTCAATGAAATGTAAAAAAGGTTGTTATATAGTGTTTCGATGTAGGATTGAGTGACACAGCTGTGGTGGAAGGATACACCCGCATTAGAGCGAGCTCTAGTCGGTGTGAAGCGACGGTGTTAAATCACATGAAGGTGAAGTTTTGAAGGTTAGAAAGGGAATAACAACTCCGTTTTATGCCGTAGGGAGTAAGTGGTGCTAGCAAAAAGAATAATTCCTTGTTTGGATGTCCGAGATGGTCAGGTGGTAAAGGGCGTTCAGTTCCGTAACCATGAAGTCATAGGCGATATTGTTCCTCTGGCAGCGCGGTACGCTGAAGAGGGCGCTGATGAGTTGGTTTTTTATGATATTACGGCGTCAAGCGATGGTCGTGTTGTTGATAAAAGCTGGGTAGCTCGGGTCGCAGAAGTGATTGATATTCCGTTTTGCGTCGCGGGCGGTATTAAGTCAGCAGAAGATGCGGCGCGTATTTTGGAGTTTGGGGCGGATAAAGTATCAATTAACTCCCCTGCGCTAGCAAATCCAGAGCTGATTACTGAACTCGCCGATAAGTTCGGTGTGCAGTGTATTGTTGTGGGTATTGATTCGTATTTTGATAAAGAGACCGGGAAATATCAGGTCTACCAGTTTACGGGTGACGAGTCTCGCATTAAAGCAACTCAGTGGGAAACACGTGATTGGGTGCAAGAAGTTCAGAAACGTGGTGCCGGTGAAATTGTTCTCAATATGATGAACCAAGACGGGGTTCGTAGCGGCTATGATATTACGCAACTCAATATGGTCCGTGAAGTATGTAAGGTGCCATTAATCGCTTCGGGCGGTGCGGGTGCAATGGAGCACTTTGCTGAAGTTTACAAGCAAACTAACGTGGATGGTGCGCTTGCCGCTTCCGTTTTCCACAAACAAATAATTAATATTGGTGAGCTAAAACAGTATTTAGCTGGCCAAGGTGTGGAGATCCGATTATGAGCGAAACAACAGCCACGCTAAACGAGCGTATTGACTGGGAAAAAATCGATGGAATGCTGCCTGCGATTGTACAGGACTTCCAATCGAGTCAGGTATTGATGATGGGTTACATGAACCCAGAGGCACTAGACAAAACGCTACAAACGCAACAGGTGACTTTTTTCTCGCGCACTAAGTCTCGTCTTTGGACGAAAGGTGAAACATCGGGTAACGTATTGCAGCTTAAATCGATAGCATTAGACTGTGACAATGACACCCTATTGGTGAAGGTTGACCCTATTGGCCCCACCTGTCACACGGGAACCACAACCTGTTTCGATGCTGATCAGCAAGAAGAGTCACAAATGGTGTGGCTTCATCAGCTTGAGCAATTGCTCGCTGCTCGAAAACATGCCGATCCGGACTCATCTTATACCGCAAGCTTGTATGCTAGTGGCACCAAACGCATTTCGCAGAAAGTTGGCGAAGAAGGCGTTGAAGTCGCGCTTGCGGCAACGTCGGGTGACAAAGCGGAGTTAGTTTGTGAGTCTGCTGATCTGATCTATCACCTTATGGTTTTGCTTCAAGACCAAGGCTTATCGATGAATGATGTTATTAATAAGTTGAAAGAACGACATAAGTAGCAGGTGTGATGTTTTTCAATTAGCAGTGATAGGCGTGTGATTATTACTTACTAGCACTAGCTCACTAAAAAAGCCCTCGTAAGAGGGCTTTTTTAGTGAGCTGTTTTACGCCTTGCACTGCTCCATCCTCATGGAAGAACAACAGCAACTAAGCATCGTATATAAGGGGAGTGGTGAGTATGTGTCTTCGATAAATATTGTTGGCGCGTGCGGTGCGCTACTTTGCTATGTCACCGTCCACTGGAGTAACGGAGCTGGCGTGATAGCCCTTAGGGCCTTCTTCTACTTCGTAGGTGACTTGTTGTCCTGCTTTAAGGGTTCGGTACCCGTCCATGTGAATCGTTGAATAGTGTGCAAATATATCGTTGTCGCCGCCTTCTGGACAAATAAATCCAAATCCCTTGGCATTGTTAAACCATTTTACTGTACCTGTAGCCATGCTATACATCCCTCATGCATTTTACTGAAGTCGTTCGAAGACACGGTTCACCACTTCACCGTCGACGCTTCTTTGTATGTGACCTCAATTCTTTCTCATCCACAAATCTTGCTCTAGGCGGTTATAAAACAATGTAAGCCTTTTCCTATGAGCGAAGTCGAGGCGAGATAAACTTGTTAAATTTTAGTCACTAATTAACCACTTTAGTCAATCATTAAACTTAGTCAATAAGAATGTCGCATAAATAACCACATATTCTAAACATATGCGCTTTGGTTTTAACAATCTCGCAAACTGGCGCTTCTGTTTGGATTCTGATGCTGTATTCTTAGTAGAGGAGGAAATGTTTTTGCTACTTGGCTCATATGTGACACACACTAATAGCATTGTTTTGTTTGCAGCGATACAATTGGTGCATTAGTCTCTAATATAGAGATGCTTTTCGAGTGTAAGCATAAAACGCCTTAGCGACATTGGGTAATTTTGGGTTTATACAGTCTTTTGAATATTAACGAAAACTCTCAAACATTCTGGCCATGAGTAAAAATTTTGAATGGGTGACTCCAGACTCAGACTTACTGGAGAAAGAAAAAACTAAGGTTAAGCCACCGGGTATGTACCATGTTGTATTAAACAATGATGATTACACGCCGATGGACTTTGTTGTAGAAATCTTGGAACGCTTTTTTTCACTCAACGAAGATAAAGCGACACAGGTGATGTTACAGGTACATTATGACGGGAAAGCCGTATGTGGAACGTATACATCTGAAGTCGCCGAAACGAAAGTTGCTCAAGTGACCATGTATTCAAGGGAAAATGAACATCCACTTTTGTGTACCATGGAAAAAGCCTAATTTTCGAATGAATGGCAACTGTCATTCCTTAGGAGGTACTTATGCTTAACAAAGAATTAGAATCGAGTCTCAACGGCGCATTTGCTCGTGCCCGTGATAAAAGACATGAATTCATGACCGTAGAGCATCTCCTTTTAGCTTTGTTGGAAAATGACTCGGCTAAAGAGGCTTTAACGGCTTGCAGCGCAAATCTTGATACCTTGCGTGAAGAGCTTGACGCATTCATTGACCAAACAACGCCACTCATCCCTGACAACGACGATACTCGTGAAACCCAACCAACGTTGAGTTTCCAGAGGGTATTGCAGCGCGCAGTCTTTCACGTACAGTCTTCTGGACGTAGTGAAGTGACTGGGGCTAATGTTTTAGTCGCCATATTTAGTGAGCAAGAATCTCATGCCGCCTATCTATTGAAGAAAAATGATATTAGCCGCCTAGATATCGTTAACTTCATTTCTCATGGTATTACTAAAAATTCTGGCGCTTCAGACAGTGAACCATCAAGCGGTTCACTAGGTGGTGGAAGTGAGCCTGTTGAAGACGCAAATGGCGAAGATCGCCTAGAAAATTTTGCGACTAATTTGAATCAAGTTGCCAAAGACGGCAACATCGATCCTCTTATTGGTCGTGATAAAGAGCTAGAACGTACCGTTCAAGTACTTTGCCGTCGTCGTAAGAACAACCCATTACTTGTGGGTGAGGCCGGAGTAGGTAAAACCGCTATTGCAGAAGGCCTCGCATGGCGCATTGTTGAAGGTCTTGTGCCGGATGTCATTGAAAACTGTGTGATTTATTCGCTTGATATCGGTTCATTACTGGCAGGTACAAAATATCGTGGTGACTTTGAAAAGCGTTTTAAAGCCATTTTGAAACAGCTTGAAAAAGAAGACGACGCCATTCTCTTTATCGATGAAATTCATACTATCATTGGTGCTGGCGCTGCATCGGGTGGTCAAGTTGACGCGGCGAACCTGATTAAGCCGTTGCTGAGCAGCGGTAAATTGCGCTGTATTGGATCGACAACATACCAAGAGTACAGCAATATTTTTGATAAAGAACGTGCCTTGTCGCGTCGTTTCCAAAAAATTGATGTGGTTGAACCTTCGTTAGATGATACAACCAAAATCCTTATCGGATTGAAGCCTAAGTATGAGGCGCACCACGAAGTTCGTTATACAAACAAGGCGCTTCGTGCGGCTGTAGAGCTTTCGGCGAAATACATTAACGAACGTCACTTACCAGATAAAGCTATTGATGTTATTGATGAGGCTGGTGCCCGTAGCAGACTTGTCCCTGCGAGCCGCCGTAAGAAAACGGTTGGCGTTGCTGATATTGAGTCTATGGTTGCCAAAATGGCGCGTATTCCGGAAAAATCCGTGTCATCGTCAGACAAAGATATACTGCAAAATCTTGATGAAAAAATGAAGATGCTGGTATTTGGTCAAGATAAAGCCATCGATGTGTTGTCAGAAGCCATTAAGATGACGCGTGCTGGATTGGGGAACGATGAACGACCGGTTGGTTCTTTCTTGTTTGCTGGTCCAACAGGGGTCGGTAAAACAGAAGTCACGGTGCAATTGTCTAAACTTCTGGGCATTGAATTACTTAGATTTGACATGTCAGAATACGGCGAGCGCCATTCTGTGAGTCGTCTAATTGGTGCGCCACCGGGTTACGTCGGCTATGACCAAGGCGGACTATTGACGGATGCAGTGATTAAGCACCCACACTCAGTGGTTTTACTTGATGAGATTGAAAAAGCCCACCCAGATATCTTTAATTTGCTATTGCAGGTTATGGATAACGGTACGCTGACGGATAACAACGGTCGTAAAGCCGATTTCCGTAATGTGATCTTGGTCATGACTAGTAACGCTGGTGTCTCTGAAACTGAGAAAAAATCCATTGGTTTGATACAGCAAGATCACAAACCAGATGCGATGGGCGCAATCAAGCGTGTCTTTACACCTGAATTCCGAAATCGTCTTGATGGAATCATTTGGTTCAATAGTTTAGATGATACGGTTATTCACCAAGTAGTAGACAAGTTTATTGTTGAACTTCAGGCACAGCTTGATTCCCGTGGCGTATCGTTAGAAGTCTCCGCTGAGGCTCGTGATTGGCTTGCGCTGAAAGGTTACGACAAGACAATGGGCGCACGTCCAATGGGCCGTGTTGTTCAAGACAAGCTGAAGAAACCGCTAGCAAATGAATTGCTCTTTGGTTCACTGGTTGATGGTGGCACGGTTAAGGTTGGCTTGAAAGATGACGACCTAACGTTCGAGTATATTGGCTCTAAGGAAGAAGTGCTTCATTAGCCATAAGGTACTGATTCTTCCTGATATAGGATGAAACGGTGACGATAAAGCGTGCGATTTCTCGCACGCTTTTTTATTGCCTATAGATAGCGGTTAGTGATCATTTAAAGTGGCCTAATGGAGATAACCTTACCTGTTGAGCCTTAAGATGTACAAATTATACTGTAACCTTCATTTCCTCATTAAGTTCACACTCATTGTTCTATTGTGTTTTGCTAGTACTGGCTGTCAAGAATCACCAGTATTGGTTAAGTCTGGAGCTGACCACTTTCAGCCCATTATTGAGCGCGTAGAGCAGGGTAAAGCATCAAATATCCATAGTTTACTAGCTTGGCAAAACGGACAACTTTTGTTGGAACTCTATCGTCAAGGTGGCGGTCTTGACGGTAACTATCAGACTTCTCGTTTACCCATCGGGCCAGATGAGCTGCATAATATTCATTCGGTGACCAAGTCATTTGTCGCGACATTAATTTTTATCGCCATTGATGAAGGGAAAATTTCTAGCTTAGAGGCTCAGATATTTGATTTCTTCCCTGAATACAAAGGGGGAGATAGAAAGCAAAAAGAGAAAATACGCCTTCGCGACGTACTAAATATGTCGACGGGCTATGCGTTAGATGAGCTAAGCGTACCTTATAGTGATGGGGTCGCAAATGTATTTTCAAGGCATTACCACGCTAAAGACGTGTACCAGCAGTTTGTCGAGACTGAAGTAGCATTTGAACCGGGTACGCGTTTCTCATACAGCGGGCTATCGACGATAGGGCTATCTAAAGTGATTGAGCGAGCCTATGGCAAGCCGTTCACTCAGGTCATGAAAGAGAAGCTATTTGAGCCGCTATCTATTACCAATTACCAATGGTTGGCGCACTTTGGTAGCGGAGAAGCTGGAGCAGATTGGGGGCTACGACTTACTTCTAGGGATATGGGGAAGTTTGGTTTAATGTGGCTCGATGGGGGTGTTTACGGTGGGCGTCAAATAGTCGCGAAGCATTGGTTAGGACAGTTGAAAACGAGCCGTTTTAGTGGCTACAAAATGGGTTATGGATTGCACTTTTGGCAAGTGCCGTCTGCTGATGCAGTCATGGCCGTGGGTTATGGTGAGCAATATATTGCAATAATACCGAGCAAAAAAGCGGTAGTAGTGACAACAGCAGGAAATTATAAGCTAACTTTTCAGCCAGTATTAGGGCTTATTCAGCAGCTAGTGGGTGAGCTATAATGTAAGTGACTTATAATGTGGATGAAATGTTTGTATTAATGTCACTATTGGCGAGAAAATAGCCACAAAAAACGGAGCCTAAGCTCCGTTTTTTTGTGTTCTGTTAAACGTAGAGATTAACGAGCACGGAAGACGATGCGACCTTTAGATAGGTCGTATGGAGTCATCTCTACAGTTACTTTGTCACCAGTAAGGATACGGATGTAGTTTTTACGCATCTTACCAGAGATGTGGGCTGTAACTACGTGACCGTTTTCTAGTTCAACACGGAACATTGTGTTTGGTAGAGTATCAAGAACAGTGCCTTGTAGCTCAATTACGTCTTCTTTAGCCATTGAATCCTCTTTCGAAATGTGGCGCTTTTAACGGTCTGCATTGTGCCGTTAAAATCTTTATAAGTAAAGTTGTCGCGTATTCTACCCTTGCCACCGCTGATTTACTAGCCTTTGATGACGTTGGAAGCGTGTTTTATAGTTCATGGCGGAGCATTGGTCGATTTGATAGCCTAAATATAGCCACTGTTTGTTGTAAAGTTGGCAGTATTGCACTTGAAAAAGCACGGCGAGCGTTCCCAGAGATAGTGGTACGTCTGGGTCAAAAAAAGTGTAAAACGCACTGGCGCTATTTTCCAAAATGTCTGTAATTGCAATACCAACGAGCGTCTCTCCTTCATAAATATGGAGAAAGTGCATAGTCATCCAGCCACATTTAGCAAAATCAAAGAACTGCTCTTTTTTAGGAGGATACATACTGCCACTGGTATGACGTGCGTTGATATACTTAGCGTAGAGTTCAAACCACCCTTCATCGAGTTCGGTTTTTATGGTCCAGGAAAGGTGCGTAGATTTGGATAGAAGGCGCTTTTGGCTGCGACTGGCTTCAAATTCGGGAATCGCGACTCTTAATGCTTGGCATGACTGGCAATGGTCGCATTGTGGTTTATAAATAACGTCGCCGCTACGGCGAAACCCGTTAGCAAGTAGCATCTCAAAGTGCTCTTCATCATGGCAGTACTTTTCTAAGACGATGGCCACACGCTCTTCTTGTTCTTTGATGTAGCTGCATGGTTGGTTTGTGGTTAAACCAATCCGAATTTGTTGTGAGGCCATGTTCATTCGTTGTTCACCTTGGGTAGAGTTACCGTAATATCCTGTTGTGTGTAACAATCCTTAAGCATGGACGCTTCTCTACGTTGATGCAAACTATCGATAAATACCTCGCGGGTTAATTCTATCGCGCCTAGTGATTCCAAGTGTGGGTTCATGACCTGACAATCGATAAGTGTCCCACCGTGTTTGACAAAGTGCTGGCAAAAATACCATAACGCGACTTTTGAAGCGTTGGGTTGCAGCGAAAACATGGACTCACCACAAAATACCGTTCCAACAGACAGCCCATACAGTCCCCCAACTAAGGTATCGTCTTGCCATACTTCGACAGATTGGCAGTGTCCTTGTTCGGCCAAAGCAATGTAGGCATCGCACATATCTTGATTTAGCCAGGTTTCTTGAGCGGGTCGGGTACTAGAGCAATATTTGATGACTTGCTCTGTCGCCATGTTGATCGTCACACGATATTGCATTTTTTTTTGGTATTTTCTCAAACTACGCGAAGGCTTGAAGAGATCAGGAATGAAGACCGCTCTAGGGGCGGGGCTCCACCACAGTAGCGGCTCATTAGGACCAAACCAAGGAAAGACCCCATGATGGTAACCGTTCAAGATCCTTTCGGGGTTAAGATCGCCACCAAAAGCGAGCAACCCATTAGGATCCTCCAATGCCTCGAAAGGAGAGGGAAAATCAAAATCAGTGTTACTGAGTTCAGGTAAATAAATAGTCATGATAATTAGCTTAGCCGTTCATGAAGTAATTATACGCTATTTAGGCGTGAATATACCGATTGAATCAGTACTAGCTAGCTAGTACTGATTGCGTAAAAGGTAGACAAAAGTCGCGGATAAAAGCTGGTGTTTGATGCGTAATTTGGTTAGGCTGCTTTTACGAAGAATAGTAATGGTATTCGTTGTAGGACAGTGGATGCCAGTAAAGGATTAGATTCAATTAATGGAAAGCTTAACACTCCAACCCATCAAAAAAGTCTCCGGAACGGTTAACCTTCCAGGTTCTAAAAGTGTCTCAAATCGCGCGTTACTTTTAGCGGCTTTGGCGGAAGGGACGACAACACTGACCAACCTTCTTGATAGTGACGATATTAAACATATGCTTAACGCCTTAACCGCGCTAGGTGTAAGCTATGAACTGTCAGAAAACAAAAAACAGTGCGTTGTGCAAGGACTGGGTCGCCCTTTTTCGGTTGACCAAATGACAGAGCTATTCTTGGGTAATGCGGGAACAGCAATGCGCCCGTTGGCGGCAGCACTATGCCTCGGCCAAGGTACCTATGTGCTAACTGGTGAGCCAAGAATGAAAGAGCGTCCGATTGGGCATCTTGTCGATGCATTAGCACAAGCAGGCGCAAAAGTGGAATATCTTGAAAATGATAATTATCCACCACTCAAAATATACGGCACAGGCCTAAAAGGTGGAAAAGTTACCATCGACGGGTCTATCTCAAGCCAGTTTTTGACTGCGTTTTTAATGTCCGCCCCTTTTGCTGAATCTGACGTGACCATTGAGATTGTTGGTGATTTGGTGTCAAAACCTTATATTGATATTACTCTTCACATCATGAAGCAGTTTGGTGTAGTTGTTGAAAACTCAAACTATCAGAGCTTTGTGATTCGTAGTGGGCAGCAATATCGCTCACCGGGTCAATTCTTAGTTGAGGGAGATGCCTCATCTGCTTCATATTTCCTTGCCGCTGCCGCGATTAAGGGCGGAGAAATCAAGGTCACGGGAATTGGCAAGGATAGTATTCAAGGTGACATACATTTTGCTGATGCGTTAGAGAAAATGGGCGCAGAAATTGAATGGGGCGAGGATTATATCACGTGCCGAAAAGGCCAATTGGTTGGCATTGATATGGACTATAATCATATTCCAGATGCTGCGATGACCATTGCGACAACCGCATTATTTGCGACGGGAAAAACCGTGATACGTAATGTTTATAACTGGCGCGTCAAAGAAACCGATCGTCTAGCGGCCATGGCAACAGAGCTTAAAAAAGTAGGCGCAAGAGTAGAAGAAGGTGAAGACTATATTATTGTTGAGCCTGTCTCTCAATTAACCCACGCTGCGATTGATACTTATGATGATCACAGAATGGCAATGTGTTTCTCACTTGTTGCGCTGAGCGATACTCCAGTGACCATTAATGATCCCAAATGTACGTCAAAAACATTCCCTGATTATTTTGACAAACTGGCAGAACTAAGCCAATAGTAGGTTGATGAAGTAATAAAGCGCCCAGCAAAAGGGCGCTTTATTTTTTCCGTGTTAACGACGGCCTGTGTTAATGATTACTTTAAAGTAAATTCTTTAGAAAGATGATGGGCAAGGTACTTAAACATGTTAAATACAGCCGTAGTATTGGCAGTGGGTAGGCCTTGTTCGTCGAGAAAATAATTTCCTTTAAAAACGAGCACTTCCTCTTTTTCATCTACACTGTCTGCACGCATACCCTCTAAATAGTCGTCATGCTCTTGAATTATTTGGTTTGCAATTAGCAATAAATCAAACTCGGAAATACGTTGTTTTTCTGACATATAAACGCTCTCAATCATTAGGCAATTTCCGATAGTGTATGGACGCGCTGCGGGTTTGCAAGTGCTAAGTTGTTGCCTACAATGGCGGATGTTTTGTGATAAGAAACAAATTTTGATTATCAAAGCTAGGCACAATAAGGGTTTGACGTTTACTATGGCGCCTTCGTTTCAATGGGTAGACGAAGTGAGATCGGACATTTGTCGAGCGATTAGAATGTAATTGCAAAAAACAGGTTGATCTTCTTTTGTTCTCGCTCAATAGTAAAAAGAAGCATAAATTTCGAACATCGTGCGATTAACACTCGCAATGTGATATAGGACGTTAGTGTCATTATGGGAAAGTCACTGGTTATAGTGGAGTCACCCGCTAAGGCTAAAACCATCAACAAATACCTGGGTAAAGACTTCGTCGTGAAGTCGAGTGTGGGTCACGTACGTGATTTACCAACTGCAGGTCAAAGTACTGGTAAAAAAGCAGCGGCAGTCTCGACCAAAGGTTTAAGTGTTGAAGAAAAAGCACGAATTAAAAAAGCAAAAGACCAAAAAGCACTGATTAAAAAGATGGGCATCGACCCATACAGCGACTGGGATGCTAATTATCAGATCCTACCTGGAAAAGAAAAGGTCGTTGCAGAACTACAGAAATTAGCGAAAGACGCCGATTACGTCTACCTCGCAACCGATTTGGACCGCGAGGGAGAGGCTATCGCATGGCACCTTCGTGAGATCATCGGTGGCGATGAAGAGCGATATAAACGAGTCGTCTTTAACGAGATTACTAAAAATGCTATCCAGCAGGCCTTTGAGGCACCTGGAGAGCTGAACATGGATGGTGTTAATGCACAACAGGCGCGTCGCTTCCTCGACCGTGTTGTTGGCTTTATGGTATCGCCATTACTGTGGAAGAAAGTCGCACGTGGCTTGTCTGCAGGCCGTGTACAGTCGGTTGCGGTTAAGTTATTGGTAGAAAGAGAGCGTGAAATCAACGCGTTTATCCCAGAAGAGTTCTGGGACATTCATGCCGATACTAAAACCGTCAATAAAACAGATTTCAGATTGCTTGTTGCTCAAAAGGGCGGTAAGGCATTCAAACCAACTAATGAAACAGAAGCAAGCTCAGCTACAGCGGTTTTAGCCAACGCCACGTATGAAGTGTGCAAGCGTGAAGACAGACCGACGCAGAGCAAGCCATCGGCGCCTTATATCACATCAACATTGCAACAAGCTGCGAGTACTCGCCTTGGTTACGGTGTTAAAAAGACCATGATGTTAGCGCAGCGTCTTTATGAAGGCGGCTACATTACCTATATGCGTACCGATTCTACGAACTTAAGCTCGGAAGCGGTAGAGACGGTTCGAAGCTATATCGATAGTGAGTTTGGCGGTGAGTATTTGCCAGAGAACCCATTGCGTTACGGTAGCAAAGAGGGTGCACAAGAAGCGCACGAAGCGATTCGACCTTCTGACGTTACGGTTAAAGTTGATGACTTACAGGGCATGGAAGCCGATGCTCATAAACTGTATTCATTGATTTGGAATCAATTTGTTGCGTGTCAAATGATGCCAGCTAAATACGATTCAACAACGGTGAGTGTCAAAGCTGATGACTTCACGCTAAAAGCGAAAGGGCGTATTCTTAAGTTTGATGGTTGGACTCGTGTTCAACGTCCTATGGGTAAAAACGAAGATGCGATTCTGCCTGCGGTACAAGTTGGCGACAAACTGGATTTAGTGGCACTGGATCCCAAGCAGCACTTCACTAAACCGCCAGCACGTTTTACAGAAGCGGCACTGGTTAAGGAACTTGAGAAGAAGGGTATCGGTCGACCATCGACGTATGCTTCTATTATTTCGACAATCCAAGACCGTGGCTACGTAAAAGTAGAACAGCGTCGTTTCTATGCTGAGAAAATGGGCGAGATCGTTACTGACCGTCTCAATTACAGCTTTGACGACCTAATGAACTATGACTTTACCGCTCGTATGGAGCAAAAGCTCGATCAAATCGCGGAAGGTGAAACGAACTGGAAAGGGGTGCTTAACGACTTCTTCAACGAATTTACAACGGATCTTGAAAAAGCCGAACTCGATGAAGAAACCGGAGGCATGAAGCCTAATCATATCGTTGAGACGAATATCGAATGTCCGACCTGTTCTCGAACGATGGGTATTCGTACCGCATCAACGGGTGTGTTCTTAGGCTGTTCAGGTTATGCATTACCACCGAAAGAGCGCTGTAAAACCACCATTAACCTTGGTGATGAAGAAGGCATTATCAACGTCTTAGAAGAGGATGTTGAAACGGCTGCGCTACGTGCTAAAAAACGCTGTCCTATTTGTGAAACGGCAATGGACGCGTATCTAATCGACGATAAGCGCAAACTTCACGTATGTGGTAATAACCCGAACTGTGAAGGCTATGTTGTAGAGCACGGCGAGTTTAAAGTTAAAGGCTACGACGGCCCAACGGTTGAATGTGATAAGTGTAGCGCTGAAATGGTACTGAAGAATGGCCGTTTTGGTAAGTACATGGGTTGTACTAACGAGGAATGTAAAAATACTCGTAAGATTCTTAAAAATGGTGAAATTGCACCGCCTAAAGAAGACCCGGTTCACTTCCCTGAACTGCCTTGCGAAAATTCAGACGCTTACTTTGTCCTTCGTGATGGCGCATCAGGTCTGTTTATGGCAGCAAGTAACTTCCCTAAGTCGCGCGAAACTCGCGCACCATTGGTGAGTGAACTTGCTAAATATAAAGAGCGAATTTCACCTAAGTTCCATTACTTAGCTGATGCACCCGTAGAAGACCCAGATGGTCGTCCGACGGTGGTTCGCTTTAGCCGTAAAACCAAAGAAAACTATGTTCGTTCAGAAGTAGAAGGTAAACCTTCTGGTTGGACAGGTTTGTTTGTCGATGGTAAATGGGAAATTACCGATAAGCGTAAAAAGCCTAAGAAATAATTCCTACTTTTCCTATTAAAAACAGCACCTATTGGGTGCTGTTTTTTTTGTCTCGTAAATGTGCAATTACGATAATGGTCATGTTTTTATACGTATGTAACGCAACTATGTAAAAAGTGTTAACGCGCTTGAGATCACAATTGGTTGGTGTGTGAGTAGGCAAAATGTTAATGCGGTGTGTGCTTTATGTGCTTTTTACTAGTTAAATTGTGACATACGCCACGAGTTGCAATGCAATACCGAACAATGGACTATATTGCGATCTTACTAGTTGTAATCTTTTTTCAACACGATAATTTAGATGAAAACCATACGAAGACTATGGTCGAAAAGTGCGCAGTTCGTAGGGCTAGTAGAGCACGAATGAATTATTTATAAACAATGATTAAATTTATATACGATATTCAACGTTTGATTGTCTGATGCCAACATCGACATCGACATCGTCATCCGTTAATAATGATGTCAGGCCCCCCTCATAAATGACAAGCCTGATAATAATGACAAAGCTGTAAAAACGGAGAATATAATGGCTGGTGTATTAGGAATGATTCTTGCTGGTGGCGAAGGATCTCGCCTTCGTCCTTTAACTGAGTCTCGCAGCAAGCCTGCAGTGCCTTTTGGCGGAAGTTATCGTCTTATCGATTTCGCCCTCAACAATTTTATTAATGCAGACTTAATGCGTGTCTATGTACTGACACAGTTTAAATCTCAATCACTGTATCAACACATGAGAAAGGGCTGGAACCTTACCGGCATTACCGACCGATTTATTGACCCTATCCCAGCGCAAATGCGTGATGGTAAGCGTTGGTATGAAGGCACAGCGGATGCTATTTATCAAAATGTTCGCTTCATTGAGTTAGCAAACCCTGAGCACGTCTGTATTTTTGGTTCTGACCATATTTACAAAATGGACATTCGCCAGATGTTGGACTTCCACAAACGCGTTGAAGCCAAATTGACGGTATCTGCTTTGCGCATGCCATTAGCTGAAGCTTCAGAGTTTGGTGTAATTGAAGTGGATGAAAACGGTAAAATGATTGGCTTTGAAGAGAAGCCACAAAATCCTAAATCGATCCCAGGTCACCCCGATATGGCACTTGTATCAATGGGTAACTACATTTTTGAAGCTGAGAGCCTATACCATGAGCTACGTGTTGATGCGGAAAATGACGCATCAAGCCATGACTTTGGTAAAGATATCATCCCTAAAATGTTCCCGGAAGGGGACGTGTATGTCTACGACTTTTCAACCAACAAAATCACAGGTGAAAAAGACACCACGTATTGGCGTGATGTGGGTACGATTGATTCTTATTGGGCAGCACACATGGACTTGCTACAAGAAGACGCTCAGTTTTCGTTGTACAACCGCACATGGCCTCTACACACGTACTATCCACCTCTACCACCGGCGACGTTTGTGGATGCCGAGCATCAAAAAATTAAAATTACAGACAGCCTAGTTGCTGGTGGCAGTTACGTTCGCGGCTCATCCATTTACCGCTCGGTCCTAGGTTTCAGAAGTAATATTGCTGCTGGTTCTATTGTCAGCGAATCTGTTATCCTAGGTGACGTCAAAATTGGCGCGGGCTGTACTATCAAGCGCACAATTATTGATAAAAATGTAGAAATTGCCCCTGGAACAGTGATTGGTGAAGATTTAGAGTTGGACGCGAAGCGTTTTCATGTTTCTCCAGGTGGCGTAGTAGTCATCAAAAAAGGGACAAAAGTTGGATTCTAAAATGAGAAACATAGATGTATGGTTTCCAGTTTCAGAAGCTCAAGGACTTGTAAAAAGTGGAGGCTTGGCAGATGTTGCCAAGGCTCTGCCTAAAGCATTGCAAGAGCTCGGGAAATCGGTAGCGATTACATTACCTGGCTACCAAACCTTACCGAATAAACACGATTACGAGTGTGTTCTTGCCACAGAGCTAGAACATTGGCCGCATACGGCATATCAAGTAAAAAAAACCGAGCTTGATGGTGTGGATGTTTACGTTATCGAGTGTGATAAATACTTCGACCGACCTGAACTGTATGCTGAGCACAACCGCGCTTATGCTGACAACGGCGAGCGATTTGGTTTTTTTGCTGCTGCTAGCTTAGATGTATTACCGAAACTTGGTATCAAACCTGCCGTTGTTCATGCGAACGATTGGCATACCAGTTTAGTGCCATTTTTGCTTAAAACTCGCTACGGTGATGATGAGCGTTTTCGTGACGTAAAATCTGTCCTAACGGTACACAACGCTATCTTTAAGGGTATTTTTTCTTATAGTCAGCTTGAAATCATTCCAGAACTGAACTTGTCTGGGATGGAGTTCTTACAGTACGGCGAAGGTTGGGTGAGCATGTTGCGAGCGGGTATCGCTTTTGCTGACAAGATCAATGCGGTCAGTCCGAACTATGCCGCGGAGTTGGTAACGCCGTTAGGCTCGCATGGATTAGTAGATGACTTTGTGCACCGCGCGAAAGATCTACATGGTATCGTTAACGGTTGTGATTACTCTGAGTGGGATCCACGAAACGACGAATTCTTGCCTGAGCGTTATGAAGCTAAGCTTTCTAGTATGTTACAAGGAAAGTTAGCCTCAAAAAGGTTGCTGCAGCAAGAACTCAACTTACCTCAAGTTGACACGCCAATGGTCGGGATGGTTTGTCGTTTGACCCACCAGAAAGGCTTTCATTACATTCTGCCAATTTTAGAGAAGTTTCTTAAAAATGATGTGCAGATGGTCATTATCGGAACGGGTGAATCTCAAATTGCTGCTCATCTGCGTGATATCGCATTAGCGCATCCAGATAAACTGGCATTTGTTGAGGCCTACAGCAACCGTTTTGCTCACTTGGTAGAAGCGGGCTCAGAGTTCTTTTTGATGCCATCAGAGTTCGAAGCTTGTGGTCTTAACCAACTGTACAGCATGGCTTATGGAACGCTACCGATTATTCGTAAAGTGGGTGGACTAAAAGACACGGTTATTGATTTTGATGATAACCCGTCAGAAGCCACAGGGTTTGGTTTCGATGAACCTTGCCACGATGCGTTGCTGATTACTCTGCAAAGGGCGCTGTTGTTCTATTTGCAGCAACCAGAAGAGATGCATAAGATGCAGCTTCGTGCAATGGGGCGTGATTTTAGTTGGCTTGAGTCTGCAAAGGATTACAGTAAAATGTATGATATTGCGTTGAATCAAGGCTAATTATTAGCATTGCTTAAATGTAAAAGGCGACGTTATGTCGCCTTTTTTAATGATAAAAATCGATGATAAGTTAACACTTAGAAATGATTTTGAATGAAAAAGTGCGGACTTTTTACCTGCATTTACAAGAATTGTGGTAACGTAACGCACACTGATATCACCCTCTTAAGAGCCTATGTCTGAGAATCTACTTTTTCATAAAACGTATCCGCATCCCACCAGTAAAGAGTGGGTCGTGTTTGTGCATGGCGCAGGGGGAAGCTCGTCCATTTGGTTTAAACAAATTCGAGCTTACAAAGAACATTTCAACTTACTATTTGTCGACTTACGTGGTCATGGTAAATCGAATCAATTGATCAAAGGGATCATGGCAAGCGGTTATACGTTTAAAAGCGTAACGGTTGATATACTAAAAGTACTCGATCATCTCAAAATCCAATCTGCGCATTTTGTCGGTATGTCCCTGGGTACAATTATTGTTCGCAATATCGCGGAGTTATCGGCCCATCGAGTTCGTTCTATGGTGTTAGGAGGCGCTGTAACGCGTTTTAACACACGTTCTCAGTTATTGGTCAATATAGGCAACTGGAGCAAGCACATCATCCCATATATGTGGTTATATCGCTTGTTTGCTTATATCGTGATGCCACAACGTGGTCAAAAAGAGTCCCGTCACTTGTTTGTCCGTGAAGCGAAAAAATTATGCCAGAAGGAATTTAAACGCTGGTATACCTTAACCACGGAAGTGAACCCACTACATCGTTACTTTAAAGACAAGGAACTGCCAATCCCTACGCTCTACCTTATGGGGGATAAAGACTATATGTTTATCCACCCTGTTAAAGAGATGGTGGCAGAACATAAATCGAGCCGCTTATTAGAAATCGCGGATTGTGGGCATGTTTGTAACGTTGAAAAGCCAGACGAGTTTAATAAGCACTCCATTGCCTTTATTCAATCGGTCAGTTAATAATCCACCGTGCTAGGTGCTAGGTGCTAGGTGCTAGGTGCTAGGTGCTGGCAATTCCAACAAGACCCGAACTGAGCTTCGTTAAGTTCATGACAATGTTGGCAAGTCCAATCTCCCCCAGTGCTTTGATTGGCTTGCAGTTGCCATGTATCAATGATGGCTTTAGCTTTAGGCTCTTGGGATAGATCCATCAACCAAATAAAAGGCAGTGAACTTTCGTCAAGCGGAACTTCCCCCCTTAATCCAAAGACCCCTTCACCTCTTACTTCACATTGAATTCCTTCAGCATTAAGCTGTTGTTGGATAATATGCGTTTCTGTCGGGTTGTTACCTACATAAATTTTCATTTAGTCTCTACCTGAGGCGTTTTGTTCAATTTTGCCATGACCCATTTAGCAAGAAGTGGAAACAGTCCTAGTAGAGCAAACGAAGCAAGAACAGTAGGCGAGACTATGC
The DNA here is from genome assembly GCF_050337205.1 of Vibrio nomapromontoriensis. Lineage (NCBI taxonomy): Bacteria > Pseudomonadati > Pseudomonadota > Gammaproteobacteria > Vibrionales > Vibrionaceae > Vibrio > Vibrio nomapromontoriensis. The sequence continues at coordinate 18,064 of NZ_JAKJSS010000020.1, forward strand.
CAGACAAACTATCAATATTCGCAAGTTGTGTACCTGCGTTCAAATACACTGCGGTGCCTGGTAGCATGCCAAGTTGGCTGACGAAGTAGTATTTTGAGACACGAATAGGCGTTAAACCCATGAGTAGGTTGATTAAGAAGAACGGAAAGACAGGAATGAGTCGCAAAGAAAAAAGGTAGAAAGCCCCATCTTTTTCGACACCATCATTAATTGTAGTGAGCTTTGCACCAAACTGACGCTGAACCCAGTCTCGCAGTAGAAACCGGCTACTAAGGAAGGCTAGGGTAGCACCAATGGTACTCGCAAAGGAGACCAGTAAAAGGCTGGTCCAAAATCCAAATAATGCAGCGCCTAATAGCGTCACAACTGCAGCGCCAGGAACTGAAAATGCTGTAATTGCTATGTAGAGAAAGAAATAGGTGAGTGCAGCCGTGACAAAATTGGCGTCAATGTAACTGGCGAGCTCAGCTTGTTGTACTTTGGCGTTTTCTAATGTTAAATACTGACCGAATTGCGACCCCAAGAATAGGATAAGAGCAACGAAGCCCAACCCTAACAGTAACTTTTTACTCATGACTTACTCCATGTAGACAATGCATCTTTAAGTATAAGACAGGAGCAGGGTAAATTTACTTTCAAAGACTTATAAAAAAAATCAGCCTTAAGCTGATTTTTTTATAAGTATATCAATACTAGTTGATGTGGTTAGCGAGTTCATCTCGTTTCGCTTGTGGGATAACGGACCAATGTGTACCGTTAATCGCCCCTTCTAATGCCCATAGTAACTCTAGGCCGACACTGGATGAATGTGTTTTCTGAATCGCTTTGAATGCTTCTACAGAGCCATGCTCTTGTAATGAGTTAACTGACTCGATGCCCGCTTTTTTAAGCATACGCTCTGTGGCAAGGCGAAGATTCGGCAGATCTTTTAATCGGTTAGGTTTAGTATCGGATTGTTTTACTTTTTCGTCTTTGGCAAAATCCAAGGCTGCGCGAGCGTATGACAATATAACGTCAGTGTCGTCCCAACAATCTTCTGGAAGTGCAAAGTATTTAGTAACAACAGGGAATCCACGTTTTTTATACACGTAAGGCGTATAGCCTAATTGCTTAAAAGACGCGACTGTTTTGGGGTTAGTTCGGATATGTAATTTGTTGTTCACTGCTAATGCAAACATTGTTTCGTCAACAAAGATCCCAAATCCACCGAACATGGAGCGAGATTTTACTTTTCCTAGTTGAGCGAACAATTGCATTGAATTTTTTAATACTGGATTGTCCATGCTTATCTTTTCTCGGTGTTATTGATTGTGTCACCAAAATCAGGTCCGAGAGTATAGCAAACAGGTGTCAGTTTCTTGTTAGGTCAATAACAGGATTTGACACCTTTGCCATCGGTAACCCCGCTACCTACCAAATGTGGTTTAGGCCGGAGGCTTTGCGTCCCACCTTTTCAGATGGTTTGCCCTGTGCGTGACTCAAATAGCATAAAGAAAAAAACCATTAATATGCATGGGTTATTAGTTGAAGTGTGATATTGCTTCAAAAATTAGAGGGGTATTTGTGCTTGTGAAGTAGCACAAAGTAACAATACAGATTGAAATTTATTGGAAGAAGATCAAAAAAAAGCGCTCAATAGAGCGCCTTTGTCATTATTTTGTCATGTCTTTGACAGAGCTTCGTTCAATTATCTCTGGGTGCATCTCGAATATGCGTTTGTCATGACCTTTATCTTTGATTCGTTCGAGTAGAATCTCAAATGCATTCTTACCAACACGACGTTTTGGTTGGTGAACGGTGGTCAATGGTGGTGAAAAGTACTCAGCCAGCTCGATATTGTCGTAGCCGATTACAGATATATCACCAGGGACGTTTAATCCAAGCTGTTGTAAGCGACTCATTAGGCCTAACGCCATGGTATCGTTAAAACAAAAAACGGCGCTTGGTCGGTCTTCCATAGCGGCAATGCGATTGGCGGCGATGACGGCAGTATCGCATTCGAAGTTACCTTCAAAAATACGGTCTTCTTTCATCGTTAAGCCTGCTTCTGTTAAAGCGCGTTGATAACCGACAATGCGTTCTTGGCAAACAGCTTTTTCTAAATGACCACTTAAGCAGGCGATGTCTGTATGCCCTTTCTCAATAAGGTATTTTGTCGCTAAGTAGCCACCTTCTTCCGAGTTATCGATGATCTTGTCTGCTTGCGAACTTTCTGGGCCCCAGTCCATAATGACTTTAGGGATATCAGAGTGACGGTCAAGCATCGTGAGAAGCTCTTCAGTTAGGTCTGAGCACATGACTAAAATGCCATCAACACGCTTCTCTGCCAACATGCGAATGTAGTCGCGTTGCTTTTCATACACGCCACCTGTATTACACAGTATCAAGGTATAACCTTGTCGATAGCAATAACTCTCAACACCGTCAATCACCTCAGAGAAAAACAGGTTAGTGGATTGAGTCACCAGCATACCAATGGTCTTCGTAGAGTTGCACTTTAAGCTTCTTGCGACAGCACTTGGCGCGTAATTGAGCTCTTCGACTGCAGCATTAACTTTTTCTTGTGTGGCCTCGGCAACAAAACGCGTTTTGTTGATGACGTGAGATACGGTGGTAGTAGAAACGCCAGCTAGGCGGGCGACGTCTTTAATTGTTGCCATAGCTTTATCCTGTTAGTAACGGCTTTTGTGTTTTTAATTGCATAAAAGCCGTTGCGATCATGAAGCATTATTTATGAAAAATAAGCGCTTTGTTGTAACGAATGCGTACCGGACACAAATACACTTTGTGAAATGGCGGTTTCCAATCAGTACATTTAAGTGGAAACCACATCGTACTAAAGCCTGGCTTTCGCATTTTAAACGGCGAATTGTAGTCTTAGTGGCAGACCCTAGCAATGTCTGAACCGACAATTTTGTCTATAAAAGCCAAATTTATATTTGGCTTACTGATTATTGTCGCGTTAGGGACTGGGCGCTTAACTACTTTACCTACTCTACGCGTAAGTATGTAAGGTCAAGCTGACAGAATGCAACGAGTAGTTGTGCAACAGCTGCATAAAAACCGAATTCATCAAATTCTTTACATCGACGATCAAATTGAGGTAACCACGTCATGAGGTGTTGTTCAATAAAGTCAGCTTGTTCAAGTAAAGCGTTATTGATGTGCGCATCAGATTCCAGTTCATTGGAACGAATGATGAGGTTGCCAAGAAAGTCTAACTCAATCGCTAAGTGATCTGCCGGCTCATTTAGGTTATCTGACACGCCAATATTGTGCTGTTTGAGGAGCGCCGCCATATCGTGTGCTGGGGTGTCATTTAGTAAGCCTGACTTGCCTATATACATTGATGCGTATGGGAGTGCGCCATGCTTATCGGTTTTCAAGAACAAATCGCAAAAGTCAGCAGAGAGCTCCAGTTGAGCATCTTCGCGTGTTTGTAAACGATTGAGTGCGTCGATAAAATTGGCGATAGAAGCGCTTAATGACGCATTCTCCCCCAACCCAGCGAGGAAAGCGCGGATTTCAACACTGTGATACTTCTCTAGCTCTTCTTTTGTTAGTTCTTTGGCAAATAAGCTGGATAGCCACCAATAAATTTCTGCACGTTGTTCGTTAAATGCTTTGATTTCTTGCATTTTATCTTCTCCAAAAGTCTTACTATCATTTTAGCCAATAAAAATGAACAGCAGTAAGGCAATTAGTGAAAAAATATAGGAATTTGTGAAGATAAATGAATGTGATGATGGAGAGTTCGAATGAACGAGGTGCCATTTAGTTATTAAGCTATTTAGTATGGTTGCATATGTTGAGGAGGAATAGTTCTTGTCTTGAATCAAAAAAAACACGACTTTCGACAAATTGCCTTAATGTCGGCTAGAATTGTGACTAATTATGAATAGAATGGCCTTGGTCATAACAAATTTAAGAAACGGTGCATATGAGTTATCACGTATTAGTAGTTGAAGATGATGTCGTTACACGTAGCAAATTGTCTGGTTACTTTGAGAGTGAAGGCTATTTGGTGAGCGAAGCAGAAAGTGGTGAAGAGATGCGCCAAGTACTGCAATCATCCAGTGTCGATCTTGTTATGCTCGATATTAATTTGCCAGGTGAAGATGGGCTCATGCTAACTCGAGAGCTACGCAGCCAATCTGACATAGGCATTATATTGGTGACCGGACGTACCGATAGTATTGACAAGATTGTTGGTTTGGAGATGGGGGCAGATGACTACGTCACTAAACCGTTCGAGTTAAGAGAGTTATTGGTACGCGTTAAAAACTTACTGTGGCGAATTTCTCAAGCAAGAAAGCCACCTCAAGAGCCGCAAAGTGCAGAGAGTGAACATGTTGTCCATTTTGGTGAGTGGTTGTTTGATAAGCAGCGACGCTCTTTAACCTGTAATGGCGAGCCAGTAAAACTGACAAAAGCAGAATATGAACTCTTGGTTGCCTTGTCTACGTACCCCAATCAGGTGTTAAGCCGAGAGCGCATCCTTAATATGATCAGTCATCGTGTTGATGCCCCTAATGATCGCACCATTGATGTGTTGATTCGCCGTATGCGTACGAAAATGGAAATGGATCCAAAGAATCCGCAGATTTTCATTACCGTTCACGGTGAAGGTTATATGTTCGCTGGTGATTAGACGCTGCAGCTGATTAAGCGCTACAGATGCGCTGACTTATCAAGTATTCCTTATGTAGGCCCGGACGTTGTATTTCGTCCGGGCTTTTTAATGCGAGTAATCTAGATAAATGATGAAATTGATATGCAACACAAGTATTACTTTTGTTAAGTGACTCGTAATCAGGTTCTGGAATGCCTACAGATTCATTTACTCGCTCGTGAGTGCGCTAGCTTGAATAGGCTGTTATGAAAAATTTAGTCGCCCAGGTTGGGTATTAAAAGAGAAAAACTAACGATTAACAGCGATTTATCATAGTTAAGTTCATTTAATACAAGGACAAGTAAATGGATAGGACGAACCCGATAGCCCAAAATAAATTACTGTCTCCAAAGGCAGCGTTGAATCACTACACTGCAACTTCATTATCGCTACTTGTTTTATTTTCGCCCACCGCATTTGCTTATCAGTGTGACAACTTACCGGTATGGAATGCAGAGACAGCGTATAACGGCGGTGCTGAGGTAAAATTCCAATCGAATGCTTATCAAGCGAACTGGTGGAGCCAAAATGCAAAGCCAAGCGAAAAATCGGGTAGCTTCCAAGAATGGACACTGCTCGGGGCGTGTGACGCGAGTGGAGGAAACCAATTACCGACGCTATCAATTCTTTCCCCTGTAGAAGGTGCCAATATAGCGTCTGGTAATACGATTACGTTTCAGGCCGATGCAAGCGATGTTGATGATGCGATTGCCACTGTCGCTTTTGTTATCAATGGCCAAGATGTAGCAACAGTCACGTCACCGCCTTATAGCGTAGATTGGCTTGCCACGGTGGGCAGCTACACCCTTGACGTTATTGCCACGGATGAGCGCGGTGCACAAACCACGCAGTCGAGATTGTTTTCAGTATCGGTGACAGAGAATCAACCGCCATCCATCACCTTATCGGCAGACTCGCTATCAGTGTCGGTTGATCAGCCAGTGACACTCTCAGCGGCCGCAGATGATGTTGATGGTAGCGTAACCAGTGTTCGTTATGTCGTGGATGGCGTTACGCTCAGCACATTAACCACACCACCATGGACAACGACTTGGACGCCGGCGGCTGTGGGTCAGTTTGCGATACAAGCTATTGCTACTGATGATGGAGGGCTCAGTACTCAGTCACAACTTATTGATATTAATGTTTCGAGTGCTGCATCTGGCGGGCAATGTACGACACTGCCGAGTTATGTGGCGGGCAGTCAATACTCGAGCAATGAGAAAGTCAAAAATATTGATGAAGTTTTCCAGTGTAAAGTAGCAGGTTGGTGCTCATCTAGCTCTGCATGGGCGTATGAACCTGGAGTAGGTCAGTATTGGCAGGATGCGTGGGATAGTTTAGGCAGTTGCGGAGCATCTCCCGTCGTCAGTATCTTGTCACCGTCGGCTGGACAAACGGTATTGCTTGGTAGTGATGTCACGATTGAAGCGGATGCAACAGATAGCGACGGTACGGTGGTCTCTGTAGAGGCCAGTGTGGATGGCACGTCGTTAGGTGCGCTGACGCAAGCACCTTATACCTGGTTGTGGAATGTGAACACGTTGACGTCAGCGACAATCAGCATTGTTGCAACGGATGATCAGCAGCGTGAAACTCAGGCTTCAACAACCGTTAATGTTACCGACCAAGTGCTAACCAGCGAAATCATACAACCTACGTCTGGTAGCATTGTCCCGTTAGATAAACCTGTATATGTGGCGGTGTCGGCTCAATCCCTGCAAAGTGATATTGCTAAAGCCGAGCTCTATGTCAACGGACAGTTAGTGGCAACAGATAGCGCAGCACCTTATGAGTTTTCATGGCAGCCAGCAGCAATTGGAGGCTATCAGTTAACGGCATCGGTATCCGATACTCAAGGTAATCAGGTGGTATCGAATAGTGTCTCAGTTGAAGCAAAATCCATCGTGTTGCCTAAGCACAAACTGATAGGCTATTGGCATAACTTTGTTAATGGCTCAGGTTGTCCAATGCCATTGAGTGAAATGTCAAAAGACTGGGACATTATCGATATTGCCTTTGCTGATAACGATCGTAACAGTAATGGCACCGTACATTTTAACCTTTATAACGGTGATATCCATTCAAGCTGTCTACCGATTGATCCGTTGCAATTTAAGCAAGATATCGCATCACTTCAATCAGAGGGCAAAGTCTTCGTATTGTCTCTTGGCGGTGCAGAAGGCACCATCACTTTGAATACTGCTGCTGACGAAGCTGCTTTTGTCAGTAGTTTAACGGCGATTATTCAAGAATGGGGTTTTGATGGTTTAGATATCGATCTAGAAAGTGGTTCTAATCTCGTGCACGGAAGTCAAATTCAAGCTCGACTACCAACGGCATTACGACAAATTCAACAAAATATGGGCCGAGACATGTATCTCACTATGGCGCCGGAGCATCCTTATGTACAAGGGGGAATGGTCGCATATTCAGGTATATGGGGCGCGTATATCCCGGTCATCGATCAGGTAAGGGATATGCTGAATTTACTCCACGTTCAACTGTATAACAACGGTGGCCTTGCCAACCCTTACACAACGGGAGCGGCGGCAGAAGGTTCGGTCGATATGATGGTCGCTGCGTCAAAAATGCTTACTGAAGGGTTTGAACTCGCGGATGGGTCGATGTTCCAGCCGTTAAGGGATGACCAAGTGGCAATAGGACTGCCATCGGGTCCTAGTTCAGCGAACTCAGGGCAAGCGCCTATCGCCAATATTGAAGCCGCGCTTGATTGTATGGTTTTACTGCAGCGATGTGGTAGCGTCCAGCCCACTCAGCTATCGCCTAACTTTGGTGGGGTAATGACGTGGTCTATCAACTGGGATCAACATGATGGCTTCAATTTCTCCGCTCCGGTGAAAGCCAAGCTTAACCAGTTAAATAATAGATAAAAGCTCTCGAAAACAAAAAGACCTCATCGTTATGATGAGGTCTTTTTTTATCTTACGCCGTCGCTTATTTACCGTTGGCTTGTTCGGTTTTAGGCGCACTATCTACTTCAGAGTGAGTCTCGTCTTCGGTAGCAAGCGCATCGTCTACAGCATCAGATTCTAAGACGGTGGGATCGGCAGATGGTGTACCTTCGTTTGCTGCCCAATCACGAAGACGCTGCCACGTTAGCCCCATCGTCTCATGCCAATAGCGTTCTGTTTGCTCAAGATATTGCGCTTTTGGCGTGTATTTTTGCCACGCTTGCTCAATATTTTTTTGCGCCAAAAAGTTAGTCGGGGCAGGATAGGGAATTAAGCCTGCAGATTCAAATTCATACATAGCACGTTGCATGTGACTGGCTGACGTAACAAGAACCATTTTTCTATTTTTAACAAATGACGTTGCCTGTCTTGCCTCTTCCCAGGTGTCTTTAGCTGTTTCTAGTAAAATAATGTCGGGTTTAGAGACGCCTAGCGCCAATGCGACCTTTGCCATCATACGAGCTTGACTCACGTCAGTGCCACCGTTGTAGCCAGACAAGATCAGTTTAGCACCCGGATACATGCGCATCACGCGAATGCCTTCACTAAGGCGTACTAAAGCGGTTCGGCTAAGCTCTGAAGTTGGCGGGAGATCGCTGTCGACCACGTGACCACTGCCCAGCACCATGACATAGTCAATAGTCTCGTTCACGGGTAAGAAAGGTTTATACTGGCGCTCTAATGGCATCAGTAAGCGACTAGACAGAGGCTGGAAGGCGATGAGAAAAATCCCACACAGTGATACAAGAATAACCATGCATCCGATTCTGCGTCTAGCAGTAAACATAATAAGTGCCAGCCCTAAAAAACCGAGTATCAGCATAGCTGGTAAAGGCATTAACAGGGATGACACGATTTTTTTCAGCTCAAACATAAACTAATAGTCCGAAAAAACACCACTTAACGCTAAAAAAGAGGCTTGCCCCTTTATTCCTGTCACTTATATGACAGAATAGCAGTCCGATTGGCTATCTTAACTCAATAAACCGTGATGCAAGACCGTAATTTCGACGATATCGCCCACAAATTTGCAAAAAATATTTACGGCTCAGAGAAGGGTGAAATCCGGCAAACTATTGTTTGGGAAGACTTAACCCAGGCACTCGCCGTACTGGATGATACTAGAAAAACATTAGAAATATTAGATGCAGGTGGCGGATTGGGGCAAGTTTCCCAAAGGATCGCAGCAAGAGGACATAACGTCACACTTTGTGACCTCTCTTCAGAGATGCTAAAGCTGGCGAAATCTGATGTTGAAAAAAAGGGACTACTTTCGCAATATCGCTGGATCCATAGCGCGATTCAACACGTCGATGACCATTTGTCACAGCCTGTTGATTTGGCGTTGTTCCATGCTGTGATGGAATGGTTAGCGGACCCTAAATCAGCATTAGAAACCGTGCTAAGGCAAATCAAGCCGGGTGGCATCGCATCGATTATGTTTTATAACCATCATGGGTTGGTGTTTAAGAATGTCATTTGTGGCAATATTCCGCATGTACTTAATGGAATGCCGCATCGTAAAAGATTCAAGCTTCAGCCCCAACAGGGACTCAAGCCAGAAGAGGTGTATCAGTGGATCGAAGAGGCCGGGTTTGAGATACAAGGCAAATCTGGCATTCGTTCATTCAGTGATTACATCGGTAATATGCAATATATGGGAGACTACACAGCTGAAGAGGTTCTAAAATTGGAACAACAGCTGTGCCGCCAAGAGCCCTATCTCTCAATGGGTCGATACATTCACGTATGGGCACAAAAAAAAGAAGAACAGGAAAGATAATGAGTGAGAACACTCTGCCTGCTGGAGAGCAACCTATCGACGAACTTGTCGGATGGGTGAAACAGCATGACTTTTCATTAAACCTGTCAACAGAACGGTTGGCATTTCTCATTTCTATTGCAGTTCTGAGTAATGAAAGATTTGATGAAGAGCTGGGCGAAGGCGAATTGCACGACGCATTCAAGATCGTAACCCAGCAATTTGATGAAACAGGAGACGCTTCCGCGTTTCGAGCCAACAATGCGATCAACGAACTGGTAAAACAGAAGCTCATGAGCCGATTTACCAGTGAAGTGACCGATGGTGCGAGTATTTATCGCTTAAGCCCATTGGCGATTGGCATTACGGATTACTACGTTAGGCACCGTGAGTTTTCAAAACTGCGCTTATCGATTCAGTTGTCTATGGTTGCTGACGAAATGGCGAAAGCGATTGTTGCGGCTAGAGACGGCGGAACAGTTGGACATTGGCGTAAGAACGTCTTTGGCGTACTCAAATATTCGGTGGGTGAGATCTTCGATCAGATCGATCTTAACCAACGTGTAATGGACGAGCAGCAACAGCTGGTGAAGCAACAGATTGCCGAGCTACTCAACAAAGATTGGCGCGAAGCCATCAACAACTGTGAGTCCTTACTATCAGAAACGTCTGCGAACTTACGCGAGCTACAAGATACCTTGCAAGCCGCCGGTGATGAATTACAGACTCAGATCCTCGATATACAAGAAATTGTTTATGGTGATGATGAGCTTGAATTTGTTGGTGAGGCGTTATTTGGACTGCAGATGAAGCTAGATCGCATCATCAGTTGGGGTCAGCAAGCCATCGATCTCTGGATTGGTTATGATCGCCATGTTCATAAATTCATACGTACCGCCATTGATATGGACCAAAACCGCGCCTTTAGCCAAAGGCTGCGCCAGTCGGTCACAGACTACTTTGATGCACCTTGGTACTTAACTCATGCCGATGCTGAGAAGTTATCCGACTTACGTGATGACGCATTAGTACTGCGTAACGAAGAAGTCACGGGTGCTGTGCCACTGGACGTAGAGTATGAAGAGTTCGAGCAAGTCAATGATGAGCTTGCCGAGCGCATTGCAGACATGCTTAAAGCGCATAAAGAGCGTGGTGCAGCGATCGATTTAGGCCAAGTCTTACGCGACTATCTAGCCTCGCATCCTCAGACACATCATTTTGATTTAGCAAGAATTGTTGTCGACCAAGCGGTGAGAATGGGCTATTCCCAATCTGACTACTCAGCCATCCAACCCGATTGGCAAGCGATTAACGATTTTGGCGCAAAGGTACAAGCAAATGTCATCGACAAATATTGACGAATACATGCCAGAAAAGCTGGCAAAAGCAATTACAAACCCGCTGTTTCCAGCGCTGGATAGTGCACTTCGTGCTGGCCGCCACATCTCTTCTGAAGATTTGGATAACCATGCGCTACTTTGTGATTATGAAGTGGAACTGGCGTCATTTTATCAACGCTATAACACTGAGTTGGTTAAGGCTGCGGAAGGTTTCTTTTACCTGCGACCACGTTCAACCACGTTAATTGGACGTAGCGTACTATCTGAGCTTGATATGTTAGTGGGTAAGGTGCTGTGTTTTCTCTACCTTAGCCCAGAGCGCTTGGCGCATGAAGGTATTTTTACTAATCAAGAACTCTACGAAGAGCTGCTGTCTTTAGCGGATGAATCTAAGCTGATGCGTTTGGTGACTAACCGAGCGACAGGCTCTGATCTGGATAAAGAAAAACTGTTTGATAAGGTAAAAACGTCACTGCGTAGACTACGTCGTTTAGGTATGACTATCTCTATTGGAGATACCGGTAAATTTCGTATCAGCGAATCGGTATTCCGCTTTGGTGCGGACGTAAGACTTGGCGATGATATGCGCGACGCACAACTGCGTTTGATACGAGATGGTGAAGCGGTGGTTGCTCATGTTAAAGAACCAGAACAACAAAGCTTAATTCCAACTGAAGAAACTTCAACAGAAGAACGGCCAACAAGCGCTGAAATAGAGCAAGGACAAGACGAGGCAGACGTATGATTGAAAGAGGTAAGTATCAATCAATGACCATGATCAACTGGAACGGCTTCTTTGCGCGTACCTTTGATATCGATGGTCTGGTAACCACCTTGTCTGGCGGTAATGGTGCCGGTAAATCCACGGCAATGGCGTCATTCATCACAGCACTGATCCCCGATCAGAGCTTACTGCACTTTAGAAACACCACGGAAGCGGGCAGCTCACAAGCGTCACGTGATAAAGGGCTTTACGGTAAACTGCAGCCGGGTACCTGTTACTCAGCGCTTGACGTCGTTAACTCTCGCAACCAACGCATTTTGTTTGTGGTTAAATTGCAGCAAGTTGCGGGGCGTGACAAGAAAGTCGACATTAAGCCTTTCATTATTCAAGGCTTACCGAGCCATGTTAAACCGACGGATGTTTTGATCGAAAACGTATCAGACAATCACGCTCGTGTTCGTCAGATCAATGAAGTAAAAGATGTCATTGGCGACATGGAAGGGGTGCAGTTTAAAGCCTTTAGTTCGATTGTTGAATACCATTCACAGATGTTTGAGTTTGGCGTACTACCGAAGAAACTTCGTAATAACAGCGATCGTTCTAAATTCTACCGTTTGATAGAAGCATCATTATACGGTGGTATTTCAAGTGCCATTACCCGTTCGCTACGTGACTACTTACTGCCGCAAAATGGTGGGGTGAAAAAAGCCTTCCAAGATATGGAATCGGCGCTGCGTGAAAACCGCATGACGTTAGAAGCGATCAAAACCACCCAAGCGGATCGTGATCTGTTCAAGCACTTGATCACCGAGTCAACCAATTACGTTGCCGCGGATTACATGCGCCATGCCAACGAAAGACGCAATAAGCTAGAACAGACTTTGGCGTTGCGTGGAGAGCTGTTTGGTTCTCGTCAGAGCCTAATATCACAAAATGATCTGCTTAATAATGTTCAACAATCACTGGCTATGCTGGTGGAAAGTGAAGCGGGTCTAGAGCAAGATCATCAAGCGGCGCAAGATCACTTGCAGTTGGTACAAAATGCCCTTCGCCAACAAGAAAAAATCGCCCGTTATCAAGAAGACCTAGAAGAGCTAAATGAGCGTCTAGAAGAACAGGTCATGGTGGTTGAAGAAGCGCAAGAGCGTAAATTCATCGCCGAAGAGCAGGCATCTCAATCTGAAGAAGAAGTGGATAGCCTCAAAACACAACTGGCCGATTATCAACAGGCGTTGGATGTACAACAAACGCGGACGCTTCAGTATCAACAAGCGGTGCAAGCATTAGAGAAAGCGCGTCAGTTGGTAGGCAGCAACGATCTGGATGAAGGTAACGCAGCAACACAACTTAACCGCCTTAAAACGGAAGAAGCGACAAGCACGACTAAGTTGCTGGAGCTTAAACACCGAGTAGACATGTCTTCGGCGGCGGCAAAACAATTTGAACTTGCGCTATCACTAGTGAAAAAAGTGGTCGGCGATGTGAGTCGTGACCAGGCATCTAGTGTGGCGAAAGAGCTGGTTAATAATGCCCAGGCATACCAGCAAGTACTGAAAGATGAAACTCAGTTGCGCGCTCAGTTTCGTGACGTAGAAAAGTCACTGGAGCGACAAGAGCAAGCGCAACAACTTCGCACTGACATCGAGCAACAGGGTATCCAAATCAGTACTGAAATGGATATTGAACTGGAAGCGGAAAGTCAGCGTGAGCGCGTGCTTGAAACTGAGCTTAAGTTAGAAACGCTAAAAGAGCAGCAGCGTGACGTTAAACAACAGGCGCAAGGTCACAATGCTGACATCGCCCGATTGGAAGCTCATGCACCACAATGGATTCGTTCATTTAACGCCTTAGAAGCATTGCGTGAGCAATCGGCACTTGAGCTGGTGGACCGTGCGGATGTGATTGCCTCAATGCAACATATCAATGAATCTGAACGCCAAACCGCGGCGACGAGAGATACGCTCGCGATTAAGCGTGATGAGCTAGAACGAGAAATTGAGCGCCTAGCATCGCCTGGCGGCTCTAATGATCCTCGCTTAAAAGGGTTAGCGGATACATTGGGCGGCGTATTGTTGTCTGAAATTTACGATGACATCACCCTAGATGATGCGCCTTACTTTAGCGCAATGTATGGTCCGGCTCGTCATGCGATCGTGGTTTCGAACCTCGACGGTATTAAAGAGAAACTGGTTGAGCTTGATGACTGCCCTGAAGATTTATACATCATTGAAGGCGATATTGATGCGTTTGATGACAGTACCTTTGATGCCGATGAGCTAGGCGGCGCAGTATGCGTTCAACTGAACGAACGTCAGTTGCGTTACTCTCGCTTCCCAACCATTCCATTGTTCGGTCGTGCCGCTCGTGAACAGCGTTTAGAGCTACTTCGAGACCAAAAAGAAGATACCGTTGAACAGCACGCGAAAGCGGCGTTTGATGCACAAAAACTGCAACGTTTGTATCAAGCATTTAATGGCTTTGTTGCAGAACACATGCAGTTGGCATTTGACGCGGATCCTGAGCAAGCTATTGCTCAATCTCGAGAGCAGTTAAGTGTTTGTAATCGTCAACTGAATGACTTCAAACAACAAGAGCAGCACGTTGCCTCACAGTTTAAGCAAGCAAAGCAGACGGTGGTTTTATTAGATCGCCTGATGATGTCGGCGAACATTTTGTTTGATGAGACTCTGACGGAGCGATTCGACGCATTACGTACGCGCATCGAAGAGTTAAATACTGCTAAGCAGTTTATTTCAGCGCACGGTCAAACTGTGACGCAATTAATTAATGTTGCAAATGCGCTAGAGAGCGATCCAGAGCAATTTGAAGCGCTGGAAAGTGAATATCAATCGCTGGATAGCGCTTTACAGTCGCTAAAAGGACAAATCTTTGCTGTGGCTGATTTAGCCGAGCGTCGTCCGCACTTTGCTTATGCCGATTCAGTCGAAATGCTGAGTAAAAGCAGTGAGCTGAGTGAGCAATTAAAGACTAAGTTGGTTCAAGCTGAAGATGCTCGTCGTCGCTTACGTGATGGCTTGAAACAAGCTCAAGAGCAATCAAACCAGTACAACCAAGTTATGGCATCGCTTAAGAGTTCATATCAAGCGAAATTAGAGACGGTTCAAGAGTTTAAGATTGAACTGCAAGACTACGGTGTTGTTGCCGATGAAACCGCCTTTGAACGTGCTGAAAAACGCCGTGATGAGCTGCATTTAGCATTGCAAACGTCTCGTACTCGTAAGAGCGAATACGAGAAAACCATCACCGCCACAGAGCTGGAGATGAAGGGGCTAGCTAAGCGTCTGAAGAAAGCTCAAAAAGAGTACGTTGAATTGCGTACTTATGTGGTGGCTGCAAAAGCTGGTTGGTGTAGTGTTCTTCGTTTAGCAAAAGAAAATGACGTAGAGCGTCGATTACATCGTCGTGAGCTGGCGTATTTAAGCGCCAATGAGCTGCGTTCAATGTCGGATAAATCATTAGGGGCGCTGCGTTTAGCTGTCGCGGATAATGAGAACCTTCGTGATGCACTACGCTTATCGGAAGACAATGCTAAGCCTGAGCGTAAAGTACTGTTCTATATTGCCGTATACCAACACCTTCGTGAGCGCATTCGCCAAGATATTATTCGTACCGATGATCCGGTTGAAGCAATCGAAGAAATGGAAGTAGAGCTGGCACGTTTAACCGAAGAACTGACGCAGCGTGAAAATCGCCTTGCATTAAGCTCTGAATCGGTTTCAAGCATCATTAAGAAGACCATTCAACGTGAGCAGAACCGAATTCGTATGCTTAACCAAGGTCTATCTAATATCCACTTTGGACAGGTGAAAGGCGTACGTCTTAACGTTAAGGTTCGTGAAAGCCATGAGCAGCTTCTTGAGGCGCTGACTCGAGAGCATTCCGATCTCTTTGAAACCATGCGCTATACCTTCTCTGAAGCGATGGCGAAGTTGTTCCAGCGTGTTAACCCACACATTGATATGGGGCAACGCTCGCCACAGGTTCTTGGTGAAGAGCTACTCGACTACCGTAACTACTTAGAGTTAAGTGTTGAAGTAAACCGTGGCTCCGATGGTTGGCTACAAGCCGAATCTGGTGCGCTATCCACAGGTGAAGCGATCGGTACTGGTCAATCCATCTTATTGATGGTGGTTCAGAGCTGGGAAGAGGAATCAAGACGACTACGTAGCAAAGATATTATTCCATGTCGTCTACTGTTCTTGGATGAAGCGGCGCGTTTGGATGCGAAGTCCATTGCGACTTTATTCGAGCTATGTGATCGTCAAGGAATGCAGTTATTAATTGCCGCGCCAGAAAACATCAGCCCAGAAAAAGGCACCACGTATAAGCTTGTACGTAAAGTGTTTAAAGACCACGAGCATGTACACGTCGTTGGTCTACGAGGTTTTGGTGAGACGAAGCAAGCAGAACAGATAAAAGAGCTTGAAGAACAGATCTTAGACTAAGATCTAATCGGATAGAAATAGAAAGAGGCGTGACACGGTAAGTGTCACGCCTCTTTTGTTTCCTATGAGTCAAACTTTAGCTATAGCCAAATGGATAACTATAATTATATGAAAGCTATAATTCTATGAAAACTCAGCCGAAATGCTACTCGTAGTCAGACGCGTACGTCTCTTCGTAGGTATGTGAATAGAGCTCAAACAAGTTGCCAAACGGGTCTTCTAGGTAGACCATTTTGGCTTGTTTGCTGTCGTCTTCTGGGTGGTAGCGCATAATGTCCATACGTACTTTCCCGCCAAATTGTTCAGTGCGTTCAATTACGCCTTGGAAGTCGTCCGTTTGAAGACAAAAATGGAAAATGCCGATGCGAGTAAAGTCGACTTCGTGACGCGCTTGACGCTCTTTCATCTCAAATAGTTCAACACCAATCCCATCGGATGTGACTAAGTGGGCGATATTGAACCCTTTAAAGCCTTCACCAAATACTGCGATACACATTCTACCAATCGCCGTTTCGCGTTCTTCTTCAACCTTAGTATTGCCCATAACAATGTTTAGACCTAGCGCTTTAGTATAAAACTCAACCGCTGTATCCATATCGCCTACCATAATTCCGACGTGATTCATTTTCATAGTTTGCTCCAAATTTGTATTCGTTGCTTGTTTCGATGAGGGGGAGTATAGGTGGTGAGGCTGATTATATGAAATTATCATAAATTATTTATATGATAATATTTTGTTATATTTAAGTTTGACTTCGAGTGATGTGCTGGTAATGACGGCGATGAGAATAAGGGAGAGGTGAGAGGGAGTGAAAGGCAAAAATAGAGAGTGAGTGGTGACTCACTCTCTATTTTGAAATGGCTAGTATAGCGACGTTTTAGGACTCGTGGGCGGAGTGGCCAGCAATAGGGCGTGCCACTTTGCCGTGGCGCTCCCTTAGGCGTTGTAGCATCACCCAGATAACCGGCACGATTAAACAACCCAGTACGGTTGCGGCGAGCATGCCACCAAAGGTACTGTAACCTACTGCGCGTCGGGCACCGTCGCCAGCACCTGTGGCAATGACTAACGGAATGACACCTAGGATAAAGGAGAAGGCGGTCATTAAGACGGCTCTAAAGCGCAATTTTGTTGCCGCGATTGCAGCGTCGACAATTGACAGCCCTTTGGCTTCACGTAACTCTTTGGCAAATTCGACAATGAGTATGGCATTACGACTTGCCATTCCGACCATCAATACCAAGCCCACTTGCGTATAGATATTAATATCGCCATCCATTAGCCAAGTGTGGAGCAGGGCGCCGAAAATAGCGGTTGGGACACACATAATAATCGCCAGTGGTGTAACCCAAGATTCGTACTGCGCCACAAGGAACAAAAAGGTAAACAACATAGCCATGGCGAACATAATCGGTGCGGCATTGCCTGCTTTTTGCTCTTGGTAGGTTAACCCTGACCAATCGTATTTGTAGCCTGCAGGTAAGCTTTCATCGGCGATTTTTGCCATGGCTGCGACCGCTTCTCCTGAGCTGTATCCCGGAGCTGCGACACCATTGATCATCAGTGAGCTATATAGGTTAAAGCGCTCAACGGCTTCTGGACCTAATGTGTTATTCACGGTGATCAGTGAGCTAAGAGGCACCATCTTTCCATCGAGTGAGCGTACGTAAAAACTTGAAATGTCGCTGCTGTTGGCGCGGCTTTCTGCTTCTGACTGCAAAAATACTTTATAGTTTCGACCAAACTCTGTGAAGTCGTTAACGTAAAGCCCGCCAAGGTAGGTTTGCAGCGTCATGTAGACTGACTCGAGGCTCACATTGGTGGCTTTGATTTTGTCTCTATTGAGCTTCACTTCTATCTGTGGTGTGTTGGCGCGAAACATGGTGTAAGCCAAGTCAATCGCTGGGTGCGCCATCGCTTGTTGCATCAAATTGTCGCCAACTTGCGCGAGAGATTGCGACGAGCGTCCCATGGTATCTTCAAGACGCATCTCAAACCCAGAGTTCATTCCTAAGGCGGGTATGGCGGGAGAGAAAAAGCTTATGATTTCAGCATGTTTAATTGAATCAAGTTTGCTCTGAACGCGATCCATGATCGCTTTCATGTGAAGGGTCGCGTCTTTACGCTGTTGCCAATGGTCGAGATTAACAATCATCATCGCAGAGTTAGAGGCTGCGGCATTGCCGAGCAAACTAAATCCAGGTGCAGAGACGACGCTAGATACCCCGTCTTCTGATAACACGATGTCAATCGCATCGCGGGTGATCTGCTCCGTGCGAGCAAGTGAAGCCGCTTGCGGCAATTCAACGTTAATGAAAAAGCTGCCGGAATCTTCATCTGGCAAGAAGCCACTTGGCATTTGATAACCCATCATTACGATCGCTGCAATCATCACACCAAAACACACCATGCTTAGTGCCAAGCGTCTGATCATCACTGAAACCGTTACACCAAGTCCTGTTGTGGCCTTTTCTAATCCTCGGTTGAACGCTTGCAACCATTTACCGGGCTTAGGGCCGCCGGGGCGCATTAAAATTGCGGCAAGGGCTGGCGTAAGGGTTAAGGCATTGATGGTTGAAATTGCGATGGATACTGACAGCGTAATACCAAATTGCTGATATAGCTGACCTGTCAGTCCAGGCATCATGGTGACGGGACCAAAAACCGCAAACAGCACTAAGGCAGAGGCAAGAATAGGAGCGGTTACTTCTCGCATGGCTTTTAGTGTGGCATCCATTGGTGAAAGATGCTCTTCTGCCATTAAACGCTCAACGTTCTCAACCACAATAATTGCCGCATCGACAACCGCGCCGATCGACAATACGAGACCAAGCAATGTCAGCATGTTCATCGACATCCCCATCACTTGCATAGCGGCAAAAGTGGCGATGACAGAGACAGGGATCGCAATCACCGGAATGATGGTGGTGCGCCAATCTTGAAGGAAAACGTACGTTACTGCTGTTACGAGCAAAACGGCAATAACGAGGGTTTCAAACACCTCAGCGATAGAGACTTTAACGAACTCGGTCTGGTTGTATGGAATTGAGTAGTCAATACCTTGCGGAAAGCGCGACTTGAGCTCTTCCATTTTGTCATAAATACCAGAGGATATATCCAACGCGTTGGCGCCAGGGGCTTGGTAAATAGCAAGTAACGCAGCATCTGATTGGTCATACATCGCTTTGACGATGTACTGTTGAGAACCTAGCTCCACCTTGCCCACGTCCGAAATGCGAACTAATTTGCCTTGCTTGTCAGATTTAATCACGATGTCGTCAAACTGCTCGGCGTTACTTAACCGTCCTTCAGTCCGCACCACCATTTGAAACGGTGAAGATTGCTCAGCGTAGGGCGCAGCACCCACCATACCAGCAGGGCGGATGACATTCTGCTCGCCAATGGCGGCAGCCACATCTTCAGGCACAATGCCAAGGCTTGCCATTTTGAGCGGGTCAAGCCAAATACGCATCGCGTATTCCATGTCGCCGATATTACGTACCTTTGAAACGCCAGCCACCCGTGCGAGCTCGTCTTTAATGTTCATGTTGGCGTAGTTGTTGAGAAATAGCCCGTCTTGGCTTTGATCTGGCGAGTGCACCAAAACGGCCATCATAATGTTAGACGCGGTCTTTTCAACTTTGACACCTGAACGTTTCACTTCTTCAGGTAATTTCGCCATTGCGCGGTTGACTCGGTTTTGTACTAATATTTGCGCCTTGTCAGCATCAAAGCCGACTTCAAAGGCCACTGTTAGCAAGTAGTTGCCGTCGCCAGCTGATTTAGATTTCATGTAAATCATGCCTTCGACACCGTTGACCTCTTTCTCTATTTCGGTTGCAACGGTATCACGTAACACTTCGGCATTTGCACCGGTAAATTCAGTGGTTACTTCAATCTCAGGTGGCGCCACGTTGGGGTATTGTTCGACAGGAGCATTAAGTAGCGCAACCAGACCGATGATGGTCATCAAGATACTCAGTACGATGGAAAACTTGGGACGACGGATAAAAAATTCAACCATTTGAGTTATCCTTCTTCCGTCATAGCTGTATCCACGATGGTTCCCGGTTTGACCTTTTGTAGCCCATCAACAACGATATGCTCACCCTGCGTTAGACCTGACTCAACCAAAAAGACATCGCTTAATTGCTGATACCACTTAAAGTATTTTTTTTGCACGGTGGCGTTGGCATCGACAGCATAGACAAAGTGGCCGCCTTGATCATATTGAACGGCTTTCGTTGGTACCGATAATGAAGCGATGGAGTCATCCACCACTTCAACGGTGACATATTGTCCCGGTAGTAAAAGGAGCTGGGGGTTAGGGAAGTTTAGACGAACGGTGATGGTACCAGTCTCTACGTCGACGCGATTATCAACAAAACCCACTTGGCCAGCGTGAGGGTAGCGAATACCGTTAGCTAATTTTAGATTGACATCAAAGTCGCTGGCATGGCTTTGATTCAAGATCATGGCTTTTTGAAACTCGGCTAAACCAGAGGTTTCATTGACCGAAATATTGACCCAAGTGGTGTCGAGTTTGACCACGGTAGTTAGCGGTTGTCCTTCAGGTGTGACGATGTCACCTAAGCTGTATTCAGAGTTACTCACGCGGCCCTTAATTGGGCTAGTGATTTTTGTCCAGTCGAGCTCGAGCTGGGCTTTATCAAATTCAGAATTCGCAATTTCATGACTTGCCACTGCGGTGGTGTGCTCAAGTTGAATTTCTTCGAATTCTAGTGGGCTTAATGAACCATCATCATGCAGCTTAGCCGCTCTTTTCAGGGTACGCTTGGCTTGGGCGAGTTGTGCCTGAGTTTTTGCTCGCTCGGCTTTAGCGGCGTTTAATCTAACCTGAAATGGCTGTGGATCGAGCTCATACAATAGCTCGCCTTTTTCTACATCCGCGCCTTCAGACACGGCTTTGTGAATAAGACGTCCGGAGACGAGTGGCCGAATCTGCACATCTTCAGGGGCGCGAGTTCGACCTACGTATTCAGTAACAGGAAAAATATCACTTTGTGATACGGCGATCGTATTAACGCTGACAGGGGAAATGGAAGCGGTAGTTGTGTTGTCAGTATCACAGCCAAAGAGAAGAGCTAACGAAAGTGTTAAGGCTGTATATAGAACGGATTTGGTCATTTAAGTCTCCAAGCCACAAAATCCAAAGAGTAGTTAAAGCAATCGCGATCACTTCATATATGTAGGCCTAATAATGTTGGGGTCGTGATTAACGACGAGTTGCGAGCGCGTTAATACTCAGGTGCTAGCACTCAGGTACTAACAATCAGGGTCAGTAAAGGTTGGGTACTCATTATTAGGCGCGGCAAATATAAAGGGCGGGGAGTCGAAGGCGCAGTGAAATAATACAAATATAAATTTACCTATAGATCAGGCTTTTAGTGTGGTGTTAAGGGTTTGCTTGCATGGTATGAGGGTTGTTAACATGCTAAGTGATTGTTTTTATGGGCTGCTGCTGGGTGGTTGGATAGGCTATGGATAGCTTGTTATTGGTAGGTTGAATGCTAAATGGTTTGGTATTTTTGATGTGTTTGTGGTAAGTGATTGATATTAATTGATTTATTTATTGTGTGACTTTTTAATAAATCTAGAGGGAACAAAATAGAAAAGTGAGAACTAGCGCAAATATGATGTGATGTAATCGGCTTGCCAGTACTTTTATCAAAAAAACGGTGGGCATAAACCCACCGTTTTTATTCTGTTTTACAGGCTACTCGTTATGGTGGCCAAACATTTTTGCCGCATACTCAACACGTTCTTCCGGTGTTGGGTAGTCAAACGGGTTTGGTGTCCCAAGTGATTCAATATGCTGTAGGCGAGGGAGTAAACCACATCCGTTAGCAATCTGAATGGCTAAGCCAGGACGTGCGTTAAGCTCGAGTACCATCGGACCTTCTTCACGGTCAAGAACCATGTCGGTACCCATGTAACCAAGCGTTGTCATTTCATACGCACTAGAGGCAAGAGTCAGCAAACGCTTCCAGTGAGGCACCACCAATGTTGCCAGTTCTTTACCGGTATCAGGATGCAATGTCACGGGTTGGTCATATTGCACCGCACGAACCGCTTTACCGGTTGCGATGTCAATGCCTACACCTACCGCGCCTTGGTGCAGGTTGGCTTTACCGTCAGACATTGAGGTAGAGAGTCGCATCATGGCCATAACGGGGTAGCCTTGGAATACAATGATTCGTACATCAGGCACACCCTCATAACTGAAGCCGTCAAAACAGTCATCAAATTTGATAAGGTTTTCAACCACGGCTACGTCGTTCTTGCCACCAAGAGAGAACAAACCAGCAAGAGCGTTACTGATGTGGCGCTCTACATCGACTTCGTTAATCGTTGCACCAGAGGGTTTAGTGTAAACACCATCTTTGTGCTCAGTGACGACCAATATGCCTTTACCACCACTACCTTGAGCGGGCTTAATCACAAAGCCAGGCCAGTCTTTCACCATCTTGTGAACTTTTTTAACTTCAGCTTGGCTACGAATGACGCCGATAAGGGCAGGCGTTGTTGCGCCTGCTTTTTCAGCGATAATCTTCGTTTGCAGCTTGTCATCAACCAGCGGATACTTAGAGCGATCATTGTACTTACTAATGTAGCTATGATTGCGCTTGTTCATTCCCATAATGCCACGTTCGCGTAGCTTGAACGGACTGGTAATCTTATTCAACATAGATTAGTCCTCCGTCAGAGGTTTGAATCGACGTAGCTCTGTTAGACGGTAACCAGTGTAAGTACCGACTAAAAGAATGGTGCCAAGGATAACCAGTTGCAGCCCGATAAAGTTGAACGTGAGATGCTGAACGTATGGATTGGTCATCGCAACATAAACCATCACTGCCGTTAGCAGAGAGCCGCCACCTTGTAGCACAACCTCTTTAACACCTTCTTCTTCCCACAAAATAGACATACGCTCGATGGTCCAAGAAAGGATAATCATAGGGAAGAAGGTAATGGAAAGCCCTTCGGTAAGGCCGATTTTAAAGGCGACTACAGTAAAGACGGAGATAATCAATATAACGGTGATGATCACCGCTGATATTCGGGCAACGAGCAGCAAGTTAAGTTTGGACAGGTAGCTTCGAATCACCAAGCCAGTACCAACAATAAGCAAGAAACCGACAATACCCGTGACCAGTTGTGTTTGTACAAACGCCACCGCAATCAATACCGGCATAAAGGTGCCTGATGTTTTCAAGCCAACCAAGACTCGCAACAAAACCACGATAAGCGCACCAATCGGGATAAGCATGATGGTCTTAAACATCGCTTGCTCTTCCAGCGGTAGGCTGTGAATCGAGAAGTTAAGTAGGTTGTCAGAATCGACCTTACTGTCGGTGGCTTCTTGAGCACTGACTTCTTGAGCAATCATCGTAAAGTGTACTTTACTGTCTTTGCCGCCAACGACATCGAGTAATGAAACGTTAGATTCATCCCAGACTAGAAGGTTTTTCTTTTTCTCGCCTTCATTGGCTTCTGGTGCGAAAATTTGCCACTTAGCGCCATCCCAGACTTGAATCATTTGTTGGATAGACTGTCTACGGCGACCATCTTCCAGTTCAATGACACCAACGACTTTGCTTGGAATCTCAGCATACGCTAACAGTTTTGCCGCTGCTTGAGTTTTGTTCATCGTATTAAGGATGAGCGCAGAGTTTTGACTATCAACGTCGTTGAGGGTTTTGATGAGCTCACGGGTAAACGTGATATTGTCTGATGAACGGCTGGTCGCTCTTTCAATAAGAGCGGTTGCGGCCGCTTCTTCAGGCCCATCAAACGTTGGGACAACAATGTCACCTGATGGAGGTTCTGAGTTCGCGACGGCTTGGTCATCGACAAGGAATTGAGTTTTGTAGTAGATAGTTTGCGGTCCATGAGCTTCACGAATAGACCATTCTGCTCGTCGACCTGCGTCTGTTTCAACGTAAGAGATGCCGTAGCCCGGAGAAGAGGCTGACTCACTAATGAGTGTAAAGCCTTCTTGCGTGTATGGCGCAGCTAAAGAGACTTTAGCGGGTTGGCCGGTCGCGTTAAATTCGACTCGGGATTCAATGTCCCAAACTTGACGAGCTTCGCCTGGGGTCCAAGGTACACCGTAGGTTTCATGTCGAAGGACACTAAGCGCGATACCTATTGCAATCAGTACACCAACTGATAGAAAAAATGGAATACGTGAAGTCATAAACAACCTTATTATTGTAATTTACTTTCCCTGAGAGTGTTATTCAAAAGAGATTCATTCGTTAGAAGAAAGTATATATTGCTGACTAACGTCAACTAAAGCAATATCTTTGATGAATTCTCTTCCTAGTAATATAGGGTGGGTCATTTGCGAGCGATCTGCCAGTGTAAATTGCGCTTTTTCATGGATATTTCCAACACGGATCCACAATTCGATGACCGCGCGACGCTCCGCCTTTTCATTTGTTGATTGGCGAATTTTCACATAGCGAATAACGGGTGCTTCAATCCAACGTTTATCTTGTTTCTTCGCTTTGTCATCGAGTAGATGGAATTTTACCCACTGTTTGCCATCACGCTCAAATACTTGAATGTCGATAGCATTAAGAGACGAGGTGACTGCGCCTGTATCAACGCGAGCATCGAATCGGCGATTTAAAATATCAAGATCGACTTTTTCAACCGAACCTAATACGACAGGCTTTGATGGGCTAAGGTTGCGAGTTGGGGCGGTTTGTTTTTTCGGCTCTGCCAATTTTTCTACGGCTGAGTCTTGGTTGTTTTGCAGCGTATCAATGCGTTTAGTTAGTGCAATAATTTCAGATTCAAGGCTATCAATATAGTCGCTTTGATTACTTAGTTGCAGATCCAAATTCGTAAGGCGATTATCAAGGTGTTGTTCGGAGTTCTTGATCGCATTTAAGGTACTTTGGTGAAGTTCTTGGTGGTTTACAGAAGCGCAGCCAGCGAGAAGAGTGATGGCGACAAGCGGTACCAAGCGTTTGTACATCTTAAATCCTAAACAGTTGTGGTAAATTGGAATGAATTGAGGCGGATTTTAACGCATCGAATAGGGAGTGCGATACTCCCTATTGTCAGAGCTGCGTCAGACTTATAAGCCTTTGGTAAATATCATAAGAAATGAGAAGCCAAGTGAATTTAGTTGCTTGGATTGTCAGCGACGAGGATCGCTCTTCTTGGTGCTGGGTAGCCTTCAATCGTCTTTGTTGGATCGTTGGGGTCCAGATAATCAGGTAAAGAGTTATGTGTCATCCACTCGGTAGTGCGTTGTTCGCCGACTGACGTCACGTTCTCATCCACAATGCGTACATTCTCAAAGCCTACTTTTTCTAACCAAACTTTTAGCGCAGGCGCAGATGGGAAGAAGTAAACGTTGCGCATTTGTGCATAGCGGTCAAACGGTACAAGTACGGCGTTTTCATCGCCATCAATCACCAGAGTCTCTAGAATTAATTCGCCACCGGGAACCAACTGGTTTTTGAGTTGGATCAGGTGGTCAAGTGGAGAGCGACGGTGGTAGAGCACACCCATGCTAAATACGGTATCAAAGGCTTCAAGCTCTGGTAGTTGCTCAATTCCTAGCGGCAATAAGTGCGCTCGCTGGTCATCGCCCATAAGCTTACGAATGGCTTCAAATTGGACCAAAAACAGGTGCGATGGATCGATACCCACACAAAGGCGTGCACCTTCTCCCAGCATGCGCCACATATGGTAGCCATTACCACAGCCAACATCCAAAACGGAGCGGTCTTTGAGCGGTGTTATATGCGGTAACACACGATCCCATTTCCAATCTGAACGCCACTCAGTGTCAATGTGGATATCATGGACAGTATAAGGACCTTTGCGCCAAGGGTGGAATGTACGAAGTAGGCTTTCTAGCTTCTTCATTTCACCTATTGGCAGTGCATCTGAATTGGAAAGTGTGACGCTAGTTTTTAGGTCAATGTTATCCGGAGTACCCGCTTGGATTTTCGCCAAAGCTCGTAGCCAGCGGTCGAAATCGCCATGCTGTGCATTTTGCCAGTCCGTCAATTGTTGAGGGAGCACCGTTAGCCAAGGTTGTAAACGCGTGTCTTGGGCAATGAGTTGATAAAAATTTGCAAAGTTAAACATGTGACTCTCGATATATTGACTTATTTGATGGCGAACATAGAACCAAAATTGAAACACTGGAACCAGACTTCAGAGCTACTAAAACCAATGTCATTGAAGCGTTGCTTATGCGTGGCGATAGAATCTGGGCGCATCACGTTTTCAATAGCACTTCGCTTTTGGCTGATTTCAAGTTCGCTATAACCGTTCGCTCGTTTGAAATCATGGTGAAGGTCGATTAATAACTCATGCGCGGTGTCATCTTCGAAGATGTACTTTTCTGACAAAATCAGAATGCCACCCGGGCGCAAGCCAGCGTAAATCTTTTCTAGCAGGGTTTGTCTGTCTTCTGGCGATAAAAACTGCAAGGTAAAGTTGAGTACAACAACCGATGCGTTGTTAATCTCAATATTACGGATATCGGCTTCAATGACATCGACGGGGGTATCAGACCGATAGGCGTTAATGTGTAACTTACAGCGCTCAACCATTGCAGAAGAGTTGTCGACGGCAATAATTTTGCAGCCTTCTTGCTGGATATGGCGACGCATAGACAGGGTAGCGGCGCCAAGAGAACAGCCAAGGTCGTAGACAACAGAATGAGGTTTGGCAAAACGCTCCGCCAGCATGCCTATAGCGGAAATGATATTGCTGTAGCCCGGTACGGAACGTTGAATCATGTCTGGGAAGACTTCAGCCACCCTTTCATCAAACGTAAAGTCGCCGATTTTCGCGATAGGGGCAGAGAATATCGTATCTTTGTTTTCCATGTCGTCTCTCTCATTCTGTAGACGTAATAAAAAGGCGCGCATTTTACGCTATTCAAGTGTACTTGTCATTATATGAAGCCATTCTTTATTCACCGTTGCTACAGGCGATGTCAGCCGGTAGCTCTTATCGATAAAAGGTCATTGCTAGTACTTAAACATCGTAATCTGATGTTCATCGGCGCTAGGGGGAAAGGATGCTAAAGAGGGCAGAGATATCGGTTGATTGATACCAGATACTTGATTGATACCAGGTACTTGCCCTACATGCCGTTGTAACTGCGTATATAATTGCAGCGCCAATTCTGGTGCGTACTGATTATCGGGAGTGTGAATCATGAGATAGGGCTGTTTGCCTTGGGCAATCCATTCTGGCAGCTTGTTCAGCCAGGGTTTGAAAAATGGATTGTTTGCTTCAAGCTCTGGATGACCAATAAACCGAATCATGGGGTGTTGCCCCGTAGAAATGGCATGAACTGGCACTTTGGGCTTATTACTGTGAGCGTCTATCACCGCTGGTGAGTCGGGTTTAGCGGCAAATACCGGGCGGCTATCCATGATGATTCGATCAATGCCATGTTCAAGTAGCCATTGGTTAAGCGCTTTCTCATGCGGGCCTTTTTGAAAAAAGGCAGGGTGGCGAACCTCCACGCCTAACGGCATATCGTTAGGGAAATGCTGGCAAAATGATTGCAGGGCCGGGAGATCGTTAGGGCCAAAGCGGCGTGGGAGCTGAATGGTTAGCATGCCCAGCTTTTCTCTTAGTGGTGACATCGTGGTTAAAAAATCATGGAGTAGCGCTTGGCAATGTCTTAGCTGTTGCTCGTGGGTAATGGATTTTGGCAGTTTAAACGTAAAGCGAAAGTGATCTGGTGTCGCTTTATCCCAATTATTAACCGTGTTGTCGCTTGGGGTAGCGTAGAATGTCGTGTTACCTTCTACGGTATGGAATACCGACGCATAGCGCTCAAGCCTTTGGCTTGATTTCGTGCCAGAGCCATAAAACGAATGAAGCCAATCATTATGTGACCACATTGTCAGGCCCAACCGTAAACTTAGCTCACTCATATTACCTTCTACTACGCTTTTGTTGATATTTTGTCCGTTTAACTAATTACAGTAAGTCTGACGGCAATTAAACACAATAAAACTGTCAAATTAGGTCGATTTTAGACGATTTTCCGAGTATAAATGAACCTTTAATTTTGTATGTGGGTATTGTGGTTGTTTCCATTGCCGCTTCTCGTACAATTTGATTTTAATTAATAATTGGAAATTGGGAAATTCATTATGCGTAGCCATTACTGTGGTCACCTGAACAAGTCCCTTGCAGGACAAACTGTAGATTTGTGCGGCTGGGTTAATCGTCGCCGTGATTTAGGCGGTCTTATCTTTATTGATATGCGAGATCGTGAAGGTATCGTTCAGGTAGTTGTCGATCCAGATATGGCGGATGTGTTCGAATTGGCAAGCCAACTTCGTAACGAATTCTGCATCAAGCTAACGGGCGAAGTTCGCGTTCGTCCAGACAGCCAAGTGAATAAAGACATGGCAACGGGTGAAGTTGAAATTTTGGCGTCTGGCCTAGAAATCATCAACCGTTCTGACGTGCTACCTCTTGATTTCAACCAAACGAATACAGAAGAACAGCGTCTTAAGTACCGTTATATCGATCTTCGTCGCCCAGAGATGAGTGACCGTATTAAGTTACGTGCTAAGGCATCAAGCTTTGTTCGTCGTTTCCTAGATGAAAATGGCTTCCTTGATATTGAAACACCAGTACTGACCAAAGCGACGCCAGAAGGTGCACGTGATTACCTAGTACCAAGCCGTGTTCATAAAGGGTCATTCTACGCATTACCGCAATCACCACAGTTGTTCAAACAGCTGCTGATGATGTCTGGTTTTGACCGTTACTACCAAATCGTTAAGTGTTTCCGTGATGAAGACTTGCGTGCTGACCGTCAACCTGAATTTACTCAAATCGATATCGAAACCTCATTCATGTCGGCTGAGCAAGTTCGTGAGACAACAGAAAAAATGGTTCGCGATATGTGGCAAGAGCTGCTTAACGTTGACCTAGGTGATTTCCCTATCATGCCGTTCTCTGAAGCGATTCGTCGTTTTGGTTCAGATAAGCCTGATTTGCGTAACCCGCTTGAACTTGTTGATATTGCAGACCTAGTAAAAGATGTTGAATTTAAAGTCTTCTCTGGTCCAGCAAATGACGAAAAAGGCCGTGTTGCGGTTATCCGTGTACCAGGTGGCGCATCACTGACTCGTAAGCTAATTGATGGTTACGGTGAGTTTGTTGGCATCTACGGCGCGAAAGGTCTAGCTTGGATGAAAGTGAACGATCGTGCTGCAGGCGCAGAAGGTGTTCAATCACCAGTGGCTAAATTCCTAAGCGAAGATGTAATCAACGGTATTCTAGAGCGCACTGGCGCAGAATCTGGTGACATCATCTTGTTTGGCGCGGACAAAGCAAACATTGTGGCAGAAGCCATGGGTGCACTACGTCTTAAGCTTGGTAAAGATCTAGAGCTCACCGACAACGCAGCGTGGAAACCACTTTGGGTTATCGATTTCCCAATGTTTGAAGAAGATGATGAAGGTAACCTGCACGCGATGCACCACCCATTCACATCGCCTCTAGGCATGACAGCGGAAGAGCTAAAAGCAAATCCAGCAGCGGCAAATTCTAATGCTTACGACATGGTTATCAATGGCTACGAAGTGGGTGGCGGTTCTGTGCGTATTCACAACGCAGACATGCAGTCAGCGGTATTTGGTATTCTAGGTATTGACGAAGTTGAGCAACGTGAGAAATTTGGTTTCTTACTTGACGCTCTGAAGTACGGTACACCACCGCATGCCGGTCTTGCATTCGGTCTAGACCGTCTAGTGATGCTGCTATGTGGCACAGAAAACATCCGTGATGTGATTGCTTTCCCTAAAACAACCGCAGCGGCGTGTCTATTAACGGACGCACCTAGCCTTGCTAACCCTGCATCGTTAGACGAACTTGCGATTGCAGTGAAAGCAGCAAAGAAAGACGCAGAATAGAAAAGTTCTAGCGACGCTGGCGAATACATATAGCCAGCGTGACAGACTTTTGATGACAGTGAATAAAAAATCCCGCTAAGGCGGGATTTTTTTTATTTAATTTAGGTATAGTGAAATAAAGTAAAGGTGTGTACGACGCGTTTCGCGTTTATCCTATTGAATAGAAACCAAATAAATAGAACTCAAAGGATTCCTCATGGCAGGTCATAGTAAATGGGCAAACATACGTCATCGTAAAGCCGCGCAAGATTCTAAGCGTGGCAAAATTTTCACCAAATTGATCCGAGAAATCGTAGTCGCAGCGAAAGAAGGCGGAGCCGAACCTGAGAATAACCCTCGCTTGAGAGCAGCAATCGATAAAGCGCTGTCTAACAACATGACGCGAGATACGGTAAATCGAGCCGTCAGCCGAGGAGCGGGTGGTGAAGGTGATGAAAACATGGAAACCGTCATCTACGAAGGTTATGGTCCTGCGGGAACCGCGGTGATGGTGGAGTGTATGACTGATAATCGCAACCGAACGGTTTCCGGTGTCCGACATGCGTTTTCAAAATCAGGTGGCAATTTAGGCACAGATGGCAGCGTTAGTTATTTGTTTGAGAAGAAGGGCGTAATTTCATACTCACCAGGGCTGGATGAAGATGAAGTGATGGAGGTCGCACTTGAAAGTGGTGCTGACGACATTGAAACTCATGACGATGGTGCGATTGATGTCTATACCACGCCAGCGGAGTTTGGCCAGGTTAAAGACGCACTAGATTCGGCAGGCTTAACTTCTGTGAATGCTGAAGTGACGCTGGTTCCGTCAACAAAAGCGGAACTGGATATTGATTCTGCGCCCAAATTGTTGCGTTTAATCGACGTATTAGAAGATCTTGACGATGTGCAAGAAGTGTATCACAACGGTGATATTTCAGATGAAGTAGCGGCAGCATTGTAGTTTATGTCAATTATTCTTGGTATCGACCCCGGCTCACGCATTACGGGTTATGGGGTTATTCGGCAACAGGGCCGACACTTGTATTATCTTGGTAGTGGCTGCATTCGAATGTCCGAAAAAGAGCTGCCCGGACGCTTAAAACAAATTTACGCAGGGGTGAGTGAAATTATCACTCAGTTCCAACCGGATGTTTTTGCCATTGAGCAGGTGTTCATGTCGAAGAACGCCGACTCAGCACTTAAGCTTGGGCAGGCTAGAGGTAGCGCGATTGTTGCCGCGGTTAACCACGATTTGCCCGTGCATGAATATGCGGCGCGACTTATTAAGCAAGCGGTAACCGGTTCGGGTGGTGCGGATAAGGTGCAAGTCCAGCATATGGTGATGAGTATGTTAAAACTGGCAGCGAAACCTCAAGCAGATGCGGCGGACGCGTTGGGTGTGGCGATTTGTCATGCCAACACCAACAAAACACTGATTGCATTAGCGGGTAAAGCCACAGGAGCGAAACGAGGACGTTATCGCTAGACGTTGGGGATATTAATAAACTTAACGATAGCTAGCCCACAGTTTCGCTTCAAATCAGAAAAAGCCATTGTTAAATTATTGTTAACTTCTATAATTGGTCCGATGAGTTAAGTCAAAGGACCAAATAACAATGAAAAACAACGTCATATGGCACTACTTTATTTTAGATTCTGATCGCCTACCTCATATTCAACTCAGAAAAGCAGAGATAACTGCTGTATTTGCCATCGTTGCGCTGGTTGTTGGCTTATACAGTGCGATTAAATGGCACGGCAATGGTCATGCGGCGTTGTTTGCCACCTCTGTGGTATTAATTTTCCTTGAATGTCTGTCGTTAGCACTGCTGCGCTGGACTCACGGCATTACCATAGCGCTGAATGTCGGTTTTCTCGGTATGACCAGCCATGCGCTCAACATCATTTATCAAAGTGGTGGCATCGTTGATTCCACTCAAGCATTTTGGGCGCCGTTACTCATTGTCGCATTTTATCTATCAGCATCGCGCATCATGGCATTAACGTGGAGTGTGGGGATTGTACTCATCGCTTGTACGTTAACGTATCTGCATACCAGTGGTTATGTCTTCCCACAAATAGCGCTCTCTACCAGTAAGCAAAACATTGAAATCTGGTCTGGAATGATTTTGCCACTACTGGTGATTTGCTTTGCACAAAGTTTTACCTCTAAGCAGAAAGAAAGTGCCATTGCTCGTGCAGAAAAAGCCTTACAAGAGAGCGAGGCACAAGGAGAGATAGCCACTCAAGGTCAAGCGAAATTAGATGCCACCTTCGTCGTTGTTAATGAAAGTGTCGAGGAACTCGATGGCGTGATACACCACGTCAACACGCAATCGTCCCAGCTTAAAGATAACGTACAGTCACTCGGGCTAAACAGTGCCTCGCAAGCAAGCGCGGCAGAAGAAATGAGCCAACAGTTAGAGCAACTCTCAGCCTTTACTCAAGATTCGGTGGTGTTCATGTCGCAAGTCATGCAACAAACCGAAGCGATAAAATCGCAAGCAGAAAGCAGCAGCGAAATGCTCAACGCATCAACGCAAGCGATCACCAATATAGACAACAGCAACCAAAAAGTGGTGTCGGTGATGGAGCTTATTACTACCGTGGCGGATCAAACCAATCTACTTGCGTTAAACGCCGCCATTGAAGCTGCGCGAGCTGGGGAGCATGGTCGTGGGTTTGCCGTGGTTGCAGAACAAGTTAGGGAACTGTCTTCGAAAACCAGTAACTCGGTAGAAGAAATCCGCGCGCTAATTGGTGATAGTCAGCGTGAGATTAATTCTGGTCAGCAGACTATCCAAACGACAGTGACGGAACTCAGTCAAATGATCCAGCAGGTACAAGTGATCTCAACGGAAATTAGCGATCTAAGTCAATTAGTCAGTCAGCAGAATCAGGCCATTGGCGAACTGGATCAAGCCAGTAGTGAAGTCGCTCATTCGGTGGCGGACAGCAAGTCGGTTGCCGATGATATTCAAATTATTACCGAACAGCTTAATCAGCAGATTAATGAAGGAACCGAGTTGTCAGAGCGGTTACGTACAGTACTCGCTTAAACAGCAAAAACGTCACGATTGGTTCATCTGTTCCCTTCCAAAATAACTGGATACCCATCCAGTTATTCTATATCCTAAGTCCTATTACAAATAGCATGAGAAATTAAACTGTGATAGGACGATTACGCGGAATTCTAGTAGAAAAGCAGCCACCTGAGCTATTGATAGAAGTCGGGGGCGTGGGCTATGAAATTCAAATGCCAATGAGCTGTTTTTACGAATTACCAGAAGTCGGCGAAGAAGCCATCATTTATACTCACTTTGTTGTTCGTGAAGATGCGCAGTTGTTATACGGTTTTAATTCTGTCAGCGAAAGAGCCCTTTTTAGAGAAGTGATTAAAGCCAATGGCGTGGGTCCTAAGCTTGGTTTAGGTATTCTGTCTGGCATGTCTGCGAGCCAGTTTGTTTCTTGTGTTGAACGTGAAGACATTTCTACGTTAGTGAAGCTTCCTGGTGTCGGTAAAAAAACCGCAGAACGCTTGGTGGTTGAAATGAAGGACCGCCTGAAAGGGTGGGGCGCAGGGGATCTGTTTACGCCTGCAACCGATGCCGCGCCAATGGATGGTATGGAGTCGTTGCGCTCAGCAAACAGTGCAGAAGATGAAGCGGTTGGCGCTTTGCTTGCTCTGGGCTACAAGTCAGCGCAAGCGACAAAAGTTGTCTCGCAAGTGGCGAAACCAGGAATGAGCAGTGAAGCGCTTATTCGTGATGCATTGCGCTCAATGGTGTAAGCTTAGTAGCGATTCAATAGAGATAAAAATATGATTGAAGCCGATCGCCTTATAGCCCCAGAAAACCCCGTTTTTAAAGACGAGGATGTCATTGATAGGGCAATTAGACCCAAAAAGTTAGCCGACTACGAAGGTCAGCAGCATGTTAGTGACCAAATGGAGATCTTCATTAAAGCAGCGCAGCTGCGAAATGAACCGCTGGATCATTTATTGATCTTTGGTCCACCGGGTTTGGGTAAAACCACGCTTGCGAATATCGTCGCCAATGAGATGGACGTTAATATTCGCACCACGTCTGGCCCTGTGTTAGAAAAAGCCGGTGACTTGGCGGCGCTGTTGACCAACCTTGAAGAAAATGATGTGTTGTTTATTGATGAAATACATCGATTAAGTCCAATGGTTGAAGAAATCTTGTATCCAGCGATGGAAGACTACCAGTTAGACATTATGATTGGTGAAGGTCCTGCGGCGCGTTCGATTAAGATTGATCTCCCACCTTTTACCCTCATTGGCGCGACGACCCGCGCAGGCTCATTAACGTCACCGTTACGTGACCGTTTTGGCATTGTGCAGCGTCTCGAGTACTACAAAATTGCCGATTTACAGCGCATCGTACAACGAAGTGCCGCGTGCCTTAACTTATCAATGGAACCTGAAGGGGCGCTAGAAATCGCGCGTCGTGCACGTGGTACGCCTCGTATTGCTAACAGGTTGCTTCGCCGAGTACGAGACTACGCCGAAGTAAAAGGTGATGGGCACATTTGTTCGGATATTGCTGATAAAGCCCTTAACATGCTGGATGTCGATCACCAAGGCTTCGACTATATGGACCGTAAGTTGCTGCTGGCCATTATGGAGAAGTTCTCTGGGGGCCCGGTTGGCTTAGACAACCTTGCCGCGGCGATTGGTGAAGAAAAAGACACCATCGAAGATGTCATCGAACCCTATCTAATACAGCAAGGTTACTTGCAGCGAACTCCTCGCGGAAGAATTGCTTCTGATCGAGCCTATTTGCACTTCGGTGTCGATAAATCCTGATTATTGATTAGCGAAATAACCGACAATATTAAAAAGTTATTTTTTAATATTGTCGGTATGCATTGGCATGCGGTTGGTATAGTGCGTATGCTAATTCTTGCGCTGTCACTGATGAATATGTATTTACGTCATCAATGTGTTTCACTATAATCCCTTACCGCTAAAGGGTTATTTCTTTTTCTCCTCTCGTTATTTCCGTTTTTTC
This sequence comes from Vibrio nomapromontoriensis, assembly GCF_050337205.1. Lineage (NCBI taxonomy): Bacteria > Pseudomonadati > Pseudomonadota > Gammaproteobacteria > Vibrionales > Vibrionaceae > Vibrio > Vibrio nomapromontoriensis. The sequence continues at coordinate 52,962 of NZ_JAKJSS010000020.1, forward strand.
ACTGCTCCCCAAAATCGTTACAAATATCAGCTAAAATTGATCTGCATCATTGTGAGTAAAGATCGTACAATCTTCTTATTGCCTTTATTGATGTAAATCAAAGCATGTTAGTAAATAAATCTTTTGAAACTGAATTAATTTAGCAGTAATATTAGCGTCAGCTATATTAGCGCAAGCTTAACAAATAAATAACCAATCGGTACATATTCGCAACAAGGATGATGCTAAGTCTCAACAAGTTTAATGTAAATTAAACAGTCGTCCTTGTCGCTTAATATAGAACGTGTCTTTCAGCCGACACAAAAGGAGTTACCATGATAGATGTAGTGGAGCTGTCGCGATTGCAATTTGCACTCACGGCGATGTATCACTTCTTATTCGTTCCATTGACACTCGGTATGGCGTTTCTTCTCGCTATAATGGAGTCTCTTTATGTAATGACCGACAAGCAAATCTACAAGGACATGACAAAGTTCTGGGGTAAGCTATTCGGTATTAACTTTGCACTTGGTGTTGCCACTGGCTTAACCATGGAGTTCCAATTTGGAACAAACTGGTCGTACTATTCTCACTATGTGGGGGATATCTTCGGTGCGCCACTTGCCATAGAAGCATTGGTTGCCTTTTTCCTAGAGTCCACTTTTGTCGGTCTTTTCTTCTTTGGCTGGGATAGGCTATCTAAACGTCAGCACTTAGCGGTAACATGGCTAGTTGCGCTAGGTTCAAACTTTTCTGCATTGTGGATTCTGGTCGCTAACGGCTGGATGCAACACCCTGTTGGTGCAGAATTTAACTTCGAAACCATGCGTATGGAAATGGTCAGCTTCGCGGAAGTGGTTCTTAACCCAGTTGCGCAAGTGAAGTTTGTTCATACCGTTGCATCGGGTTATACCGCAGGCGCAATGTTCGTTCTTGGTATCAGTTCATACTACATGCTAAAAGGCCGCGACATGGCGTTCGCTCGTCGTTCTTTTGCTATTGCTGCCTCTTTTGGTATGGCGTCAATCTTGTCTGTAATCGTACTGGGTGATGAATCTGGCTACGAGCTTGGCGATGTTCAAAAAGTGAAGTTGGCTGCAATTGAAGCTGAATGGCACACGGAACCAGCTCCAGCGGCATTCACTCTCTTTGGTTTTCCTAACCAAGAAGAAATGCACACTGACTTTGCCATCAAAATTCCTTACGTGATGGGCATTATTGCTACTCGTTCTATTGATACGGAAGTAACAGGCCTACGTGATCTACGTGAAGAGCACGTTGACCGTATCCGTACGGGTATGTACGCCTACGACCTACTTGAAAAACTTCGTGCCGGTGATCGCTCTGACGAAAACCTAGCAGCATTTGATGAAGTGAAACAAGATCTAGGTTATGGCTTATTGCTTAAGCGCTATACCGACAATGTTGTTGATGCAACTGAAGATCAAATTCAAGCGGCTGCGGATGACTCAATCCCAACGGTTTGGCCACTATTCTGGTCGTTCCGTATCATGGTAGCGTGTGGCTTTATCATGCTATTCATCTTCGGTGCTGCGTTTGTTCAAACTTGCCGTCAAAAAATCAACCAAAAGCCATGGCTTCTTAAAGCGGCGCTATTTGGTATGCCACTGCCTTGGATTGCAATTGAAGCCGGTTGGTTTGTTGCAGAATACGGTCGTCAACCATGGGCGGTGGGTGAAATACTGCCAACTCATGTTGCCGCTTCCGCGTTAACCATGAGCCAACTATGGACATCATTGTTTGCCATTATCGCGCTCTACACAGTGTTCCTAATTGCCGAAGTTTATCTGATGGTGAAATTCGCTCGTAAAGGACCAAGTAGCTTAAAGACGGGTCGTTACCACTTCGAACAGAATGAAAATTCGGTTGAAGATAAAGTTAGCCGTCAAGTAGAAGCGTAAGCAGGGAGAAAAAGAATGTTTGATTACGAAATCTTACGATTTATCTGGTGGGTATTAATTGGCGTGTTATTTGCTGGTTTTGCTATCACCGATGGTTTCGACATGGGTGTGGGCGCCCTAGTACCTGTGATCGGTAAAACGGATACACAGCGTCGCGTCATGATTAACTCAATTGCACCACACTGGGACGGTAACCAAGTTTGGTTAATTACCGCTGGTGGTGCTCTGTTTGCCGCTTGGCCTCTTGTTTACGCAACGTCATTTTCAGGTTTTTACTTGGCAATGATCCTAACGCTAGCGGCGTTATGGTTGCGTCCCTTGGGCCTTGATTACCGTTCTAAAATTGAAGATCCACGCTGGCGTAACACTTGGGACATCGCGATCTCAATTAGTGGCTTCGTTCCACCGCTTATCTTCGGTGTAGCATTTGGTAACTTACTGCAAGGGGTGCCTTTCCAACTTAACGACTTCATGATGTCGACTTACCATGGTTCGTTCTTTGGATTACTCAACCCATTTGCGCTGCTTTGTGGCTTGGTCAGTGTGTTTATGATCATTTTGCAAGGCTCAACATGGTTGCAAATGAAAACCACAGGCGATGTTCACATGCGAGCACGCAATGTTGCTCAAATGATGGGCCTACTGGTTGTAGCAGCGTTTGTTGCAGCAGGTTTCTGGATTCAAACTCTGGAAGGTTACGTTATTGTTAGCGCGATCGATACCGCTGCCGCGTCTAACCCTCTTAATAAAGAAGTGATCCGTGAAGCGGGCGCTTGGATGAACAACTTCGAAACTTACCCTCTGCTTTGGATTGCTCCAGCGTTGGGTGTTGTGATGCCACTGCTTGCGGTACTCGCGTCGCGTTTTGAAAAATGTGCATTGGCGTTTGTTTCATCGAGCCTAGCGAACGGCGGTATCATTTTTACCGCAGGTTTTGCCATGTTCCCGTTTGTTATGCCAAGCAGCCTAAACCCAAACCATAGCCTGACTATGTGGGATTCAACATCAAGTGAATTGACGTTGAACCTAATGACTGGCGTTGCGTTTGTTATGGTGCCAGTAATTCTGAGCTACACCGCTTGGACTTACTACAAAATGTTTGGTCGTCTTGATGACAAGTTCATCGAAGATAACAAAAACTCACTTTACTAAGGAGCACATAGAATGTGGTATTTTGCTTGGATTTTAGGTGTTCTTTTAGCGTGTGCTTTTGGCATCATCAACGCATTGTGGTTAGAACACCGCGAAATGATGGATGAAGATGAAGCTGTCGACCAAAATGGTAAACAGATAAAGAAAGATACGGACAAAGACAGTGAGTAATCTCAACGAGCAGTTTACGAATGCACATAAGTGGCTAGATAAAACCTGGTTAAAGGCCATTGCATTGCTAATGGGATTTGCACATGTTGGGCTATTTATGTGGCGGCCGGATGCCTATGCAGAACAAATTGGTGGCTTCACGCCACTCCTTGGGCTGGCTTTTGTCCTGTCCTTATGTTCGAGCATGGTCTACGGAGTAGGGTTTAAGCCAAGGCTTTGGGTCTGGCAAATTCTATTTAGCCCTTACATCTCGTTAACTGTGCTGAGTTACTTAACGGTAATGTACGTCTTATAAAGATAAAGCCCGAGCTAATGCTCGGGCTTTTGCGTAAATGGAAGCTCGCTTAAGTAGGTAATGGATGTTTTCCCCTTGCGGTACTTTCGAATAGGGCAGTTTTATTTTATAAACGCAAGTGAAACGACAAATCTACTCACAACTTCTTCAGTTAAGTGTAAATTTTCGCACTTTATTCAAAAATTATTGTCAGCAGTAATAACAAACCTATCTTCTTACGTTATATTAAGGCACTTGCGCTATAGTAGGGCGTTGTTGTTTCTAGGAAATTATTAGTTTGATTGACTTACCCTCTTATTTTGAGTTCCCGGTCACCGTGTATTACGAAGATACCGATGCCGGGGGCGTAGTTTACCATTCCAATTACCTTAAGTTTTTTGAGCGCGCTCGGACAGAGCTGCTCCGCAGCGTTGGAGTAAGCCAACATGTGTTGTTAGCTGAGCATACCGGCTTTGTCGTACGACATATGGATATCGACTTTGTCCAGGGGGCTCGATTGGATGCCCACCTAACGGTAAAAACCGCCGTTTCAGAATTTAAGCGTGCTTCATTAACCTTTCAACAAGAAATAGTCGACGCGGAAGGTGTGACATTCGCGAAAGCACTGGTTAAAGTAGCATGTATTGATAATGTAAAAATGAAGCCGAAGGCCATACCTTCGTCAATCTTATTGGAGTTAAAACGTGAACGCTGAAATTTCGTTTTTGGACCTTTTTCTACAAGCAAGTTTGCTTGTTAAACTCGTCATGCTGATTTTGCTTGGTATGTCAGTCGTATCATGGGCAATGATCATTAAGCGTAGTAAAGTGTTGACTCAAGCCACCAAAGATTCAGATACCTTTGAAGACCGCTTTTGGTCTGGCGCTGATCTGTCAGTTATTTACCAAGATGTAAAGAAGCGCAAAGATGAACTCTCCGGTACGGAAGAGATTTTCTATAGCGGTTTTACTGAATTCTTACGTTTACGAAAATCGAATGCCGATTCTCCAGCATTTATCATGGAAGGGACAGGGCGTTCTATGCGCGTTGCCGTTGCTCGTGAAGTGGATGATCTGGAAGTGAACCTGCCATTCTTAGCAACGGTGGGCTCAATCAGCCCATATATTGGCTTGTTCGGTACGGTATGGGGCATTATGCATGCCTTTATCGCGTTAGGTGAAGTAAAGCAAGCGACGCTAGCTATGGTCGCCCCGGGTATTGCCGAAGCCTTGATTGCAACGGCGATGGGTCTATTTGCCGCGATTCCAGCAGTAATGGCGTATAACCGACTAAGCACGAAAGTGGGCAAACTAGAGCATAACTACGCCACATTCTCTGAAGAGTTTCACTCTATCCTGCACCGCCAAGCAATGGCCGGTAAGGAACAGTAATGGCAGGCTATCAACCTAAAAAGAGAAAACTGACCGCAGAGATAAACGTAGTGCCATACATCGATGTGATGTTGGTGTTATTGATCATCTTTATGGTGACGTCACCTTTTGTTACGCAAGGGGTTGATGTCGAGCTACCTAAAACGTCAACCGCGAAGCCTGCTTCGGATTTAGCTGGAGATACAGAATCCAGCTTTATCATCGTTGAAGTCGATCGCGATGGGAATTTTGGACTAAGTGTGAACAACGAAGATGTTCAACGCGGGTTAAGCCTTCAAGACATTATAGTCAGAGTACGCGCCGAGCTTTCCATTAACCCTAACTCACCTGTAGCTGTGGGCGGTGATGCCGCAACACCCTATGCAGAAGTGGTTTTATTATTAGATGAATTGAGTCAGGCAGGGATACCAAAAGTTGGCCTACTGACCGATATCAGGGAATAGTCATCGCAGCAGTATGAAGAAGAATAATAAAAAGCAAGCCGCGCGCTACGGAAAGCCAATTACCATTTCTTTATTGGCGCACGTGGTATTGATTGTGGCTTTGCTCTGGGGCACGGATTTCACTATGAAAGAGGCTGAACCAACGGGTATGGTTCAGGCTGTTGTCATCGATCCTGCTCGCGTTCGCCAACAAGCGCAGGAAATTAGAAAACAGCGCGAAACTGCGGCGAAAAAAGAGCAAGATCGATTGGACAAACTGCGCCGAGAGAGTGAGCAATTAGAACGAAACCGTAAAGCGGAAGAAGAACGAATTCGTAAGCTTAAAGTGCAGCAAGCCAAAGAGGCTCAGGCAACACGAGAAGCAGAAAAACGTGCGAAACGCGAAAAAGAACGCGCGGCAAAAGCGGAAGCGGAAAGAAAAACTCAGGAAGCCGCAGTACGTAAAGCTGAACAAGAACGCTTAGCGAAAGAGGCGGCGATTGTAAAGGCTGAGCAAGAGCGCCTTGAACGTGAGAAAGCTGCTAAAGCAGCGCAAGAAAAAGCGCGTCTTGAAAAAGAAGCGGCTGAAAAGGCCGAGCGCCAGCGCATAGAGAAAGAACAAGCCGCGAAAGCAGCAGCAGAGAAAGCGCGTAAAGAGCAAGAACGTTTAAAGCAGCTTGAGCGTGAAAGACAAGAGCAAGAAGCGGCGATGAACGATATCTTTGCCGGGTTGGAAAGTGAGTCGGAGCAAAACACTTCGGCTCGTTCCAAGCATGTCGCGTCTGAATTGCAGAGAATGGGTGCTATTTATACCCAGTTGATTCAACAAAAACTGTTGTTAGAGGACAGTTTTCGGGGAAAGCAATGTCGAGTTAACTTACGGCTAATTCCAGCCGGCAATGGCGCGATTGCTGGTGAGGTAAAAGTGCTCGATGGAGATAGTCGTTTGTGCGCAGCAACGAGACGAGCCATTACACAAGTGGGTACTTTCCCGCTAGCGAAAGAAGCCGACGTAAACGCGAAATTAAAAAACATCAATTTGACTGTAGTTCCAGAGTAAAAGGAAGAGCTTGTGATTAAGCGAATATTAATAGGAATGGCATTTTTGTTTAGCGTTACGACGCAAACCGCGAATGCCGCTTTAGAACTGGTCATTACTGATGGTATTGATTCAGCACGCCCAATCGCCATTGTGCCATTTAAATGGACGGGTGAAGGTAAGTTGCCACAAGATGTCTCTGCGGTCATATCTTCAGACTTGCAGCGCAGTGGTAAATTTAGCCCAGTCGCCACCAGCAAAATGCCACAAACACCCTACGATGCTGCGGATATCGACTTCGAATCATGGACACCAATTGGCGTCGATTCATTGCTGACAGGCACCATCACTAAGAAAGCTGATGGCAACTACGAAATCAGCTACCAGCTGGTGGATGTGGTACGCGGTCAGTTGACAGGTGGTCAATCAAAAGCGCTCAGCGATGATGGCCAGTTGGTATTGTCTAACGACCATGTGCTTTTTAAGAAGAAAGCGACCGTTCCAGCGAATCGTCTTCGTGAATACGCGCACCGAATTTCTGATTTGGTGTATGAAGAGCTGACGGGTGAACGCGGTGCATTTTTAACTCGCATCGCCTATGTGGTCGTGAACGATAAAGATCAGTATCCGTACCAAATGCGTATCGCCGACTACGATGGCTACAACGAAAAGCTTGTACTTCGTTCAAAGCAACCGCTTATGTCTCCAGCGTGGTCACCGGATGGAAAGCGTCTTGCTTACGTGAGCTTCCAAAACGGTCAAGCTGAAATCTTCATCATGAATATCTACACCGGTAAACGTGAAAAGATTACGTCATTCCCTCGTCACAATGGTGCGCCAAGATTCTCTCCTGATGGTAAATCACTAGCGCTTACCTTGTCGAAAACAGGGCAACTGCATGTATATACGCTGAATCTTGAAACAAGGAAATTACGCCAAATAACTAGTGGTCGGTCAAATAATACAGAGCCGTACTGGAAACCAGGTGGAAATTCCCTTATTTTTACGTCGGATAGGGGTGGTAACCCTCAGATTTATGAAGTAAATTTGTCTGACGGCAAAACAAAACGAATCACATGGCAGGGTAGTCAGAACCTTGGTGGGCAGATCACCCCCGATGGTCGTTACCTAGTGATGGTTAATCGTTCTAACTCTGGATTTAATCTTGCAAAACAAGATTTAGAAACAGGATCGGTACAAATCCTCACGAAAACACTGCTGGATGAGTCACCAAGCATCGCACCCAATGGTGGCATGGTGATATATAGCTCTATCTATAACAAGACTAACGTTCTTTCAATGGTTTCTATTGATGGACGATTTAAAGCTAGACTACCGGCAACAAACGGGCGTGTTCGAGCGCCTGCATGGTCCCCGTTTTTGTAGCAACTAAAATTTTAGGTTAAGGAAAAAACAATGCAATTAAACAAAGTTTTTAAGGGTTTGCTAATCGCACTACCAGTACTTGCTATGACAGCATGTAGTTCAAGTGACGACGCAGCATCTTCAACTGGCGCGGAAACAACGAATCAACAACAAGAAACAACTGTTGTGACTCCTATTGATCAAAACGCACAACTTTCTGAGCAAGAAATGAAAGAAAAAGCGTTACGTGAAAACCAAACTATCTACTTTGCGTTTGATAACTCAACAATCGCAGGTGATTACGAAGATATGCTTGCAGCACACGCCGCATACCTAAGCAAAGACGCAGCACTTAAAGTGACTATTGAAGGCCACGCTGATGAGCGCGGTACTCCAGAGTACAACATCGCACTGGGCGAGCGTCGTGCACAAGCTGTTGCTAAATACATCCAAGCACTGGGTGTTCAAGCGGATCAAATCTCTATCGTTAGCTACGGCGAAGAGAAACCATTAGTTCTAGGTCAGTCTGACGACGCTTACGCGAAAAACCGTCGTGCTGTTCTAGTTTACTAATTTAAACGGCCACAGAGGTATTCACCTTTATGACAAGTAACATTAAGCGAGCAGTTACGCTTACGTTACTAGCCGGCGCAGCGAGCTCAGTGCTCGCTGCGAAAGCACCGGTTACCGACTTGAGCACTGCAACATCATCATCAGCGACGGTTGCGTCTGTTGCATCAGCACACGCGGCAACCAACGAAACTGATATTCAACGTTTGGAGCGTTTGCTTCAAAACCGAAATCGAGTGCAAGCGCAAATGCAGCAGCAACTCGATGAAATGACACAAGAAATTTCCACACTTCGCGGTGAATTGGAACGCAACAGCTACAACATGGACCAAATGGTTCAGCGTCAGCGAGAGTTGTTTATCGAAATTGATAAACTTCGTTCCCAAGCCAGCACCGCCGCGGCTGTGCCTGCCGCTAAGGCCGCAGAATCAACGGGTAAATTTAGTACTAATGTTGATGAGCAAACCGCTTACCAAAATGCGGTTGATCTGATTTTGAAAAAACGCGACTACGCGGGCGCTATTGCCGCTTTCAAACAGTTCCAAAAAGACTTTCCCGAGTCTACGTTTGCACCTAATACTCATTACTGGCTAGGTCAGTTGTATTTTGCCAAGCGTCAAGACAGCGAAGCCGAAGCAAGCTTTAAAGCGGTACTGGCGTTTAAAGACTCCAACAAGCGTGCAGACGCCTTGGTGAAGTTGGGAGATTTAGCCAAGCGCGGCAACAATGCCACACAAGCTAAACAATACTACCAACAAGTCGTGGATGAATATCCCGCTAGCTCTTCAGCTAAAGTCGCCAAGTCTAACTTAAAATAGGCATCGCCTACGTTAGTGCCTCTAAGTTAATAGGTACCAATAAGTTAATGGCTGCCACTAAGCCAATAGGTGCTGTGACGAAATAAAAAAGAGAGTTCAACGGAGCTCTCTTTTTACATCTATCTTAGAAATGCGTTGAACGCTTTGTGAACTATCGAAGCCACCACTGATATTCCCGCCATAACTTTGTTCTCTGGCGCATATCCGTGTACAATACCCGGATTATTTGCAAGTAGCATAGAGCACCCGCTATGAGCCACATCTTAGACTCAATTGATACAATCTACCCATTCCCTCCAAAGCCTGTTGTATTGACGGACGAGGAGAAAGCACAGCATATTGCAACAATTAAAGCTTTGTTGCAGGAAAAGGATGCTGTCCTTATTGCCCACTACTATACCGATCCTGAAATCCAAGCATTAGCGGAAGAAACCGGCGGATTTGTGGGTGACTCTCTAGAAATGGCCAAGTTTGGCAACCGCCATTCAGCCTCTACGCTGATTATTGCTGGCGTTCGTTTTATGGGCGAATCTGCAAAAATTCTCACCCCAGAAAAACGCATTCTAATGCCGACCTTAGAAGCGGAATGTTCATTAGATTTAGGTTGTCCTGAAGACAAGTTTTCTGCGTTTTGTGACGCGCACCCAGACCATACGGTTGTGGTTTATGCCAATACCTCCGCTGCGGTAAAAGCTCGCGCAGATTGGGTTGTGACATCCAGTATTGCTTTGGAAATTGTTGAGCACCTAGACGCTGAAGACAAGCCAATCATTTGGGGACCAGACCGTCACCTAGGCTCTTACATCGCCAACCAAACCGGTGCGGATATGCTGTTGTGGCAAGGTGAGTGTATTGTTCACGATGAATTCTCGGCAAAAGCGCTAAAAGACATGAAGTCGGTTTACCCAGAAGCGGCAATTTTGGTGCACCCAGAATCACCAGCAAGCGTGGTTGAACTTGCGGATTGTGTAGGTTCTACCAGTCAGTTAATTAAAGCGGCGAAAGCGCTACCAAATAAGCAACTGATCGTCGCGACCGATAAAGGCATTTTCTTTAAGATGCAACAATTGGTGCCAGAGAAAGAGCTGATTGAAGCACCAACGGCGGGCGCTGGCGCCACGTGTCGTAGTTGTGCACATTGCCCTTGGATGGCAATGAATGGCTTAAAAGCGATTGAAAGTGCATTAACCGAAGGCGGCGAAGAGCACGAAATCTTTGTTGATGAAGCCGTTCGCGTGAAATCACTGATCCCGCTTAACCGCATGCTTGATTTTGCAGAGCAGTTGCAATTGCAGGTGAAAGGCAACGCGTAGCTGTCTTGTGATGGGTAACGTGCATATATGAAAAAACCAGCCTATTGGCTGGTTTTTTCATATATGCTTATAACCATGTGGTGATGCAAATAAGGAATGTTGTGGTTATCTGGTTACAGCTTAGAAAGTGGTTACACTCCCACCTGTTTGAACTCAAATTAAGAAGCCTTGCTACCATACTTTGCGTGTATGTTGGGCTATCTTGGCTAGGGCTTTGGCTCAGTGGTGAAACGGATCTAACGTCACCCATTTCTCAGTTTGTTTATTTTATGATTGTCACGGCTTCAACCGTGGGATACGGCGATCTTTCTCCCGGTACGGAAGCAGGGCGGTGGGTGACGGTACTGTTTATTATCCCTGGGGGCTTGAGTTTATTTGCGGCCTTGCTCGGCAGACTTGCCACACTCGGGCTAGATTATTGGCGTTCAGGACAACTTGGCAAAAGGACAGTAAAAGTGGACCAACACATATTAATTTTGGGCTGGAACGGCCAACGCACCATGCATTTGATTCGAATGCTTCAACACGAAGAAACCGGACGCAGGCCCATTGTGTTGTGCAGCCGTTCTGACATAGAAAACCCATTGCCGGGAGAAATTGACTTTGTAAAAGTGAATAGCTATACGGATGGGCGTGAAATGGAGCGAACCAATATAGAGCAGGCAAGCTGCATTTTGATTGATAACCCAGAAGATGACATCACGCTGTCTGCGGCGTTGTATTGCGCCAACCGAAATCCGACGGCGCACCTTTTAGTGTATTTTAAAGATGAAGCGTTAAGCGAGCTATTAAGGCAGCATTGCCCTAACTCCGAGTGCATTCCTGCCGTTGGAGCCGAAATGTTGGCAAAAGCCGCGGTTGACCCGGGCTCGAGTGCATTGCATCAAGAGCTGCTCAGTTCGACCCGTGGCATGACACAATATTCCACCCGCTATCCACAAACCGCCTCTGAAACGACGGTTGAAATGGTCTTTCATTGGATGAAGCGAGACTATCAAGCCACATTAATCGCCATAGATGATAGCGATGGTATTGCGTTAAACCCTGATTTAACCTCGCCAATTCATGCTGGTTGCAAACTCTTCTATATTGCCGACGAACGTATTGATGACTTTTCGTGGCAAGCGCTTCAGTCGTTCAGGCCTTAACGACCACAGATTTCAGTTAAGAAGTTTGCTAACGGTCTTGGCTTAGCCACCCCATAGCCTTGAGCATACGTGATATTGAGCGCTTCCAAAATATCGATATGCTGGGGGCTTTCGACGAACTCGGCAACGGTTTCAAGCCCTAGCTCTTTTGCAACCACGCTGATTGAGCTAACAATTAGCCGATCACTTTCACTGTTTGGTAAATCTACGACAAACTCGCCATCTATTTTAAGAATATCCAAAGGTAGTCTGCGTAAGTAAGAAAAGCTAGCGTAACCAGTACCAAAATCGTCTAACGCAATCTTCGCGCCGGCTTTTCTTAGTGTGCTAATGGTCTCAATCGCTTGCTGCTCATTTTGCAGTGCCGCCGACTCAGTGATTTCGAAGCAGATTTTGTCCAATGGAATGTAAAACTTGTCTGCCATTGCGATAAGGTCTTTCGCCAACGAAGCGTTATTTAAGGATTTAGCCGTTAGGTTAATGGCGCACTTTTCAATTTCTTCCCAGTTGTCGACGCTGTCATTGAGCATTTTAAAAGTGTTGCATACTACCCATTTATCAAGGCGTGTTTCCAAACCAAATTGGCCGATAAGTGGGAAGAATTCGGCTGGAGTTAGTACATTACCATCGCTATGCTTAACTCGGACAAGGACTTCAAAGCAGTGTTGTTGTGAACTTTTCTCAGCAAGGTTGAGGTAGGGCTGACAATAGAGCTCAAACTGGTTTTCTTTGAATACCTTTTGAATATAACTTAGCTTATCCACGCGTCCTTCTAGTAAAGGGATATCTAACCAATTCAGACGAATATCCACCAAAGATGGCTGATCACATAGGTGAGAGACCAGATCTTTGATGTTCATATCTTTAGTGACTCTAATACAATGCAGCGTTGGATCGACAAGGCTAATCGATGTGCCATTCCAATAAAACTGAAAGTTATCTAAATGATCAGATAGATTGTGAAGGTTACGATCGGTTCCGTCGCTGTATGTACTAAAGCCTAAAATGCCTAAAGAAAACGGTGGTCTATAGCAGTGACCTACGTCATGAGCATTCTTTAAGTGCTTATGTAACTGTTGAATGAGTTTCGCTTTACCTTCATGACCAATGTCACCAATTTTAGAAAGGGTAGGTGTGATGTCAAGGTAGATGAGCAACGCCCCTTCTTTGTCTGCAATATCCTCTTGTAATTGAGTAATATTTAGTAACCCAGTGTACGGGTCGAGACGCTCCGAGCGGATTTGCTTTTGCATTATCTCGTGATTGCGTAACACAGAGGTGGCCAGTAGATAACTCAACATAATGATGATAAGCATGATGAGCAAGAAACCATAAAAGTTACTATCAAGCACTAATAGCGTGTTCACTCTGTCGATGTTGATGAAAAGAACCACTAATGAAGTAAACGTGCCGATAGCAAGGGGGACCAATAGTCCGTGTTTGCCAATGCCGGATGCAATAATGATAAAAGCAGCGAGGCAAATAAATGTCAGCTCAATATTATTGGTAAAAGTAATGCCAAGTAGCACTGGGATCAGGCTGAACGCAAACCACAACTTAAAACTCACATCACTTCGTGTAGATAGGCGGATTTCTCTGTCGAGTCGTAGGTAATTGTTATTTGACTTCATGCTAATAAGTGCAGCCAATAGCATGAGTGCTGGTGCTAAAGTGAGCAATGTAATTGAATTGCCCAGCATGGAATACGCCATGAAGCCGGCTGAAATATGCTCTTTTTCGGTAAAGTAGCTGATTGCCAGTGATTTCGTCGCATTGAGTACAGGAAATAGCATCCCAAACAGAGAGAAATAAGTGAACAGCAAAGATGATTTCAAGCCATGGCGGTTTCTTTTTCTGTACTGGTTATAAATACTAGATACCAGATAGGGAACTGAAGGGATGGAGATAGCAAAAATTAATGCGGTTGATAGATCTCGTCCGCTGTACAGATAGTAGCTAACCAATGCAGCAAATATGGCGGGAGCGGCCTTCCAACCATATCTCAAAAAACACACTACCATCGTGGCAGTGACAAATGAGATGACGTGATAGCTTTCAAATTCAATGGCGAAAAATGATGAACAGAAATAGCTGACTAGGATAGCGGAGAAAACCTTCAACGAAGACGACAAGGACTTTGCTAGTAACTTGCGAGTTGAATGCCCCATGATACGCTCCAGAAGATACAGTTATGCTTGTATGAAAGATTGGTATTCTATAATAAATACCAATCATTTAGTTAGCCATTGGGTGATTTAATCCTTCAACACCCTATATTTTAATCAACTGACAATAGGGTGTTTGCAATAGGAGATGGGACAGCGTTTATTTGTCCGGTTTTTATTGTCACTCTATTCATCATTAGCTAGATTTCCGGTTTCTCAGCTATCCAGACAGAGCCTGAGTAGTAACGTGTAATGATAGTCACTACCAATATAAAAACCCAAAATATAACTTGATACAAATACCCATTCTGTTTATTATGCGCCCGTTTTTAATAATGAATGAACATTCATTCATTCGCTTCTGGAATCATTAAATCTATGCGCGTACTTTCTTCGATTGTTTCTGTTACTTTGCTTACTGGCGCAGTTTCTGCTCAGGCAGATGAGACAATTGCCATTCCTTCTTATGCACAACTGGCTATCGATAAAGCGTCGATGGAGTTTGAACCGGATCTCGCAATCGCTGAGAAAACCGTTGAATCTTATGATCAAGCCGTGGATCGCCTAAAGGACGAGCCAGACAGTGACCGCTATGACGACACCATCACCGATTTAAAATACGGCAAAAAACATTATCAAGAAATTAATGGCATGCCGATGTTTAGCTTTTTAGGTGGCCCGGCTTATACACCGGAGCAAGGTCTGCTGGTGGCTGCAGGGGGCTTGTACTCCTTCAAAACCACTCGCGAGCAAGAGCAGCTACAGCGCTCGAGTGTGTCGATGTTTGTGATTGGTAACTATGTTGATTCAGAAGTCGGCTACGGACTGCGCGCCAGACACTCTTTATTTTGGAACAACAACGATATCCAATTTCAAGGTGCATGGAATGCGGGCACACAAAGTAAACACTATTGGGGTGTTGGCTACGATGCCGCGCAAGATTTTGAATTTGGTGACGTCACCCAGTACAAAGCAACCGTGACCAATTATGAAGGTACATTAACGTTTCGCGTGCATGATAACTGGTTCGCAGGCCCTGCACTGAGGGTCAACTACTTTAAGCCAACAACAGAACCTGGCTCGGCGCTGTTAGATGAAAACTTCGAGCAATTTAAAGACAAGCCATTTACTTGGGGGCTTGGTGCCACCTTACAATATGACAGTCGCGATGTGGCGGTGAATGCATGGGATGGTTCGTTCTTCCGTACCGAAGCTCTCAGCTATACGCAAGCGTTGGGTAGCCAGGCTGACTATCAGAAGTTAGATGTTGAATTCCGTCACTTCTATAGTGTTGAAGAGGGCCGCGTAATCGCATTGCTAAGCCAATACAAACAAGCGTTTGGTGATGTCCCTTATTATGATATGCCGGAACTTGGCGGTGCTAGCTCTATGCGAGGCTACTATCAAGGCCAGTATCGAGACCGTGTGACGGCAGAAGTTACCGCTGAGTATCGCCACACCTTCCGTCGCAGTGGCGGTGGCTTGTCTGCTCATGGTATGACGCTGTGGAGTGGTGTAGGTGCGGTGGGTAATTCTGCGGAAGACTTAGCCGGGCACGCCATTCTATCTTACGGCGCAGGTTATCGTTACGAGCTGCAACCTAGAATGAACATCCGACTCGACTTAGGCATGGGTAAGCATGGCGCAGCGTTTTACTTTAATTTTACTGAAGCGTTTTAATTGCACAGAAGCGTTTTAACTATACGGATGCGCTCTAACGATGCGGATGCGTTTAAACTTAACAGATGCGCTTAAACCGCTCACAAGTCATGCCTAATGAGTTGTTAGGCATGACATAGGCACTTGCTCGCTTTTTCGATTAAGTGCCTCCGTTATTTACCTGCCTCACTTATATATAACGTTGCTGATCAAGCACTTTGTTAAGTGGGGAGCTTATGGCTTCTTGCTACCAATATTTAACCCCTAACACTGGAACACCTATTTTGATTAGATTACTAACCATTATGATAGTGCTTTGTGCTCATACCGTATTAAATACCGTTAATGCTGCAGGCAGTGAGTTAATAGAACAAGTCGAAAGAGAAAAAAGCCAAGCGCACTGGAGCGGCTTACCGATTTGGGGGGAACAAGTTCGTGAAATGGGATATGAGTTACCTATTCCTGTTGGTTTTGGCGTTTACATGAACTCGCAGGATGTGGAATACATCGCGACCGATGACTTTAAAATTGACGCGACAGGTGGCGTGCTGGGCGGCTTTGGTAAGCCTGCTCACTACGTGGTGCCGGCTGATGATGTTGCTATCAAAGGAACCGATAAGAGCGTTCAATTGCGAGCCGATGCTTGGGTATTTCCATTTCTAAACATATATGGCTTAGCGGGTTATACAGAAGGTAATAAAGAGATCAGTGCTGACCTATCGAATGCGACTCGCAATGGCAAACCATTTGGTGTGCCCGCGACCATTCCAATTAATATTGAATATCAAGCCTACAACCTTGGTATTGGTGCAGTCATTGCCACACAAATCGACGTAATTGAAGGCATCAATCCTATTATTATCACCGCTGCGGGTGCCGTGACAAACGCTTGGACCACCACCACCGACAGTACTATTTTGACTAAAATTGGGTCGTTGCGAGTAGGGCAGCGTTACGATGTGCCTTATGGCAAGTTGGCATTGCTATTGGGCTATCAGTATCAAAGTATCGAACAAAACGTCACGGGTCGCTTAACCAATTTACAAGTGGGAGGGATTAACCTCGCGGATGAATTGCAGTTCGACGTAGATTTAAAAAGCAAAGAAACCTCCAACATGTCACTGGCGGCAGTGTATGATTTTGGCTATGAAAAAGAATGGAATTTAATGGCGGAATATAGCTTTCTCAATTGGAATCAGCTGATTGTGGCAGTAGGGTATCGATTTTAGATTTTAGATTTTAGATTCTAGAGTGTGGCTTCTAGGGCGTAGATTGTCGTAAATAGAATAAGCGCGTTGTATTACGCGCTTATTTTTGATTAAAGCCATGGTAGTTTGATTATTGCTGCTCAGCTAACACCGCGCCTTTTTGCGTAATACCACACAGCATGACAGGCATTGCATTAAAGATCTCTTCGAACTGCTCTAGCCCTTCAATACCTTGCGCTTGCAGCGTAGTAATGGAGGTTTCAGGATCAAACAGCATGCTCAGTGACAATAAAACACCACCTAATAACGCATTGTCTTCACTGTTTTCCGGCATTAAGGTTTCCCAGTCATCACGCGCTAACTGCCAACCTTGTAATACCCCTTCACAGAAATCTTTTGTCTGCTGAGTAACAATTTCTTCGTCGTCTAACTGGCAGCCTTCTGGCCAAATCCACTCGCCATCAAGTAGCGCTGGACGGTAAGTATTCCACAACTCAATCACCGCATGCGCGTAGCTTTCTAGCTGCTCGCCAGAGGTGAACGGTGCTACTTCTTCACCGCCCCATAAGAACGGCAACCACTCTTCTGGAGGTAAGGTGTGAGGAGCAGAGGCCATGGATGCAACGAAACCTTGAGTTTGCGCTTCGTTCAAAAGTTTTCCATCGAGCTCAGGAAGGGAAAGTATGTCTTTTAATGCCAAAATGATTTACCGTTAAGATGTAAATGATAGCTAATAGTAACAAGCTATCGGCTGATAAAGCTATAGATCAGTATCGTGATTGTCATTTTATTCGGCCATAAAAAATGACGGCATACATTGGTTGCCCCTCAAGACAAAGGACTGTTTCGCTCATTATGTTGATCCGAAAATCTTTGAAGAAGAAAAGCATCGTCGCATTAACGATTTACCTTGCGATTTTTATTGCGGTTTTTGGCAGTATTACCTACTGGGTGGTGGAGTCGCCAGTGCGGCAAAAGCTGCAAGAAAATCTCGATATTAAAAATGAATTTCTGGCCTCCGAGATGTCAGCGCCTTTGCATAGCTCGGTTGGGGTACTCAAAAGTGTGGTAGGGCTAGGGCAAGCGATTCAGGACAGGCAAGCACTTGACGCTGCGCTTCGACAGATTTTCAAACTTAACGACGGCATTGTGGTGAGTGGCGGCCTGTGGCCTGAACCTTTTTCTATTCGCGCTGATGAGCGCTTCTCCAGTTTGTTTTATAATCGCACTGCCAACGGTGATGTAGACAAAATCGATCTTTGGAATAACCCACAAGCAGAGGGCTATCACACAGAGCCATGGTACACATCGGTATTCGATAAGCCAGTGAATACCGTCGCGTGGTCTGAAGTGTACATCGACCCTTATACCCATGTTCAAATGATTACCGCCTCTTCTCCTTATTATATTGATGGCGTGTTTGCTGGTGTGGCGACGGTGGATTTGTCACTCAATAATCTCATTCGTTTTGTAAAACGCAAAGCTAAAGACCAAGATCTCGGTATTGTCGTGCGTGATGCGAACCACCAAGTCATTACCGAATATAATTTTCGGGTGAGCCAAGATATCTACACCAGTAAGCGCAGCTTTGGCGATTTCAATTGGCATTTGGAAGTGGTGAATTCGCGACATCTGGTTGCGGACCAAGTGTTTGACATCGTAATGGGCGTTGAACGAGGCATCATTCCTTTGCTGCTAATCTGTGTGATGCTGGGCTACTACTTAATTAACCAGTATTTGATCAAACCCATCGCCATTATTGCCAAAAAAGCCGATGCGTCGCGTCAGGGGGGCAGCATTGACATGCGATATGACAGCCCAGATGAAATTCGCTACCTGATCGATTCCTTTAACCAAAAAACCGTTTATCTAGAACAAGAACGCATTAAGGCGCAGGCCTCAACCAAAGCCAAAACCGCATTTCTTGCCACGCTATCCCATGAGATTCGCACGCCAATGAATGGCGTACTCGGCACGGCTCAGTTGTTACTCAAGTCAGACTTAACCATTGAGCAGCGCAAGCACTTAAAAACGCTCTACGGTTCCGGTGAGCATATGATGGCGCTGTTGAATGAAATCCTCGATTACTCAAAAATAGAGCAGGGCCACTTAGAGCTTGAAAAAAGCCCGTTTCCGCTTAGCTCCATCATTGGCAGTATTCACAGTGTCTACCACACCTTGTGTAATGAAAAGGGACTGACCTTTAACGTCTACTCTGATGTGGATGAAGCTCGTTGGTATGAAGGTGACAAAGCCCGTTTAAGGCAGGTGCTGTTTAATCTGCTTAACAACGCCGTTAAATTCACCTCGGAAGGGCAGGTAGACGTACACTTTAGTGAAGTGACTAAAGACGACAAGAATCAACTCAACATTCGGGTAACAGATAGTGGTATTGGCATTTCATCTCACGCTCAATCGCGAATATTCAAGCCTTTTGAACAAGCGGAATCCAGTACAACACGCCGATTTGGCGGCACTGGCTTAGGGCTGGCAATTGTAAAAGAAATCGTGGACGGTATGGATGGTAATATCGTTCTCACCAGCCAAGAGGGGCAGGGAACACAATTTGATATTACCTTGCAGCTGGATTGCTGCGAGCCACAAGCTTCGGCCATTCATGTTGAAAGAAAGCTCGATTACCGCGGGTTGAATGTGTTGATAGTGGAAGACAACCGCACCAATACCATCATTATCGAGACTTTCATGCGCAGAAAAGGCTTTACCACCCATAGCGTAGAGAACGGAGAGCTGGCACTGTCGGCCATTACCGAACGCCAGTATGATTTAGTGTTAATGGATAACCACATGCCAGTAATGGATGGTGTGGCCTCTATTTCTGAGATCCGTCATATGGATGGCCCAGAAAAAGACATACTCATCTTTGGCTGTACCGCAGACGTCTTTAAAGAAACCCGAGAGCGCATGTTAGCGGCAGGCGCAGACTTTATCGTGGCAAAACCTATCGACGAGCGCGTATTAGATGATGCGCTGTATCAGTACGCTGGTAAGCTGTTTCAGTATCAAGGTGTCGAGTACTCACAAACGACGCAGCATAATAAATAAACGTAATGCAAGGTAGCAAGGCTAACCCTTGGGTATTACGCGACTTGTAGAGTTTCTTGTTCTAAAATGACCAAGTCTAGTTCTTGAATCTAACGAGTTTTTAATTATTGGCGTTTAGTTTGTCGATTAATTTCAAGTTCGGAATGCAAACTAACAAATAGATATTCTAATTAATAGTGTGAATTACTAGCCTTTCACGCTGGGTTAGTCTGGTTATGCTTGTATTTGTTAGGTAATTACTCTGTACGATATAAGTGGCCACCATAAAGCTCCTTTTTGTTTTCGCGACGCAGCAGATGACGGGCTTTCTATAGCTGTATTTTTCGTTAACGGTTGGCGCGTCAACAGATTATTTCAATGGCATTCACTTATGGGCTAATATTTCATCTCAATGCCTGTGCAATAACGCTTTCTATACTCTAAAGGTTTATCACCTACATTGGATTGGAAGGTAGAGTAAAAAGCGCTAGCTGAACGAAACCCTGATTCGATACTGATTTGACTCACCGAGAGTTGGGACTGAATTAACAATACTTGAGCGCGGTGAATACGCATTTTGGTAAGATATTTTTTTATAGTAATGTCTAACATGCTTTGAAAGATACTCATTGCATACTTTGGGTTTAGTTTGACGGCATCAGCGACTTCCTCGACGGTAATAGGAGTGTGGTAGTTAACTGATATATAGGTGATCATTTGGTGAACGTATTTAGCGGTGTTAGCACTAATGTTACGGTCGGGTCTACCCACTTCAAAGTGATCCGTTACAATTAATTGAGCATGAAGTGCAACTCTACGTAAAAAAAGTCCTATTTCCTCTCGGACGATGTCTTTCATAGCTAAATTGTTATTGTTGTAATGTTTATACCAGCGGTGACACTCTGCTAATTCGACTAAACCTTCAGTATGGGTTTTGGCGATATCCCCATCTAGTAGCCGTGCTACGAAGCAATTATGTAGTTGCCAGTTATAAATAATATGAACTGGAATAGAGATAATTGTCATGAGTGCATCGGATGTTACTTCTGACATTCTGTGTGGAACGGTTGCCCAAAATGCGACAACTGTTCCGGCAGATAAGTGTTTACTATGTCCTGAAATTTCATACTTTACATTCCCCTGGTGAATGATATTTACCTCTATATGCTCATGCCAATGATATTCCTTCATGATGACCGGGGCTCGCAACTCGCACATGATACCTGTCGCTTTTGGAGTATAATATTCCATAGGAAATCTAATATTATTAGTAGGTTGTGAATTCATAGTACTTCCCTTTACTGTTTGAAAACGAGCGTGTATGCGCCGTTGTCATTAAACTGGCAGAAATCCGAATCACACTAAGTCAGTGATAAAACACGATAACACACAAGATTAAATTCAATTTATCGCCTAATTATTCCTGAATGGTTAGATAGTGTGAGAATACAGTAAAGTTCAATTTTTAGTCAATTTACATTCTGATTTTTGTCTCGTAAGGTGAAGTTATCCTGTTTGTAGTCAGAGTAATTATGACTAGTAGCAAGCGAATACCTCACATATAAAATAACAAACGAGCGTGAACTTCATGAATATAAAACTCTTATTTCCTACAATTTTTTTTCCCTCTTTATTGAGTATTTCGGTCGCTAATGCATTGCCCGAAGGAGCAAGTCGTTTACCAGAAGCGCCGATAATACCCAATAGACTGGAAATTAGGCAGTTTACACCACAGCAATTGATGCAAGTAAAGGCGTTAGACGGTTATTCGGAGCCCGGATGGGTGACCGAGAAATACGTTAATAAAGGGTTACTTCCACCAGTCCAAGCCCGTCTGCCCGATAAGCCGATTGTTATGATGAGCGAATCGATGCCAGACGGTATAGGTGAGTATGGAGGGGTGTTTCGTCACGCCATAGGCGGTCGCCCCCAAGGTTGGAATTGGACCGCGGCACAAAGCCAAGGTTGGGGGGGGATTAACTATACCATGCAGCAATGCTTGACTAGTACCGGACCTATGTATCAATTGAAAGGTGAAAATGCTGAGGTGTTACCAAATTTAGCGACTAGCTGGCAATGGTCTGAAGATAAAATGAGCCTTACCATGAATTTGCTCAAAGGTGCGAAATGGTCAGATGGTCATCCCTTCACTTCTGAAGACATACGATTTTATTGGGAAGACACTGTGCTTGAAAAACGCATCCCGTCTTTTTCAGGTGCAGATGCAATTGGTGTTGGTGCAAAACTAGAACTCCTGGATGACTATACCATTCGTTGGCATTTTCAGCAGCCGAATCAAAACCAAGCATTGTACAACATGTCGTTTATGACCTTTTGTCCTGGTCCTGCTCATATTCTAAAAGCATATCATCCGAAATACACACCGGATAAAACGTTTGACGACTTTAACAAAGCACTTCCAGCAAATGAGTTGCCAGCTGTCACAATGGGGCCTTGGGTACCGACTGAGACCAAAACGGATGAAATAATAGTCATGCGCCGCAATCCATATTACTGGAAAGTGGATGAAAAAGGTCAGCAACTCCCATACATGGATGAGATGCACTTTAATTTGGGAACTTGGGAGGGTCGAACAGTTCAAACTTTGGCTGGTACTGCTGACTTTGCCAATATGGAAAACCCACCAATATATTTGGAAACGTTGCGTAAATTGTCGGGAAAAGATGCAAAAGCAACAGCAATGTTTGGCCCGAGAAACTTGAGCTACGCCATTCAACTAAATCAAAACCCGCTCTTGTCTGCAAAAGATGATCGTCAAAAAGCGATTCGTGGACTTAACCGCCAATTGAAGTTTAGAAAAGCAATAAGCCATGCTGTTGACCGGAAATCAATTGGACAGGCGTTGGTGAAGGGACCGTTTACCGCTGAATATGCTGGAGGCTTCCACCCTGAAACGTCTTATTTTGATGCTGACAGTGTAGCGTACTTTGGCTATAACCAAGAACTCGCTAAACAATACCTATCCGAGCTTGGTTTAAAAGATACCGATGACAACGGCATTTTGAACTTCACTCAAGGTCCAGCGAAAGGGCAGGACTTGGAAGTTGTTATTAGCACGGGGCCAACAGGTTCTGATACCGTCATGTTGGAAAATCTAACATCGATGTTAGGTGAAGTCGGGATTAAGGTGATACCTCGTCCACTTGAGAATGTTCAGTTCGATGCAGAGCGAGACCAAGGAGCATTTGATTGGCGGATACAACGTGGTGAGAAAGAACTGGTGATTCCGTTCCAGCGTGTGGAATGGGTAGCTCCAGTAGCCGCCACTGGTCCAATATGGCATCGAGGGACATCAAACGCCCCACAACAGTTACAACCATTCGAAAAGCAATTAGCAAAATTGGCATTGGCGTTTTCTAGTGAACAGGACAAAGTGAAACAGAAATTGCTAATTTCTTCGTTTAATCAACTCTTTACCGAAAATGTTTATCACGTAGGCCTTATTGCTTATCCAGGAGCATTATTAGTCAATACGCGGCTTAAGAATATCCCCAACGCCCCTATTTTAGCTTACCAATGGGCGGAAGATGCTGTAATGCGTGAGCGAGTGTGGGTAACAAAATCCGACCAAATCGCAGAATTACAGCCAGAGTACTTGCCAAGTGTCGATTAAGAGGTTGTCGGAGATATAAACATGCTGGGATTTATGGTTAGACGCATGCTAGGAACTGGTGTACTGCTGATTATATTAAGTATTATCACCTTCAGTATTATTCAATTACCAAGCGGTGATTACGGCGATTTGGTAAAAAATCAAGCGATTAGTTTGGGGGGGGCTTCCCCCGCCCAAGCGGAGTTGTTAGCGGAGCAAGCTAGACAACGATTTGGTCTAAATGATTCACTTACTGTTCAGTATTTCCGGTGGGTGAGTAATATGGTTTTCCATTTTGATTTTGGACATTCGTTTGCTTACAACAAGCCAGTTCTGGAGGTGATAGAAGACAGACTGCCACGCACGTTAGCTATAGCGTTGTTTTGTCACGTTGGTGCCACATTATTGGGCGTTGGTGCTGGTATCTATGCAGCTCGACATCAAAACCAATTAGGGGATCGTGTAGCAACACTATTTTCATTTATTGCAATGACAGTCCCACGCTTTGTTATGGCGATTATTTTGGTTTATTTAATGGTATTTGTATGGGATATCGGCTCTGTTGGCGCGATGAATTCGCCTAAATATGTGCTTGAGCCAATGTCTTTGGCTAAATTGTGGGACACACTAACCCATATATGGCCAGTTATTTTGATAGCGGCTTTTGGTGGTATGGCATTTAACTTGAGAATAATGCGGGGTAATTTATTGGACGTACTTAAACTCCAATATGTTGAAACGGCACGAGCAAAAGGGCTAACTGAAAATCGTGTGATATATAAGCACGCCGTCCCCAATGCGTTGCACAGTTTAATTTCTTATCAGGGAATAGCCTTACCTTATATGATAACAGGGGAAATGGAAGCAGCGATGGTGCTTGGTATTCCAACTGTTGGGCCATTAATTATCAGTGCAATGGCAGAGCAAGATATTTACGTAATCGGGACAATTATGTTGCTTATTGCAAGTTTATTAGTAATAGGAAACTTAATTTCTGATCTGCTATTAGTGGTGCTTGACCCGAGAATTAGATTGTCGTAGGAGCAAATATGCAGAGTTCACAGAATTACTCTAGCCTTGTTTGGCTTAGATTCACTAGAAACAAGACCGCATTATTTAGTCTGGTTTTGATTGTTGCGTTAATAATGACTGCGATATTCGCACCTTTTTTTTCTTCAAATGATCCGCTTAAACGTTTTGGGAGCGCTATTTATGAGGCTCCATCAAAACTACATTGGATCGATGAGCAAGGGCAGTTTCATTGGCGACCATTTATATATGAGAGAACATCAGAACTAGACCAAGAAACCTTTTTACCAATTGTCATGGAAGACACATCGAAGCCTATTTTTATCGAGTTTTTTGTTGAAAGTTGGGAGTACACATTGTTTGGAGTAACAACGAAATATCACTTTGTTGGGTTAGAAAATGATTCGCCTCTCTTCTTGCTAGGCACTGATAATTTAGGGCGTGATTTATTAGCACGTAGTTTGCATGGTAGCCGGATCACTTTACTGTTTTCATTTTTGGTCGTTGCTATGGTTGTGGTCGTAGGCACTTTGGTTGGTATGTTATCCGGCTACTTCGGGGGTACATTCGACTTGTTGGTTCAGCGTATCGCTGAGCTAGCTTTAGCATTTCCTGCGGTGCCACTTTATTTAGCCCTCATCGCAATACTGCCACCAACGGCCAATGCCACAGTGGTATTTGTTATGTTAATCGTCATTTTGTCCTGTTTACAGTGGGCGTTTATTGCTCGTCAAGTACGAGCACAAGTGTTGTCACTTAGAAGCCTAGATTATATTCGAGCCGCTAAGGCTGTAGGAGCTAAAGATATGAGAATAGTGCTTCGTCATATTTTACCTAATATCACCAGTAATGTTGTGGTGCTTGCAACGATGATGTTTCCTACTGTTGTATTAACAGAAAGCTTTTTTAGTTTTCTCTCTGTAGGTATCAAGCCTCCAATGATCAGTTGGGGATCGTTACTTAATGCCGCGGGTCAATATCAAACCATTGGCTCATACCCTTGGTTACTCGCGCCTGTCGGATTTATTTTGGTTGCAGTGTTGGGTTTTAACGCACTTGGTGATGGCTTGCGTGATGCTGTTGACCCATATTCATCTTAGGAGTAGTTATGAAAAACTCTGTGTTAGCTGAAGTACGTGATTTGAATGTTAGTTTTAATACTCTTGATGGTCACGTGAATGCTCTCAAGCAAGTTAGCTATCAAATTAGGCGGGGCCAAATGGTTGCATTGGTCGGAGAGAGTGGCAGTGGTAAATCGGTTTCTGCACGTAGCTTTATGGGACTAATGGCGGATAATGCCATTGTTAGTCATGATAGTTCTGTCCGGTTTGAGGAAAAGCAGGTCAACGGAATGCATCCTAAACAATTACGTAAATTGCGAGGTAATGACATTTCAATGATCTTCCAAGAGCCAATGATGTCATTGAATCCACTTTACACACTCGGAGAGCAGATTTGTGAGGCACTTATGGTGCATCAACGTCTGACCAAACAACAAGCTAAAACTAGAACGATTGAACTTTTTGAACTTGTCCAAATACCGCAACCTCACGAGCGTTTTAGTCAGTATCCACATCAACTTTCGGGTGGGCAACGACAACGAGTCATGATTGCAATGGCACTTGCCAACGACCCTAAACTACTGATTGCCGATGAACCGACAACGGCATTAGATGTAACTGTTCAAGCAAAAATACTGCACCTAATTAAAGCGCTACAGCGTGATAATCAAATGAGTGTATTGCTCATTACTCATGATCTAACAATTGTGCGTCAGTTTGCAGATTATATTTATGTTATGAAAGAGGGGGAGGTAGTTGAACACAATATGACGGAGAACATATTTGCCTCGCCAAAGCATCCTTATACAAAAATGTTAATTGAATCGGAGCCTAAAGGCCGGCATACGACATTAGATACTGATGCTGAAGAAATTCTTTGTGCTGAAAATATGCATGTTGAATTTGAATTGGGTAAGCGTTCTTTTTTCTCACGCAAGCCCCATAAAAACTTATGTGCAGTGAATAATATTTCCCTATCTATTAAGAGAGGTGAAACATTAGGTATTGTTGGCGAAAGTGGATCTGGGAAAACCACATTGGCGATGGCGATCTTCCAGTTGTTATACGAAGGGCAGCATAGCGGTAACGTGACCTGGCAAGGGCAGCGTATTGATGAGCTAAGTGGTGGTGAATTGAGACTTCTACGCCGCCAAATGCAGGTTGTGTTTCAAGACCCATTTGCTTCATTGAACCCAAGATTAAGTGTTGAGCAAATTCTGAGTGAAGGATTGATAGTTAATGGCTTGTATCAAACAGGCAGTCAACGCAGAGCTAAGTGTGAACAAGCATTGGACGATGCCGGGCTGCCAAAAGACATTTTAAATCGCTATCCTCATGAATTTTCCGGAGGTCAGAGGCAGCGAATCGCAATTGCTCGCGCCCTTGTACTTGACCCTAAAATTATATTGCTCGACGAACCAACGTCCGCATTGGACTTAACTATTCAAAATAAAATAGTAACTTTATTAAAGGAGCTACAACGTAAACGAAATATATCATATTTGTTTATTAGCCACGATTTACGAGTGGTAAAAGCTTTGTGCCATAGAGTATTGGTAATGCGTCATGGTGAGGAAATAGAACAAGGTCCAACCGACTTAGTATTAGAAAAATCTGATCATGAGTACACCCAAACACTTCTTAAGGCAGCCTTTGAGATAGCTGCATAATTTAAGGAAATAAAAAATGAAACAACCTAAAATATGCGTGATTGGCGCAGGTAGTACTGTGTTTGTTAAAAACATTCTTGGCGATACATTACACTTAGCGGAATTTAAACACTGTCATATTGCACTACATGATATCGATGCATTAAGGCTAGATGAATCGACGCTTGTTGTGACTAAACTTGCTCATAGTTTAGGGGCAGAACCTACGGTTACTTCTACTTTAGATCGTAAATTGGCCCTGAAAGGCGCAGACTTTGTTATTTGTATGTTCCAAGTCGGTGGATACGAACCGGCAACAGTAATTGATTTTGAGATTCCTAAAGCCTTTGGGCTAAGGCAAACCATTGCTGACACGCTAGGCATTGGTGGCATTATGCGCGCTCTCCGAACCATACCGGTATTCATAGATATCGCCGCTGATATGCGTTCACTTTGCCCTAAAGCTACCATGCTTAATTATGTAAATCCAATGGCGATGATCTCTTGGGCTATGTCAGAAATGGCACCAGATATCAACTACGTTGGGTTGTGTCATTCAGTGCAAGGGACTGCGGCAGAATTGGCATATGATTTGAATTTAGATGCAAATAAACTTCGCTACACTGCTGCTGGCATAAATCATGTGGCATTTATGCTCAATCTCGAGATTCAGGACGAGAATGGAGAATGGCAGGACGTCTACCCAATACTTCGTGAAGCATACCATACAGGAAAAGTACCTAAACCCAACTTACATAACCCTAGGTGTGAGAATAAAGTGCGCTATGAAATGATGATGCGCTTGGGGTATTTCGTTACCGAATCCTCAGAACACTTTGCGGAGTACACGCCTTGGTTTATTAAAGAAGGGCGTCAGGATCTCATTGAAAAATATAAGATACCTTTAGATGAATACCCTCAGCGTTGTGTTGAGCAAATCGCCTCATGGAAAAATGAAATACAAAGCTACGTACAAGCAGAACGTATAATGGTTGAACAAAGTCATGAGTATGCGAGTAAGATTCTGAACTCGCTATGGACAGGAGAGCCATCAGTTATATATGGCAATGTTGCAAATAATGGTTTGATTGATAATTTGCCGCAAGGGTGTGCAGTAGAAGTTCCATGTCTAATTGATGCCAATGGTGTCCAACCAGTAAAAATAGGGCGACTTCCTGAACAACTAGCCGCAGTAATGCGAACAAATATTAATGTTCAATCATTAGTTATCGAGTCTTTGAAGAAAAAAAGACGCGACCATATTTATCATGCTGCGATGCTTGACCCTCACACTGGCGCCGTGCTGGACCTAGAGCAAATCTGGCAGCTATGCAATGAGTTAATATCGGCACACCAAAACGTAATGCCAGATTATTTGAAGGATTAAGAATATCTGTAAGCGAATGGAGTGCATGCGTTAATTGGCATCATTCCATTTATGTTCAACTAACTAAAGGAATGACCAAATATGATTGTCCAATACATAATTCGAATTGCCGTTTTAGTTATTGTGATTGTTGTGCAGCCCATATCTGTTTATGCGGCTCAGCAGGAAGGAAGTTCTCTTTCTTGCTCGACGTTTCCGTTGTCTACGCAAGGACGGTACATTGTTAATAATTGTAATGAGCGTTTTAAATTAAAATCTGTTAACTGGTTTGGCGCGAGCGACGAAGGGAATATTCCAGGCGGGCTGCGGTTTAAACACCGGGATACAATTGTTAGCTTACTTAAGGAGAAAGGGTTCAATTCAGTTAGATTGCCTTTTTCTAACGAGATGCTAAGAGTCAACGACCCAGTAGCAAATTGGCAAGTGAGCGCTAATCCTGACTTGGTAGGGCTCAAGCCTATTGAAGTATTTGATGCAGTAGTCAAGTCGCTTACTGACCAAAATATTGCGGTAATTTTAAATAATCACACGACATATTCTGAGTGGTGCTGCGGCCTAGACTCCAATGGCTTATGGTATAGCGGTGAATACACTACAGATCGCTGGGTGGCAGATTGGGTCTTTCTCACTGGTAGGTATAAGGATAATAAAGCTGTAGTCGGTGCCGATTTACGAAATGAAGTTCGTACCGCAAATACACTGCATAATCCTAACTGGGGGGGAGGCGACATGAATGATTGGCGATGGACAGCCGAGCGTGCCGGGAATGCTGTACTTGCAGAGAATCCGGATATGTTGATTATTGTAGAGGGGATTAATTGGCAAGGAGCGACTCCAGCTCTTGGGGGCTGGCGACCAGTTATTGAAGGCGCTAAAACGAATCCTGTGAACTTAAAGCGACCTAATAAGCTTATCTATGCGGCTCATAACTATGCGTATACAGGCCCCAGACATATGGGGGCTGATAGTGTCTGGTATGGCAATGGACCTAAGTATCAAGATCTCACTCTAGAAGAATTGCGCCAAACGATAGATAAAGAGTTTGCTTTTGTTTCAGAGCTAGAGCGAATTTATACTGCGCCTATTTGGTTAAGTGAATTTGGTGCCAATTTTGATCCGTCGAAAGCCTCGGATTTGGAGAAAAAGTGGCTGGAAAACATCGTTGATCTGTTAATAGAGAAGGATTACAGCTTCGCATGGTGGCCATTAAATGCGACTCGAGTTCAGCAGGTCATTAAACTGGATGATTATGCGTTACTAACCGAAGATTGGGGGCAGTTTAGAAACGACTGGCGTTTTGAACATATTGATCGATTGCTCACTCATGAGGGTAAGCAGGGTATTGTCGGCAGTTATGCAGAGTGGCGTTTAGTGAATTTTGAAGGTCACGATAACAATCAATCACAAACTATCTCAGATTGGGACAATGGTGCCAATAAGGGAACGTGTGTTGATGGTATGCGCGTCATAGGTGTAGCACAGTGGGACCGAATACTCTGTTCTGATATGAGTTATGGTAATTTGTGGCCGGATAACCCTCATACAGTTACCGTTACATC
Organism: Vibrio nomapromontoriensis; assembly: GCF_050337205.1. Classification (NCBI taxonomy): domain Bacteria; kingdom Pseudomonadati; phylum Pseudomonadota; class Gammaproteobacteria; order Vibrionales; family Vibrionaceae; genus Vibrio; species Vibrio nomapromontoriensis. The sequence continues at coordinate 82,898 of NZ_JAKJSS010000020.1, forward strand.
AGAGACTAGACCTAGAGGCTATGATTGGGCTTGGGGCACGACTAAGTACGAATGTCCCAAAGGCTACTATGTTGCGGGTGTTTCTAGCCGAAGCTGGGGAACCAGTGGTGTTCTATGTGCAGAATCGAAGAATCCTCTCGGAGAACAATGCAAAACCCTTTGGTTCGATTGGGGAGATAATCGCTTAAGTCAAAAAGGAGCGGATTGGGCACCAGGCGTTTACAAGTCTCAAGCGGCAGATAATCAGTATATAGCAGGTGTAGCTCAAGGTAATGGGCATGCCAAAGCTATTTTAGTTTGTGAGTAATATAGTATTGGCGGGCTCATGATAAAAAATTTAGATCTAAATGTCCCTTTGGTTTGGTATCTCGATTCGTGTGCATACGCGATCATTGATCTTACTTTGGACGACAGATGATTTAAAATCATAAAGCTCCAAATTTTAAAGCCGTCCCGCAGGTCACTGGAAAGCAGTAAAACCTGATGGTGTTTTAACCTCCGAGAAGCTTAATCGGAGGTTTTTTTGTTCGGCAAATCGTCTTTTTATCTAGGCTCACTACGCATTATTACCATAGTTACAGTCTAAGGGCGGTATCAGCACTGCGGCAGCCTCCGAGGTTTATCTATTGCAGATAATAAGTAAGTATCGCAGACGTCTTTTAAAGAAAACCGTGAGCGCGTATTAGATGATGCGCTGTATCAGTACGCTGGTAAGCTATTTCAATACCAGAGTACAACCCACTCATCAGCTTCCTGATCTCAAACCTCCCAGCCGCCAGCCTTAAACTAAACATTATCCGCTAGAGGGCGAACCTCTAGCGGTGCTCCTAGGCTTATATATGAGCTTGCTATTCCTTTCTCTTTTTATAGACAACGCTTCATAAACATAAATTACGTGCTGCTAGCAGCTGATGACGAGATAACACACAAATATCATACGGGATGCAAAGCCCTTTCTGGTATTTAAGTTACCAAATCATTGTGCCAACCGCCTGATTGTAGGTTGAAAATTGCCTGTATGTAGTAAAATTACGTAATCTAGTGCTTTAATCTGACTAACCCTTAGTTATTGGTGATTTATTTACCATTTAACTTAAAATACGGAATGTAAAACTGATAATTTGGTGGTTTAATAGCGTGAATTGCTAGTCTACTGTTTATGTCTAGTTTATTGGTTTGGTTGTACCTAAATTTATTAGGTAATTATTCTGTAGGAAAGAAGCGGTGAAACCTAAAGCTCCATTTTGTCTTCGCAACGCAGCAGCAGATACGTTTGCTATGGTTGTATTTTGTTTTGTGTCGGGCATGCTTATTGAAGTACTTGTGTCGGGTATGACGTTTGAACAATCGCTAGCATCGCGTTTACTGTCTATCCCCGTTAATATTGCCATCGCCATGCCATACGGCCTGTTTCGCGATTGGGCATTAAAGCAAGGTGCGAAAGTATCGAATTCAGGCTTTATGAAAGCCACCGCTGACCTTATCGCTTACGTGGCATTCCAATCGCCAGTGTACGCCGCTATTTTGTTGACAGTTGGCGCATCCACCGAGCAAATCATTACCGCGGTATCGAGTAATGCTTTGGTGTCTTGTGGAATGGGCGTACTGTACGGTTACTTCTTAGATTACTGCCGACGTTGGTTCCGCGTGCCGGGTTACTACCACGGCGCGTAATCGCCGAACATTTGATCGAATTAAACAGAAAGTAGGCAAACAATTAAAAAAGAGCGCTTTTTTCCAAGTTTAGGGTTGACCAAGGCACGGATAATCATTAAATTAGCGCTCGTTGGCCAGCAAGGCTGACAAACAAAACGGTGAGTTGTCCGAGTGGCTGAAGGAGCACGCCTGGAAAGTGTGTGTACGGCAACGTACCGAGAGTTCGAATCTCTCACTCACCGCCACATTCTTAAAAAGAGACGCCTTTGGGCGTCTTTTTTTATGCCTGTAAGAAAATTCTGTTTATTTACATCCAGTAACCATCTGTAGCATCTCATCATTTGCGCTGTCGCGGCCAGTATAGTTAAATCCGTCCGCAGTGAGTTTTAATGAATGAGTAAGGGTAGCCTGTGAACAATTTTAAGTGGAATGCATTTGGTGTGTTAACTCGAGTAGAGAAAACAGACGCTATGGTGTTTATTGAAAATAGTGCAGGGAACGTGCGTAAAATGAGCGTGAAACGCTATAAAGACAGCGCCGATGTTGTGTATGAAAAAGCACAAAACCTAGTAGGGCAGAGCGTAACCATACGAACCAGCCAAAACACCAACAATTGGAGTGTCGATGAGTGGTTTAGTGAGATTGCGCCACTATGACTGAACTAGAAACATTACTCTTAGGCACTATCGCGATCCTATGTATGCTATTTGGCTACCTCGCACACCAGCAAAATAAGCGCATCGCAATGCTGGAAAGCGCCCTAAACGAGTCATTAAAGCAAACCTCTTCCGCGGCCATCCAAACCCAGTATCCGACGCCACCGCTCGTTTGCACTAGACAAACCCTGTTTGAGGCATGCATCGATGTAGTGACCCAACATGAACCCGATGATTTTGCGTACTCAGTAAAAAAGGTGTTTCCAGAGCATTTTCAATTTCGCTTCGCGGTATACGGCACTATGGTTGATGACTTGAGTTACTTCCTAGAGGTCAACACCGCCAATAGGTTGGTACTGCTTAGCATGAATGGGCAGAGTGTGAGTACGTTTGCGAGTGTTGAGGAGTTTAAGGAGTGGTTGCGGTAGTGGGGGATAGGTGTTGTTAATGTTAGACACATTCGCATTCAGTCTAATTTCAAGTTACTCTGTCAAAAGACAACCTAATGGCATTCATATGACAGCAACCTCTTCTTTCTACAGCAAAAACGCGCAGCTTTTGTCTGAGCAATACAACGCATTGAACTTCGATAAAGTACATGGTGCTTGGAAGTCGCATTGGCCTTTAGCGGGTGATGTTGTGCTGGATGTAGGAGCGGGATCTGGGCGAGATGCAAAGTGGATGTTAGCGCAGGGAGCAGAGGTGTTTGCGCTTGAACCATGCAAAGAGCTACTTGAGTTAGGCAAAGCGTTTACTGGCCCTGAGGTTACTTGGATAGAGGATGAATTACCAAGTTTAAATTAAATACAGAACCTTGGAATTCGATTTGATGTCATTTTGGTAAGCGCCGTATGGATGCATATCGCGCCAAGTGCACGGAGTCGCGCGTTCCGAAAGTTGTCGAATTTACTCGCGCCCAATGGAAAGCTCGTTATTAGCTTACGTCATGGTGATTTTAATGATGGACGAGTGGGCTATCCTGTATCGGTAAATGAGCTAGAACAGTTTGCGCAGGACACCGCGTTGTTAGCCCGACAGGTTCAAGACTCAGAAGACTCAATGCTGCGCGATAATGTAAGCTGGCAGACCGTGGTGTTCTCTTTGCCTGATGATGGCTCGGGTGATCTAAATAAAGTGCGCCACATTATCGTTAATGACAACAAGAGTGCCACCTACAAGCTTGGCCTACTGAGAGTGTTATTGAGGATCGCTGATGCCCATCCGGGCTGTGTAATAGATAAAACAGAAGGTGACATTGAGATTCCGCTTGGATTGGTGGCACTGTACTGGATTAAAGCGTACAAGCGGTTGTTAGATCACGGAAACCTACAGCAAAACAATAATAGTAGTAAGGGACTCGGATTTGTAACGGACGACGGTTGGCAGCTTATCAAGCATATTTCAGCGGATGATTTGGCGGTAGGCAGTTGGTTCACCGGGGCGGAAGCAATCGCTATCCAGAAAACCATTCAAGCGACAATCAAAACAATGAAAGAAGGGCCCATAAAGCATATTTATACAGGTGCGGGAACAAACCGAGTCTATGAGTTTTCTACGTTGCCCGCTCGCAAGCGACGGAAAAACAGCGACAGTGTTTATCTAGATACGGATTTCTTCAGCAGTTTTGGTACTTTTGTATTGAACCAAAGTTTGTGGGAGTGTTTTCGTCTCTATAACTCTTGGATAGAGCCATTAGTGGTCAACCAGTGGGTGAGGCTGATGCAACGCTTTGAGCTTAACCAAGCCAATAATGTTTCGCTACAAACATATCATGATTGTTTGGTTTGGCTTGAGAAAGACCATGATACTTCCGAAGTACGCAAGCGCGTGAAACAACTGCAAAGTGATGGGCAATACAATACGAGTGTCTGGAGTACGCGAAAATTGAACCAAACGTTTCATGTGGACCATTGCTTACCATTCACCTATTGGCCGAACAATGATATGTGGAACCTCTTGCCTACCACAAAAAGTGAAAACTTGGAGAAAAGCGATAGGTTGCCGAGTAAAACGCGCTTAGGAGAGTCTAAGTCTCGCATTGTGTCTTGGTGGGGCCTTGCGTGGGGTTCTCAAGAGCGTCATAAACAGCGTTTTTTTACTGAGGCATCGCTGTCCTTACCCAATATTCCACCTCAATGCAGTGACTTTGAAGAAGTGTTTGAAGCGATGGGGCTGCAGATTCGTGGTGTCAAAAGTCGATTATTAATTAACGAGTGGTAGACACGGTTCACGTGAATTAATTCTAATTAACGATAATACGCTTCAACCCTGCGTGCTATTGTCGGAGTATGTATTAGCGTGAAGTTAACTCGCAGTAGTACTAATCACTAAACGCAAAAAGCGCCCAATGGGCGCTTTTTATCATAAGCTCAGTACGTCGTGTTAGTACTGCTCGCTAAGTGACTTACTTAGCAGACTTTGCCGATTTAGCTTTCGTAGACTTTGCCGCTTTAGTATAGCTAGGCGTTTTTGCTACTTTGCGCTTAGATGGCGCTTTTTTCGCAGCTGGCTTAGCCATTTTCTTTTCAATCTCAGCTTTTGCTTTTACAAAACGCTCTGGAAGGATTTGAGTTGCAAATACGTCTTCTACTGTTTCAGCACGTTTGATTAGCTCAGCTTCGCCATCTTTAACCAGTACCGTTGCAGGGCGTGGTAGCGAGTTGAATTGGCTTGCTTGAGACTCTGCGTAGTGACCCACATCCATGATAGCAAGTACGTCATTTGGTACTAGCTTAGGCATGCGTGCGCCGCTTTCCCAGATGGATGGGATGCAGATAGGGCCCGCGATTTCAGTGGTTCTATCAACAAGCGGTTGTGTCATCTTGTTCGCCGGAAGCACTGGGTTTTTAGACTCTTGAGACTCAACTAGCGTTGCTAGGTAAGTAGACGCGTCCACCATGGTGTAGGTGTAGTCCATCTCTTGGTCATCTTTCACTACGTAAACAGAAGTCA